>NZ_LUTP01000010.1 GCF_002111585.1 Lonsdalea iberica
CTGGGCGTGACGGGCGAGCTGTATGTCGGCGGCGCCGGGGTTGCGCGGGGCTATCTGAATCAGCCTGGGCTGACGGAAGCGCGATTCCCGCTCGACCCGTTCAGCGGTGAAGTGGGGGCGCGAATGTATCGCACCGGCGATCTGGGCCGCTGGCGGGAAGACGGCTCGGTGACGTATCTCGGCCGCAATGATTTTCAGGTGAAGATCCGCGGGTTCCGCATCGAGCTTGGGGAGATCGAGTCTGCGCTCCAGGCCTGTGAGGGCGTAAAACAAGCGGTGGTCACGGCGACAGGCACGGAGACGCAGGATAAACGGCTGATCGCTTACTATGTTGCGGATGAGCGGGGACAGGCTCCGACGACGGAAGCGCTCAAGGCTCAGCTCGGTAAACGCTTACCGGCATTTATGGTCCCGGCGGCCTACGTGGCGTTGGACGCCGTGCCGCTGACGGCGAACGGTAAGGTGGATCGCCCATTGCTGCCGTCCCCGGATCTTGAGGCGTTCGAGCATCAGATTTATGAGGCGCCGCGCGGCGATACGGAAACGACGCTGGCGTCGATCTGGCGCTCGATATTGGGCGTGGAGCGAGTCGGGCGCCACGACAGCTTCTTTGCGCTGGGCGGTCACTCGCTGCTGGCGGTGCAGCTGATTTCCCGCGTGCGTAGCGAACTCCAGCGGGAGCTGTCGGTCGCGACATTGTTTGACTGTCCGGTGCTGCATGAACTGGCGGCCACGTTGGACATCGCGCCGACCGACGGGCATCTGCCCGACATCGTGCCGTTGGCGGAGGGCGTTCATCCTCCGCTGTCTTTGGCTCAGCAACGACTGTGGTTTCTGTCGCGCATGGATGACACCGCGCGGGCGGCATACCTCATTGCATTTACGATCCGGATCGAGGGCGAGCTTAACGTCACGGCGCTAGCGCAGGCGCTCGATCGTATCGTGGATCGTCACGCCGCGCTGCGCACTTGTATTGCTGAACGTGACGGCGCGCCGGTGCAGGTTATCGCTTCTGACGGCAGTGGATTCCCGCTTCGACGTACAACCTCGGACGCGCCGATAGCGACGCCTGATACGGCATCTGAGTCCGCCTCGGACGCCTTGGCGCACGGCGAGCTCATCGCGGTCGGCGCGCAGGAACACCACCTGCGTTTGTCGTTTCATCATTTGGTCGCCGACGGTTGGTCGGTCGGCATTTTTCTTCAGGAACTGCAAAGCCTGTACATCGCGTTCAGTCAGGGCCGCGGCGATCCGTTACCACCGCTGGCGATCCAATTCGGTGACTACGCGGCCTGGCAGCAGCAACACATGCAGGGAGAGGTGCTGCGCGCCCAGCAGGCGTATTGGGAAAAACAGCTGAGCGGGATCCCGGATTGCCTGACGCTGCCCAGCGACCGACCGCGTCAGCCGATGCAGGATTATCGCGGCGCCAGCCTGGACATTGAGCTGGATCCGTCGTTGACGCAGGATCTGAAGTCGCTGAGTCAGCGTCATGGCGCGACGCTGTTCATGATACTGCTGGCGGGCTGGTCGGCGCTGATGAGCCGTTTGTCCGGTCAGGAGGATGTCGTGATCGGCAGCCCGGTCGCTGGCCGCGGCCGTCAGGAGCTTGAGCCGCTGATCGGCATGTTTGTCAATACGCTGGCGCTGCGCGTCAATTTGTCGGAACAGCCGGATACCATCGCGCTGCTTGCGCAGGTGAAGGCGATGACGCTGGCGGCGCAGGAACATCCGGATCTTCCCTTCGAGCAGGTGGTGGAGATGCTGGCGCCTGCTCGTAGTCTGTCTCACAGCCCGGTATTTCAGGTCATGCTGGCGTTGCAGAATACGCAGGAGGTGGCGTTTACGCTTCCTGGACTGAAAGCCTCCCTGATTGCTGATCCCGTGGAGACGGCCCAATTCGATCTGAGTCTGGATCTCCGTGAGGCCGACGGTCGGATCACCGGACGGCTCTACTACGCCACCTCACTGTTTGACGCCGCGACGGTCCGGCGCTATTTGGACTACTGGCATGCAATGTTGCGGGGGATGACGGCGGATCCGCATCAGCCGGTGCAGACGCTGCCGCTGTTACCCGACGACGAACGCCGCCAGCTATTGTTCGGCTTCAACGCCACGCGTGCCGACTATCCGGCCGAAAATGCCCTGCATACGCTGTTCGAAGAGCAGGCGGAGCGACAGCCGGACGCGGCGGCGGTGGAGTGCGACGGAGAACGCCTGAGCTACGGTGAGCTGAACCGGCGCGCTAACCAACTGGCCCACTGGCTGATGGCACAGGGCGTCCGGCCGGATGGCCGAGTGGCGATAGTGCTGGAGCGCAGCTGCGATCTGATCGTCGCGATGCTGGCGACGCTGAAGGCTGGCGGAGCCTATGTGCCGATTGATCCGGCGACGCCCGCTGAACGTCTGGCCTATCTGCTGGAAGACTGTGGGCCGCAGGCCATCATCACAGAACGTGCGCTGCGTAGTCGACTGGGGGAACCGTCGCGCCATCCTCATACGCTGGTCATTGACGGCGGCGCCCGTCCGTGGACGCGCTACCCGCAGGACAACATTCCGCTTGCGGCGGCAGGGCTGACGTCGTTTCATCTGGCGTACCTCATTTACACCTCGGGTTCGACGGGTCGCCCGAAAGGCGTCATGGTCGAGCATCGCAATATCATCAATTTGGTGCATTGGCACTGCGAGGCCTTCGCCCTGCGCTCACGGGACTGCGTTTCCAGCGTGGCGGGTCTGGGCTTCGACGCGGCCGTCTGGGAGATCTGGCCCGCGCTATCGGTGGGCGCGCGGTTACTGCTGCCCTCGCCCGCGATCGCCCGCGATCCGGATCAACTGCTGGCGTGGTGGTGCGCGCAGCCGCTTGACGTGAGTTTTCTGCCGACGCCCATCGCTGAACTGGCGTTTGTCCGCGAGGCCGCACCGGCCACGCTGCGCACGCTGCTGGTCGGCGGCGATCGGCTGAATCGCCGACCGTTTGCCGGGGCGCGCTTCACCCTGATGAACAACTACGGCCCGACCGAAAACACCGTGGTGGCGACTTCCGGAGACATCAGCGCCGATGAAGCGCTGCTGCACATCGGCCGTCCCATCGCCAACACCCAAACCTATATTCTGGATGCGCGAATGCAGCCTGTTCCGGTAGGGGTGTGCGGAGAACTGTATATCGGCGGCGCGCAGGTGGCGCGCGGGTATCTCAACCGTCAGGATCTCACTACCGAGCGCTTTATTCCCGACCCGTTCTCCTCTGAGCCGCATGCGCGACTGTACCGTACCGGCGATTGGGGGCGCTGGCGCGCCAACGGCACGATCGAGTTTCTGGGACGCTGCGACTTCCAGGTGAAGATCCGCGGCTTTCGCATCGAGCTCGGCGAAATCGAAGATGCCTTGTTGCACTGCGAGGGGATCCAGCAGGCCGTGGTGGTTGCGCAGGGGGGCGCCGCTCAGGAAAAACGTCTGATCGCCTACTATCTGGCGGAGAAAGGTACGAATGCACCTTCTATTGATGCGCTGCGAGAACAGCTACTGGCGCGATTGCCTGAATACATGGTGCCGATGGCCTGGGTGCCGCTGGAAAGCCTGCCTCTGACGGCCAATGGCAAGGTTGACCGGCGTGCGCTACCTGAGCCGGATGACTCCGCATTTATAAGACAGCGCTATGAAGCGCCGCAGGGTCGGGTGGAGCCGACGTTAGCCGCCATCTGGCAAACGTTGCTGCGCGTGGAGAAGGTGGGGCGCCGGGATAACTTCTTCCTGTTGGGCGGGCACTCGCTGCTGGCGGTGCAGTTGATCTCGCGTATTCGCAGCGAAATGCAGCGGGAGCTGGACCTGAAAACGCTGTTCATGCACCCCACATTGTGTGAGATGGCGCAAGCGTTGGGCGAGAAGGCGGTACCGCCTTTACCGGCGATTTCTCCCCTGGCGGCGGCTGAGCCGCCGCTGTCGCTGGCGCAGCAACGCCTCTGGCTATTGGTGCAAATGGATCCGGCGGCAAGCGCGGCCTATATGATCACCGGCGGGATCCGGCTCCAGGGACATCTGAATCTCGCCGCGTTGCAACAGGCTCTGGATCGTATCGTCATGCGCCACGCGGCACTGCGCACGCACATCGAGCGCCGGGACGGCGTTGACGTGCAGGCGATTGCTCCCGCGGAGAGCGGTTTCCCCCTGTACCGGCTGGATATGAGCGGCAGCCAAGATCGCCCGGAACCGTTCACGCCGTCCATGTCCCTCACTGCCGGTCCGCTGGCGCAGGGGCAACTGCTCCGTATTTCCCCGCAGGAACACTGGCTGAGGTTGGCGCTGCACCACATTATCGCTGACGGCTGGTCGGTCGGCATTCTGATGCGCGAGCTAGGTACCCTCTATAGCGCATTGAGTCAGGGACAGCCCGACCCGCTGCCGCCGCTGCCTATCCAATACGGCGACTATGCCGCTTGGCAGCGACAACATTTGCAGGGCGAGCGAATGCAGGAGCAGCAACGCTACTGGGTCGAACAGCTGCGCGGCGCGCCTGACACTCTGACGTTACCGACGGACCGACCCCGTCCGCCGTTGCAGCGCTTTGCCGGGGCGTATAAAACCCTGACGCTGGACGCCGACCTGACGCAGGCGTTGAAGACGTTAGGTCAGCAACACGGCTGTACGCTGTATATGACGCTGTTAGCCGGTTGGTCTGCGTTGATGAGCCGCCTTTCCGGGCAGGATGACATCGTGATCGGGTCACCTATCGCCGGGCGCGATCGACAGGAAATCGAACCGCTGATCGGGATGTTCGTCAACACGCTCGCGCTGCGGGTTGCCGTGACGCCAGAGATGGACACTGCGGCGCTGCTGGCGCAGGTCAGGCGTACCACACTGGCGGCGCAGAGCCACGCCGATATTCCGTTCGAACAGGTGGTTGAAGCCGTCGCGCCGGTGCGCACGCTGTCCCACAGTCCCATCTTCCAGGTGATGATGGCGCTGCACAATCTACCTGAAATGGCGATTGAGTTACCTGAGCTTCATGTGTCGCCGTTGCCTAACGAGACGGCGACCTGCCAGTTCGATTTGAATCTGGAATTACGTGAGACGAACGGGCGGCTGGAAGGCACGCTGTATTACGCGACCGCGCTGTTTGATGAGGATACCGCCCAGCGTTATCTGGACTACTGGCAGCGTTTGTTGCGAGGGATGGTCGCCTCCGCCGCGCAGCCGGTAGCCACGTTGCCGCTGGTCTCCGCCGCTGAGCGGCAGCGGGTGCTCACGGCGTTCAACGCCACGGAGTCCGCCTGTCCGGCAGACCGTTGTCTGCATGAACTGTTTGAGATACAGGCGCATCGGCAGCCGACAGCAACGGCGCTGGTCAGCGGCGAACGGCGGCTGAGTTACGGCGAGCTGAACGAGCGGGCCAACCAACTGGCGCACTGGCTGATGGCTGAGGGCGTGCGTCCGGACGATCGCGTGGCGATCTGCGTCACACGAGGTCCGGACATGGTCGTGGCGCTGATGGGGATCCTGAAAGCCGGCGGCGCTTATGTGCCGCTTGATCCCCTCTATCCTACCGAGCGTTTGGCTCACATGATCGCCGACTGCACGCCGCTGGCGGTACTGTGTGACGACGTCGGTCGCTCTTCGCTGGCATCTTGTTCCGCGTTGCCGCCCATCCTCGACCTGAGTGCGGATGAGCCGCTGTGGGCCAAGTCAGAGCGCAGCAATCCGGATCCGCAATGTATCGGACTGACCCCGCGTCATCTGGCTTACACCATCTATACCTCCGGCTCGACCGGTCGCCCCAAAGGCGTGGCGATGCCGCACGCGCCGCTGGTCAATTTGGTGCATTGGCAGAATCAGCGCCCCGTCGGCGTCACGTTGCAGTTTGCTTCTTTTGGTTTCGATGTGGCGAGCCAAGAGATCCTCAGCGCGTTGACCGGCGGGGGGCGGTTGATCATTGTCCCGGATGATGTGCGGCTCGATATGCCGCGGCTGGCGGACTTACTCGAGCAGCAGCACGTCGAGCGGGCCTTTATTCCGCCGTCAGTTTTGCCTGCGCTGGCGCAGATGTATCGCGCTTCGGAACGCGTGCCGCCGTCGATGGAGATTATCGCCAGCGGCGAGGCGCTGCGCCTCGGTCCTGATGTGCGGGCGTTGTTCCAGCACTCGGAGAATGTCCGGCTTCACAACCAGTACGGCCCGGCGGAAACGCATGTGGCGAGTGAATTCGTCTGTCCGGCGACATTTTCGAACGGGGTGTCCCAACCGCCTATCGGGCGTCCTATCGCCAACAGCCGACTCTATCTCCTCGATCAAAAAGGCGAACCCGTGCCAGTCGGCGTGGCGGGGGAGATCTATATCGGCGGCGTCAGCGTGGCGAGAGGTTACCTGAATCAGCCGGCGCTGACCGCCAAGCGGTTTATCCGGGATCCTTTCTCCTCTGAGGCGGACGCGCGAATGTACAAAACCGGCGACCGGGGGCGTTGGCGCAAGGACGGCATCCTCGACTATCTGGGACGCGACGACGACCAGGTCAAGATCCGGGGATTCCGCATCGAGCCGGGCGAGGTGGAAGCCTGTCTGAGCGGATGTCCGGACGTTGTGGCGGCGGTGGTGGTTCCGCGTGAGTGCGGCGGAGAAACACGGCTGGTCGCTTACTACCAGGGGAGCGCGAAAATCGAGGCGATGCGCGCCCATCTCGTGGCGCAACTGCCGGCCTATATGGTGCCCGCGGCCTGGGTGGCATTGACCGAGTTCCCTCTGTCGCCCAATGGAAAAGTGAACCGCCGCGCGTTGCCGGAACCGGGGGATGATGCGTTCGCGCATGCAGCATTCGAAGCGCCGCAAGATGAAACGGAACAGGCGGTAGCGGCAATCTGGCTGTCATTGCTGGGCGTCGAGCGTATCGGCCGTCACGACAACTTTTTCGAACTGGGCGGGCACTCGCTGCTGGCAGTGCAGCTGGTGTCTCGACTACGGCTTGAGCTGGACGTCGACGTGCCGTTGGCGGAAATTTTTGCTCATCCGAGTCTGAGCGCGCTCAGCGAGCGGATCCTGGACCTGAGCATCGAAGAGTTTGATATCGCTGAGCTGCTGGATATGGCGGCATCAATGGAAGGAGAAGAATAATGCAGAACACGGAAGAAACCTCATCCTCTGTCCAGCCCCTCACGCGGGAGCAAAAGGCCAAACTGCTGGCGCTGGCAAAAGCCAAGGGGCTTAAGCCGAAGGCCGCGGGCCGTCGACAACCGATCCCTCTTGCGACGCGCGTCGAAGGCGGGATGCCGCTGGCGCCCGTCCAGCGCGGGCTGTGGTTTATGTCGCAAATGGAGTCGCAAGCGCCGGAGCGTTATCTCCTGAGCATCGCCTATCGGCTTAGTGGCCAGGTGAATATGGCGGCGCTACAGGCGGCGTTGGACCGCATTGTCGCCCGTCATGAGATTCTACGAACGAGGGTGATCAACGTGGCGGGTACGCCGCGTCAGCTCATCGCTTCCGCCGATAGCGGTTTCGCGCTGGAAATCCGGACGTTATCGGATGCCTCGGAACCACTACCGGATTTCACGCCGCGGCCCGATCCGGAAGCCGGCCTGCTGCTGGGCGGACAGCTGGTATGTCTGGGCGACGGGGAGTGCCTGCTGCGCGTTGCGCTGCATCACTTGATTGCCGACGGGTGGTCGCTCGGGATTTTTCTGCATGAGTTGAACGCCCTCTATACGGCGTTTAGCCAGGGACAGCCCGATCCTTTGCCGCCGCTGCCGATTCAATATGCCGACTATGCGGCGTGGCAGCATGCGCAGCTGAGTGACGAGGCGCTGGAAACGCAGCGCGACTACTGGCGGATGCAACTCCGGGGGGCGCCGACGTGTCTGGCGCTGCCGACCGATCGCCCGCGTCCGCGGGTACAGGATTACGACGGCGCCTGCGCGTCAGTGACGCTGGACGCGAAGTTGCTGAACGAGCTGAAAGCGCTGGCGCGGCGCCACGGGTGTACGCTGTTTATGACACTGTTGTCAGGGTGGGCGGCGTTGATGAGGCGTCTGTCCGCTCAGGACGACATCGTCATCGGCGTCCCGACGGCTGGGCGTCACCGCCGCGAGGTCGAATCGTTGATCGGCATGTTCGTCAACACGCAGGCGCTGAGAATCGATCTCTCGGATCCGTTGGATACGCCCGCGCTGCTGATGCAGGTGCGGGACACGGCGCTGGCGGCCCAGCGTTACGCCGACATCCCTTTGGAGCAGGTGGTGGAAGCGGTCGCGCCGACCCGCAGCCTGTCTCACAGCCCGCTGTTTCAGGTGATGCTGTCGTTGCAAAATACGCCGCAGCAGCCGTTTACCCTGCCCGGCGTTGTGGCTTCGCCGTTGGAGGGCGAAGCCACGATGGCGCAGGTCGATTTGAATCTGACGTTGACGGAAACCGACGGGGGATGCGAAGGGACGCTGTGCTATGCGAAGGCCCTGTTCGACGCGGACACGGTGCGGCGTTATCTGAGCTACTGGCTGCGGATCCTACGTGGTATGGCGGAACAGCCTGACTGCGCGGTGCAGTCGCTGCCGCTACTGTCTGCTGATGAGCGGCGACAGGTTCTGGACGAGGTTAATGCGATGCGGGTGGACTACCCCCGCGAGGCCTGCGTCCACGAATTGGTCGAATATCAGGCCGCCGCGCAACCTGAGGCGCTGGCGGTGGTCTCCGACGAACGGACGCTGAGCTACGGCGAACTTAACCGCATGGCTAACCAATTGGCGCACTGGCTCGTGGCGCACGGAGCCGGCCCGGAGACCCGGGTGGCCGTGGCGCTGCCGCGCGGCCCTGAGTTAGTTGCCTCGTTGCTGGCGGTGCTTAAGGCGGGGGCCGCTTATGTACCTTTGGACCCGGCCCAGCCGTCGGCGCGACTTAACGCGTTGCTGCATGACTGCGCGCCTATCGTGGTGATCGCTTCGCAAACAACGCGCGGGGCGCTGGGCGAGCTGCCTGACTCGGCCACGTTGCTGGAGTGTGATGAGGCAATCGGTCCGTGGACGCGATGCGCCGAGGCCAATCTTGCCCCGGTTTCGCGTGGGCTGACGGCGAAGCATCCGGCTTATCTCATTTATACCTCCGGCTCGACCGGCCGTCCCAAAGGCGTGACGGTGCCGCACCGGGCCGTCGTGAATTTCTTGCACAGTCAGCGACATCAGCATCAGGCGGCGTCGCATACCCGACTGCTGGCGGTCACGACCGTCTCCTTTGATATCCACGTTCTGGAAATTTACCTGCCGTTAATCGTGGGTGGTCAACTGCATCTGGCGAGCGATGCACTGCGCCGGGACGGCGAACGGCTGGGGCGTTACCTGAACGCGGAGGCGATCTCGCTGTTTCAAGCCACGCCGGCGACGTGGAAACTGTTGCTGGCCGCCGGTTGGGCAGGCGCGCCCGGCTTGACAGGATTGATAGGCGGTGAGGCTTTTTCGCCGACGCTGGCGGCGGCGTTGATCCCGCGCGTTGATGCGCTGTGGAATATGTTCGGTCCAACGGAGACCACGGTTTGGTCGACGACGTGGCGCATCGGAGCTGAAGAGGTGGCGGTCCCTATCGGTCATCCCATCGCCAATACGCGGGTCTACCTGCTGGACGCGGAAGGACAGCCGGTGCCGACCGGCGTGCCGGGCGAGATTTACATCGGCGGCGATGGCGTCAGTCTGGGGTATTTTAACCGTCCTGACCTGACGGCGGAGCGCTTCCTGCCCGACCCCTTTTGCCGCGATACCGATGCCCGTATGTATCAAACCGGCGATCTGGGGCGCAGACGGCCCGACGGCGTGCTGGAGTATCTGGGTCGCGACGACTTCCAGGTCAAGATCCGCGGTTTCCGTATCGAACTGGGCGAGATCGAGACGGCGCTGTTGGCCTGCGTGGGCGTGCGCGAGGCGGTGGTGACGGCGCTGAGCGGTGAACATGAGGAAGCCCGACTGGTCGCTTATTACGTGGCGGAAGCAGACACGGCACCCACCCGCGAAGGGTTGCGGACGGCGTTGAGCGAGCGTCTTCCTGACTACATGGTGCCTGCCGCTTGGGTCGCGCTGGAGAATGTGCCGTTAACGCCGAACGGCAAGGTAGACCGCAAGGCACTCCCTGCGCCGGATGAATCGGCCTATGCACAGCAGCCCTACGAAGCGCCGCAAGGGGAAACGGAGACGGCGCTGGCGGCGATCTGGCAGTCTCTGCTCGGCGTGCAAAAGGTGAGTCGTCACGACAACTTCTTCGCGCTGGGCGGGCACTCTCTGCTGGCGATGCAGCTCGTTTCCCGGGTGCAGGAAGCGCTGCATCGGGCGCTACCGCTGGCGACGTTATTCGCCTTTCCGTCGATCAGCGGGTTGGCCGCGTCGCTGGACGCCGCGTCGCAGGAGACGCTGAGCGAAATCCCGCCTTTGAAAGAAGGCGTAGACGCTCCGCTATCTCTGGCGCAACGGCGAATCTGGGTGTTAAGCCAGATGGACGCGGCATCTGGGGACGCCTACGTGCTGGCGGGCGGCGTGAAGCTTGAAGGGCCGCTGAATACGGCGGCGCTGCGCCAGGCGCTGGATCGCGTTTATGCGCGGCATGACGTGTTACGTACGCATATCGAGGTTCGCGACGGCACGCCGGTTCAGGTGATTGAGGCGGAGAACCGCGGTTTTCCGCTCAGCGTGGTCGGGCTAGACGACCCGCGCGATCCACCGAGCTTCCAGCCGACGTTCGATCTGACGGCCGGGCCGCTGGCGCTGGCTCAACTGGTCACGGTATCGGAAAAAGAGCACTGGCTGAGACTGCCAAGGCACACATCATCGCCGACGGTTGGTCTATCGGCGTGCTGATGAAGGAGATTGGAACGCTGTATGCCGCGTTTAATCAGCACCAGAACGATCCACTGCCCGCGCTACCGATCCAGTACGGCGATTATGCCGCCTGGCAGCAACACTATCTGTGCGGCGACCGGATGCAGGCGCAGCAGCATTACTGGATGGAGCAGTTGCGCGGCGCGCCCGAATGTCTGACGCTGCCGACCGATCGTTCCAGGCCGCAGACGCAGGATTATCGTGGCGGCCGCGTGGCGGTGTCGCTGGACGCTGGGCTCACACAGGCGCTGAAGGCGCTGAGCCAGCGCGGGAATGCCACGCTGTATATGACGCTGATGGCGGGCTGGGCGGCATTGATGAGCCGGTTGTCCGGTCAGGAGGATGTGGTGATCGGTTCACCTAACGCGGGCCGCCATCGCCGCGAGGTAGAGCCATTGATCGGTATGTTCGTCAACACGCAGGCGCTACGCATTGACCTGTCGTCTCAACCGAATGCCATGACGTTGCTTGAACAGGTGAAAGCGACCGCGCAGGCAGCGCAGACGCATGCCGACATGCCGTTCGAGCAGGTCGTGGAGACGCTGGCGCCGTCCCGTAGCTTGTCTCACAGCCCGATCTTTCAGGTCATGATGACGCTGCAAAATACGCCGGAAGGGGCGCTGGCGCTGCCGGGGGTGGGGGTGACGCCGCTGCAAGACGCGGCGACGGTGTCGCCGTTCGACCTCAGTCTGGTCCTGAGCGAGCAGGGCGATGAGCTTGACGGAGGGCTGTATTTTGCCCGCGCACTGTTCGATGAAAGCACGGTGCGCCGCTATTTGGGCTATTGGCAGCGGCTGCTCGCCGGCATGGTTTCTTCGCCGTCAACGCCGGTGACGGCGTTGCCGCTATTGTCGGAAGAGGAGCGCCGTCAGGTACTGTGCGACTTCAATGCCACGCACGCCGACTATCCAACCGGGGACAGTCTGCATTCGCTGTTCGAGACGCAGGCGGCCCGTCAACCGGATGCGCAGGCGGTGCTGTGCGGCGGCCTGAGCCTGCGCTATGGCGAATTGAATGCTCAGGCTAATCAGTTGGCGCACTGGCTGAAGGCGCAGGGCGTGAGACCGGGCGATCGGGTGGCTATCGCGCTGGATCGCGGTTGCGATCTGATTGTCGCGTTGCTGGCGGCGTTGAAGTCAGGGGCCGCCTACGTGCCGCTGGACCCAGCGCTGCCGACGAAACGACTGGCCTATATTCTGGAAGACAGCGCGCCGCAGGCGGTGGTGACCCGCCGCGACGTACGCGAGCGTTTGGGGGCGCTGCCGTCAGCGGTGACCCTGGTCTTGCTGGAGGGGGGGAACCGGCCTTGGGCGCAGTTGTCCCGGGACAACCTTCCAACAGAAACGCTGGGGCTGACGCCTCGTCACCCGGCCTATCTTATCTATACCTCCGGCTCGACCGGCCAGCCGAAAGGCGTTGTGGTCGAACATCGGCATGTCGTCAATCTGGTGCACTGGCACCAAGAGGCGTTCGATTTGCGGGCGCAAGACATGTCGTCCAGCGTGGCGGGATTGGGATTCGATGCCGCGGCTTGGGAGATCTGGCCGCCGCTGTCGGTCGGGGCCAGGCTGGTGATGCCGACGCCGGAGATATCACGGGATCCGCAGCAGCTGCTGGCATGGTGGGCGGCGCAGCCGCTGGACGTCAGCTTTCTGCCGACGCCCGTCGCTGAGCTGGCGTTCGCCCGGGGTATATCGCCGTCAACGCTGCGGGTGCTGCTGGTCGGCGGCGACAGGCTTAAACGCCGCCCGCCCGCCGGGGCGCGCTTTACCCTGTTCAACAACTACGGCCCGACGGAAAACGCCGTCGTCGCCACTTCCGGCGTCATCCACGCCGATGAGACGGCGATGCACATCGGTCGTCCCATCGCCAATACCCGTGTGTATATTCTGGACAGTCAGAAGCAACCGGTGCCGCCGGGCGTATGCGGCGAACTGTTTATCGGCGGCGCGCAGGTTGCTCGCGGGTACGTCAATCGTCCGGATTTGACCGCCGAACGTTTCCTGCCCGACCCGTTTGTGCAGGACGCAGAAGCGCGGATGTATCGAACCGGTGATTTGGGGCGTTGGCGGAGCGACGGGACGATCGACTATCTTGGACGTAATGACTTCCAATTGAAGATCCGCGGTTTTCGCATCGAACTGGGCGAGATCGAGTCCGCATTGCTGGAGTGCGAGGGGATCCGCGGGGCGGTGGTTGAAGCCTTGTCCCTGACAGATCAGACGCAGGACAAACGGCTGGTCGCCTACTACACCAGCGACGATCTTCAGGGGATCAGCGCTGACGGTCTGCGTGAACAACTGAGCGCCCGACTGCCCGCGTATATGCTGCCCGTCGCCTGGATGGCGTTGGCTGAGATGCCGCTCACCGCGAATGGCAAGGTCGATCGTAAAGCCTTGCCGCTCCCGGATCAGGCCGCGTTTGCGCATCAGCCCTACGCCGCGCCGCGGGGCGACATGGAAACGACGCTGGCGGCGATATGGCAGACGCTTCTAGGCGTGGAAAACGTCAGCCGTTACGACGACTTTTTCGCACTGGGCGGGCACTCTCTGCTGGCCGTGCAGCTGATTTCGCGACTACGCGAAGAGCTGGGCCTCGAGCTCTCTCTGGCGACGCTGTTTGCGCGTCCTGCGCTGTATGATGTCGCCGCCGTGCTTGGCGCGGCGGCGCAGAGCGACTTGGCGCCGATTCGGCGGCGTGGAAGCGAGAAACCGCGGCCGTTGTCTCTGGCTCAACGGCGCATCTGGTTCCTGACGCAGCGGGATGCCAACGCCAGCGCGGCCTACGTCATTACTGGCGGAATCAAACTCTCAGGAGTGCTTGATGTGTCGGCGCTACAGCGCGCGCTCGATCGTATCGTTGCCCGCCACGCCGCGTTACGCACTCACATCGCGTGCCGGGACGGCGAGCCGGTGCAGGTGGTGGAGTTGGAGGATCGGGGGTTCCCGCTGTATGTAACGACAGTGAACGATCAGCATGACGAGCGGGCGTCATTTATGCCGGAGTTCGACCTGACGGCCGGTCCTTTAGCGCTGGGGCAGCTGACTCAGATCTCGCCGCAGGAGCATTGGCTACGTCTGGCGTTGCACCATATCATCGCCGACGGCTGGTCGCTTGGCGTGATTATGAACGAACTGCGCACGCTGTATTCGGCCTTTATACAGGATCAACCCGACCCGCTGCCGGTTATGACGATCCAGTTCGGCGACTACGCCGAGTGGCAACGTGAGCATACGCAGGGTGAAGTCCTTCAGGCTCAGCAAGCGTATTGGGTGACCCAGTTGCAGGGGATCCCGGCGTGTCTGGCGTTGCCGAGCGATCGCCCCCGACCCGCGGTGCAGGATTACCGTGGCGCGAGCCTGACGGTAGAACTGGATCGCGAGTTGACGCAGTCGCTTAAAGCCTTGAGTCAGCGCTGCGGGGGGACGCTGTTTATGACGCTATTAGCGGGCTGGTCGGCGCTGCTGAGCCGACTGTCGGGGCAAGAGGACGTGGTGGTTGGCACCCCCGTGGCCGGTCGTAACCGGCGCGAGCTGGAACCGCTGATCGGCATGTTCGTGAATACCCAGGCTCTGCGCGTTGATATGTCCGCCGATCCCGATGCCGTCGCACTGATCGAGCAGATTCGGGAAACCCAACTGGCTGCACTGGCGCATGCGGATATTCCCTTCGAACAGGTCGTGGAAGCATTGACTCCGGCCCGCAGTTTGTCGCATGGACCGGTCTTTCAGGCCATGTTGGCGTGGCAAAATCTCCCCAATGAATCCGCCGAGTGGCCTGGACTGATGCTCTCGCCGCTGCACCATGAAACGCAGACCGCCCAGTGCGATCTCATTCTGGAGTTGCGCGAGGAAGACGAGCGGTTGGTGGGGAGCCTGAATTATGCGGTCTCTCTGTTCGACGACGTCACTGTACGGCGCTATTTACGCTATTGGGTACGGCTGCTGCGAGGCATGGTGTCTGAACCGTATCGACCGATGCAGGCTGTGCCGCTGCTCTCCTCTTCCGAACGGCAGCGGGTGCTGAGCGATTTCAACGAGACCCGGACGGAATACCCGTCGCAGAAGAGCCTGCCTGAATTGTTCGAGGAGAGGGCGTTGCGGCACCCTGATGCACAGGCACTCAGCTGCGGTGAGCAGCAGGTAAGTTATGGCGAGTTAAACGCGAGAGCGAATCAACTGGCTGCGCGGCTGGCGGCGCTTGGCGTGCAGCCCGGCAGCCGGGTGGCGATCGCACTGGCGCGCAGCGGGGAGCTCATCGTCGCGATATTGGCGACGCTCAAGGCAGGCGGCGCTTATGTGCCGCTGGATAGCGGATATCCGCAGGCGCACCTGCAATACGTTTTGGCGGATAGTGCGTCCGAGGTGCTGATTACGGATGCGATAACGCGCCATGCATTCGACAGTGTCTCGCATGCGTGTGCGGTGGTCGACGTCGATTGCCCGCCACCGAATGCGGCTGATGGCACTGAGTATGACCAGAACGCGAACGTGGCGTGCGGCGGCGGCCAACTTGCTTACATCATGTACACCTCCGGTTCGACCGGTAAGCCGAAAGGCGTGATGGTGGAGCATCGCAACATTGCGAAACTGGCCATCAACAACGGCTATGCAGAGTTTCGGCAGAGCGACCGGGTGGCTTGCCTTGCCAATCCGGCGTTCGACGCCAGTACGATGGAGATTTGGGGGCCCTTGCTTAACGGCGGCTGTATCGTGCTGTTCAGTCAGGATACCGTGCTTGATCCTGTGCGCTTCGCGGCCGAGATCCAGCGTCAGCGGGTCAGTATCGTCTTTATGACCATCGCCCTGTTCAATCAATATGCCGAGACGCTGCAACCGGTGCTTCCCCACCTGCGTTACCTGATGGTCGGCGGCGAATCGCTCGATTTGACGTTTGTGCGCCGGGTGCTGCGCGTCGGGCCGCCGCAGAACTTCCTGCATATGTATGGGCCGACGGAAACAACGACGTATGCCACCGCTTTCCGCATGAATAATGTGGCTCCCGAAACGGGAAGCATGCCGATTGGCCGACCGATCGCCAACACCACGATCTACATCCTCGATCGTTATCGCCAACCGGTGCCTCTCGGCGTGAGCGGCGAGCTGTATATCGGCGGGGCCGGTGTCGCGCGCGGCTACCTGAATCTGGACGAGCAGACGACCGAGCGTTTCCTGCCCGATCCCTTCTCGAACATACCAGGTGCGCGGATGTACAAGACCGGCGATCTGGGGCGCTGGCTGTCCGATGGCACTATCGAGTTTATGGGACGCAATGATTTTCAGGTGAAGATTCGCGGTTTTCGCATTGAACCCGAAGAGGTCGAGGCGGTGTTGCAGGCGCAGGACGAAGTGCGGCAGGCCGTGGTGATGGTGCGGACGACGGCGACTCAGGAAAAACAGCTGACGGCCTATTTCACCGCATCCGAGCCAGATGTCGACATTGCATCGCTACAGGCGCGTTTAGGCGCGCGTCTGCCCGCCTACATGGTGCCCTCCGCCTATGTGCAGTTGGAGAATATGCCTCTGACGCCTAATGGCAAAGTAAACCGCGCGGCGCTGCCTGAGCCGGATGACAGCGCGCGAGTGCGATGCGATTATGAGGCGCCCCAAGGGCGTATCGAACGCACGCTGGCGAAGATCTGGCAGCGTTTGTTGGGAGTGGAGGAAGTCAGCCGTTACGACGACTTTTTTGCGTTGGGCGGCCATTCGCTGCTGGCTCTGCGGCTTGTGAATGAAGCGCGGCAGCAAGGGGTGCAACTGACGCTGTCTTTGCTGTTTTCGGCGCCGCAATTGCAGGCGCTGGCGGCGGAGATCCAGACCCAAAGCCCGCAGGTTGGACGCGGTTCGGAGCAGGCCATCCTATTTCGCGCTACGGGAGAGCAGCGTCCGCTGTTTATCGTGCCGGAAGCCAGCGGCGAATTGTTTTATGGACCATTGCTGACCCGTTGCATTAATGACGATATTCCAGTTTACGGGCTGCCAGGACCGAATTGCAGCCAGCCGCCTTTCGCGACGCTGGAGGCCGCGGCATCACGCTATGTTCGGATCATCCGCGCGGCCCAGCCAGAGGGACCATATCGGCTGATTGGTTGGTCATTTGGCGGGACGATGGTCTATGAAATCGCGGCGCAGCTGCTGGGACAAGATCAACAGGTCGAATTCATGGGCATGCTGGACACGCGGCTGCCGGACTCGCCGGAGGGGTTCACCGTCCCGATGGATGAGCTGTTGGCGATGACCGACGAGGAGGAGATGATGGCATTCCTGGTTCGCGGCGATTTAGAGGCTATGGCCAATGGCGCCGTGGAGCTACCACCGGACGCTATCGCGCGAGCGCGGCGAGGACGGCTGGAAGATCACTATGACATCGGGCGCGAAACGGGCATTTTCCCGGAGGAGTGGCCACCATCATATTACCGTGGCTGGCTGCGCCACCGCTTGGCCTTGCTGCGAGTGCAGTATCGAGTGCCGACGTTACCGCTGAGGTTGGATCTCTTTATCGCTCAAGATGAGCCGTCTGAGGGAGGGCGATATCTTGGTTGGGAACGCGTGCTGCCGAGGTCGTCCATTCGTCGTATTCCGGTGCCCGGCGATCATCGGCGCTTAGTCTCGGAGCCTTACGTGCAGGAGGTGGGGCGGGCGATCAGCGCGGCGTTGCAGACTGGCTGCTCAGAAGTGGAAAGCACTGAGGACCCTGTGGTGGCGCTGCAGGCCGGGAGCGGGGCGGGACCGACTCTGCTCTGCATCCCCGGGGCGGGCGATAACGTGTTCGCATTCAAATCGCTGGTGCAGCGCTTACCCGACGAGTGGACGGTACTGGGGCTGCAACCGCGTGGGTTGTGGGGCAGTGAGGTGCCCCATACAAGCGTTGAGGCGGCCGCGGTGTGTTATCAGCAGGCGCTGAGCCGCTACTCTCTGACGGAAAATGTGCATCTGTTGGGGCACTCGTTCGGCGGCTGGGTCGCATTGGAGCTAGCCGCCAAGCTGGAAACGACAGGGATCGTGCCGGCATCGCTGCTGCTGGTCGACTCCGATGCGCCCGCGCCCGCAACGCGAGAACACACGGACATGCAGGCGCTGATGTCGTTGGCTGAACTTTTCGAAATGAGAGGATGTTCTCTGGGACTCACCGAGGAGTACCTTGCCAGCCTCACGCTGCCTCGTCGGTTGGAGGTCATGCTGGAGCGTCTGACCGCTCAGGGGGTGCTGCCTAAACAGACGAAGTTGTCGGTTCTGGCGGGGATATATCGCGTTTTCTCAACGAACATCCGTACTGCTTACCGGCCGACGGCCTTGCCTTCGACGCCGCCGGTTCTGTTGATGGCGAAAGAAGCGTCCCCTGAGCTGCTCCCCGATTGGCAGTCGGTGGTGCCGACGCTGCGTGGTGTTTATGGCGAAGGGAATCATATTGAACTACTGGCGTCACCCTGCGTCCAGGCCTTAACCGAGTTATTGCGCCGATAGTCCTGGTACGGTAACGGCTCGCCTGAAGGGACTTCCCTTGGGCGAGCCTTTTCCGCTTCACGCCTTTCTCTGTTGTCCTTTTCGGGACGTCCGTTTGCTCCTTATCGGGGCCGAAATTCGCCAATGTCAACCAGACGAACCCACGGTTTCCCTGCGTAATTGTCTTTTCAGCGCCCCTTTATCCCTAACAACTATGCTGTATTGTGTCCTACCCATGCCGGAAGCGTGCAGAGGTCGGAGACGGGTTAAGTTTCCTTTCATGTGCAATTACAGAGAATGCTTATTTATTGCCTTTGCCTTTCATTGCTAGAGTCGATTCTTGCCAACAGAAGAGTGAATGTGAAGGAGATAAAAATTGACTGTTTTTGGCGCTCTTCCTGCAGGAGTCACTACACCTTGGGTATTCGGGCATGTAGAATGCGTGGACTATTTTGGCAATTTACCTCTTCCTGAGGAAAGATTATTGACTAATATTCAACTCGTTCCTGAATTCTTTAGGGGTGCTCCTAAGGGCGGTAGCGTGATTGATACTCCTACTACTCCTTTGTGATTGATACTCCTACTACTCCTTTGTGATTGAACAACTAGGCGATGGATATAGCGTTATGAAAATACTGGTTACAGGCGGTGCAGGCTTTATTGGTTCTGCCGTCGTTCGCCACATCATCAGCAACACCTCGGATGCCGTGATTAATGTGGATAAGCTGACCTACGCTGGGAATCTGGAATCGTTAACAGACGTTGAGGACCACGAGCGTTATGCTTTTGTTCAAGCGGATATCTGCGATCGCGCCGCGCTGGACGATATTTTCCAGAGCCACCGCCCTGATGCGGTCATGCACCTGGCTGCGGAATCGCACGTAGACCGCTCCATCGACGGTCCTGCGGCGTTTATCGAGACGAATATCGTAGGGACGTACACGCTGCTCGAAGCGGCTCGCGCTTATTGGCTGTCGCTCAACGAGGCGGAAAAATCTCGTTTCCGTTTCCATCATATTTCTACCGATGAGGTGTATGGCGATCTGGAAGGCGTGGACGATCTGTTTACCGAAACGACGTCGTATGCGCCTAGCAGCCCGTATTCCGCCTCGAAAGCGTCCAGCGATCATCTGGTGCGCGCCTGGCAGCGGACCTACGGTCTTCCCACGATCGTCACTAACTGTTCCAACAACTACGGCCCCTACCATTTCCCAGAGAAACTGATCCCTCTGATCATTCTTAACGCGTTGGAAGGTAAACCGCTGCCGGTCTATGGCAACGGAATGCAGATCCGCGACTGGCTGTTCGTCGAAGATCACGCCCGAGCGCTCTATACCGTGGTGACCACCGGCGAAGTGGGTGAGACCTACAACATCGGGGGGCATAACGAGAAAGCCAATATCGACGTCGTGAAGACCATCTGCGCCTTGTTGGAAGAACGGGTGCCGAAAAAGCCCGATGGGGTCAGCCAGTACCAGGACCTGATTACCTATGTCAAAGATCGTCCTGGCCATGACGTTCGCTACGCCATCGACGCCAGTAAAATCGCCCGCGAGCTGGGCTGGAAACCGCAGGAAACGTTCGAGTCCGGGATTCGTAAGACCGTGGAGTGGTATTTGACTCACCGGGAATGGTGGAGCCGCGTTCAGGATGGCTCCTATGCGCGTGAGCGCCTGGGTATGGGAGAGACATCATGAAAGGCATTATTCTGGCAGGCGGGTCCGGTACGCGTCTGTATCCCCTGACGCGCGGCGTGTCGAAGCAGCTGCTACCGGTGTACAACAAGCCGATGATCTACTATCCGCTCTCCACGCTGATGCTGGCTGGCATCCGGGACGTCCTGATCATCACAACGTCGGAAGATAACGAGGCCTTCCGTCGTTTGTTGGGCGACGGCTCTAATTTCGGCATCAATATCGATTATGCGGAACAGCCTAGTCCGGACGGCCTGGCGCAGGCGTTTATCATCGGTGAATCCTTTATCGGGAATGAGCGCTGTGCTTTGGTGCTGGGCGACAATATCTTCTATGGCCAGTCTTTCAGCCGCATGTTGGCGGACGCCGCCGCCAAAGAGCACGGTGCAACCGTGTTCGGCTACCAGGTGAAAGACCCAGAGCGTTTTGGCGTGGTTGAGTTCGATAACAATATGAAAGCCGTCTCCATCGAAGAGAAACCGACCAAGCCTAAATCCAACTATGCCATTACCGGGCTCTATTTCTACGACAACCGCGTGGTGGATTTCGCCAAGCAGGTGAAGCCTTCCCACCGCGGCGAGCTGGAGATCACTTCCCTAAATCAGATGTATTTGGAAGATAATTCGCTATGTGTCGAGTTATTTGGTCGTGGCTTTGCATGGCTGGACACGGGAACGCATGAAAGCCTGCACGATGCATCGTCCTTTGTGCAGACTATCGAAAATGTGCAGGGCCTGCAGGTCGCCTGTTTGGAAGAGATTGCCTGGCGCAACGGTTGGCTTTCCGACCAACAATTAGCGACTTTGGCCGATCCGATGATGAAAAATCAGTACGGTCGCTACATCATGAATTTACTTAACTGACGGAAGTGTCCGGGAGCTAGAATGAAAATACTAATCACGGGTAGTCAGGGGCAGGTAGGGCAGAGCTTGGTCGCTCAATTACAAGAAAAGGCTGAACTATTGGCCGTCGACCGTGACGAACTGGATATTACCGATCGATATGCTGTAATGCGTAAGGTAGAACAGTTTGAGCCAGACTACATCATCAATGCAGCCGCTCACACCGCTGTAGATAAGGCTGAGGATGAGATCGCTCCCTCATATAGTATCAACCGTGATGGCCCGGCCTATTTGGCTGAGGCTGCGAAACAGGTTGATGCTGTCTTACTGCATATCTCTACTGACTATGTTTTCGATGGTAAAAGCGATCAGATTTACAGTGAAGAGATGCCCGTAGGACCGCAAGGGATCTATGGCAAAAGCAAACTCGCGGGGGAGTATGCGGTGGCTGAACTGGCCGATCGCTATTTGATCCTGCGTACCGCGTGGGTGTTTGGCGAACATGGTAATAATTTCGTCAAGACGATGCTGCGTCTGGGCGAAACTCGAGATGCGCTCAGCATCGTGGGCGATCAGGTTGGCGGTCCGACTTACGCTGGTGATATTGCTGCGGCGTTGATTCACATGGTGGAATTTATTGAAGCCGGCAACACGCCCGAGTGGGGCGTGTATCATTTCTCCGGTATGCCGTACGTCAGCTGGTTCGAGTTTGCACAGGCTATTTTCGAGCAGGCAAGCAAGGCGGCGTTACTCCCGGCTCTGCCAACATTGTCCTCTATTTCGACTTCCGACTATCCCACTCGCGCCCAACGTCCGGCCAACTCCCGACTCAATTGTCAGAGGATCGAGAGGCAGTTTGGTATTGCCCCTAGCGACTGGCAGTCCGCCCTCAACAACATCCAAGCGTATAAGTGATCTTATGAAAATTATCGAAACGGCTATACCTGATGTGAAAATTATCGAGCCCGCCATCTTTGGGGATGAGCGTGGTTTTTTTATGGAAACCTGGCAGCAGAAAAAATTCGAAGATTTAGTGGTTAAACGCCCCTGCACTTTTATTCAGGATAATCACTCAAAATCTAAACAAGGTATACTGAGAGGACTTCACTACCAAACTGAAAATACCCAAGGTAAATTGGTACGAGTTGTCGCTGGTGAAGTTTTCGATGTGGCCGTAGATATACGAAAAAACTCGCCTTCCTTTGGTCAGTGGGTTGGTGTTTATCTCTCTTCGGAAAATAAACGACAGCTCTGGGTTCCAGAAGGTTTTGCTCACGGGTTTTATGTGACAAGTAATGAGGCCGAGTTTGTCTACAAATGCACTGATTATTACAATCCATTATCTGAGCAGTCTATTTTGTGGAATGATAGCTCGATTGGCATCGAATGGCCGATTAAAAACGATTTGGTGATTTTATCTGCCAAAGATGAAAATGGTAAAAAACTTCAGGATAGCGTTTTACTCTAGTCGAGCATTGTCATATTGATTAAGTATGCTTGATAAAGCCGCATTAAGATGCGGCTTTTGTGATCATCAATTAATAACACACTGCATTGTCCCCCCTTGCAAACAGATATAATGTTCGGAAAGCTAACATTAAAATGAAAGATAAATTTCAAAGCATTGCGGCTATTATTATAACTTTCAATCCTGATTTGGCCGCACTAAATACTCTTATTGGTATAATTAAAAACCAGGTAAACAGTACAATAATAATCGACAATAGTTGCCCATCTAAGTTAGATATGGATTTCCCTGAAAATGTAGAAGTGATTACCCTGAATGAAAATAGAGGTATAGCGACAGCTCAAAATATAGGAATAAAAAAAGCCGTCGAGAAAGAAATGCATAATGTCATTTTGTTCGATCAGGATACAATCCCTTCAACCACGTTGGTTTTTGACTTATTGCAAGCAAGAGAAAAAGCAGAGAAAAACAATATCAAAGTGGCCGCTATTGGCCCGGCTCATTATGATGCTGATAAAAAGAGTCACTGTGTTTCTGTAAAAACAGAAAGAAATAAATTATTTATACTCACCCCGGATTTTGATAAAGAATATACAGTTTGTGACTTTGTTATATCATCCGGATGCTTGATTAAATCGGACGTCTTGAAAAGAGTCGGATTGATGGAAGATGAACTATTTATAGATTGTGTCGATATTGAGTGGGGGTTCAGAGCTAAATCATTCGGGATGAATTGCTTAATTGCAAATGCTGCACATGCCTATCACAAGATAGGTGATAAGCCGTTGGTGGTATTGAAAAGAGCCTTGACCACTCACTCACCTGTTCGTCATTACTATTTTTATAGAAATTTCTATCTTTTGATGAAAAGAAAATATGTGCCGTCTGTTTGGAAAAGACACGTATTCATTAAATCATCGTTGCAAGCATTCATATTCTCACTGCTCCTTTACCCTAGAGTTGAACACTTAAAAATGATAATAAAAGGCATATATCATGGAATTGTTGGGCGTACAGGAAAGCATGAAAAATAAGACCCTGCTTTATGTTGTGAACATAGACTGGTACTTTAAACTACACTGGTTAAATAGAGCGATGGCCTCAATAGAGGCTGGTTACTGTGTGAAGCTAGTATCATCCTTTGTCACCAAGGGTGTAAAAAGTGAGCTGGAAGCTTTTGGCATCGAATGTTTTGACATCAACCTTTCACGCAATAGCATTAATCCACTATCAGAGTTAAGTACGCTGTATGAAATTTATAAAATAGTGTCTAAACTGCATCCCGATATTATTCAAAGTATAACAGTAAAGCCTAATTTATATGCCGGGATAATTGGTCAGTGGTTAAATATTCCTGTTGTAAAAAGTATAACAGGAACTGGGTCAATATTTTCTAGTCAGTCAAGCCTGCTTAGGATATTGAAACCTATCGTTATTATCCTTTATAAGTATGTTGGACGAGGTGCTCGAGGTGCCTTTGTTTTCGAGAATAACGAAGATAAAGAGCTCTTTCGAAACTTGGGTATTGGTAATAATCATCTTTCTGTACATGTTTCTGGAGCGGGTGTTGATCCTAATAAGTATGTTTATAGTGAAAAAATATTCGAACGTGACACGGTAAGAATATTGTTTGCTGCTAGGCTATTAAAGGATAAGGGGCTAGATACCCTATTGGAAGCGCTGGATGTTATTTATCAGGAAAGACAAGATTTTGAACTGATTATTGCCGGTATTTTAGACTCAGCTTCATGTAATGCTTATCAGGAACATGAAATCGTAAATATAAGTCATAGAAAGTTTGTCCGATGGATTGGCCAACGAGATGATATGAATAATATATTATCTGAAGTCGATATTGTTGCTCTTCCTACTCGCTATGGCGAAGGTGTGCCTAGAATCCTAATAGAAGCAGGATTTACTGGTCGTGTAGTGGTAACGACTGATGTAAGGGGATGTCGTGAGTTAATTGATGACAATGAAACAGGGTATCTAATGATGCCAAATAATACCGAACAATTAATAACTATTCTAAAAAATATCTTTTCCAACAAGTCCGACGCTTGTCATTGTGCTAGAAACTTATATCGCAAGGTAAATAATAATTTCACAGATAAGGATGTCATTGAGGGGTTTCTCTATACGTACAGAAATCTTCTGAATTGATTTTTTACTTCATTAAGGTTTTTCATTGACATAGTAGATAGTCCCCCGAAGTTTTATGATATACTAACTAAGGTTATAGTGCTGTTAATATCAACAAATACAAGAGCTTATCGTTTATGGCGTATATGATTTTACTATTTAATCGTGCGAAGAGATTTCTTTCGCTTTTTTCTATTAAACTTGGATTGAGATTTCGCTCTTTCTTAGAACGAAGAAAATACCCAAGTAAATGTTCTATCATTTATGAGAGAGAATATTTATCAGAGCCTGTTATGCTTTTAGCCCTTTATGAGAAGGGGGGGTTGCGTAATGACGTTCAATGTCTTCTTAAATTTGCGAAAAAGCTTGGTATTTACACCATAGGTGTTAATACCAGGTCTATGCAATGGGACCCTGAATATAGCGAATTGCTAGACTGCTATATTGAGAGAGATAATTTTGGTAGAGACTTTGGTAGCTATAAGGTTGGTTTTAATCATATTTACAGCAAATCTATAGATGAGCGTTGTAATAGGTTTCTGATGATTAACGATAGTGTTTTTTTCTCTGAAAAGCACTGCCTAAGTTTTCTTAAAATAATGTTTGAATCCGAAATTGACGTTTTAGGGGCTACAGAAAACCATGAGATTAGACACCATCTCGGTTCTTTCTGCATATCTATGTCTGGGAATATATTACGTTCTGACAAGTTAAAGAAATATTGGTCGAACTATAAGAACTCTGACATTAGACCTGAAGTCATTGCACGCGGGGAGATGGGATTATCCCAATGTTTAAGAAGCATTGTATCAGCAGATGACCAATTTAGAGCCTACTATGATACCGCTTATGTATCGAGCATTATTGAAGATAGGACAGATGAATTATTGCCACTCCTAGATAGATTGAGTTGCAAATCTGAGCATCGAGGATGGCGTAAGTTTAATTGGGAAGATGCCCTAAATACCAGTGCTTTTCTGAAAAATAGCTTACTCAAACCAATAGGCGATGATGACTTCTTCTTCGATGTTAATGACTGGAAAGGGTTAGAAGGATTGATACCTAATAATAAAGGAGATATTGATCCTGAAAGGTTTTTGGGTGAGTTTGAAGAAAAAGTAAAAGCACATTTCTTGACGTGTTTTAATTCCGGCTCTCAAATTCATGCTAACAACATATTCTTGCACTATATAGGTATGCCCATAATTAAACTGGACGGGCTATATCGTGGTATGTTCAACGCCGAAGATGTAGAAAATATAGCTTCGCAGCTAGTACCTTCTCAGAAAGATGAGTTTAGAAGGATGATGTATTCAAGGCCATTTGGTGGTCACGTTCTCTTCGGTTGGAAAAACACCGCATTCTTCAATGGATTCATTTAGTTATAAATGCTAATTAGTACCCATGGCTTAATCTAGTTCAAGCAGTTTTCCATCATCAATGGATATATGACCTGGTTCTTATCCTATAATGGAAAACTGCTCAATTCTAACTAAAATATCGAGAAAGAATTTCTTCGGGGGCACCATCCATTTTTACAGTTCCATGCTCCAACCAGATGACTCTGTTACAAACTTTCTCAAGTAACTTTCGGCTATGGCTTGCCAAAATCAAAATCTTTGTCGAGTGAATGAGGTCTGTCATTCGCTTCTCTGCTTTATCTTTAAATCCTTCATCACCTACCGACAGCCACTCATCCATTAGCAGTATCTCAGGATTAAATATTGTGGAAACGCTAAATCCCAATCTCATCTGCATACCCGACGAATAGGTTCTAACCGGCATGTCAATAAAATCACCTAAATCTGTAAAGTCTATAATTTCATCAATTCGGTCATCTACTTTCTTTTTTGACAAGCCGAGCAATGCCCCTCGGATGTATATATTTTCGCGACCACTAAATTCGGGATTTATACCAAGTGAAATGGATATTAATGAGCCTATCTCGCCTTGGATCAGGGCTTTTCCCTCTGTTGGATGATAGACACGGCTGAAAAGTCTAAGTAATGTAGTTTTGCCTGCGCCGTTATGCCCAATCAAGCCTACCCGTTCGCCATCGCCAATGTTTAAGTTAATATTGTTTAAAGCCGATACAACGACTTTCCCTCCTTTGTTGCCAACTTTTCCGCCAGTGGCAAAGTTGATGAAGTTGTTTTTTATTGACCTAGAAGATGCGTCAAAAATAGGGAAGTCGACACCAACATTTTCAAAATTAATTATAGCCATTTTTTATACCTATACCCAGTATGCTACTCTATATTTGTATTTTCCCAATGCTAGAAAAGAAATCACGAAACCTATAATTAACATTGATAAAGTAACGATATAACTGGTTTGAGATGGGATTTCACCCAGCAAGGGTGCTCTGACGACATTGACTAGATGATAAAAAGGATTGAAGTTTAATAATGACTCGCCTGCTCGATGCGTTAATAAACTGGGCATCCAAATAACAGGTGTCAGATAGAAAAAAACTTGCATAATACTCGATATAATTTGGGCCATATCTCTGAATCTTGCGCAGACAAGCGCCAACAGCATTGATATCCAAGACATATTAAATACTAGTATAAATATACCGGGAATAGCTAAAAGGGCATCAAGATTAATTGGTCTACCCATAGCAACTAAAACTAAGGGGTAAATAACAATGTTATGAAGAAATATTATTATATTTCTCCATACAATTCTGAGTACGTGAGTATATAAAGGTACCGGAAGCTGCTTGATTATGCCTTCAGCTAGTATAAGAGCGTCACACCCTTCGGAGATGCAGGACGAAATTAGCCCCCATATGATTAACCCTAAGGTTAGATATGGTAGAAAATCATAGAGCGGCGTTTTGAATAAATTACCAAATACCAATCCCATGGTCGAGATCATTACTGCCATACTGATTGTTATCCAGAATGGTCCCAATGTTGATCGTTTATATCGATGCTTTATATCCTGCCCACCTAAAACCCTCACTATATGGAAGGCTTTTATGGCTGAGCAAAAATCTGTTATGCCGTCTAGTTTTGCTATGAGATTCATATTAAACCTATTGACTATGTTTTACTTGGGTAAGACCCATCTAAAAAGGAAAAAATTACAATATATTTACTGATGAATATTTATAAAGTCACCCGATGATATTGAATAATTCGCATAGATACTGATACATCATCTTTATCTTTTTACCTATCTACGATAAGAAAACTCTTGTATTTGTTAGTGAGTTTTTTATGTCATAAACAATAAATTATCGCCCTTTTTAGTGGCGCCAATGTTGTAAACGACCAAATCAATAACAGACATCCGTCATTTTCTCTATTTATAGTATAATGTCAAGAGTAATCAAGTTCTTTATAACGTAATATTGATTTTATACACGTTTCTTTCATATGCAGGAAATCGCTGCGGATAATACTGTTACAAGGAATATTCATTTGTCAGCACCTGTATAAAAAATAAATGGCATGTGATAAGTAATCCTTAATAGTGGTGATGTAAGAAGCTAATGCACGACTTAGCTTACATATGTAAATTATTTTATTCTAGGAATACAGCTGCGGGTGAGGTAGTGTTTACCCCATTCTCCGAAGTAATAAACTCGTCAAATTTCTCAGGGCTATAGTCTTTCAAAAAACCTGTCTTTAACGGAGTTGGTAATGATTTAATATCTTCTTTTTTTTCAAAGATGTTTACTGTATCTATTTTTCTAGTTAAATTCCTAACACCATCGCAAGTAAAAAGATTGACGCCCTTGTTGTGCATTTCATAATCAAGTAAACATGTTGAGGCTGTGCTGATACCCATCTTGCAGTAGGGTATTAAATCGTTTGTACATTGAATCCCATGGAAGTAAATATCTTGATCTAATCCATAAGTTAAAATGTTCTTAGGCATAAAATCTTTTACATAAAAACTAAAAGAATCAAGATTCATTTCAGCTGGATGCGGACTCCAGATAAATAACTCTCCAGTCTTTTCTTGCGCATAATCGATGATTATTTTGAAGAATTCCCGCTTGTCTTTCATTGCATACAAATACCAATTTGTATTTGTTGTAATAAGATTGAAAACAGGTAGAGGCCGCTTCGGATAACTGTTTCTTAGGGTTGTTCGTGGATAACCAATACCTTCTTTTCCGTACCACCATGCTCTATTTTTTGTTATTGGAGGAAGGTTATCTCCGATACCATCGTAGTAGGAAGCAATATCAATATACTTAGTGTCGTCAACTAGGTTATATCCTGATTGGAAAAGACCATGAGGAATTTCGTAAATGTTTATATTATTTTCCATCGCAGCCTGTAATACTTTTAAATAAGAAGACTGTGTATTTATTGATGGGTGAGTCGAAAATATAACCAGTTTGGTGAATTTTACAAAAATTCCTGCAAGTGACATATAATTTTTGATTAACTTAAAATTAACCTGACTCTCGGGAACATCAGCGCTATTGTGAGATTCAAAATAAATATAAGAGTCAAATTTGCTATTGCTGGCTATGATTTTAGCTAGTTCGTAGTGAGAGTGGTTTAGTGCAAAAAACAACACTACATGCTCAGTATAATCAGACGGTGAAACTTCTTTAAAATCACCAATAATTATATTATTCATTATATACTAAACTCCTTCAATGCCGTTTTGTGTGCATTGATCCCAACATTATAAACTACGGAAGGGGTCGATATTATATGTCTTAATTTTTCATACCATTCAATTTCATTTTCACACAGCCATCCATTAACATTGTCTTGAATGCATGAAAGATATTCACTTGCTGTGGAGGCAATGACTGGAACGCCTTGGGAAGCAGCTTCGATAAACTTTATATTAGATTTGGCATCGTTGAAAACTGTGTTCTCAAGAGGAACAAGCACTAGATCATGTTCTCTGATTGTATCCAGCATATCTTCGAAAGGGCGCAATGGGATAAATTTCGAGTCACATCCTATTGTGTTGAAAATTTCTGAATAGTCATGTAATTTTCCAAAAAAGTTAATGCTAAATTTGTTAGGCATCTCTTGAGCTAGGCGAAGCAATACACCATTGATAAGACTGTAATCTTTTTTATGACTGAAGCCTCCTGATAAATAAAGTAGTTTTGCTTTCCTTTTTTTGTGATCCAATTTGTCCCCAAAAAATGATTTGTTTTTTTTGAATAAATAAGTTGGTAATTTATTTTTTGAAATGGTTATTTTTCTCGCTAGACCAACATGCAGTTCCGCTATCTTCTGGGTAGAACAAATAATTTCATCTGCCGCAAGTATTAATGCTGAATCTTTTAGCATATGTTCAAAAACTTGTCTCTTAGATATTGTTCCAGATCTGGATTCCCCCAGTAAATCAATGTATTCAGGTAGTAATAGATCATCTAAATCTAGTGATAATTTCACTCCAAGTTTGCGGCACAGCTTTATTATATATTGCATTTTTTCATTATTGGTCGGCCGAAGTAATATGATCTCTTCGGCACTAAATATACCGGTAAGCAGCTCTGCTGTTTGCGCGTCATTGCCCAGTACTAATGACCCTTTACCATTAACATAAAACCCTCTATAAATGAAAGACCCGCTTTCAGCTGGTAGAGTTGAATATATTACTTTTTTACCATCCACTTTTTGTGGGAATTTTTTAGAAAAAGACAGGTTCGGAAAACACCATTGTCGTCCTTCAGCCTCTCCGTGGCGCACGAAGTGGTCCACGGCACAAATCTTGGCCTTTTTTACATCTGGATACATCTCATAATATTTTTCGTCATTTAAAATAAGATGTTTGATTTCGTCTTCTGATATGTCCGGTCTCAGTGAGTGAAGTGTTGAAATTATAGTATTAACAGTCATTTTTCCCTCGTAAAATCTGGTGAAATAATTTAGTAAGCTAAAATGATACAATTAACATGCATTTGATAATTTTAATTTTTGTGACGCTTTATTCCTATCTGTTTATATTGTAGAGGCCAACTTTATCTGCTCTCTTTCGATTCTCTGCTGAGTTTTATACCCAGTAGGCGCTGCCAGTAACACCTTTTTAACCAGCTCTTCGTTATAATCGTGACAGGCCACATTGAGCCGATGTAACAGCTCCTCCATTTCCCGCCAACTTAATCTATCTTCCAGCGCTGTCATGATTTTAGGGTGACGAGTGCCTTCCACATTTTCGCTAATCAGCAACTCCTCATAGAGCTTCTCCCCGGGGCGCAACCCGGTGAATTTGATAGCGATATCACCTTCCTCTCCAGAGCCCTCAACGTATTCCTTCATCCCCATCAAATGAATCATCCGACGAGCGAGGTCGAGAATTTTCACCGGTTCCCCCATATCCAGCACGAAGACCTGGCCGTTGTTGCCCATGGCACCAGCTTGGATCACCAGTTGGGCGGCTTCAGGGATCAGCATGAAGTAGCGAATAATATCCGGGTGGGTCACTGTGACGGGGCCGCCCTGGCGAATTTGCTTTTTGAATAAAGGAACCACGGACCCCGATGATCCCAGCACGTTGCCGAAACGCACCATAGTGAACACGGTTTGGCACTGTCTTTCAGCTAGCGCCTGCAAGACTAACTCTGCCAGTCGTTTACTTGCCCCCATGATATTGGTGGGGCGCACGGCTTTATCAGTGGAAATGAGGGTGAAGCTGTTTACGCCCGCTTCAATTGCGGCCTCAGCACAGGCGAGTGTGCCAAAAACGTTATTGCGGATGCCCTCAATAACATTGTCTTCGACCAATGGCACATGTTTGTATGCCGCAGCGTGATACACCGTTTCTACCTGATTATCGTGCATCACCTTCAGCAAGCGGTTTTGTTTTTGAATAGAGCCTAGGGTGGTAACGATGCGCGTTTCAAGTCCTAAGCGCTGCTTGATGCTCTGTAACTCTTGATCAATGGTATAGAGGTTGTATTCATTGAGCTCAAACAACACCAGAGTGCTGGGTTTCAGGGCAATAATTTGCCGGCAAAGCTCAGAGCCGATGGATCCGCCAGCCCCGGTGACCATGACAGACTTTTGAAAGATGTTTTTCGTCAGCAGCGTTTGGTCGGGGTCGACGGCGCGCGCCCTAAGAGGTCTGCCACTTCCAGATCTCGGACTTCGGTTGCTTGGGCGCGACCCGCGACAATATCTTCCATGGAGGGAACTGACTGGACCTCAATAGGCCAATGAGACAGTTTCTCCAACAATCTCAGTCGCAGTCCTCGCTTAATATTATTAATGGCCAACAGCAACTTGACCGGTTGATATAACTTTTGCAGCGTATCAAATTCGCCGCTGTAGTGGACGCGAATACCACAGATGATTTGGCCCGCTTTACGCTCGTCATCATCCAAAATCACCACTGGGTGAAATTCATCACCTTGCGTTAAGGCATAGGCGAGATCCCTTCCGGTCGCTCCCGCCCCGTAAATGAACACATTGGGCTTTTGGCGTTTGTAGTAGTGGTAGTAGAAGCTACGAATAAAAACACGTGGACTGCCCAACGTCAGGATGGCTAATCCCGCATAGATGAACGGTACGCTGCGTGGCACAAATGACTGGAAGAAAAAGCTGCTCAGGGCGAGCGTCAACGTCGACAAGATGACTGCGAAGAACACGTTGCCCAACGCGGGCAGCATCATGTAGCGCAGTACGGCGCGGTACATCCCGCATCGAATAAACACTGCGATGGTGATCACCAGCGTCACCAATAGGCTGGCTATTTCCGAAAGACCAACATGGAAGGTGTAAGTGCCCAGACGAAAGGCGACCGCCAGGTAGAGCGAAAAGATAATCGCGGCAATATCATACAGAACGGTAACGATACGTTTGTTTTTTCTTGGCGCGTTAAGCAATGCATGAATGGGGTTAAACATCTAAAGCCTGGATGTCAGATGATGAAATTGGATTTTGTTGTTACTATTCACAACCATTGTAGACACCCCTTTTTTTATTAGCTAGCGGGAAGTATAGCCCCTCATAATGTGAGGTTGATATGTATACGATGGCGTCCGTTATCTTACGAGTGTCGGCCTTAAAAAGGTAATACATTTTGAAACTATTAGTGACAGGTAGTAGCGGGTTTATTGGACGCCGCGTCGTTGAATTGGCCGAAGCTCGGGGAATATCGTGCCTGTCCCATCGTAGCAAGAAGCCGGACGCTGATTATCAGGAAGGCGTCGTTTACAAAAACTTGTCGGCTGACGAAGACTGGCATGACGCGCTCGATGGCGTCGATACCGTCATCCACTGCGCGGCTCGTGTACACCAGATGCAAGACGCGGAGCGCGACTCACTGTTGCTATATCGCGAGACCAACGTGGCGGGGACGTTAGCACTGGCGCGCCAGGCGGCGGACGCCGGGGTAAAGCGTTTCGTCTTTCTCAGCTCCATCAAGGTCAACGGGGAAGTAAGCCTACCCAATCATCCTTTCACGCCCCATGTCGCACAATCCCCGCAAGATCCCTACGGCCTGAGCAAATATGAAGCTGAGCTGGGCCTATGGCAAATTGCCCGTGAGACTGGCCTTGAAGTGACGGTGATTCGCCCGCCTCTGGTCTATGGTCCTGGAGTTAAAGCGAACTTCCGTACGATGATGAATTGGATCCGCAAAGGTTTACCCCTGCCGCTCGCGGCCGTGAAGAACAAACGCAGCCTGGTTTTTGTGGATAATCTGGCGGATCTCGTCTTGCTGTGCGCTCATCATCCGCAGGCGGCGGGCGAAACATTTCTGGTTTCGGACGATCATGATGTCTCTAGCGCCGAGCTGCTTGCCGATATGGCGAAGGCTTTGGGCGTTCCCAGCCGCCTCTGGCCGCTGCCTCCGCGTTGTTTGCTGTGGGCGGCGAGGGCGTTAGGCAAAGCGCCCGTAGCGGAAAGATTATTGGGATCGTTGCAGGTCGATATTAGTCATACGCGCGACCGTCTGGGATGGCGGCCTGTTGTGGCCTATCCTCAGGCGCTTGCGCTGACCGCCAGCGCCTATCAGGCTGAGCGCGACGCTACGGATTAATCGATAAACCAAGGTTTAATGCACATTATGTTTCGTTTTTTTGATCTCACGCTCGCGTTGGTTGGACTTTGTTGTTTATGGCCCGTGATGGGCGTTATTTATCTCATCGGGCTATTTGATACCGGGTCGCCGGTGTTCGTGCAACGGCGGGTCGGGCGGCACCAACGGCCGTTCAATCTGATTAAATTCCGCACGATGGCAGTCGCAACCGAGTCCGTCGCGACCCATTTGGCCAACCGTCATGCCGTGACCCGTCTGGGCGCCTTTTTACGTAAAACTAAGCTGGACGAGCTGCCGCAGCTGATCAATGTGGCTCGCGGCGAGATGAGTCTCGTAGGGCCTCGCCCCTGTTTGTTCAACCAGCAGGAACTGATCGACGCACGACAATCCCGTGGCGTATTCGACGTCTTGCCCGGCATCACCGGATTGGCGCAGATTAACGCCATCGACATGTCTACGCCGCAGAAGTTGGCGGAATGGGATCAGCGAATGATTGAGACGCTAACGGTGAAACGCTATTTTCGCTATCTGCTGCTGACGGTGGTGGGGAAAGGCGCGGGCGACCGCGTGCGTTGATATTGACTCCTGCGGCCTGTTAACGGTCGTGGGGGCTTCCCCCCTTGGCCGCCAGAGGCTTACTTCACGCCTTCTAATGCCGTTTGGTCCACATAGGGCTTGATTAAGCTATCCGCTTCGCGTTGCGCGGCATTGGCGGCATCCTGCGTGACGGCTCCCTGACACCGTGCTGGAATATGAAAATAAAGAAAGTAGAACCCCGTGCGGTCAATGTTGTCGAACCGGACAACAGCGAATGACGTTGGAATGCATCCGTGCATTTTTGTCTAAACTCAGCGTGTAATCTGAGCGGAAGTGAAAGGGAGAGGATGCGGTTTTAGCGTAACGTGTTGCTTAGGTTGCAGATGATTCTGATAGGAATGGGCGACGCCATGTCAGTTCAGCATGTTACACTGCCCGCGGCAGTCGCAGGGCGTGTGCGGTTTACGCGGCGCATTCTCTTCCAAACAGTCGATATCCCTACCATTTCAGGCTCTGTTATCGCGTTAAGTTGTGCGTGGGGGCAGACTATTTTTAGGTAAAATAGTTTTACCATTAATTGTTGGCCTGCCTGGGGTCGATTGTTTCCTCTGCCATTACCATTCCGCTTTAGTCGGTTTTCCCGGCCTGCGTGGTAAGGAATTAACGGTTTTTTGTCATTTCTGGCATGGTTCGGCTAAGAACTGCTGTCATTCCAGTATGGCGTTACGAGATGATAGCAATGAGCACCCCCAAAAAATTCACCAAAGATTTACTCCATCCCCGTTATTGGCTCGTCTGGTTTGGTCTGGCCCTTTTATATCTCCTGGTACAGTTGCCTTATCCGCTGCTGATGTACATCGGACGCAGCATGGGCAACGCCGCGCGTTTCTTCCTGAAACGCCGGGTTCGCATCGCCCGCCGCAATCTCGAACTGTGCTTTCCCACGATGTCGCCCCAAAAGCGTGAGGCGATCGTCAAAGAAAACTTCGCTTCACTGGGCATGGCGCTCATGGAAACCGGCATGGCCTGGTTTTGGTCCGATCGCCGCGTACGCGCCTGGTGCGAAGTTATCGGGCTGGAAAATTTGCAGCAGGCGGGCAGCGAACAGCGAGGCGTGATGGTGATCGGCGTACATTTCATGTCGTTGGAGCTGGGCGGCAGGGCGATGGGATTATGCCGACCGATGATGGCGATGTACCGGCCTCACAACAATAAAGTGATGGAACTGGTGCAAACCTGGGGACGTTCCCGCTCCAATAAAGCCATGATCGACCGCAAAGATTTACGCGGCATGGTACAGGCGCTGAAACGCGGCGAAGCGGTCTGGTTCGCGCCGGATCAAGACTACGGTCCGCGCGGCAGCGTATTTGCGCCGTTCTTCGCCGTCCCGCAAGCGGCGACGACTAGCGGAACGTTCACGATCAGCAAGCTGGCCAATCAGCCAGCGATGGTGACCACCATCTTGATTCGCAAACCGAAGTGCAGGGGCTATCAGCTGGTGATTCAACCCGAGCTAAAGGACTATCCACAAAACGACGAAACGCAGGCGGCGAGCTATATGAACCGCGTGATCGAGCAGGAGATCATGCGCGCGCCGGAACAGTATCTCTGGTTGCATCGCCGTTTTAAAACGCGACCGGTGGGAGAAGCGTCTCTCTACCTCTAGACGCTTCCTCAATTTAACGACGGGCAACCGCTTATGGCGGATTGCCCGTCTTTGATCATGAAGGAATGTCGGCGCAATAAATAAATAGTTTTTGAAATTGCCGCCCTAAAAACGGGATAATCGCAGGCTTACTTTACGGCAGCAAACGTTGTCCCGACGTTGTCGGGGCTTTAGGGGGCGTTTCTGTCGCGGGTGAGGGTCCATGTTGTTTGTCTTAGGCAAGGGATAAACGGCGTGGCGTTAGCTGAATTTTGGCTCCGTTTCTGCTTCACCCCATCTCTGGTCAGTCACCTTGAGCGTGTCGTCCGGATTAGATGAACAGAGACTTAATAATAATGACTTAGCAAGGGATACCACCATGTCCAATTCTACTCGTCAGGCTGATGAGGCTGCCCGTCCTCGCGGCGCACTCGACGCTTTCTTCAAAATCGCCCAGCGAGGCAGCAGCGTACGTCAGGAAATATTGGCGGGTCTCACCACGTTTCTGGCGATGGTTTACTCGGTTATCGTTGTTCCCAGCATGCTGGGAAAAGCAGGCTTTCCGCCTGCGGCTGTATTTGTTTCGACCTGCCTGGTGGCGGGCTTCGGCTCTCTGCTGATGGGGCTGTGGGCCAATCTCCCGATGGCTATCGGCTGCGCAATCTCTTTGACCGCATTCACGGCGTTTAGTCTGGTGCTGGGGCAGAATATCAGCGTGCCGGTCGCGCTGGGCGCCATTTTCATGATGGGCGTGCTGTTTACCATTATCTCCGCCACAGGGATCCGTTCTTGGATCTTGCGTAACCTGCCGCAAGGGGTAGCGCATGGCGCAGGTATCGGTATTGGTCTGTTCCTGTTGATCATCGCCGCTAACGGCATCGGTCTGGTGGTGAAAAACCCGGGCGCGGGTCTGCCGGTCGCGATGGGCGAGTTTACGGCGTTCCCGGTCATGATGTCGCTGCTGGGGCTGGCGGCGACAATCGGTCTGGAAAAACGTCGTGTTCCCGGCGGCATTCTGATTGTGATTATCGCCATTTCCGCACTCGGCCTGATTTTTGATCCCAACGTGACCTACCACGGTTTATTCGCCTTGCCGAGCCTGAGCGATGCCTCTGGTCAGTCGTTGTTCTTCAATCTGGATATCAAAGGCGCGTTGCAGCCTATCGTCCTGCCGAGCGTGTTGGCGCTGGTCATGACAGCGGTATTCGATGCGACCGGGACAATCCGCGCGGTCGCGGGGCAGGCGAACCTGCTGGATAAAGACGGTCAGATTATCAGCGGCGGTCGTGCGCTGACGGCCGACTCCGTGAGCAGTATTTTCTCCAGCCTGATGGGAACCTCGCCTGCGGCGGTTTACATTGAGTCCGCAGCCGGTACGGCGGCCGGAGGCCGCACGGGGCTGACGGCGACGGTGGTCGGCGTACTCTTCCTGCTGATGCTGTTCCTGTCTCCGCTCTCTTATCTGGTGCCAAACTACGCCACCGCGCCTGCGCTGATGTACGTCGGCCTGTTGATGCTGAGCAACGTATCCAAGCTGGACTTCAACGATTTCGTCGACGCGATGGCCGGTCTGGTCTGCGCCGTGTTTATCGTGCTGACGTGCAACATCGTGACCGGCATTATGCTCGGTTTTGGTTCGCTGGTACTGGGCCGGGTTTTCTCCGGCGAATGGCGCAAGCTGAATGTGGGCACGGTCATCATCGCGGTAGCGCTGGTGGTGTTCTACGCCGGCGGCTGGGCGCTGTGATACTGTCGCACAGACTGTAGTCGCTAGAGGGGAACGTTATCGTTCCCCTTTTTTGTAAACTCATTTCCGTTTTTTCTTTTCCGTTGCCTTTTCATCGCAATCCTTCTGTTATTATTTTCATAGGTCGATGACGACATTGCTCGAACGACGCTTAAGGTCAATTCCCTACGCGGCCCCGCCAGAAACATGTCACGTCAATTCACCGGTGTTAGCGCGTTGATCGGTTACAGCAAGAACTAAGGAAAGCATGGAAATATTTTTCACCATCTTGATTATGACGCTGGTGGTTTCTTTGTCCGGCGTTATCACACGTATTTTGCCCTTCCAAATACCGTTGCCACTGATGCAGATTGGCTTGGGGGCGGTGTTGGCCTGGCCTAAGTTTGGTTTACACGTCGATTTCAATCCTGAGCTGTTCATGGTGTTGTTCATCCCGCCGCTGCTGTTCGCCGACGGCTGGAAGACGCCGACGAGAGAGTTCCTTCGCCATATGCGAGAGATCCTCGGGTTGGCTCTGCTGCTCGTGATTATCACCGTTGTCGGAATGGGATATCTCATTCATTGGATGGTGCCGGATATGCCGCTGGTGGCCGCGTTCGCGCTGGCGGCGGTGTTGTCGCCGACGGATGCGGTGGCGTTGTCGGGCATCGTCGGCGAAGACCGGATTCCGAAAAAATTGATGGGAATTTTGCAGGGCGAAGCGTTGATGAACGATGCGTCCGGCCTGGTATCGCTGAAATTTGCTATCGCTATCGCCATGGGCACGATGGTTTTTACCGTGCATGGCGCAACGCTGGAATTTCTGCAGGTGGCTCTCGGCGGTCTGCTGGCGGGGATCGCCATTACCTGGGCTTACAGTAAATCGCTCGGGTTGATCAGCCGCTGGAGCGATGACGACGCCGCAACGCAAATCGTCTTGCTGCTCCTGCTGCCGTTCGCCGCTTATCTGATAGCGGAACATTTGGGCGTGTCGGGTATTTTGGCGTCCGTCGCGTCGGGAATGACGATCAGCCGCTCGGGCATGATGCGCAGCGCGCCGTTGAACATGCGCCTGCGGGCCAACAGCGTCTGGTCCATGCTGGAATTTGTGTTTAACGGCATGGTGTTTCTGATGCTGGGGTTACAGCTGCCGAGCGTGCTGGAAGAGTCGATCGTTCAGGCGCAGAGAGACCCGACGATTGAGACCTGGATGCTGTTCACCGATATCGCCATCATCTACTGCGCGCTGCTGCTTCTGCGCTTTTGCTGGGTATGGCTGATGAAGCATTACAGCCTCCACATTCAGAACAAGCGCCCGATGGTGTTCGCGGAGTACTCCTCGCGCGAACTGTGGATTGTCTCTTTTGCCGGGGTGCGTGGCGCCATCACGCTGGCGGGTGTGCTATCCATCCCGCTGATGCTGAGCGACGGCAGTGATTTCCCCTCACGTTATCAGTTGGTCTTTATCGCGACCGGCGTCATCCTGTTTTCATTAATGTGCGGGGTGATTGCGTTGCCGCTGTTGCTCAAAGGCATTGTAATGACGGACAAAAGTTCGCATAAAAAAGAGGAACGATTGGCCCGCACCGCCATGGCCAAAGTCGCCATCGATAGCCTGCTGAAAATGCAGGAGCGGTTGGCGGCCGATCGTGAGGATAATATTGATGAACAGGTGCTGAATGAGGTCTGCGCGCAGGTCATCGGGATGCTGCGTCGGCGTGTGGCTGGCAATGATGAGTTGGAAGCGAGTATCGAGATTGAGAACCTGGAACGTCGTTTCCGACTGGCCGCCGTTAACGCGGAACGCGCCGAACTTTATCATCTGCGCGCCACGCAGCAGATTAGCAATGAAACGCTGCAAAAGATGCTGCGCGAGCTGGATCTGCTGGAAGCCGTGCTGATCGAAAAGGTCTAGTTCAGGCGATGCCCCGTAGCGCGGTGCTGGCGTTGTGGGGCATTTTTATCAAGGCGGCGTACCCGGGAGCGGTTTTTCCTCCAGCAGCTGAGCGATGATGCCTGGGTTGGCCAACGTCGAGATGTCCCCCAAATTCTCTCCCTCTCCCGCGGCGATTTTTCGCAGGATCCGACGCATGATCTTGCCGGAACGCGTCTTCGGCAGGGCTTCCGTCCAGTGCAAAATATCGGGAGTGGCAATTGCGCCGATCTCTTTACGCACCCACGCGCGCACCTCCTCATGCAGTTCATCAGTCGGTTTCTCGCCGTGGTTTAGCATGATGTAGGCATAAATGGCCTGTCCTTTCACGCTGTGTCCCACCCCCACGACGGCGGCTTCGGCAATTTTGGGATGAGAAACCAACGCGGATTCGATCTCCGCCGTCCCCAGCCGATGACCGGATACATTTAACACATCGTCCACGCGGCCGGTGATCCAGTAATAACCGTCCGCATCGCGTTTTGCGCCGTCGCCGCTGAAATAGCAACCTTTGAAGGTTGAAAAGTAGGTTTCCTCAAAACGAGCGTGGTCGCCGAACAGGGTGCGCGCCTGCCCCGGCCAGGCGTCGGTGATGACCAGGTTGCCTTCACATTCCCCTTCCAACAGCTGGCCTTCGCCATCGACCAATGCGGGTTTGACGCCGAAAAAAGGCAGCGTGGCCGCGCCGGGTTTGAGAGCAATGGCACCCGGCAACGGGGTGATCATGATGCCGCCAGTCTCCGTCTGCCACCAGGTATCGACGACCGGACAGTCGCCGTTGCCGATTTTATGGTAATACCACTCCCAGGCTTCAGGGTTAATGGGTTCGCCGACGGATCCAATGAGCTTTAACGAGCGGCGAGTTGACCCTTGAATCGCCTTATCGCCATCCGCCATGAGCGCGCGAATGGCCGTGGGGGCGGTATACAGAATATTGACCTGATGCCTGTCTACGATATGTCCCAAACGACTGGCGTCCGGCCAGTTGGGAATACCTTCAAACATCAGCGAGGTTGCGCCACAGGCCAGCGGTCCATACACCAGGTAACTGTGACCGGTGATCCATCCGACGTCGGCGGTACACCAGTAAATATCGCCGGGGTGGTAATCAAATACGTATTTGAAGGTGAGGGCCGCGTAAACCAGATATCCGCCGCTGGTGTGCAGCACGCCCTTGGGCGTGCCGGTTGAACCGGAAGTGTAAAGAATAAACAACGGATCTTCGGCTTGCTGTTCTACAGGCGGGCAATGATCGTCCGCCTGTTCCATCAATGAGTGCCACCAGCAATCGCGATTTTCTTCCCAGACTACGTCATTGCCGGTATGACGAAACACGATCACACGTTCAACCTGACTAAGTCGTGGATTTTTCAATGCATCGGTCATGTTTTGTTTGAGGGGGATCGTTTTTCCGGCTCGCTGGCCTTCATCCGCCGTGATCACCATCCGGCTGCCGGAGTCGAGCAGCCGGCCAGCAATGGACTCCGGTGAGAAGCCACCGAAAATGACGGAGTGAATCGCCCCGATGCGGGCGCACGCCAACATGGCGATGGCTGCTTCCGGCACCATCGGCATGTAGAGCGTAATGACATCGCCTTTGCCCATCCCCTGATTTTTCAACACGTTGGCAAATCGGCAGACCGCCAAATGGAGTTCACGATAAGTCAGGCATCGGGTGCGTTGCCCGTCATCACTCTCCCACAGAATAGCGTTTTGGTCGGCGGCGTGCGGTAGATGGCGATCCAGACAGTTGGCCGAGACGTTCAGTGTGCCGTCTTCAAACCAGCGAATATCGATCTCACCCGGAGAAAAGGAGGTTTTTTTTACCGACTGGTAGGGTTTAATCCAATCGACTATCCTTCCTTGCTGACGCCAAAAAGTATCAGGGTCTTCAATGGATTGCTGATAAAGCAGCCGGTAGCGCTCGGCGGTGATCAGCGCCTTATCCGCGATGGCGGCGGAGACCGGATAGGGTTTGTGCTGGCTCATCGTGCATCTCCTTTATATTTGTGTTAACGATATGTCAATAAAAGGTTAAATGCATTTTGAGGTGTGAGTTTGTTTGGTTTTTGCGCGGACGATCACGGATTACTCAAGTCTGGGTAATGTTTCCAGATGGCAAAATAGACCGATGCCAATGGAAAATACGAAGTTTAAAAGGATTCAAAAATAGTGACTAACATCACATTTTATTGAATATAAAGACGATTTTTTACCTCCCGTAATTAGAAAGCTACATTGCCTAACAATCATTGATTTGAACTATTCTTAACAGGAATTTGATCGGTGTATGCGATCAAATGGCGTAAAGATCGCGCTTATTTGGCCGATTACATCCAAACGAATTGAGGTATAGTGCCGCAGTCTTGATTTATGAACGGTTCGAGTTAGAGGAATGTGGCGTATATTCGGTACGTCGGGCAGGGGCCTAAAGAAAAGACTTCAGCGATGATCAAGATAGCTATATTCAACTCGCCTTAGTAACAAACATATAAGTATTCTTTTAAGGAATAGCTTAGAAACAATTCGTTAATTTATTATAAATAAGCACAAAGAATAAATGGTAGAAGTCGTTCTACATCATTCAAAGGCTTAATGCTATTTTTGGCACGGTTGGTTTTTCATTTGTCAGAAATTTTTCTGACGGGGCGAGGATTGCCATCATCAGGGGGACCATCTCTGTCTGGCCGAACTGGTGCCTGGCTTTATCATTTTCTATACAGCTTGATATAGAGCAGAGGAAACAATGAGTCTCATATTTGGGCGGAATGACATCATCGGTATATTGAGTACACCGATCCATAATGACCGCCGGGCGGTCGCCATTATCGACGAACAATGCAAGGTTCTCTGCGCCAATTCTGCATTTAACGCCCATTTTGGCTTGCGTCCGAATGCCAGCAATCCGGCGTCGATACACGAAATACTGCCTATCAATGTGCGGTTTGCCTTCCAGGACTTTATCGCCGATAAGCATATGCTGAGCACGCATGTCAGCTGTGAACTGCTGGCGGACGGCTTTATGAAAAAGCCGATAAGCACGCTGACCTTTTCCAAGCTGAATGTGGAAAACCGCGTGTTGTCGCTGATCATCCTTAATCATGGCGGTGTGTTCCTGAAGCCGGGTTTGGCTTCCTGACTCAGACACCCCGCAGTATTTTTCTTGGGAACGACAGATATACGTCTTGTATCGCTGTCGTTGGCCCTTTGGGAAGTTTATACCTTACTTTTATGAAAATTTTATTCTAATTAGAGAACTTAATAAGCAAGTAGAGGGAATTGAGCACACTGCCTTCCGTACATTTCATGGCGTGTCTCATAAATAATATTTACTTATCTCTAACGTTCTTATTCGTTATCGTCTGTGTCCTGCATAATGTTTTCTGAGCTGATTTCTCCCTGCCTCTCTATTATTCATCAAGTTAGCGAAGGCATGTCTTCAATTATTGAGTCAAATGATTCCGCAAGATGTCATTCTGTTATTACAGCGTATAAAAATGGATTGATATTTTAATGAATTGATCGCTTCACCTAATAACAAATAACCCTAATATCATCGGTGATATTAATTATCCGGTTGGCTTAGTATGGCGGTTTACCGGTCAGGGTAAGGTGAGGGTGAGGAGAGTCAGCGCAGACGTCTCTCGCGTTGGCGGTGTGGTTAGCCTCGATCCGGCGTTGGACAAGGCGCGGCGGCAAATTGCCGCTGGTGTTTCTGAGGTAAAACGCTAAGAATAATTGCAGAAACAGCCTTTCATTGTCAGTTCATCGCTCTTTCTCAGGAATTCTCTGTATCAGTGAACAGAGGGAGGCGATGCCTTGACGCAGCATTACGGACACAGGATGCCATCATGCAGTTGTTGAATTTAAAACAAGCCCGATTGTTAAGTTTTGTCTTTATCATGGGAGGATTGCTGCTGTTGATACAGCTGCGTTTACTGGCTTGTTTTATCGCCGGTTTTCTGGTGTACGAAATCATCAACCTGCTCACGCCCCATTTTCAGAAGGTCATCAGCGGCAAGCGCGCTCGCTTGGCGGTTGTCGCGGTGATCAGCGCGCTGGTCGTCAGCTTGCTCAGCGTCACATTTGCTGCGCTGGTGGGGCTATTAATGCAGGAGATGAGGGACACCCGTGTTTTCAACGCGCGTATCGCCTACATTCTGGGTGATGTGCAATCCCAGATTATGACTTTTTTGCCAGGTTATCTGCCGGTCAGCGTTGAAGACCTCCAGCAAGAGGTGATCCAGTGGCTACAACAGCACGTGGCGATTTTGCAGAACTTGGGGAAAAGCTTCCTGCACGGCTTCGTGACGATGCTGATAGGCATGATCCTGGGGGCAATCATTTCGCTGTATAACGTCGATCATCGTGTGGACAAGCCGTTGCTCAAAATGGAGCTGTTGAATCGTATCGCTTTGCTGTCGGCTTCGTTCCGCAACATCGTCTTCGCGCAGGTGAAAATCTCGCTGGTGAATACGATCCTGTCCGCCATTTTTATACTGGGCATTCTGCCGGTTTTCGGGATCCACCTGCCGTTTTCAAAAACGCTGGTTGTGCTGACGTTTGTTTTCGGCCTGCTGCCGGTGGTCGGGAATTTGATCTCCAACGCGATGGTTTTCATCTCCGCACTTTCCATCTCGCTGCCGACGGCGCTGATCGCACTTCTGTATCTCATGTTGATCCACAAGCTGGAATATTTTCTTAACGCACAGATCGTCGGGACGAGAATCAAAGCCCACGCCTGGGAGATTTTGCTGGCGATGCTGGTGTTTGAGGCCGCTTTTGGTTTATCCGGCGTGATCGCCGCGCCAATTTATTACGCCTATCTGAAAAGCGAGCTGAAGCAAGCTGCGTTGATCTAACTGTCGTTAGCGTTTTGCCGTTCTTTGTGAGAAGCAATTTTTATGCTCGTCCCATGACGACGGTCTGTTGCGCAAGTCGGGTCAGATTGGCGTATACGGAAAGCGTCGGAGAGGCGGGATGGAAATCGAAAGAAGGGCGGCCGAGCGCCGCCCTGTCGAAGAACTCAAGACTGGCTGGGAGTCTCTGAAGGTGGTGTCGCGGTGTCGGTTTCTTCCGGCGCAGCTGTGGCTTCGGGCGCCGTCGTTTCCGGCTGTGCGGTATCAGACTGCGGCTGAGCTTCCGGTTGAGTGGTCTCTGGCGCAGCGGGCGTGTTCGCTTCCGGTGCGGGCTGCTGTGCGGTCTGCGGTTCGACCGGCGCAGTACTCTGCGGCGCTGCCGGGTCATTGGCCGGGCCGTTAACCTTGAGCGGAATGCCGAGGCGATCGTGAATCACCTGATTAACCGTACTTTCGTTCACGCTGGCATCAGTCAGAATATTGGTCACGGCAGGCGTCAGCGTCAGCGGCACCGGTGTGTCGGCGTTGAATTCTTCCACGGTGCGCGACAGAGGGTGGTGAACCTCGAGATAGCGGGATCCATCAGGCTCCGTCGTTGCTTTTACCGGTTCATTGATGAACTGCACGCGAGTGCCGACCGGCACATGATCGAACAGGTACTTGATATCGTCGGCACGCAGACGCACACAGCCGTGGCTGACGCGCAGGCCTATGCCGAAGTTGGCATTGGTGCCGTGAATGGCATACAGGCGTCCGACGTACAGCGCATACAGGCCCATCGGGTTATCCGGACCGGCCGGGTAGACCGCAGGCAGCGTCTCGCCGCGAGCGGCGTATTCGGCATGCATAGCGGCGGTCGGCGTCCATGTCGGGCCATCTTTCTTGCGCTGTACCGAGGTGACCCAGTTAATCGGGGTGTCTTTGCCTAATTCGCCGATGCCGATCGGCAGGACTACGACGGTATTTGTGCCTTTCGGGTAGTAATACAGACGCATTTCAGCGCTGTTGATCACAATGCCCTGACGCGGCGTATCAGGGAGAATCAACTGCTGCGGGATGACGATATCGCTGCCGGGTTTGGGCAGGTAAACATCGATCCCCGGATTTGCTTCCATCATATTGCTCAACCCCATCTGGAACTGGGCGGCAAAATGCTCTAGAGGCTGGGTGCTATCGCTAGGGATAGTAAAGTGAATGTTTTCACCCACCAACCGACTTTTACCGGCAGGCAGAGGATAGACTACGGCCAGGGCTGCCTGGCTAAAGCAGGCAGCAGCCAAAACGAACGTCAGAATCGCACGAATACTCATGTTGGGATCTTAATTGAGTGTGAAGCCATACCGGCGGAAATGGTTATTGGGGTCAATAGAGACCTGTGCGCATTATATGGGCAGATCGTCTTAATTGGGAAACAACATGTGTAACTAATCACATTTTTTGAAGCCCATCCACGCGGTTTCTCATTTTTGGCACGAAAAAGTGCCGGGGCCGTCTTTCTGACGGGGATACCAGTACGTCGGCCGCTGCTCATATAAGTGTGCGTCACCATAAAAAACGCCCTGCGCCGAAGTGCGGCGCAGGGCGTGGATGTAGCCGCGGCGACTGTTACTCCTGAGTGTTCTTCTCGGCCTTGCCAGCCATCAGATTCAGGAAGTCATAGCGACGACGCAGATCCAGCTCGGCTTCTTCATATAGCACGGCCGTTTCCTCCGGCATCTGCGTATTCAGGCGGCGGAACCGTTGTTCCTTAAGCAGCGTTTCGCTCAGGCTGGCGGACGGCGGACGAGAGTCCGTCATCAGCGCAGGTTTGCCTTCCGCGCTGCGGCGTGGGTCGAAGCGGTACAGCGGCCAGAAGCCGGTCGCCGTCAACTGACGCATCTGATCGTGACTGAACGCCAGATCGTAGCCGTGCTCTTCACATGGGCTGTAGGCGATAATCAGTGACGGACCCGGCCAGGCTTCCGCTTCCTGAATCGCTTTCATCGTCTGGTTGAGCTGAGCGCCCAGCGAGATCTGCGCGACGTAGACGTGACCGTACATCATGACGTTGATGCCGAGATCTTTCCGCGCCTTGCGTTTGCCGTTCTCGCCAAACTTGGTCACCGCACCCAGCGGCGTCGCTTTGGACTGCTGGCCGCCGGTGTTGGAGTAGCACTGCGTATCCAGCACCAGAACGTTAACGTTTTCCGACAAGCTCATCACGTGGTCCAGACCGCCGTAGCCGATATCATAAGCCCAGCCATCGCCCCCAATCAGCCAAATGGATTTATCGACCAGATGATCGGCTTCTTCCGACAACTGCCGCGCTTCATGGCTCGTCAGTGACGCAAGCTGTTCGCGTAGCTGCTCAATCTGCCGGCGACGGTCGTCGGTTTTGATGTTTTCTTCCAGCAGAGACGCGACCAGTTCCGTCGGCAACTGAGGCGCCAGCTGGTTCAGCAGGCGCTGAGCGCGCTGACGATGATGATCCACGCTCAGGCGGAAGCCCAGACCAAATTCGGCGTTGTCTTCGAACAGGGAGTTGGCCCATGCCGGACCGCGGCCGTTGGCGTCGGTCGTCCACGGCGTCGTTGGCAGGTTGCCGCCGTAAATCGACGAACACCCCGTGGCGTTGGCGATCAGCAACCGGTCGCCGTACAGCTGGGTCAGTATCTTGATATAAGGCGTTTCGCCGCAGCCGGAGCAGGCGCCGGAGTATTCAAACAGCGGGGTAATCAGCTGAGACGTACGAATGTCGATACGCTCCAACTTGTTGCGGTCGATTTCCGGCAGATTCAGGAAGAAGTCGTAATGTGCCTTCTCTTCCTCGACGTGTTCCAGACGCGGCTTCATGTTGATGGCCTTGATCTCTGGATTCTGACGATCTTTCGCCGGGCAGACTTCCACGCACAGGTTACAGCCGGTGCAGTCTTCAGGCGCGACCTGCAATACGTATTTCTGTCCACGCATGTCGCGAGCCTTCACGTCCAGCGACTGCAGTGACGCTGGCGCGGCATCCATCTCCTCCGCCGGTACGACTTTGGCTCGGATGGCGGCGTGCGGGCAGGCAGCGACGCAATGGTTGCACTGGGTGCACAGGTCGGGTTTCCACAGCGGGATCTCTTCCGCGATGTTGCGCTTTTCCCAACGGGTAGTGCCCGTCGGCCAGGTGCCGTCCGGCGGTAGCGCGGAGACGGGCAGGGTATCGCCCAATCCGGCCAGCATGGCGGCGGTCACGGTCTTGACGAAGTCGGGCGCGGCGTCGGAGACGACCGGCGGGCGCTGCGGGCTGCTCGGGTTGACCTGCTCCAGCGGCACGGCCTCCAGCGCTTCCAGCGTGGCGTCCAGCGCGCGCCAGTTACGTTCAACCAGCTCTACACCCTTGCTGCCGTAGCTGCTGTTGATGGCGGCGCGCAGTTTCTCCCGCGCATCTTCACCCGGCAAAATTTGCGACAGGTGGAAGAAGGCCATCTGCATGACGGTATTGATACGCGCACCCAGTTGGCAATCACGTGCGATCTTGGCGGCGTTGATGCAATAGACGCGCGCCTGGCGCTGATTCAATCCCGCCTGAACTTCCTGTGGCAGTCGATGCCACAGGTCTTCGCTGCTATAAGGCGTGTTAATCAGGAAAACCCCGCCCGGTTTCAGGCGTTCGACCATGCTGTATTTATCAATGAACTGCCACTGGTGACAGGCCACGAAGTCGGCCTGCTCGATAAGATATGCCGAGTTGATGGGCGTCGGGCCGACGCGCATGTGCGATACGGTCAGGCTGCCGGCTTTCTTCGAGTCATACACGAAGTAGCCTTGCACGAACATCGGCGTGGAATTACCGACGATTTTGATAGAGTTTTTGGTGGCGGAGACGGTGCCGTCGCTGCCCAAACCGTAGAACAGCGCTTCGTGCGACGCCTGCGTCGGCATTGGCAGGTCGGACAGCGGCAGAGACAAATGCGTTACATCGTCATAGATACCTACCGTGAAGCGCGGTCGCGGGTTGGCAAGCGCTAACTCCTTAAATATGGCCTCGACGCATTGCGGCGTAAATTCTTTGGATGACAGGCCGTAACGGCCGCCGATCACGCGGGGCATGAGTGGGCGCTCACCTCGAGAGAAAGCCTCGGCCACCGCGGTCATGACATCCAGATACAGCGGCTCCGCCAGCGCGCCCGGCTCTTTGGTGCGATCCAGTACGGCAATGTTCTGCGCGGTCTGCGGGATGACATCCAGCAGATGCTGGGCGGAGAACGGGCGGTACAGACGCACTTTCACCACACCGACTTTTTCGCCACGGGTCAGCAGTGTATCAATGACTTCTTCGCTGGTGCCGACGCCGGACCCCATCAGGATGATGATGCGGGTCGCTTCCGGATGCCCGTAGTACTCAAACGGGTGGTACTGACGACCGGTCGCGGCGGCGAAGTCATTCATCGCCTGTTCAACATGCTGATAGGCATCGTTGTACCAGGTATTGGTGGCTTCACGCGCCTGGAAGAAGGTATCCGGGTTGGACGCGGTCCCGCGAATGACGGGACGCTCAGGTGTGAGCGCTCGCTCACGATGCTCATCAATCGACTTCTGCGGCAGCAGTTGCAGAATGTGTTCATCGCTGAGCGGCTCGATCTTATTGATTTCATGCGAGGTGCGGAAACCATCAAAGAAATGGATAAAAGGCAAGCGGCTGTTCAGACTGGCCATCTGAGAGATCAGCGCGAAGTCCTGCGCTTCCTGAACGTTGCTGGCGCACAGCATAGCGCAGCCGGTTTGACGAACGGCCATCACATCCGAATGATCGCAGAAAATGGACAACGCGTGGGTGGCTACGGTACGGGCGGCCACGTGCAGGACGAAGGGCGTGAGCTGCCCGGCCAGTTTGTACAGCGTCGGGATCATCAACAACAGTCCCTGGGACGATGTAAACGAGGTCGCCAGGGCCCCGGTTTGCAGCGCGCCGTGCACGGTCGCGATGGCGCCGGCTTCCGACTGCATTTCCATCACGCGCGGCGTGTCTCCCCACAGGTTGCGGCGGCCTTCGCTAGACCAGGCTGCGGCCTGCTCCGCCATGGTCGAACTGGGCGTAATGGGGTAAATGGCGATAACTTCATTAGCTCGCCAGGCCACGGATGCGACTGCGTTATTACCGTCGGTGGTGATCATGACTTAACCTTCAATTGCTGAGCGAATTACCTTGTGGGGCGGGTTTTATCACCGCTGAGACTGATCGTTATACAGCCGTTTGTGCGCGGAGTTGTCTTAAAAATCTGTTCACTTCAAGCTGAAGCCAAAATGTAGCCATTTTGTTACAGCAAGACGAATCGTTTTCGATCATAACAGGTCCGGCGAAAACGTTCATCCTCGCGACGAATACGGGAACTGTTTTTTCCTGCGCCGCCACTGAATCCTCATTACCCCGTTCATTTCTGCGGGGACCGCGCGTAAGGTGGGCGTTATGACAAAAGAAAAGCGGCAGCAGCCGATCATTGACACACCGCGTCTGGCGCTGCGACCGCTGCGGGATTCGGACGTAGTCGCGTTGTTCGCACTGCTGGAAAGCGACCCGCGCATTGCCGCTATGGCCGTGCATATTCCTTATCCTTGCCCGCAGTCCCGAATTTCATCATGGATTGCTTCTCTACAGGATAACTGGCTAAGCGGAAAAAGCGTGACGTTTGCCCTGTGTCTGCGACAGGGCGGCGAGATCGTGGGCGCGATTTCGTTGTCGGCGCTGGATAGCCATTACCCGGAGGTCGGATACTGGTTAGGGACGGAGTATTGGGGGCACGGATATGGTACGGAAGCCTGTCTGGCGATATGTCAGTTCGCGTTTCAGCAACTCGGTTTGGACCGGCTGTATGGTTGCCACAAAGACGGCAATATTGCGTCAGGCAAGGTGCTGCTAAAAAGCGGATTTCAGCTACTGGGCAGTCAGAATCTGTATATCGCCGAGCTGCAGCGACATGAATGGGTCGCCTTTTATCTGAGAGTCGCTGCTGGGGAGGCTGCGCTGGGGCAAGATGATGCGCTGGCGGAATAACCGCCGCTCGATGCGTCGTGAATAGTGAGGATATAAGGAGGAAAGCGCGTTCGAGGTAAATCCGGAGATTGAGAGAATGGAAGGCGAACCGGGCAAGACTTCTGACGCCTTGCCCGATGACCATTGAGCGTCAGTCGCGCACTGAGCTTTGCAGGGCGTTATCCTGCTTGTAGCGCTCCAGCGCTAGCTCAATCAGCTGAGTAATTAATGCGGTATAACTAATACCGCTCGCCTGCCACAACTTCGGGTACATACTGATATTGGTGAAACCGGGCAGCGTGTTGACTTCGTTGATAACGATCTCGTCATCCTGCGTCAGGAAGACATCGACCCGCGCCATCCCCTGACACTCCAGCGTCTGGAAAGCGCGCAACGCAACGGCGCGAATACGCTCGTCGGTCACTTCCGGCAGGGGAGCCGGGATTGCGACGCCGGCACCGTCTTTATCAATGTATTTGGTATCGTAAGAGTAGAACTCGTCGTGCAGCACGATCTCGCCGCACACGCTGGCCTGCGGAAAATCATTGCCCAGTACGGCGCATTCGATTTCACGGCCGACAATCGCGGACTCTACCAGCACCTTGTGGTCATAACTGAACGCCAGATCGACCGCGCGTTTAAATGACGCCTCGTCTTTGACTTTGCTGACGCCGACGGAAGAGCCTTGGTTGGCCGGTTTGATAAACAGCGGCAGACCCAGCTTGGCGGTGATTGTGGTGAAGTCGAATCGACGACGGTTAGCGCGGGTGAGAGTAACAAACGGCGCGACCAGCAGCCCGGCGTCTCGTAACAGTCGCTTGGTCACGTCTTTATCCATGCTGACCGCCGAGCCCAGTACGCCGCTGCCGACGAACGGTATATTCGCCATCCGCAGCAGTCCCTGCAGAGAACCATCTTCGCCCAACGTGCCGTGAACGATCGGGAAGATCACGTCGATCTGGGACAGGGCATCTGCATTTTTCGTATCGATTAACTGGCGGTCGACCTGACCGGGGATCAGCGCGACATGCTGGCTTGAACGGTTAAGGGCTATTTTCACCGGGTTTTCTGCATTCAGCAGATAATTGGAGGCATCATTAATGTGCCACTCGCCCTGCTTGTCGATACCCAGCAGAACGACGTCGAATCTATCCTTATCAATGGTTTCCACGATGTTTTTGGCGGACTGCAGCGAAACTTCGTGTTCTGCCGATTTACCACCGAACACGACGCCAACTCGAATCTTAGTCATATCACTCTTTCCGTTATGCGAGGTCTTTGCCCCAGCCTTGATCGATAGTGCTCACTAAAACAGCCAACGGCACCAGGCGCAAGGGAATCATTCCGGGAAATTCGATTTTACGTTGCAAGCGAAGAAACTATCGCCTAAGCGCCTAACTCCCCGTCAGTCCATCCGCCTCTCACGTCGGTAAAGATGCCGTCACTGCTGAGCTCGCCGGGCTATTTTCACCTCTTCGCCCAACTGCCAGACCACCATCGCGTAATGGGTGCTGTGGTTATAGCGGGTGATGGTGTAGAAGTTGGGCTGCCCGTACCAATACTGATAGCGATTCCCCATATCCAAACGCAATAGGCTAACTTCCTGGTTACCGATGAGCGGTTCGAGCGGAGACAGGCCGGCGGCCGACAGGGTTCTTACCGAATAGCGGGTATTAAAGCCGGTATCCAGACTCAACGCCTGACCATTCGCGGAGACGGCCACCTGTCCGTTGCGTACCCAGCCGTGGGCTTTGAAGTAGTTGGCGACGCTGCCGATGGCGTCGACGGGGTCCCAAAGATTGGGGATGCCATCGCCATTAAAATCTACCGCATAGCGTTTAAAGGCGGAGGGCATGAATTGCCCGTATCCCATAGCGCCGGCGTAAGAACCCCGCAGCGTCAGCGGGTCAAAACCATCTTTCCGCGCCATCAACAGAAATTGCTCCAGCTCGCCTTTGAAATAGGCGGCGCGACGCGGATAGGCGAAGGAGAGTGTTGCCAACGCATCCAAAATACGGGTTTTCCCCATGATGCGGCCCCAGCGGGTTTCCACGCCAATAATCCCCACGATGATTTCCGGCGGCACGCCATAGGTCTGCCATGCGCGATTCAATGCATCTTCGTATTGGTTCCAGAACATAACGCCATTTTGCACGTTGTCCGGCGTAATAAATTTCTTGCGATAACGCAGCCAGGCGCCGTTGGGGATGTTGGACGGGATCGCGGAGGTCGGCGAGGGCGCCTGTCGATCCATCAGCCGGATCACACCATCCAGCCGTTGCGCCTGTCCCAGGACGCGGTGCAGGTTTTCACGCTCGAATCCGTACTCTTTCACCATGTGATCCACGAAGCGATCGACGTCTGGATTGTTTGCGAAGTCTCCGCTCTGAAAGCCCGCGGATGAAGAGCGAAAAAAACCGCCTGACGGTTTCAGCATAGTGTCTGAAGGGAGGGAAGAGGCTGGCTTGCTGCTACACGCTTGCAGCATCACGATAAGGGGCAATAAAGCAACCAGACGACGCATCGGAAATCCATAAAATTGGGGTAAATTGGATGTTGGAATGTTAGCTCATCACGCTCAAAAACGGTGAGTTAAATGCGAATAGTTCGGTTAATTATTCAGGGGGTGTTTTCTTAGTTTGCTCTCGCAAAACTTGCTTGGGGATGTGTTGTGAGGGGCACTAACGTTGTGAAAGCTACATAACCGCACTGCGTCCATCTGGCACAAAAAAGCCCGCGGGGCTTGTGCCATGCGGGCTTTTCGTACTTCACCGGCCTTATCTGGTAATAACCGGTGTCTAAATTGGTGGAGCTGGGGGGATTTGAACCCCCGTCCGGAATTACTCTACCGTCGGTACTACATGCTTAGTCTAGTCTTTACATTCGCCTGGTAGCTGCGGACAGACACGCTACTAACAAACTAGCCTGATTAGATTTAACGCTTCAACCCCAGGCAAGGCATCCACGCGATCTCTTTTTAGGTTTGACCTCTCTTGATCCCCGTCCTAAGAGCGGAGGCTAGGGAGAGAGGGCTATACGCAGGGTATTAAGCTGCTACAGCGTAGTTTTCGTCGTTTGCGACTATTTTTTTGCGGCTTTTTACGAGGCCAACCGCCCCTCGGCATGCACCTTGGGCTTTGCAAATCCCGTCGAATCCAGAATCAGCCCCAAGAAACTTTCGCCAGTATACCAGAACTTACCGGACTTAAGCCACCCGCTTAGCGGTTTGCGCTCTTCATGATACGGGCTTTGTCTAATTTCCACTCACGTTCTTTGATATCGTCGCGCTTGTCGTGATCTCGTTTCCCTTTCGCTACGCCGATTTTGACTTTGCTCCAGGCATTTTTCCAATACATCGACAATGCGACGACGGTATAACCCTCACGGCTGATTCGGCCGATGAGCGATTCTATCTCGCGTTTGTTGAGTAACAGTTTGCGCGTGCGAGTGGGGTCACATACAACATGCGAAGACGCAACGTTGAGCGGGGTAATCGTGGCGCCAAAGAGGAAGGCTTCGCCGTCTCTTAGGGTCACATAGCTGTCGCTGATATTGGCTTTGCCCGCTCGCAGAGATTTGACTTCCCAACCTTGCAGTTCAAGGCCAGCTTCAAATTCTTCTTCGATGAAGTACTCATGGCGAGCACGCTTGTTTTGCGCAATGGTAGCGGAACCGGGTTTGTACGCTTTTTTCTTTTTCATAGTGCCGTCATTATACTGGATGTCTAAGGGAATGAAATCCCCGCCAAAGTGTAGAGTGACATTGTGTTCTGCCTTGGGGCAACTTTCCCGGCGTTTTTATCTGAAGACCGAAAATGCTATTATTTTGCGCATTTTGTTACTCTTGGAAAATGGTATGCCCAAAATCAATCGCTCTGCGTTAGTCCCCTACAGTGCCGAGCAAATGTTTAAACTCGTTAATGATGTTCCTTCTTACCCTGCTTTTTTACCGGGATGTACAGGAAGCCGAGTTTTATCTACCTCTTCGGAGGGAATGACCGCGGCGGTTGATGTTTCCAAAGCTGGCATTAGTAAAACCTTTACAACACGAAATACGCTGACAGATAACCAGTCTATCTCAATGCGGCTGGTTGACGGTCCGTTTCGGCAATTAAAGGGTGATTGGCGGTTTACCCCGCTGAGTGAAGAGGCCTGCAAAGTTGAACTCGACTTGGATTTTGAGTTCAAAAATGCGTTGATTGAACTTGCTTTCGGCAAAGTATTTAAAGAGTTAGCGAATAATATGGTCCAGGCTTTCACAGAACGAGCCAAAGAGGTTTACAGTGCCTGAGATGCGGGTTGAGGTGGTTTACGCGCTGCCGGAGCGCCAGTTTCTTCGTACGCTGGGGCTCAATGAGGGTAGTACAGTGGAGCAGGCAATCAAAGCGTCGGGTTTACTGACATTGCGTCCAGAGATAGATCTCAATATCAATAAAATTGGTATTTTTAGCCGCCCGGTCAAACTGGATCAAAAGCTGCAGGAAGGCGATCGCGTTGAAATTTATCGCCCCTTGACTGCCGATCCCAAAGAGTTGCGCCGACAACGGGCTGAACACTCAAAAAGTAAACGCTAGACGTGTGCCATCTCGCTAACGAACTCAAGGCAGTTTGCCAGAAAAGTCCCCATAAAAGGGAAAACAGAAAGGTGGCGGTTTTACGAGGCGTAGCATCAAAGATGCGACAGCCACCGACTTACTTAATCGTTATTCCCGACATCTACTGCATGACGCCCCCCGAATAGACATACTGTGCGTCTCCCGTTCAGTGATGTATCCGTATCGCTCGTTGCCATAATTCGATTCGACCTGAAAAGCTTTTCCCGAGAGGAAGGCTTTTCAGGCGTCTTCGGCTTCAACTCAGTAGCTTTGAGCCTATCCGACAACACTCGCCGATTAGTTCAGCGCTGGCTTATTATCGATGCTGGTAAGGATGCCTTGGCTGTTGAAATTCAGCGTCAGAGTCTGCTGTTTTACGGCTTCGTGACCGGGTTGCTGGCGGAATACATAGAACCATGTATCGCTACCAAACGGGTCCTGTAACATCGGTGTTCCCAGAGAATAAGCAACCTGTTGTTTTGTCATACCATTATGGATCTTGGCGACGTCAGCCGGAGCTAAGTAGTTCCCCTGATTGATATCCGGGCGATAAACCACCTTCTCCAGCGTGGAGCATCCGGCGGTCAACATAACAGCGACTACGGCGGCGATGACAGTCAGCGTTTTACAGCGCATAGTGAGTTCATTCCTTAAGGGCATAGGTTGCCGATGATAATAGACCTTGCCTGTCTTGAAAACCGGCAAGGCCCATGTAAGACCTCAGGAACCCGAAAAAGTTGAACGTTTTTATGCGGCCAATAACTCTTTGGCATTCGCCAGCGTATTCTTGGTCACGGCGCTTCCCCCTAGCAGGCGGGCCAATTCCTGAAGGCGAGCTCGTTTGCCGAGAGGCTCCATCAGCGTCTCAGTTTCTGCACCGTCAGTCTGCTTGCTGACGAAGTAATGATGGTGTCCGCAACCAGCGACCTGCGGTAGATGGGTTACGCACATCACCTGCGTGGACTCGCCGAGTTGGCGCAGCATTTTGCCTACAATCGCCGCGGTCGGACCGCTAATTCCCACATCCACCTCATCGAAAATAAGTGCCGGCGTATCCATTTTCTGTGCCGTGATGACTTGCAGAATTAACGCGATACGTGACAGTTCCCCGCCTGATGCGACCTTCGCTAATTGTTGGTGTGGCTGTCCTGGGTTGGTTGTGACGCGAAACTCGATCTGGTCGGCCCCCGTCATGTTGAGGTGCTCGGTCGCGAAGGTGACGTGAATGGAGAAATCGCCGTGTGGCATTGCCAGTTCGCGCATGTTCTCGGTAATTAACTGGGAGAGTGCTTCCGCATGCTGGCAGCGCCGAGTATGCAGCTGTTCAGCGACATGCAATGCCTCCTGATGATATTCGTGTACAGCCTGACTTAAGGTCTCGTGATCGCTTTCCTGCTGCTCCAACAGCTGTTGCTCGTTTAGCAGTTGCTGATAAAACACAGGCAGCTCTTCCGGCGTGACATGGTGTTTCCGAGACAACGACAGCTGGCGGGACAGCCGCTGCTCCAGTTCATACAGGCGGACAGGATCAAGCTCCATTCGGTCGCTGTAGTGACGCAACTCATCGCTGGCTTCGCTAATTTGAATGTGGCTTCGTCGAGTAAAGACAGAATGCCAGACAACGATTCGTCCAGCCCAACCAGTTCGGTCAGGGTCTGACGAGCGCTGTGTAACATTCCGAGCAGGTTCTGCTCTTCCCCTTCGCTGAGGATCTGCAAGGTTTGTTGGCTCAGAGACTGTAACTGCCCGCTGTTGGCTAGACGTTTGTACTCGGCGTCGATCTGTTCGTATTCGCCGGCCTGAGGCATAAATTCGTTCAATTCTTTCAATTGGTACTGCAGCAGCTCGCGTCGGGCCTCTCGCTCAATCGCGGCCTGCTGGTGGCGAGCAAGCTCTCGGCAGCTATGGTGCCACTGACGGCAAGATTCTCGCATCGCAGACAGTAGCTGCGGTTCGTCCGCATAAGCGTCCAGCAGGTAACGCTGATGTTCAGGTTTCAGCAGCAGCTGATGGGCGTGCTGACCGTGCAGTTGAATCAAATGCTGACCCAATTCACGAAGTTGGGAAAGCGGCACGGCAGTCCCGTTGATAAACCCGCGAGAACGCCCATCAGCTCCGACTACCCGGCGGAGAAGACATTCGTTGCTGTCATCCAACTGATTAAGCTCCAGCCACTCAAGTGCGGCTGGCGTATCTGCCAGGGAAAACCGCGCGCAGATGTCCGCGCGCGCCGCGCCGGGCCGAACCATGCTGGCGTCGGCGCGATTCCCGAGGCAAAGGCCCAAGGCATCAATCGCGATGGATTTACCTGCCCCGGTCTCTCCGGTAATGACGCTCATACCTGTCTGAAAATCAATCTCCAGTTCGCGCACGATAGCGAAGTTACTGATAGTGAGTTGAGCCAGCATGATGTTTTTCCTGTATGTAAAAACAAGTGTTAATGCATACAGTATAAACTGGTTTTTTATACAGTAAAGCCGTTAGGTTGACTTATTAAAATAATTTTTTCGACCAACCTAATTTACTGCTCAGCGTATTGAAATAATTGTAATTTTCAGGGTGGATAAGATTGAGATGGTGAGGGCTGCGGCGAATTAAGACCTCTTCGCCTTCCTGAATAGGAAGCGCGATCTGGCTATCGCAACTGATCTCTAAGTCGTTGGTAATCTGGGAGAATTTAAGTCTTATGGTGCTGTCGTTGCTGATCACGAGCGGCCGAGCGGAGAGCGTATGAGGGAACATCGGCACCAGCGCGATGGCGTCCAGCGATGGGCTCAAGATCGGGCCGCCGCCGGAAAGGGAATAGGCGGTGGAGCCAGTGGGCGTCGAGATAATCAACCCGTCTGAACGCTGTGAAAAGGCAAAACTGTCGTCGATGTAGACTTCAAACTCGATCATGTGGCGACTTTGCCAGGATGGAGGACGACTTCGTTGATGGCGCTGCTGCTGCTGTTCATGTGGTTGGCCCGGCACACCTGAGCTTCCAGCATAAACCGACTTTCGCGAATATAGCGCCCGGCGAGGACGTCACTCAGCTGTTGCTGGGCATGATCCGGGTCGAGGTCGGTTAAAAAGCCGAGATTTCCTCTGTTGACGCCGATGACGCTGATGTCGTAGCGGGACAGCACGCGCGCGGCACCGAGCATGTTGCCGTCCCCGCCGACCACGACGGCGAGGTCGGCCTGCTGTCCAACTTCCGCCAGACTGCCGGTGACGGCCTCAGTGAGGTTCAGTTCCTGGGCTATTTGTTGCTCGAGGATTACGGAATAACCTTTATCGGTTAGCCATTTATAGAGCATTTCGTGTGTGGCCAGGGCGGAAGGATGCCGTGGATGACCGACGATACCGATGCAGTTAAATGTTTTATTCATTGGGCGGTTAATCCTTACGGGAAGAGGGCGTTCCGCGTTTCAGCCGAGCAATATGTCAGGGTTCCCTTGAAACCCCCGTTTTGATCCCCATAATAAGCGAACAAGCGAGATGAATGCCAAAACCGCGGAGTATTTCATGAGTAGTAAAGAACAGAAGTCGCCGGACGAACAGGTCCAGGATCAAAAGAAAGCAGCAGACGCCTCTGTTGAGACGCCAGAAGCGGCTGATCCCCGTGATGAACGTATCGCCGAACTGGAAGCGCAACTAAGCGAATTAGAGCAGCGTGAGCGCGAAAGCGTGCTGCGCTCTCGCGCCGAAAGCGAAAATATTCGCCGCCGTGCGGAGCTGGATGTCGAAAAAGCGCATAAGTTCGCGCTGGAAAAATTCGCCGGCGAAATGTTGCCGGTAATTGATAATTTAGAGCGTGCGCTGGAAACAGCAGACAAGTCCAACGATGCGCTGACAGCCATGATCGAAGGGGTCGAACTGACGCTGAAATCTTTGCTGTCTGCCGTGCATAAATTCGGGATTGAAGTCGTGGCGGATGTGAATGTCCCGTTCAACCCGGAAATCCATCAGGCGATGACAATGATGGAATCTGCCGATCACGAGCCTAATCAGGTGATGCTGGTCATGCAGAAAGGTTATACCCTGAACGGTCGCCTGCTGCGCCCGGCGATGGTTGCGGTATCAAAAGCTAAAGAGTAACTTTTCTGGCTTTGCTTCGGAGCAGGGGATGTTAACCTGCTCCGAAGAGCCCCTGCTTTTCCTCTTTCCCCTTTCTCTCCCCCAAGTATTGACGCAACAATATTTCTCGCCTGATTTATATCGAACCCGTTTTTTTTCAGGCCGAAAGCATCACATTGTGTATATTTTGTTAATATTAGTTTTTTGATACGCATCGGGTTTTGTGTCGAAACACCTCATCATCTCTGCCTATCAGAACAATCATTTCTATCGCTCTAAATGCACTTGATAATCATTCTCATATCTGTGAGAGTATAATTTCAGTATGTTTAGAAGGGTCAATTTTATGCAGGAGAGCCGCGTTATCACATCTGTCAGCCGTACATCTAGGAAGATCAAACTTTCCCTGATGGGGCCTGCGTTTATCGCGGCAATCGGCTATATCGATCCTGGTAACTTCGCGACCAATATTCAGGCCGGGGCATCTTACGGCTATCAGCTGTTGTGGGTGGTCGTATGGGCTAATCTCATGGCCATGCTGATTCAGCTACTTTCGGCCAAGTTGGGAATTGCGACCGGTAAAAATCTTGCAGAGCATATTCGCGATCGCTTTCCGCGTCCTGCCGTTTGGGCCTATTGGGTACAGGCGGAAATTATCGCTATGGCGACCGACCTGGCGGAGTTTATCGGCGCCGCTATCGGCTTCAAACTGTTGCTGGGCGTCTCTCTGCTGGAAGGCGCGGTGCTGACCGGTATCGCTACGTTCCTGATACTGATGCTGCAACAGCGCGGGCAAAAGCCGCTTGAGATGGTGATAGGCGGTCTGCTGCTGTTCGTCGCGGCGGCCTATATCGTTGAGCTGATATTTTCTCGTCCTGAGCTGGCGTCGATTGCGCGTGGCATGGCGATTCCAAGTCTGCCGACCTCAGACGCCGTGCTGTTGGCGGCAGGCGTACTGGGGGCGACTATCATGCCGCACGTCATTTATCTGCATTCGTCGCTGACGCAGCGTAAGGGAGACAATACTCGCAGCGATCGCTATGCTTCGACGAAGTTCGATGTGGCCGTAGCCATGACTATCGCTGGATTCGTCAATCTCGCCATGATGGCGACAGCCGCAGCGGCGTTCCACTTTAGCGGCAACACCCACGTGGCGGATCTGGATCAGGCGTATTTAACCCTTAAACCCCTGTTGGGACAGGCAGCCGCCACGATATTCGGTCTCAGTCTGGTCATTGCGGGGCTGTCGTCGACGGTGGTGGGTACTCTGGCGGGGCAGGTCGTTATGCAGGGATTCGTCCGCTTTAGAATACCGCTGTGGCTGCGTAGAGCGGTGACCATGCTGCCATCGTTTATCGTCATCCTGTGCGGTATGGACCCCACGCGGGTGCTGGTCATGAGTCAGGTACTGCTGAGCTTTGGCATTGCGCTGGCGCTGGTTCCTCTGCTGTTATTCACCAACGACCGCAAACTCATGGGCGATTTAGTCAACGGCCGGTGGGTGAAATTGATTGGCTGGGTCATCGTCGCCGTGGTGGTGACATTGAACCTCTATCTGCTGATTGGCAGCCTGTTCGGTCTCTAGCACAAAGCGCGGCGCTTATTGCGCCGCGTCTTTACGCGGTTTATTTCCCTTTTCTTAATTCGGTCACCGGGACGCCGCCGATTCCCCAGTTATCCGTATCAACCTCCTCAATCACCACGACGGTGGTGCTGGGATTTTTGTTCAAAACGTCCACCAGCAATTTTGTCGCGCCTTCAATCAATTGCTTTTTCTGGTCAGCGGTCACGCCTTCCCGTGTAATTTTGATATTGACGTATGGCATAGTTTCCTCCGGTGTAGACTCGAAAATTATTCAGGTAACAGGACTACGAGAACACATTTGAATCATCCATGGAGTGAAGCTGTTCCAGCTGCTGATACATGTCGATAACGCATCTTCCGGCATCCTGCAGCGCGCGCGAGTTAACCTGCGGACGTGGCAGCACATAGGTATAGAAGTTCGGCCCTTCAGCGAGAACACCCAGCGCCCACAGTGATTTCTGCGCTTCTCCTTCGCTAGAGATCGGATGCTGATTGCGATCGATATCTATCCCGCCGGGATGATAGCCTTGGTTGATGAAGGGGCGGATAATTCCCTGTGTGATGAGGTTGTGGATAAACGGCGAATCATCGTGCAGTACAGAGAAACTGTCGATCCTGGCTTTGATCAGCACATCGAATTCCGTCCGGCTGTTTGTCTCGGTAAACGAGCTGTTAATCTCGTAACAGCCTGATTGGGCGTTGAGCATCAGTGTAGACGCGGGCCCCCCGCAAGCTTGACCACCCCCGCTTCCATCAGCGCCAGCAGTTCACGGTTCCGCTCTAATGGCGGTCCCACCGCGATGCGGTTAAAAATTGGCGCGTAGTGGTCCGAGAGACGCTGATGAGATTCGCCGGTTAACCCGCCGAAATCGATCGCACTTCGCAGAATATCGCGCACGTCTCGAATCACATCGGTGGCCGCTTTGATTGGGCCCTCAATATTGCCTTGATCCGCGGCGTGGAGATCGTCAATCAGGTGCGCCATCAAGAATTCAGTGTAAGCCTGCAGGGAAGCGAATGACCTGCCCTGATGTGGATAAAACAGCGCGAGGATACATTGACGATCCGCAGGATCTTCTTGATACGTCGCCGCATCCGGCCACTGCTTATCTAGAGTGCTGCGATAGACGTAGCACATCTCCTTCATCAGCAGAGGCAGGATCTGTTTTTCTAAATCCAGCTTCGACGATCCCGTGTCGGAGAGCGTCTGCTGACGAAGTTTGTCGATGACGGCGAGAGTAATGAATGCGGGATGGTGTTGCCCGCCGACGCCCTTCTGATTACGACCGCGGCTGCTAAACGGCAGTGCCTGACGGGAGAACAGGGCGATAGCCGGTTCACGTCCGCTGGGGGTGTAGCGCAGTCGGTCTCCCTCTTCTGTGAAAATGCCTCCTCGGCCATAGGTCAGTTGCGATAGCACATCGTAAGCGGTAAGCCCCATACCTTGAATCAGCACGCGCGACTGTGGCGATATCTCGTCCAGCATCGTGGTGGGATAAGGTGTGCTGAAATACTGAAGACGGGGATTTCGTATGCCTTGGCGGCCACAAATTGCAGCAGCACGTGATCGTCAATGGACAGCCTATTGCGCCCATGCCCGGTGGTGAGGAAAACAAAATCGGCTGTAATGCTCGTCCCGCCCTCCAGATCAACCGTGGTTTTCCCGTTATTTCGAAGGGTCATGTTGGTGGCACGGTGCGGACGATAGTGGATCACGAAATCCTGAGGCAGCTCGCGGGTGATTTCGTGGTATCCCCAGGCAAGATATTTGCCCAGCAGACGACGGGGAAGGTAGTCGTTTTCCTGAATTTCAGTGCCATTTTTGTTTCGGTAGCCCTGTGCTCTAGCCCACTCACACAAGTTGAGCCCACGGCGGATGGGGCCGGTATTTCTGACCGACTCATCGCCAAAGAGCGTAATTTGACTGGCGACGGTGTTGACCAGCAGGTGGTCGGGTTGTTGAGGATGGTGAGCTCCCGTGCCAATTTCATTGGGATCAACGAGCAGGATTTCCATTCCTTCTGGGGGTGGTGAGAGGTGATAAAGCGTAATCAGACGTTCAAGAATACTTAATCCTCTTGGACCTACGCCCAATATTGCAATAGTTGTTCGAGCCATAACTCATCTCCTTTGATTGATCGAACATTGACGATTTCCTGTTGTGAAATAACTCATTCCAGAGGCAATAAATAACGCGATGGCACCGCAGACAGTGGCGAAGACGACTGCGTGGGGACCGGATTTCAGCGCGCTGGTCAGCAAGGGGCCGGCAATTTGCCCTATCCCGTAAGTCAGGGTAACCAGTCCGAGCAGATTGATATGTCGTGGAACGCGAATGCGTTTGGCTAACGGCATCACCAGTGAGGTGGAGCCCATGAACGTGGCGCCGAACCCGATGCTGCTGAGGATTAATAGTACGGGTGAGTTACTAACCAAGGTCAGCAGGACGCACGCTCCCTGCAGGAAAAGATTGACCGTCAGGCATTGCAGCGTTCCCCACCGACCCGCGGCCCAAAGCCAAATGAAGCAGCCGGGAATGATGCCGAGACCGACCAGCGACCACAGGTGGCTGGCTAGCAGCGGAAATGCCAGTGTTGTGGCCATCAAAGGCAGATAGGTGGCGATGATGATGTAGCCGAAGCCGGCGAGTCCATACAGCAGCGCCAACTGCCACCAGAGAATGGTTTCCTGTTTGACCGGCGTGGGAGCGACGCCGGCAGATGCCGCCGCACGCCGTGGCGTCAGCAGCCACATCCCCAGCAACAGCAGAGCGGACAGCAGGCCCGCGCCCCACCACAGCGTCTCTGCGTCCAGCGCATAGCGCTGCCCGGCGACGACATACTCATTCCCCATGATGATTCCCACGCCAACGCCCGCATATAGCGCAGCGATAGCGCCAAAGTCATGCGTGAGGCGCATGATGCTTAAAGAGCCGAAAATCATCATTCCTGCGCTGGCGATACCGGCGGTGAAACGAATCAACAGCGTCGGGGTAAAATCATGAGACAGGGCCATAGCCAATGTCAGTACCGCGGTGACGATAGCGGCGGCAAACAGCGTCGCGCTGGTGTAAGCGGGGGGAATCAGGCGGCTGAAAGCAAACAGCAGGCTACCAAACAGATACCCCGCATAGTTGGCGCTGGCAAGATACGAGAGCTGGTCGAACGTAAACAGTTTCTCGCTGAGCATGACGGGCAACATGGGGGTGAAGAGAAAACGGCCGAGTCCCATTCCCAGCGCCAAAATCGCCATGCCGAACAGTGCAGTGCTAATAGATGACGACATTTGCTGGGAATATCGCACTTGATTCATTTTTCTCTTCCGCAGATAGCAGGAATGGTGTTAGAGCTATCCTGACGGTTATTAAGATAAATAAAAGTGAATATTTATTAGCTAAATATTCATTTAAAGGGAACGTGCGATATGAACAGCGATTCACTGCGTTTCTTCAAAGCCGTCGCTGAGACAGGCTCTGTCACAGAAGCGTCAAAGCGTTTGCACTGCGTTTCGTCAAATGTGACTACCCGGCTCAAGCGATTAGAAGCCAGCCTCAATGTCTGTCTGTTCAGGCGTGAGAAAAATCGTCTCCACATCACGCCGGAGGGCGAATACTTGCTGGGGTACGCCAAACAGATTTTGGCGTTGCTGGACGAGGCGCAGCGAAATTTGCAGGCCCGCACGCCTTCCGGGCCGCTACGCCTCGGGTCATTGGAAACCACGGCGGCGATCCGCTTACCTTCCCTGTTGTCCTCATTCAGCCTCCAGATGCCGCTGGTCGAGCTGAGTCTGGAAACCTATTCAACGTTCCAGCTGGTTAAAAAAGTGCTGAATGGTGAATTAGATCTCGCCTTTGTCGCTGCTCATGACTCCTTACCGTACGAGCTCTTGGGCCGCATTCCCGTCTGGCGGGAGAGATTAGTCCTGGTCACGGCGAAGGATCACGCTGACGTCGTGACCGCTGACGATTTGCAGGTCAACAAACCGTTGAAGTTTGCACAAGGCAGCCACTACCGCGCCCGCTTCGAACAGTGGATTAGCCAGCAAAGTCTCGCTGGCGCAGGGCTGCAGGAGTTTGGATCTTTTCAGGCTATTCTCGGCTGCGTGGCGTCAGGAATGGGGATTTCGCTCCTCCCCGACAGCGTAGTCAGATTCTACGCGCAGAGCTTTGCTGTCCGTGGGCACACTATCGACCCTGCGATTGGTGAAATCGATACGCTGATGATTTGGCACAAGAGCCGAGAATCTGGCTGGGGCATTTCCGCATTCAGGCAATTTGTGGTCAATAACGGTTCGGTGCATGATGAGTGACTCGGCGCCGTCTGGTCGACATGGCCCGGCGAGCCTGCTCATCAGAATAACCTGATGTTGATTGACACGATTTGAGACCGAGGGCCTGACATGACGTCATCGATTACCATCGTTAAAAAGAAACTGCTGTCCGACCAATGGTTTGTGCTGAATAAGTATGTTTATGACCTGAGAAGGAAAAATGGCGGGACCGTTCGGCAGGTTCGCGAGGTGTATGACCGGGGGAATGGTGCGACGATTCTGTTGTATAACCGGGAAAGCGGCAACGTGGTCCTGACGCGTCAGTTTCGGTTGCCGACATACCTGAACGGCAATGAGAGCGGCATGCTGCTGGAAGCCTGTGCGGGGATGCTGGACGAGCACTCTCCTGAAACTTGTGTACGGAACGAGGCCATAGAAGAGACCGGCTATGTCGTCAGAGACGTCGAAAAATTGTTTGAAGCCTATATGTCGCCGGGCGGCGTGACCGAAATCATCCACTTCTTCGCCGCACAGTACGACGACTCCTTGCGTGAAAACAGCGGAGGCGGGATCGACGATGAGGATATCGAAGTGGTTGAACTGCCTTTTACCGAAGCGGTCGCGATGGTGAAAGACGGGCGCATCAAAGATGCCAAGACCATCATGCTCCTACAGTACGCCCAGATACAGGGGTGGTTCAGTAAGTCGTAGTGGATTGGCTGTCAGGGCGGGGCGGTAAAATTCGCCCCGCGACCTCTCTGTTACTGTTATAGCTGTGCGGCCAGTAGGTCTTCTAGCTTCTGCTGATCGGCGGCGAACAGACGTATCCCTTCCGCCAGTTTCTCTACCGCCATGGCGTCCTGATTGTGCAGCCAGCGGAATTCGGCTTCGGAGAGCGGCGAAGCCTGATAAAGCCCTTCCGTCGCCGGGCTGAGTTTGCGCTCCACCGGCGCACCGCTGTTCTTCAGTTGCTCCAGCAAATGCGGAGAAATGGTCAGCCGGTCGCAGCCCGCCAGCGCAAGCACCTGTTCAACTTTGCGGAAGCTGGCACCCATGATGACGGTCTCGTAGCGGTGCTGCTTATAGTAATCGTAGATGCGTTTGACGGACTGTACGCCCGGATCTTGTTCTGCCGAATAGTCCGCGTTAGGTTCACGAGCCTGATACCAGTCGTAGATGCGGCCGACGAACGGCGAGATCAGATACACTCCCGCTTCCGCACAGGCCCGCGCCTGGGCAAACGAGAACAGCAGCGTCAGGTTGCAGTTAATTCCTTCCTTTTCCAGCGCTTCGGCTGCCTGAATCCCTTCCCAGGTCGCCGCCAGCTTGATCAGAATACGTGAACGGGGAATCTCTTTCTGTTCATACAGTCCAATCAGCTTGCGGGCCTTGGTGACGCACATACCCCGGTCGAATGACAGGCGCGCGTCTACCTCGGTGGAGATCCGCCCTGGAATGCTTTTCAGCACCTCGGCGCCAATGTTGACGGCCAACTGGTCGCTGGCGTTTATCAGCTGTGTTTCGCGCGATCCGCCCTGCTGGCGGGCATAGTCCAGCGCGTCGGTAAACAGCGACTGATAGGAGGGCAGGCTGGCGGCTTTCAGGATCAGGGAAGGATTGGTGGTGGCATCCTGCGGCGCGAAATGCCGGATTGAGTCGATATCGCCGCTGTCAGCCACCACGACGGTGAACTGTTTAAGGGCATCGAGTTGGTTCATGCATGACTCCTGGGATAAGAAACGGATCGACGAAAACTCGGGTAGTAATGACATACCCTGCATCAGTACCGGACAGAATGACATGCGGTTTTTCTGATTACTGTGATGGAGGAAGACAATAGGGCAATTGATCGACCCGATCGCAGAGACGCGATCGGGGGAAAAGGCGGTTAGCGGGATTGACGTTGCAGCCACTGGTCCAGCTGATTGGCGAACTGCTGGCGGTCGCGCTGGCTCAACGCGTTGGGGCCACCGGTCTGAATGCCGCTGGAACGCAGGGTATCCATGAAGTCGCGTAGCGTGAGTCGCTCGCGGATGGTGTCCGGCGTGTAACGCTCCCCGCGAGGGTTCAGCGCCTCACCCTGTTTTTCCAGCACCTCGGAGGCCAGCGGGATATCGCTGGTGATCACTAAATCGCCGGGCGTGACGCGACGGACGATTTCGTTATCCGCAACGTCGAAGCCGGCGGCGACGCGCAGCGTGCGCAGGTGGGGGGATGTCGGCACTTTCAGCGGCTGATTGGCGACGAAGGTGACGGTGGTCGCCGTGCGTTCTGCCGCACGATACAGGACTTCCTTGATCACAACCGGACACGCGTCGGCATCGACCCAGATAACGGCCATCAGCGTTCTTCCTCGTTTTCTTTGGGGGCCAACCAGTCGCGCGGCGGCAGAAAGTCCCGATACAGCGCGGCTTCCGGGCTGTCCGATGCCGGGGCGTATTGATATTCCCAGCGCACCAACGGCGGCATCGACATCAGAATGGATTCTGTCCGCCCGCCGCTCTGCAGGCCGAACAGCGTGCCGCGGTCCCACACCAGGTTGAACTCCACGTAGCGCCCGCGACGATAAAGCTGGAATTCGCGCTCCCGCTCGCCCCAGGGCAGATCTTTACGGCGTTGGACGATCGGCAAGTAGGCCTCTGCAAACCCTCTGCCGACGGCCTGCATAAATGCGAAGCTGGTGGCGAAATCCGGCGTATTCAGGTCGTCGAAGAACAGGCCGCCAATGCCTCGGGCTTCGTTGCGATGCTTCAGGAAGAAGTACTCGTCGCACCAGGCTTTGTAGCGCGGGTAGATGTCTTCGCCGAAGGGCTGACAGAGGTCGTGCGCCGTTTGATGCCAATGAACCGCATCTTCTTCAAAGCCGTAAAATGGCGTCAGGTCGAAGCCGCCGCCGAACCACCACACCGGCATCTCGCCCTCTTTTTCGGCAATAAAGAAGCGTATATTGGCATGGCTGGTGGGCACGTACGGATTGAGCGGATGAATAACTAGCGAGACGCCCATGGCCTGAAAGCTGCGCCCTGCCAGTTCTGGGCGGTGTACGCTGGCGGAAGGCGGCAGCGACGCGCCTGACACGTGGGAAAAATTGACCCCGGCCTGCTCAAAGACCTGCCCCTGACGCAGGACCCGGCTTCGTCCGCCGCCGCCGGTTGCGTATTCCCAGGCGTCCTCCCTGAAGGTTTCGGCACCGTCCATCTGTTCCAGCTGTTGGCAGAGGGTGTCCTGCAACGAGAGCAGAAAACGTTTAATCGCGTCGATATCGGGAGAACTCATCGTGATCCTTTTGGCATCAGTGGCAAAGCCGTCAGTATAACGAGATTTTCGCGTCGATAAATGCTGTCGTGGTGATGAGGCGGTGACGGCAATTTACGGTTGCGTCTGACGGGAATCACGCGATAATCAGAACTTCCCTCATTTACTTACCGCTAATGGGTCGTTACCGATGGACATCCGCATATTCAGGCAAGATGACTTTGAAGAAGTGATCACTCTTTGGGATCGTTGTGATCTCCTGCGCCCGTGGAACGATCCGGAAATGGATATCGAACGTAAGATGAACCATGACCCCGATCTGTTTCTGGTGGCGGAAGTCAGCGGAGAGATTGTCGGCTCAGTGATGGGCGGTTATGACGGTCACCGGGGGTCGGCCTACTATCTGGGCGTTCATCCCGACTTTCGCGGGCGCGGTATCGCCAATGCGCTGGTCAGTCGGCTGGAAAAGAAGCTGATTGCGCGCGGCTGTCCAAAAATCAACCTGATGGTGCGCGAAGATAACGATGCGGTGATTGGCATGTACGAGAAGCTGGATTATCAAACCGCAGACTGCATCACGCTGGGCAAGCGCCTGATAGAAGATCAGGAGTATTAACCGCGGGGTGATGTGCTGGCGCGACATGCATGCTATCCCCCACGAATACGACCTGACTGTCGTATACCCCCGCAACGATTTTTACGGCACTTTCTGCTCACAGAGGACTCCAATAGCCATCTGCATGCAGGCAGGTGCCGTTTTTTTAAGGAGTTGGTTGTGATAACTGTTCGACCGCTATATTTGGCTCTTCCGCTGCTGCTGACCGGCTGCGGCACGCTGTCCCATTTTTCCATGTCCAGCCTGTCGCCAATGAACTGGTTCGGGTCTTCTTTAACGGTCTCAGACACGGGCGTCGGCGGCATCACCGCGGGAACGTCGATGTCTGAAGCCGAGCTTGATCGCGCCTTGGACGGAAATTACCGGCTGCGCGGCGGAATGGCAACGCATAATGGTAAGTTGGTGGCGTTCTATGAAGCGCTGAAGGACGACCAGGTGAAAGTGACGATCAACGGTGAGCCTAAGCGTCACGTCAGTCAGGTGGATGTCATGGACACGTCGGCCGCCAGCGTCTGGGGCGTTAAAATCGGTGACGAATTCAGCTCGCTTTACAGCAAGGCGTTTGAGGCTTGCCGACTGGGACAGGGCGACAGCGCCCGCGACGTGGAATGTGTCGCGCCGCAAAGCAAGCATGTGAGCTATCTGTTCACCGGTAGCTGGAGCGGTCCGGACGGACTCATGCCGCCTGATGATATTCTGCAACGTTGGAAAGTCAGCAAAATCATCTGGCACGCTCAGCCGCGCAGCTGATTCCCTCATCTGGCATGGGCGCAGCCGCCCGTGCTTTTTCTCATCTTTCACTGTATTTGCCGGTAATTCCCCGCACGACCTTCCCCTCTTTCTATCTCAGCCGCGTTGCGGCCTGGGAGACATTTTGCGTTGAAGCAAAGCAAAATGAGTATTGCATCCGGTATCATAAGCGCGCTGGGTATTTTCGGATCAAGGTAGATGCCACAACACACTGAATAAAAAGAGGAATGAGAGTGATGACACCAATTCAAAGCGGTATTTTGCTGGAGCATCGCCGTTTTGCCATTTATATGGAAGCCAGTGTTCAGGGAGAATTTGATGCCATCCGGCAGGGATGCAAGAAATTTTGTCAGTCTCTGAATGAGTTACAACAGCAGTTCCCTGAGGCTGGTTTGGGCGCGACGCTCGCCTTTGGTCACGATGTATGGCGCGAGCTGGATTGTGACGGCAGCGCCGCCGAACTGAAGCCGTTTACACCGCTAGGGAAAGGGCTGGCGCCGGCGACGCAGCGAGATATGTTGATCCATATTCAGTCGCTACGTCACGACGTGAACTTCAGCCTGGCGCAGGCGGCGATGGTCGCCTTCGACAGCGCCATTCACGTCGAGGAAGAAACACATGGCTTCCGCTGGGTGGAAGATAGGGACCTGAGCGGCTTTGTCGACGGTACCGAAAATCCACAGGGCGAAGATCGCCATCGTGTCGCCATTATCCCCGACGGACAGCCGGGCGCGGGCGGCAGCTACGTTTTTGTACAGCGTTGGGAGCATAACCTGCGTCAGCTAGAGCGTATGAGTACGGAAAAACAGGAACAGATGATCGGTCGCACCAAGCAGGAGAACGAAGAGCTGCCGTCCGATCGGCGTCCGGCGACTTCTCACCTTAGTCGTGTCGATCTCAAAGAAGACGGCAACGGTCTGAAAATTTTGCGCCAGAGCCTGCCTTACGGGTCGGCCAGCGGTAAAAAAGGACTCTATTTCATGGCCTATTGCGCTCGCTTGCACAATATCGAACAGCAGTTGCTAAGTATGTTCGGCGACCGGGACGGAAAGCGGGACGAGATGTTGCGCTTTACCCGCGCTGTGAGCGGGAGCTACTATTTCGCTCCATCGCTGACGTGGTTACAGGCGTTGTAATTGCCGAAACGAGACGACCCCGATAGAGAAAGGTAGGCAGAGGACGTGAAGACAGACGCGCTTGAACACTGCATCGGCAATACGCCGTTGGTGAAATTACAGCGATTGGCTCGCCACACGGATAGCGAGATATGGGTCAAGCTGGAAGGACAGAACCCGGCGGGGTCGATTAAGGACCGCGCCGCTTATAGCATGATCTGTCAGGCGGAGCGGCGGGGGACTATCGCCCCCGGCGACACGTTGATCGAAGCGACCAGCGGCAACACCGGCATCGCATTGGCGATGGTCGCGGCGTTGAAGGGATACCGCCTGCGGCTGCTGATGCCGGAAAACATGAGTCTGGAACGTCAGGCCGCCATGCGTGCATACGGCGCGGAACTGCTGCTGGTGAGCCCGGATGAAGGAATGGAAGGCGCGCGAGACATGGCGCGCCGTATGGCGCAAGCGGGCGAAGGTTATGTGCTTGACCAGTTCAACAACCCGGACAACGCGCACGCCCATTTCGTCGGCACCGGTCCTGAAATCTGGCGTCAAGCGGCGGGTCGCCTGACCCACTTTGTCTCCTGTATGGGCACCACCGGCACGATCACCGGCGTTAGCCGATATCTGAAAAGTCAGCGTGAGGCTGTCTGCACCGTCGGACTGCAACCACAGGCCGGCAGTCAGATCCCGGGGATCCGACGCTGGTCGCCGGGCTATACGCCGGGGATTTACGAGCCGTTGCTGGTCGACCGTGTTCTGGACGTTTCTCAGGAGGAGGCCGAATCCACTACGCGCTTGCTGGCGCAGCAGGAAGGTCTGTTATGCGGCGTGAGTTCAGGCGGTGCCGTGGCGGGCGCCTGAAGATCGCCGCCGCTGAACCGGGAAGCCATATCGTCGCGATTGTGTGCGATCGCGGCGATCGTTATCTCTCGACCGGCATCTTCAACTGACCGCCGTTTCTCCTTCGGCTATTCCCTTTCCAACGCGTAGATAGGCTGCATGTTGGCGGCGCGCCGGGCAGGGAAGAAGCCGAAAATCACGCCGATTAGGCTGGAGCAGACGAACGCAGCGACGATAGAGGCGGGCGAATACACGAGAGAGAAGCTGGTGACCAGCAGGCCGAATATCCAGCCGCCCAGCATCGAGGTTGCGACGCCCAGCAGCCCGCCGCACAGGCAAACCAGCACCGCTTCAATCAGGAATTGCTGCATAATATCGCTGGTACGCCCCCCCACCGCCATCCGTACGCCGATTTCACGCGTCCGCTCCGTGACTGAAACCAACATGATATTCATCACGCCAATCCCGCCGACGATCAGTGAAATCACCGCAATCAACGACACCAGCAGCGTCAGGGTGGCGCTGGTTTGCTGGATGGTTTGCCGGATGCTGTCGGTGTTCATCACGAAGAAGTCCTTGTTGCCGTGCTGGCGCGTCAGTACTTCCGTGATGCCCTGCTCTGCCACGCCCAGATCGATATTGTCTTTGACGCGAACCGTGATGCTGCGCAGATAGGACTGTCCGACCAGTCGCCACATCGCGGTCGTGTAAGGGACCCAGACATTCAGGTTTTCATCACTTCCGAAGCCACTCTGTTGGCGGGTCGCTACGCCAATTATCCGGCACGGCAGCGTGCCGAGCAGAATGACCTGCCCCAGAGGATTTTCCCCATGAGGGAACAGCTTATCGCGCGTGTTCTGATCGATAACGACTTCTTGCGCCAGGGTGTCGATACTGCGAGAGGGAAAGGCTACCCCTTCCGAGAGGGTATAGCCGCGCACGGTAAAAAACTGTTCGCCGACGCCGTTCACGCTGGAGGAGACCGACACATTGCGATAGCGCAGCGTTACGCTGGTGGAGAGCAGGGGAGTGATGCTGTGGACGTAAGGCTGTTCCGAAAGCGGTTTGATGTCGCTGGCCCTGAGCGTTTGGATCGCGCCTGACCGCATATCGCCAAAGTCTTTGCCGGGAAAAATTTCTAGCGTGCTGGTCCCCATCGCGTTGATGCTATCCAGAACCTGCTGCTGAGTGCCTTTCCCCAGCGCCACGACAGACACCACTGACGCGATGCCGATGATAATGCCCAGCATGGTCAGAAAAGTACGCATTCTCTGGGCGTTCATTGCACGCAGCGCCATTTTAAACGCGTTGGTAAAGCGGTCACACCATTGGGACATCGTGGGGCTGGCGGACAAAACGGGGCCTTGAGCCACGGTCACAGGCGGGAGAGTGGAAGGAAAGGCATCGCCTGGAGCGGCGTCATGATGGTGATCGCCGATGATTTCACCGTCACGGATCTCAATGATGCGCTCCGCCTGCCGTGCCACCTGCATATCGTGTGTAACGATGATGATGGTCTGCCCCTGCCGGTGCAGCTCTTTCAGGATCGCCAGCACTTCATTTCCACTGGTGCTATCAAGCGCGCCGGTGGGTTCATCGGCCAGAATGACGTTGCCGCCGTTCATTAAGGCGCGGGCAATGCTGACGCGCTGCTGCTGTCCACCGGAAAGCTGGTTAGGCGAGTAGTTCAGACGTTCTTCCAACCCCAGTCGGGTCAGCAGCGCGAGTGAGCGTTGCTGGCGCTCATGGCGTGCTTTACCGGCATAGATGGCCGGGATCTCCACGTTGTCTTGTACCGTCAGGTCACTCAGCAGATGATAACGCTGAAAAATAAAGCCGAAGTGTTCCCGCCTCAGCGCGGCCAGACTGTCGTTATCCAGCGTCAGCGTGGAGGTTCCGGCCACCAGGTAGTCACCCTCACTGGGTTTGTCCAGACAGCCGAGGATGTTCATCAGGGTGGATTTTCCCGAGCCTGATGCCCCGACGATGGCGACCATCTCACCCGATTGGATCGTCAGATTGATGTCTTTTAGAACGTCGACGGTCTTCTCTCCGTTGGCGAAACGGCGAAAGACATGGCGCAGGTGCAACAGCGGTGTCGTCATGGCTTAGAATCCCATCGGCGGTCTGCCCGGACGGCTGACGGTCGTGCCGACCTGTTGGCTGACAATCACTTGTTCGCCGGCGTTGACGCCGGAGGTGAGCTGGACGAAGACGTTGTCGCTGATGCCTGTCGTCACCAGCCGCGACTGGATGTCTCCTTTGGCGTCGACCACCTGTACGGATGTCTTCCCGTTGTCGTTATGCAGCGCGGTCATTGGGACAACCAACGCATTCTTAACAGTATCCAACAGGATGTAGACCTGTGCCGTCATCGAGATTCGCAGGGTTTCTTCGGGGTTGTCGACATCGAACAGACCGTTGTAGTACACCGCCGTGGTGGTGGACGTCGAGCTGCTACTGCTGCTGGCGCTGCTGCTGGTAGACGAGGTATCGGAGCTTAGCGATTCTGGCGCCGGTTCGATAGCGCGTAACGTGGCCTGATAGCGTTTATCCGGATCGCCGAGAATGGTGAACCAGACCGACATGCCGGGCTTGACCTTGATGACATCCGCCTCGGAGATCTGAGCTTCGATCGTCATGGTCTTCAGGTTCGCCACTTTCGTAATGGTGGGCGTGCTCTGCGCTGCATTCACCGTTTGTCCCTCTTCGACCGGGATGGCGACGATGGTGCCGTCTATGGGAGAGAGGATGCGGGTATAGCCTAAATTGACTTGCGCAGTGCTAACGGCAATCTGAGCCTGGATGATTTGCGCGTCCAGCGCGGCGATCTCGGCCTGTGTCGCGTCCAGGGTCGCTTTGGCGCTGTCATAATCCGCTTGTGCGCCGACGCCTTTCCGCATCAGCATTTCCTGACGCTGCCAGCCGATCTGATTATTTTTCAGCACCGCCAGTTTGGCCGCACGCTGTGCCTGCACGTTTTTCAGCGCAGCCTGGCTATCTTTGAATGCGTTCTGCTGAGTCAGGTCGTCAATTTCAGCCAGTAACTGGCCTTTGGTGACCTTGTCGCCCAATGAGATCGGCAGCGTCTTGATTTGCCCTGAGGCCTGTGCCCCCACGCTGACCAGCTTTTGTGCTTCAATCGTGCCGTCGGCCAGCACGGTTTTTTCCAGATCCCGAATGGCGACAGGGGTAGTAATATAGTTAACTTTGCTTTCTGGACGCAGCAAATAAAGCGAGAGTAGGGCAAGAAGAATAGCAAACAGTATAATTAAAATTAAGCGGGCGGGCCGTAAACGGAATTTCATCAAAACTTCAGTGTCCTTAGTAAGGCCGAAGACATAAAGCATAGTAGAGACATCAATTTACTCTATTTATCGAAAGCCCCGCGTAATAATTGTCTAAATAGAAAGTAAGTAATCTGTAAATACAGCTGCGTAAGATATTGGCACGCTTAAGAATAAGTTTCATTCGAACATACGGGAACAAAAGATGAAAATTTTACTGGTAGATGATGATGCCGAGCTGGGAAGTATGCTGTGCGAATACCTGACGGCCGAAGGGTTCAATGCTGAACAGGTTCTGACCGGTCAAGAAGGTGTTGACGGGGCTATGTCCAATCAGTACACCGCCATGATTCTGGACATCATGCTGCCGGACATGAGTGGGATCGATGTATTGCGTCAGGTCAGGCGGAGCCAACAGTTGCCGATCATCATGCTGACGGCGAAGGGCGACAACATCGATCGCGTTATCGGCCTGGAAATGGGCGCGGATGATTATGTTCCCAAACCCTGCTACCCCCGGGAATTGGTGGCTCGACTACGCGCGGTATTGCGTCGTTACGAAGATAAACCGGAAAAGACCAGTGAGTCGGGGATGGTTACGTATGGCGAACTGATGCTAAATACCTCTACTCGCAACAGCGAATGGCGCGGCGAATCGTTCGATCTCACGGCTTCCGAGTTTAATCTGCTTGAGCTGTTGATGCGCTCACCTGACCGGGTGGTGACGAAAGATGAGTTGTCGGAGAAATGCCTGGGGCGCCGACGCGAAGCGTACGATCGCAGCGTAGACGTTCACATCAGCAATATTCGGCAGAAACTGAGCGCGTTGGAAGGCAGCAAATTGACCATAGAGACCGTGCGCAGCGTCGGCTACCGGATCCGATAATGATGCAGGGAAGACTTTTCTGGAAGATCCTGGTCGGTCTATGGCTGACGTTGATCGTGATCTCGCAATTACTGTGGGTGGGCATATCCTTTTATGGCGATCGCGATGTTCCTCCTGAAATCAAGCTGGGGCGGCACGTCATTTCATTACAGATGACGCTGGCATCTCAGGCTTTGCAGCGCGGCGGGCTCTCCGCGCTGGATGAGGAGATGTCGAGCTGGCCTGAAAGTGAACGGCACTATCTTACGGTCTCCACGCAGAATACGTCGGATACCCTACCGCCGCAGGATGACGATGGTGAACCGCTGCTGCCTGACGATATGGTCGAAGGCAATAACCCTGCCAGACCTGTACAGCAGGTCACCGGTCCGGATGACGAACATTATCTGCTGCGATTCGATATCGATAAGTTAAGACAAGAGTTCCGGTTTGGGCCTCCGGCATTGCAGCGATTTTTGCACATTCCCGGTCCTATCCTGTGGATCGGCGCCATCAGTGGGCTGTTGTTCAGCGCGATGATGGCCTGGAACCTTGCCCGGCCGCTCAACCAACTGCGGGCGGCATTTGGTCAGGTCGCGCAAGGCAATCTTTCCGTAAGGCTGCCGTCGGCGATGCGTCGACGTCATGATGAGATCAGCGATGTGGCGCGAGACTTCGACTCGATGGTGGAGCGCCTGGATGTGCTGGTCAGCGCGCGTGAGGAACTGCTGCACGATGTTTCTCATGAACTCCGATCGCCGCTGGCACGTCTGCAGTTAGCCATAGGGTTGGCCCGGCAAAACGACAGTCATGTGGAAAGCTGCTTACAGCGCATTGAGCGCGAGGCGGAGCGGATGGACAAGATGATAGGCGAGCTGCTGACCTTGTCGCGCACCGATAACGCGGAGATTAACCAGGAGATCAACGAGGAGTATTTCGACCTGCTGGGGCTGGTGAACGCGGTGGTCAATGATGCCAGGTACGAAGCGCAGGTGCCGGGTGTTGAGATCAATCTCAACGCCGGTGACTACGAAGACTACACTCTCAAGGGCGTATCGGAGCTGATGCGGCGCGCGCTGGATAACATTATCAGAAACGCGCTCCGCTTTTCTGGCATGGGGCAGGAGGTCACCGTGACGTTGAGGAAAAGCGAACGCGAGTGGGTTATCGACGTCTCGGATAACGGTCCCGGAGTCGAAAAGAGTAAACTTTCCAGTATATTCGACCCGTTTATACGTATCGATTCTCCCCAATCCGGCAAAGGTTATGGACTGGGGCTGGCCATTGCTCGCAAAGCCGTGCTGGCTCACGGCGGACGTATTGAAGCGATGAATCAGGAACCCCGAGGGTTACTGATTCGCATCAGCCTGCCACGCTGGCAATAGGGCGCTCTGCCCCTCTCCGAGGCATTTCGCCGCCGGTATGGCAATAGGCCCTCCGTTCTTGGGGGGCCTATTCTCCCTGTCATCGCCTCTTTGACGTGCAACACTTTCACCTTCCGCTGTGCCCATTTATCTCCATCGTCATCACTCCCTTTGTTTTTGAACTTAATGTGCCGCGACAGCAGGGCGCCAGCTGTCTCGTACAGGCGGACAAGCCACGTTTGGCTGGGGAGCTTGGTTCGGAGGCATGTTCGGTATGATGGATGAAGAAGGTGCAGCGCTGGCGAGGATAGATGGCGGGCAATAAAAAACGGCGCCTAAGCGCCGTTGATGTACAAACCGAGCCGTTATTATTTTTTGATGCGAATCACCGGCGTTTCGCCGACGACGACAGAACCACTCAGTTTGGTCAGCTCTTTGATTTCATCCATATTGGAGATCACAACGGGCGTCAGTGTAGATTTGGCTTTTTCTTCCAGCAGCGGCAGATCGAATTCGATGATCGTGTCGCCTTTCTTGACGCGTTGACCTTCTTCAGCGATGCGTTTGAAACCTTCGCCTTTCAGTTCAACGGTATCAATACCGAAGTGGACGAACAGCTCGATACCGCTGTCGGATTCGATGGAAAAAGCATGGTTGGTTTCGAAAATTTTACCGATGGTGCCATCTACCGGAGCAACCAGTTTGTTCCCGTTCGGTTTGATAGCAATACCGTCACCGACAATTTTTTCGGCGAAAACAACATCAGGCACATCTTCAATGTTCACGATCTCGCCAGACAACGGGGCGATGATCTCAATGCTGCCGGTATCTTTTTTATCATCAGAAACCAGAGACTTCAGTTTATCGAACAAACCCATGATTCTCTCCTAAGCTTTAATATTGGGCCAGCATGGCGGATCAGCAAAGCGTCTTTTCTTTAATGAACCGGTTTACCAGATTGCTTAACTCTTCCGCCGTCGGTTGGGCTAATGCCTGTTCCGCCAGCGCCTTCGCATCGCCGTAATTGGCATTACGGATGATTTTCTTGATACGAGGGATTGAGATGGCACTCATGCTGAATTCATCCAGACCCATCCCCAATAACAGTAGTGTAGCACGTTCGTCACCGGCGAGCTCACCACACATCCCTGTCCATTTGCCTTCTGCATGAGAGGCGTCAATCACTTGCTTGATCAGGGTTAACACTGCCGGGGACATCGGATTGTAGAGATGAGAAATCAGCTCATTACCACGGTCTACAGCCAGAGTATACTGGGTTAAGTCGTTTGTCCCAATACTGAAGAAGTCCACTTCCTTGGCCAGATGATGGGCGATCGTGGCTGCGGCCGGTGTTTCCACCATGACGCCGACCTCGATGGTTTCATCAAAGGCTTTACCTTCTTCTTTCAGCTGCGCTTTCAGCATTTCCAGTTCAGCTTTCAGCGTACGAACTTCCTCGACGGAAATAATCATCGGGAACATGATACGCAGTTTGCCGAAGGCGGAAGCACGTAGGATAGCGCGCAGCTGTGAATGCAGAATTTCTTTACGGTCCAGACAGATACGGATCGCACGCCAGCCCAGGAACGGGTTGTCTTCCTTCGGCAGGTTCATGTACGGCAGATCTTTATCGCCGCCGATGTCCATGGTACGAACGATGACTGCCTGGGCGCCCATTGCTTCCGCAACGGCCTTGTATGCCTGGAACTGCTCTTCTTCAGTCGGCAGCGCATCACGATCCATAAACAGGAATTCGGTACGGTACAGACCAACGCCTTCCGCGCCGTTACGCTCAGCGCCAGCGACGTCGCGCACGGTACCGATGTTGGAGCAGACTTCGACCTGATGTCCATCCAGCGTGACCGCCGGCAGATCTTTCAGTTTAGCCAGCTCTTGTTTTTCAGAAATGAACTGCTGCTGAACTTCTTTCAGCTTATCGATGATGTCCTGGCTCGGATTCTGGTAAATGGTGTTGTTCACGCCGTCCAGAATCAGGAAATCACCGCTTTTGACCTGTTGGGTCGCATCTGATGTACCCACGATGGCTGGCAGTTCCAAAGAACGCGCCATGATGGATGTGTGAGATGTACGGCCGCCGATGTCGGTGATAAAGCCCAGCACCTTTTTCAAATTCAGCTGAGCGGTTTCAGACGGGGTCAGGTCGTTAGCAACCAGAATCACCTCATCCTGAATATCGCCCAAATCGACAATATTCATGCCGAGAATGTTTTTCAGCAGGCGCTTGCCGATGTCACGCATGTCGGCAGCGCGCTCCTTCAGGTATTCGTCATCCAGTTCTTCCAATGCCTTGGCCTGGTTTTCAATAACAGAAGAAGCCGCCGCGTCTGCAGATGCGTGGTCATCTTTAATCAGGGATATGATTTCCTGCTCGAACTCTTCATCTTCCAGCAGCATGATGTGGCCTTCGAAAATAGCTTCTTTCTCGGGCCCCAGTGTTTCCGCTGCTTTGTTTTTGATCGCTTCCAACTGCTGTGAGGCTTTCGCCCGGCCAGCCAGAAAACGCTCGACTTCCTGATCGACCTGTTCCGCAGTGATTTTTTTCCGGTTGATGACGATCTCATCGTCTTTCAGTAACAGCGCCTTACCAAAAGCAATCCCGGGTGATACTAATATACCTGAAATCATAACCCTACCTTACTTAATACTGATGTGCACTAAAGAGACCGGCTGCTGTTACTCAAGCTCAGCCATCAGTTTAACCAGATGTTCAACGGCTTTTTGTTCGTCTTCGCCTTCAGCGGAGATCGTGACCACAGTGCCCTGAGTCAAGCCGAGGGTCTGTAATTTGAACAGGCTCTTAGCGCTGGCGCTTTTACCGTTGGAGTTGACGGTGATGTCGGAGACGAAGCCTTTAGCTTCTTTAACAAACTGAGCAGCGGGACGGGTGTGGAGGCCATTCGGCGCGGTAATAGTTACTTCTTGCTGGAACATTCGGTTTTCCCCAACTTATTGGATTAGATAAATGTTGTGGAACTAAAGTCTAGTTTATCGACTGAACTTTAGCCTGTTTGGTTAACTCCCTGCGCATGTTACAGGGGCAGGCCGGGATGCGGCAAGGAACGCCTAAGCATTACCTTGAATACAATATCAGTAAACCACCCTGAGAGTTCAACCATTGTCACACAGGTGAATCAGAATACCGTTTGGAGACTCGACTCGCGTTGCGCTCAATCATGAAATTTTCAGAGGGTGAAGACGGATATTTATTTCACGCATCAAAATAATTGTCCGGTTAGATACTAAACCTGGGCTGGAAATGCAATCCACTACACCTGCAAACTTTGACGTGGCCCACAAAAAAAGCACCCCGGAGAGTGCTTTTTGTAACATGCCGATTACTTATCCGTGGCTTGTCTGTTACTGCTGAAGTTCTTGCTCGGTGAACAGATCGGCGAACAACGCGGTGCTCAAATAGCGCTCGCCGGAAGAGGGCAGAATGACTACGATGGTTTTGTCTTTGAAGGCGTCTTCTTTCAGCAGGTTAAGTGCCGCGGCAACAGCTGCGCCGGACGAAATTCCCGCGAGAATGCCTTCTTCTTCCATCAGGCGTCGTGCGTTGCTGATGGCATCTTCATTACTGATACGCTCAACGCGGTCAACCAATTTTAGATCCAGGTTATCTGGAATGAAGCCTGCGCCAATCCCCTGAATTTTGTGAGGACCAGGCTTAATCTCTTCGCCCGCGAGAGCCTGGGTGATGACAGGAGAGTCAACGGGTTCAACCGCGACGGTCGTGATAGCTTTACCCTGGGAGTGTTTAATGTAGCGGCTGACGCCCGTTAAAGTCCCCCCTGTGCCGACGCCCGCGATGAAAACATCGACTTCGCCGTCCGTGTCTTCCCAGATTTCCGGCCCGGTGGTTTTTTCATGAATTTCCGGGTTGGCCGGATTACTGAACTGTTGCAGCAGCAGGTAACGCTTTGGATCGCTGGCGACGATTTCTTCGGCTTTGGCGATAGCGCCTTTCATCCCTTTCGCGCCTTCAGTCAGTACCAGGTTAGCGCCAAGCGCTTTTAACAGTTTACGGCGCTCGATGCTCATGGTTTCAGGCATCGTCAGTGTTAATTTGTAGCCTCGGGCGGCGGCCACGTAGGCCAGAGCGATACCGGTGTTGCCGCTGGTCGGTTCGACCAGTTCGACACCGGGCTTCAGAACGCCGCGCTTTTCGGCATCCCAAATCAGGTTGGAACCGATACGGCATTTAACGCTGAAACTGGGGTTGCGAGACTCAACCTTAGCGAGGATGCGTCCATTACCAATGCGATTCAGCCGAACCAGCGGCGTATGGCCGATTGTGAAAGAATTGTCTTCGTAGATCTTGCTCATAGCCCGTCCTTTAAATAGCTGTATGTAATTTTTGTGAACGCTAGAGAGAATACCTTTTCAACACTGTCAGTGAAGTAAGCAATCGCTATATCGTTATGTTTTTAGGAAATATATTTTTCATAGTTTCCCGGCCCAAGTCAGCGAGGTTTATTTGGCTTTCAACACGTTGGATAAATGCTGGTAACGATCTACCCACAGCGCTGTTGCGCCGCATACGGCGACGGGCATGATGATCAGATTCAGTACAGGAACGATCGTGCACAGATTGACTAGAGCACCAAACTGCAGATTGCTCATTTTATGCTGTCGCAAAGTCTGGCGCATGACCGGGAAACTGACCTTATGATTATCGAACGGGTAATCGCAATACTGCACCGCCAACATCCAGGCGCTGAAGATAAACCAGAGGATTGGCGCGACCGTTTGACCAATGCCCGGTACGAAATAGAGTAAAAACAGCACCAGCGCTCGAGGTAAATAATAGCCAAGTTTCTGCACTTCACGTCGCATGATACGCGGCGTGTCTTTAGCGATGCCCCATATACCGCTGTCCGGCAGAGCGACGCCGGTCAACCGCGCCTCTAACTGCTCAGCCAGCAGGCCATTGAACGGCGCCGCGATAAAATTGGTCAACGTACTGAAAAAGTAGCCAAAGACCAACAAGATAGATATCACCGCTAGAGGCCAGAGCAGGTAGCTGAGCCACTGCAGCCAATGAGGAATATGGCTCATCAGTTGAGGAATCCAACTATTCAGTTGTTGGAACAGCCACCAGAAGGCGCCGCCCATCAGCAAAATATTGACCAGCATCGGCAAGACAACGAACCGCCGGATTCCAGGTAGCGAGAGCAACTGCCAGCCTCTCACGAAGTAGTGGAAACCGCTGCGAAGGTTTTGGCGTTCTTGTTCGTAAGGCATACTCTTGTTCTCATTGTTCCTTGAAGATGGCGGCATCATATCGGGACGATATTGTGCTGGCTAGCCCGCTTTTGCATGAAAAAACAGCAAAAAAGTGCGCACTTATCATCTTTATTGTCATAAACTGTCGGCCAGACTTGCACTTGTGTACACGGGCAAATACAGTTAGTGATATATGTATATGCCATAGTGGCAATGTATTGGAATAACTGGGATAGCAATGATGCAGGACTTGCGTCTGATATTAATCGTTGTTGGCGCGATCGCAATTATAGCACTGCTGCTTCACGGCTTGTGGACCAGCCGTAAAGAGCGTTCGTCCCTTTTTCGCGATCGTCCTGTGAAGCGTTTGAAGCAGGATCCGGAAGAAACGCCGTTCGAGGCGCTGGACGAAGGGGTGGGAGAAGTTCGGGTCAAACCCGTGCGCCCGCAAAAACAGAAAAGTACGCCCCCTGCGAATCGTCCGCCAACGAGTGCTTCAGGGCGTGCCGTGGACGATCCTCCGTTGACGTCTCATGAACCGACATCATCTTCAGCAAATTACGATCCGCTGTTGGGTGAAATGGATTCTGCGGAGCCGTCTCAAATCGATGAAGCCGAGCTTGAGCTTGCGGCAGATACGCATTCCGATTCGGAAACGGTAGCGGAGCGTGAAGCCAAAATGGCAAGCCTGCAGGAAGCGCAAGAAGAAGCGGCTCCCACTAATGAAGCGCCGGCAGCGAAAGAAGCGGTATTGGTGGTTCATGTCGCTGCGCATCAAGGGGGCGTTATCGGCGGGGAACTGCTGTTGCAAAGCGTTCTTCAGTCGGGTTTCCAATTCGGTGAGATGAATATTTTCCATCGCCATGTTAATCCAGCGGGCGGCGGTCCGGTGCTGTTCAGCCTGGCCAATATGGTGAAACCGGGTTCTTTCAACCCTGACGACATGTCGGAGTTTTCAACGCCGGGCGTATCCATCTTCATGATGGTGCCGTCTTATGGTGACGCTGGCCAGAATTTCAAACTCATGCTGCAATCAGCACAGCGTATCGCCGACGATGTCGGTGGTGTGGTGCTGGACGATGAGCGCCGAATGATGACGCCGCAGAAGGTTGAAGTGTATAAATCACGTATACGCGAAGTGCTCAACTAACCGGTTATCATTGTCGGTTTCTCTAGCGATACACAGTAAAAAGCCTCCGCATGCGGAGGCTTTTTCTTTGGGCTTGAGTTTGCCTGAGTTGCATGACCACCCGTTTTCAGATTAAGGAACTTGAATGCCCCCCGCTTTTCCCTAAGCGACGGTGGTGAATCGTTATTCTTGCGCCTGCGTTGCCGGCGGCTCAGCTTTGGGGTCCGTGGTGGGTGCTGATTTGGCTTCCAGCTCGTCCAGTCGTTGCTCTAGCCGCGTCAGTTTTTCACGCGTGCGTAGTAGAACCTGCGTTTGAACGTCAAATTCTTCACGGTTGACGAGATCCAGACGGGATAGCTGCGATTGCAGAACCTGACGAATCTTTTTTTCCATATCCTCGCCGAGTTCCCGAATCCCTTTCGGCATGGATTCGTGCATCTGACGGGCGATTTGCTCTATCTTTTTAGGGTCAATCATGATGATTATCCTGATGGGTTAGACGGAAAAAGTGCTGCTGTTAGTCAAGTGTAATGCCTGCTAGGCATTGTATAAACCTAAACTGCGCCGGCGTAGCGGTTATTGACGATGAGAGCCCTTATACCCGTTGCCCCTGCAAATCGTTAGCGTTATAGTAAACCCGCTTATTCTCAGGGCGGGGCGCAATTCCCCACCGGCGGTAAACCAGTCCATACACGGTATGAGGTTGGAAGCCCGCGAGCGCTCAGACTGTCGTATTGGGTTTGAGGTCAGCAGATCCGGTGAAATTCCGGGGCCGACGGTTAAAGTCCGGATGGGAGAGAGTAACGGTATCCGTCAGGCTGAGCCTGCCCGCGTTATTTTTTTAGCATTGATTGCATTTCTATGCCGTCAGTGCCACTCCTCAAGTTAGCCCTGATTCTGGTAATCCATAGAAAATAGTGAGGGTTTTTTACCATGAATCAGACTTTGCTTTCTCAATTTGGTACATCGACCGAGCGTGTTGAACGCGCGCTTGAAGCGCTGCGTCAGGGACGTGGCGTCATGGTGCTGGACGATGAAAATCGTGAAAACGAAGGCGATATGATTTTTTCCGCCGAACATATGACCGTCCAGCAGATGGCGCTGACCATTCGCCATGGCAGTGGGATTGTTTGTCTGTGCCTGACCGAAGAGCGTAGACAAAAACTGGAATTGCCGATGATGGTTGAGCATAACTCCAGCCATTATCAAACGGCCTTCACGGTGACAATCGAAGCGGCTGAAGGCGTGACGACGGGTGTGTCCGCCGCAGACCGCCTGACTACCGTTCGCGCCGCTACGGCCGACGATGCCCGCGCCAGCGATCTGAATCGTCCTGGGCATGTTTTCCCTCTGCGTGCGCAGCCCGGCGGCGTATTGGTCCGCGGCGGCCATACAGAAGCGACAGTCGATCTGATGACGCTAGCTGGCTTGAAGCCGTTTGGGGTGCTGTGCGAACTGACAAATGACGACGGTTCCATGGCGCGTGCGCCAGAGGTGATCGCCTTTGGTCAGCAGCACGATATGCCGGTACTGACGATCGAGGATCTGGTGGCTTACCGCAAGGCGGTTGAACTGAAAGCCAGCTAATCGTGTTATCGATTTATGCCTTATGCCGGGGCGAGTCCCCGGCTGTATTCTAACTGGGTTTACGCGCCAGCAGCGTGGCGAAACGCAGTTTGATACGCTTCCCCTCCTCGTCCGTTTTGTGCAATTTCCCGATATCGCGATCGTGTTTCACCACTTCCCATGCCTCGTAATAGCGGCTCAGTTCGTCCTCTTGGAACGTAAATGAAAAGGGCAGCGGGCAGGGATAATCGCCGGCCGACATCGCCGCGACAATCAAGTTTTACCCCCGGCGACGGTCTGTTGCTGCATCTTTTGGATAATGGCCGGTCTGCGTGAGCGCTCGAGGCACACGAATACCACGGTAGACACAATCATGTCGTAGGCGTCATCTCTATCGGCGAGATGAATATCATGTGCACATGCCTGAATTCCCTAGAGATGTTCTTGCTCAATGATGTCGTTCAATGCGCGGATACTTTCAGGGTGTTTATCCCATGCGGTGACATTCCAGACTTTCCGGTGAAGATAACGTGCATTACGCCCGCGGCCGAGATCTAATGCCTTGCCGCTACCAAGATGACGCAGGGCATCAATCACCGCCGAGTGCGTACGAGACAGGCCATACTTCTGATGGTAAGAATCCTCAGGACAACAGTAGAAACTCAGTTGACAGCGCATGTGTCGGAGCAGGCCTTAACGCGATAGCGTTGCCGTGGTTCAATGGGGACGAGTTCTGTGGGGAAATACGGAGTGCCGAGAAGGCCTCATCGTATTCCCGAGAGTATCGTCAGCGTTAACGCCCCTTGTGATACCGCCAGCCTGGTCCAGGTTCCATCTTGCGCGTTATATTCCTCCCGGAAAGCCGCTAGTCGTGCCTCCCAATCCCATACCGGCAGTTGTTTGTAGCACATCAATGTATTCATCATTATCTTAACAACATAGCGAAAGCGATTTCATCATTGCCTCGGCGGGCGACGTCGAAAACCATGAAGTTGCATTTTTAATGCATCAATTTATTGAGAGGTAGGGAAGGGCGTGATGAGAGGGCCTTGAAAACGTACGAGGAGAGGGGATGAGGCAGGGGAAAGGAGCAACCGCTAAATGAATAATTGGGGGAAGACTATCGCTCCCCCGAAGTGCCTGACCTGTATCAGCGTCAGGATAACGAGTTATCAGCCGCAGCGATTACAGGCTTTAGCCTGAATCTGATGGAAGAAATCGTTACCCTTGTCATCCACTAGGATAAATGCCGGGAAGTCCTCAACCTCGATTTTCCAGATTGCTTCCATACCCAGCTCAGGATATTCAACGCAGGTCAGACTCTTAATGCTGTTCTGCGCAAGGATCGCGGCAGGGCCGCCGATACTGCCGAGGTAGAAACCGCCGTGTTTCTTACACGCGTCGGTCACCTGCTGACTGCGGTTGCCTTTTGCCAGCATGATCTTGCTGCCGCCGTGGGATTGCAGCAGGTCGACGTAGGAGTCCATACGACCCGCAGTAGTCGGACCCAGAGAGCCGGAGGCGTATCCGGTCGGTGTTTTGGCCGGGCCAGCATAGTAAATCGGATGGTCTTTGACGTACTGAGGCAGGCCTTCGCCGTTGTCGATGCGCTCTTTCAGCTTCGCATGAGCAATATCACGTCCTACGATGATCGTGCCGGTCAGAGACAGACGCGTAGAGACCGGATACTGAGACAGTTCGGCAAGGATGTCATCCATTGGTCGGTTGAGGTCGATGCGGACCGCTTCGCCTTCACCGGCTTGGCGCAGATGTTCCGGGATGTATTTGCCAGGATTTTGCTCCAGCTGTTCCAGCCAGATGCCGTCGCGGTTGATTTTGCCTTTGATGTTGCGGTCTGCGGAGCATGACACGCCCATACCGACCGGACATGATGCGCCGTGACGCGGAAGACGGATCACGCGAATATCATGCGCGAAGTATTTACCGCCGAACTGTGCGCCGAGGCCCAGATTACGGGCTTCTTCCAACAATTCCTGCTCCAGCACGGTGTCACGGAAGGCCTGACCGTGTTCGTTGCCTTCAGTCGGCAGTTCATCGTAGTAGTGCGTAGAAGCCAGCTTGACCGTTTTCAGGGTGGTTTCCGCTGAAGTGCCGCCGATGACGAAAGCAATGTGATACGGCGGGCACGCTGCGGTGCCTAGCGTACGCATTTTTTCTACCAGGAAATTTTTCAGTTTTCCTGGGGTCAGCAGCGCTTTGGTTTCCTGATACAGATAGGTTTTGTTAGCAGAGCCGCCGCCTTTGGTGACGAACAGGAACTTATACTCTTCGCCTTCCGTGCTGTAGAGATCGATCTGCGCCGGCAGGTTAGTCCCGGTGTTGACCTCTTTATACATATCCAAGGGGGCGTTCTGCGAGTAGCGCAGGTTGTCTTCGATGAAGGTGTTATATACGCCGTGCGACAGCGCTTCCGCATCGTTGGCGCCGGTCCAAACGTTCTGGCCTTTCTTGCCGACAATGATGGCGGTTCCGGTATCCTGACAGGTCGGTAAAATGCCCTTGGCGGCGATCTCTGAGTTGCGCAGGAATTGCAGCGCGACATATTTGTCGTTTTCGCTCGCTTCCGGATCGCTCAGGATATCGGCGACCTGCTGCTGATGGTCGGGACGCAGCATGAACGAAGCATCGTGGAAGGCTTGCTGAGCAAGCAGCGTCAGTCCTTCCGGCGCGATTTTCAACATGTCCTGACCGTCGAACTGCGTAACGGAAACATAGTCTCTGGAGAGCAAGCGATACTCGGTTTTATCTTTACCGAGGGGAAAAGGCTCTTGGTAATGGAAAGTTTTATTCGACATTGTTGTCTCACTTAAGGCCGTATAGTTTATGAATTCATTCAGTTTTATCGCCCTGGCGGCGTGTTTTGCGCAGTCTTAATCATTAGAGCGGTGCGTTTCGTGCTGCGACAAAAGTAATAGACGCTACAATGTTATGGTTTTATTTCCATGAGTGCTACGTATGCGGGGTACATTATTATTAATCTCCGTCATGTTTTCATGGAAAATAGCGTTCGGCTTGTTTCATTCGGTGAGAATTCAGTCTGATGTGCGTTATGGAATAATGTTTAAGTTAATTAATTTTATTAATTTAAATAAATAACAAGAGGTAAAACGAGCGTCAAAAAATATCTTGCGTACGCAAGTGATACTTTTTCATTATTACTCTTTCAGAAACACCCTTCTTTTATATTCCTTAAAATCAGCACAATGGTTCGCTCCCGATCTTCTAAACACGCCTTCTGCGTCAGCGTCTACGCTTTATTGCTAGCCTGTGTCTGTTTGCACTCGGAAGAGCGGGCAGAGCAACGCCCCCTTCACTCAGAGAGGAACTTCTATGAACTTCGATCTGTTTGCCGATGAGCAACCCGAGCGCCGTACAGAGACTCTCGCGCCGGGTGCCGTGGTGATGCGCGGCTATGTCTGGGACGAGGCTTGTACATTATTGGACGACATCAAGCGAGTGAGTAGTTCGGCGCCTTTTCGACACCTGACAACACCGGGCGGATACGGCATGTCTGTGGCCATGAGCAACTGCGGACCATTAGGATGGGTGGCTGATGAGCGAGGTTATCGTTACGACGCCTACGATCCGCTTTCTGGCCTCCCCTGGCCCGAGATGCCGCCTCTCTTCCATCAGTTGGCGACGGCGGCGGCTGGAGAGGCCGGCTTCCCAGGATTTCAGCCCGATGCTTGCCTGATCAATCGCTATTCATTGGGATCGCGTTTGTCTCTTCATCAGGATAAGGATGAACGCGATCTTGAGCAGCCTATCGTTTCGTTTTCACTAGGTTTAAATGCCATTTTTCTCTTTGGGGGGAGGAAACGCAGCGATCCGTGCCAGCGCGTACTGCTTTCTCACGGCGATGCGGTAGTTTGGGGCGGGGAATCTCGGTTGTTTTACCATGGAATCCAGCCCCTGAAGCCGGGACCTTTACCCAGCGGCATGCCGGGAGAATATCGGTTCAACATGACGTTTCGCCAGGTTCGCTAAAGCGCAGAAGAGCGCATGGCGCGGGTCAGCAGATACAAGCATCGGGCGTCGGGGGCGCCCAATGCGGAGAGATCAGGCACGCCCCAGGCGCATCAGTTCTTCGGGCGCAAAGAAGCCGTTCAGCCCTTGCAGCTCAACGCATTTGGCCTTACGCACTTCTTCACGTTTTAGTTTTTCCGCATGGATAGCGGCGACGGTACCTACGGTGCGGGAGCCATCCTGCATGACTCGGCAACCGATGCTGAGCGGGTTTCTATATCGGTCATACGCTGTGTACATTTTTTGCCTCCAAAACTTTGACGACATACAACGCAACCGATCCTACTGCTCAGTAACGCAATAGACCATGGTATTTGCATGGTTATGATTAATTGCTCTATAAATCAACGGGCTTGTGATGGGCCGCGTTAAAAATAGCAGAACGAAACGCTCAGATGCAGGCTCGTTCCGTCGGCCGTCAAGACGTCGCGTTTTTAGGCAGGCGCTTAAAGCTGAAGATTAATTGAACCGCGTTGATGACGATGAGCAGCGATGTCACCAAAAAGACCCAGCGGTAGCCCAACGTGGCAGAAATACCTGAACCGAGCAGGGGACCGATGACATTCCCCAGATACATGCAGGACTGGTTATACCCGAAGATGCGCCCGGTCACCTGCTGACTGCTGTATTTCACCAGAAGCGCCTGTACGGCGGGTAACAATGCACCGTCGGCAAAGCCCAGGATAAAACGCAGAATCCCCAATTGAGTCGCGCTTTGAATGGTGGACATCAGGAAAAACAGCAGTGCGCTGAACAATAGCGCGACGATGAGAATACGCTGCGAACCAATGCGGTCGCCGAGCTTGCCGAGCCGGGGAGCGGACATCAATGCCGACACGCCGGGAACCGCGGCAATGACCCCGCTGATAAAGGCGATGTTCTCGATGTCGGGAGACAGCTCGCGGATGAACAGCGTCAGTATCGGGCCTATGGAGCCATTGGCCATCTGTATCATCATGGTGGTGATGCAGAGGCTGACGATCAGCATGGGATAGGGCAGCGACGCGAAGACGGCCTTACCGGACAGCCGGTCGGCTTTGCTGACTTTGACGAAATTCTCTTTAATCGCGAACAGCGTAATCAGGAAAGAGATAAACAAGAGGCCGGACGTCACGAAAAATACCGTTCGCAGCCCCAGGTGGTCCGCCATGAATCCCCCCAGCATGGGCCCTATCAGCACGCCGGATACCTGCCCGGTGGAGAGCGTACCCAGCGCCCAACCGCTTCGGGCTCGGGGCACCTGAGAGGCGATGAGCGCCATCGCGTTGGGGATATAGCCGGAAGTCAGTCCCATTAAGGCGCGAAGTAGGAACAGATGCCAGACGCTGGTCGCCATCCCTTGTAACCCCATGACAATCGACATCCCTAGTGCGGCTCGCAGCAGCATTAGCCTGCGCCCTTTTCGGTCGGCCAGACTTCCCCAAAGGGGGGCGACGATGGCTGAAATCATGAAGGATGAACTGAAAATCAGCCCAGACCATAGATTGAGAGACGCATGATCGTGTACGCCGAGCTGCTCGATATATAGCGGCAGGAACGGCAGGATCTGGCTCATGGCCATGCCGGTAAAAAAGCACCCTACCCAAGCGGAGAAGAGGTTAAGTTTCCATTTTTCCATAAGGTCAGGACATGAAGTGACTTAGACAGTGAACAATGAGTATGGCTGTTTTAACCGCATCGTGAAATGGTTTTTGTATACCAAAGGATAACCGGTAGGCAGAAAAAAGAGGAACTGAGGGGAGTCGAGGGGAAAAGATTACGCCGCCTTTCGGTTAGAACAGGCGGCGTGGAGCCTTACTGGCGAACTAATCGCCCTACCGCGTGGCTGTCTTCGAAGTTACTGCGGAACGGGTTGATATCCAGACCGCCGCGTCGCGTATAGCGCGCGAAAACAGTCAGCTTCTGCGGCTGGCAGTAGCGCTGAATGTCGTTGAAGATACGCTCGACGCACTGCTCATGGAACTCATTGTGCTGGCGGAACGAGATCAGATAGCGCAACAGGCATTCCGGGTCGATTTTTCTGCCTTCATATTTAATCACCACGCTACCCCAGTCCGGTTGGTAGGTCACCAGACAGTTGGATTTGAGCAGATTAGAGCTCAGCGTTTCGCTGACCGTCGGCGCATTTTCGGAAACGGCGTATTTCAAATACTCCGGGTTGAAGGAGTAGTCGTTGACCTCGATATCCAGGTCGTCAATAACGGTGCCCGGAAGGGCGTCGATTTGCGCCGGATAGCCCGTCAGCCCGGGATAAATATTGACTTTTACCTGGCCCTGCGCGGCGGCCGAGAGGTCGGCCACCAACGTGGACAACAGCGTTTCAATGTCGCGCATGCGCGTCTGGTTGAAGCTGTTGAGATAAAGCTTGAATGACTTGGATTCGATCAGGTTGACCGAAGAGGCGGGAACCTGAAATTCGGCAATCCCCACCATGGGCTTGCCTTTCTTGTTGAGCCACGACAGCTCAAAGGCTGTCCACAGGTCATAGCCCGTGAAAGGCAGATCGGCGTCGGTCAGGCCGACCAGCTCGCGCCCATTGGCGCGAGGCAGCGCTTCCAGCAGTTCCGGATCGTACTGATCGGGATAGCTGGAGCGAACGCCAAGATGCGTGATTTTATCTTTTTCCGTGATATGCATAAGATCATTTCCTTGCCGGAGCGGCGTTGATATAGCTTCTGAACAGTTTCCGCGTGCCGTAAATCGGGCCGACGCCCAGCACTGCATAAACGACTTTAATCATGAATTGAGACAGAATCATGGTTTTTATGACGTCAAAACTCAGCACATTATAGAACGCGACGATACAGAAAATAACGCTATCTACCGCCGATGCGGTAATCGTACTGGTGATCACGCGAATGAACAGATAGCGCGACTTCGTCATGATTTTTATTTTGTACAGAACGTAGGCGTTCACGTTTTCAGAAACCAGATAGGCAAGCGAAGACGCCACCAGCACCGCCATGATGCTGTGAACAATACCGTTGTAAGTATGGTCGTACTCCCACTGCGGCAATCCTGGGATCAAGCTCGTAACCCACAGGCCGAGGACGAACGCGAGGTTGGCGAAAAAGGTGATGAAGATCGTTCGCCTTGCCAACTTCAGTCCGTAAAATTCGTTAAGGATATCGACCAGGATAAACGTAATGGGGTAGACGAAAACGGCGGGCGGCACCACCATGTTCAGCGCGGGCACAAATACCGGCTTCACCCCGGCAATGGTCGAAAAAATGTAAATAACGCTCAGCGCGATACTGATGAGAAGATAGGCATGCCAGGAACGATCGTTGCGGTCGCTGATGTCGTAAACGGTTGTGATGTCTCTGCTGTTGTAGAGCTTTTTGTATAAGGCATTGAGCTCGTGGCGGCTGAAATCATCAGAGATTTCGTTATCCACGAGCTCTTTTAAATCCATGCTGATAGTTTTGCCTGTCGCCAGCACCATGATGTTGGCTGACAATTCGCCGCTATGGTTAAATCCCAGTAGTTTAAACTTTCTGTTGGATTCCATTTACAGTCTTTCCTCTATGATATAGCCCAGCAGCACTATATTGCTGGATCTTTTCCTTTCAAATGAGATGGTTCCCTCTGGTGGCTGAATAATAAAACCTTCGGCCGGCGAATAGCACAGTAAGGGGGTGTTGAGTACCAGGGCTGGCGGACGTTTAATAATAATGACATCGTTCGGTGAAAATTGGTCACTAATAGTAGACTCAACTCGCATCGCTAAAATATTTGATTCTTCCCCGAAGAAATAGGTTAGGGGGTATTGAATGGCTAACTGGCCTATTTTTTTATCTTGTGACGCTAATAAATCGGACTGAGGAATAATGGGAACCGCGGCCGGATTTTTATTCCCTTCGTGGGAAAGCGTATTATTAAGCTGTTCAATCTTTTCCAGATCGTAATCTTCTATTTCTTCACACGACAGGCCGAAAAAATCAGAAATGCGATTCACGGTTGATTGCTGTACGTTATTCACGCGTCCATCGAGGATTTTGTAGATAGTTGTGCGGGTCACACCGGTGCGGTTTGAAAATGACGCTTTCGTTTCCCCACGCGTCCGCATCAAATATTCAATATTCTTGATGATGTTGGTTTTACGTTGAGCATTCGTTGTTTTCATAGACATCCTTTACGCAATAACACCTCTTACCCGTTTATCTTACGCTAAAACAGCGTTTGTCCGCATCCAGAGGGGCGTAATTTCTTGTCGAATTCGGCGGTTAAATCATCATACGAAAATCTTCACCAACATCCTATTCTTGCCATTATTATTGGCCTTTCGAAAAGTGAACACTAAAGTGAGTTTTACGTCAACTTATCTGTTGACTAAAGGTTTTTTGCTGCGTTAATGTTTAAAAAGCTCTGAGAGATATACACGGCGCATACTGTAGTTAAGTCTTATGGCAGTTATTATTGATTAAAAAATTATTGCCGTGATTTTCTTATTGGAGCCTGAGTCATTCTAATTCCAACACCAGGGAACTTAGGTAGGAATGAATGAAGAAAATATCATTCAAGATCCATTGACCCGAAATAATTAGCCGTGCCAATCATGTTGCCGTGCTGTCTTAGCGTCTGACAGCGTGGCAACATGATTATTCGGCTCTCGTCAGTTATTCTCGCCTTGCTCCATCCTCTCCCCGTCAGTGACTGTCCAGCCCCAGCCCAAGTCCGATGCGGATAACGGCGGTTCGTTACTCTTTGATGATTCATGGGGTGCCTAAGATGAGCTCGTTCGTTCACAAGGAATTAACACCGAAACGCGAATTTTCGCTATCATGCATCCTTTCTACCTGCGACAGATGAGTACTATGGAACGTTTTCTTGAGAATGCGATGTACGCCGCCCGGTGGCTGTTGGCGCCGGTCTATCTTGGTTTATCGCTAGGGCTACTGGCGCTGACCATCAAGTTTTTTCAGGAGATCTGGCATGTTCTGCCCAACATTTTTTCCGTGGCGGAATCTGAGCTGGTCCTGACACTGCTGTCGCTGGTGGATATGACACTGGTGGGTGGCTTACTGGTCATGGTGATGTTTTCTGGCTACGAAAACTTCGTCTCGGCTCTCGATATCGACGAGGGGAAAGAGAAGCTGAACTGGCTGGGCAAAATGGACTCCGGTTCATTGAAAAACAAAGTGGCGGCTTCCATCGTCGCCATCTCCTCCATCCATTTACTGCGTGTGTTTATGGATGCCCGCAATGTCCCCGACAACAAGCTGATGTGGTACGTCATCATCCACCTCACTTTTGTATTGTCAGCCTTCGTCATGGGCTATCTGGACCAGCTGTCGCGTCGAGATAAAGACCACTAACGTCTGGTGCGCTACTTGTTGCCCGTCATGCCAGCGATTACCCACAGAATCAGGCGCGTTGGCTCCGGCGAACCGCCTCTGTGGCGTCCGGCCTCTCTTCAGGTCATTATGTGTGTTTTGTCACAACTCCATATTGTTACCGGTAACATGTTACCGGTAACGGTGCTACGATTGTTGACATAACCGGTTTTATTGCATGGGTGGAGAAAGAAGTATGGCGGGTCAAAGCTTTATTCTGATGGGCGTGTCCAGCACGGGTAAATCCTCAGTCGGCGAGGCGCTGGCGAGGGCAGTCGGCGCCAAGTTTATCGACGGTGACGATTTGCACCCGCGCAACAATATCCTGAAAATGGCAGGGGGAGACCCGCTAAATGATGATGACCGGGCACCGTGGTTGGAGCGCATCCGCGATGCGGCATTCAGCCTTGAACGAAAAAATGAGACCGGCGTCATCGTCTGTTCAGCCCTGAAAAAGCAATACCGTGATCAAATTCGCTCGGGCAACGAGCATGTCACCTTTATCCATCTTTCCGGTTCCTTCGAATTGGTTCTGGCTCGCATGATGGCGCGCGAAGGCCACTTTATGCCTGCGGCGCTTCTAAAGAGCCAGTTCGACACATTGGAAGTGCCGGGAAACGACGAACCCGATGTCGTCACGGTCAGTATTGATGGCAGTTTTGATGACGTGGTGAAACGCTGCGTCATGGCGGTACGTGGGAGAGCGTGCCGTGCTTAAACGGAGGAATGAATGAATAACAATAAAGTCATTGAGCAAGTCACACGTCGTATACTGGAACGCAGTGAAGCCTCTCGCCGCCGCTATTTGGCGAAAACGGAAGCCCAGGCGGAACAAGGCAAAACCCGCAGCCACCTGTCCTGCGGCAATCTGGCGCATACGGTAGCCGCCTGTCCATCCAGTCAGAAAGGCACGATTCTAGATTTTACCCGCGTCAATGTCGGCATCATCACCGCCTATAACGACATGTTGAGCGCTCATCAGCCTTACGGCACCTATCCCGACACGATGAAAAAAACGCTGGCTGAAATGGGCCACAGCGCGCAGATTGCCGGCGGCGTCCCGGCGATGTGCGATGGCGTGACTCAGGGGCAGGACGGGATGGATCTGTCGCTGTTCTCGCGCGATCTGATCGCTCAGGCGACGGCCGTTTCGCTGAGCCACAACACCTTTGATGCGACGCTGCTGCTGGGCATCTGCGACAAAATCGCGCCCGGCCAGCTGATCGGCGCGCTCTCGTTCGGCCATTTGCCTTCGGCTTTTGTGCCGTCCGGCCCGATGTCCGCGGGGATCAGCAACGATGAGAAAGTGAAGGTACGCCAGCAGTATGCCGCGGGTGAAGTCGGCAAGGCCGCGTTGCAGGACATGGAGTGCAACGCCTATCACTCGCCGGGCACCTGCACGTTCTACGGCACGGCCAACACCAACCAACTGGTGTTTGAAGCAATGGGGTTGATGCTGCCCGGTTCTTCTTTTGTCGCGCCGAACGATCCGCTGCGAGCGGCCCTGACCGAAAAAATTACCGCGCACATCGTCACTCAGGCCGACAACGGCACGCAATACCGACCGCTGTCGCGCGTGGTGGATGAAAAATCCATTGTTAACGGTCTGGTCGCCCTGCTGGCCTCCGGCGGTAGTACCAACCACTCTATCCATCTGGTGGCGGTCGCGGCGGCGGCGGGATATGTCCTGACCTGGGACGACATCGAAGAGCTGTCTCAGGTCGTGCCGCTGTTGGCGAAAATGTATCCGAACGGTCCGGCCGACATCAATGAATTCCAGCAGGCGGGCGGCGTGCCGACGCTGATGAAAGCGCTGGCAGAGCGCGGTCTGCTGAACATGGATGCCACGCCGGTTTACGGCAGCATGGAAGACTATCTTTCCTCGCCGCGTCTGCAGAATGGCCAGCTGGTTTTCGAGCCGGTGGCCGACTCCTCCAATCCAAATGTCATCGCTTTACCCGGCGCCCAGTTCAGCGAACAGGGGGGCCTGAAAGTGCTGGACGGCAACCTGGGCCGCGGCGTCATCAAAGTCAGCGCCGTCGCGCCCGAATACCGCTTCATCCAAGCCCCGGCACGCGTCTTTGAATCTCAGCACGACGTGGAGAAGGCTTACCACGCCGGCGAGTTTACGCAAGACGTCGTGATTGTCGTGCGCCATAACGGCCCTGCCGCCAACGGCATGCCGGAGCTGCATAAGTTGATGCCGATAATGGGCAACCTAATGAAGTCCGGACTGCGGGTTGCGCTGGTGACGGACGGTCGTCTGTCCGGCGCATCCGGTAAAGTGCCTGCGGTGATCCACCTTTCGCCGGAAGCGCAACGCGGCGGTCCGCTATGCCGGATCATCGATGGCGACGTCATTCGTGTGGATGCGCAGGCTGGTCGTATTGACGTTCAGACCGATCTGACCGCGCGACCGGAAATACATCCCGAGCTGGCGCCTGAGCATCTGGGGTCTGGCCGCGAGCTGTTCTCCGTATTCCGCCAGGTGGTATCCAGCGCCGAACAGGGCGCGTCCATCTTCAGCCTCTAACGCCTTCGCCGCGCACGGCTGTGTGCGGTAGCCCCGGTCGGGTGACGTGGGTCCGTCAGGTCCTTGCATCATCCGGCTTTTTTGTGCGTATTTCCTGAGAGTAGCTATATTTTTTGCAGGCTTCCTAAGGAATGTATGATGAAAAAATCAATGCTTTTCGCTCTATTTGGCGGCATGGCGTTAACCGCCTGCCATTCCAACGATCCCGCTGAGTTCATGGTGCCCGGCAATGAAAAGATGGAAGTGTCGAAGCAGATGTACGTCTGTGACGATGGCTCAAAGCTGGGAGTGATGTACTACAACAATGAGCCCAACTATGCCGCGCTGGTCAACATTCCGGACAAGGGCAAAATTTTGATGGTTGACGTGCCAGCGGCCAGCGGTGCCCGCTATGTCGGGAATGTCTACGAATGGTGGACCAAAGGCGATAACGGTACGTTGAAACAGGTCCTCGAAGGTAAAGACATCGAGTGTCATAAATAAGGCGTGACCTCGGCGATGAGGTCATGTCATCGCCGGGTTATGCTGTCCGTTATGTTTTGCCGTTTCCCATCGCGACCAGCTCGGTCATGTTGGTCTCGCGGTTTTCAAACGGGCAACCGCCGCGAACGGCAGGCCTGACAACCTCTATCACGATACGCCTTTTTGCCTCCGACGTGATTTCTTGCAGCGATCGGCCTATGATCCCGTCGGGAAAAACTCAGGCGGAGGCTGATAAGGATGTCAGGAAAACAGCGGGTGATGTGCGGTATCGCTGCCATTTTGTTTATTGCGGTGATCGCGACGATCGTGAGTTATTGGTCCAATTTTCTTTCCGCGATGTTGGCAATACAAATCTATCTTCATCGCTATCTGGTGGGTTATCTGCTCCAGCTTGGGAACCAACACGTGGGCTACGGCGTATTGCTGCTGGCCGCCAGTTTCATCTACGGCGTATTGCACGCCATCGGCCCCGGCCATGGCAAATTCATCATCACGACCTACCTCAGCGTCTCCCATGAGACGGCCTCTTCCGCCAGAATCCTCGCCTTTCTGGGGGCGATGACGCAGGGCCTTACGGCAATTCTGTTCGTCTATCTGCTGGTGGTTTTCCTGAACGTCTCGATGGGCGATTTGAGCCTAAGCCGCTGGTATATGGAAAAAATCAGTGCGCTCTACATCGGGGCGTTCGCCGTCGTGTTAATTGCCAGAGCCGTACGCGCGGGACGAGCCCGTCCGGCTATCCGCCGTTGTACGCCGGTGGTCGCCGGTACGTCGGCGGTATTGGTGCGGCCTCTTGCGAACAAGGTTGTCGAACCCGCGGCCTGCTGTGGACACCATGCCGTTAACCCGGTGGCCGTGCCACGCGACCTGTCGTCCGCGCTGGCGATGATTGCAGCTATCGGCATTCGACCTTGCACCGGCGCGATAATGATCCTGGCGTTCGCCAACGCGGTCGGCTGCTTCAACTGGGGCGCTGCCGCCGTCATGGCGATGGCGTTGGGAACGGCGTTGGCAATCTGCGCGCTGGCAACGTGGGTGATCCACTCGCGCGACCGGGCATCGTCTTTGTTCCAACGTGCGCGCCATCCGATGTTCGGCACGCTGCGTCCTTGGCTGCTGGCGGCGTCAGGGCTGCTTCTGTTTCTGTTTGCCCTTATGCTGTTCTCCTCCACCTTGCCAGCGAACATGATTGGCGATGCGCTTAACAACGGCTGTTGAGTGCAACCTCCGGTAAACGGCAGGAGTGAGCGCGGGGTAAGGGCGTATTCAAGGTTGTCACCCTGGAAGTCGCATGTTTTCATTAGGCGTCAACGGCGGCAGAACTTGGCTTCTTTAGGAAGCAAGGCAACGTCGGCGACGGGCGTTCCTCTGCCGCATTTCGCGCGGTGGAAGAGCTGACTCACTCTCAGATAATCCAATGCCATGTCCCAGATGAACCAGGCGAGTTTCAAGCTCTCGCCAGAAAAAACGCTGTCGGATGAGCAGTTGGCGCTCAAACAGCGCGTAGAAGCCTTTCTGTGCCAGCATCGTCATGCCGATCAGGCGTGTTTAGTGATCCAGGGGCCGGCGGGCACCGGCAAAAGCGTCTTCCTGCATGCGCTGTTCGCCGATTTACAGCGTGACGCGCGTCAACGGAAGGATCATCCGCTGTACGGCAGCGAAAACGTGTTGCTCGTCAACCATCCCGAAATGCTCAAAGCCTACAAAAACGCGTCGGACGCACAGGTCGCACTCCGTAAAAAAGACTATGAGCGCCCGACGACGTTCATTAACCGCATGCGCAAACGGGAAGCCAAGGTGGATATCGTGCTGGTGGACGAGGCCCACTTGCTGCTGACGCGCAGCGATCGCTACAACCATTTTTTTCAGGACAATCATCTGGAAGAGATTTTGCGCCTCGCTCGCTGTGTGGTGCTGATTTTCGATGAGCAGCAGGTGCTGAAATCCAAAAGCCTGTGGCGAGAAGGCGATCTTGAGCGACTGATCGCCCGCGGCCCGCATGAAGTGCATCTATTGCGGCATCAGTTCCGAATGAAGGCGGCCACGTCGGTGCAGCATTGGATTAACCACTTCTGTCGTCGACAACTGATGCCCTTGCCGGTAGCGGCGCCCGGCGAGCCAATGTTTGAGCTGAAGATCTTCGACGATGCTCAGGCTATGTATACAGCGATCCGCCGGCGTAACGCCGACAGCGGACTGTCGCGGATGCTGTCGACCTATGATTACCCCTATCGGTTGGACGGTCAGGATCACTTTATTGAAGAGGGCGCCTTCCGGCTACGCTGGGATCGCTCGAAGCCGAACGAGCGCCTGCCGTGGGCGGAGCGGGAAGACACTATCGACGAAGTCGGCTCGGTATACACGGTACAGGGCTTTGATCTCAACTACGTCGGGCTGATCCTGGGGCCATCGGTATCCTGGGATGCAGAACGTCGTGAAATCGTTATCGATCCGTCTCGTTATGAGGACGGCGCGGCGTTTCAGGGCGCTGGGCGTCTCGACGACGCCGAGACGGTGAAAGTTCGTATCATGCTCAATGCCATCAACGTGCTGATGACCCGCGCGATCGATGGACTCTATATTTATGCTCACGACGCGGGACTGCGTCGCCAACTGCTTCTCTTGCAGGATGAAGCGGCAACGAACGGAGAGAACCATGTCTGCAAATGAACTGGCGTGGATTGACGATCCGCGCATGAAAACGGTATCCCGGCACGTCGACGTCGTCGATGACTCCGTCAACGCGCTGGTGGAACGGATGTTCGCCCTGGTCGAGAGGATGAACGATTCAGGGCTGGCCGCGATTCAGTTAGGGATCCCGCAGCGCATCGTGGTGATCGATATGGATGATGAACACGGCGTGCGTCAGCGTTTGGCGCTGATCAACCCGGAGGTGGTGGAACGCTCTGAGGAAACGACCTCGCATCTTGAACTGTGTTCCTCTATCCCGCAGCATCCCTTGCCGGCGGTGCGGGCCAAGCGCGTGCGCGTGGCGTATACCGATCAGGGCGGCAATCAACAGTCGTTGGACGCGGGTGGGGCGCTGGCGGTATGCCTCCAGCATGAAATCGATCATCTCGACGGATTGTCGTTGATCGACAACCTGTCCGATCTGAAACGTAACCGCATTCGAACTCAATTGGCCAAGCTGCGACGTAAGCTGGCGCCGAGGGACGAATAACGCGTCTGTCGGGGGCTGTTGCCGCGAGGGGCGTGATCGCATCAATCAGCAACGGACGCAGGGCGCGCCCGTTGTCGTTGCACCGGAGCTAGTGAAACAGAGGTTGCGGCGAGGTCACGTCCGGCACTTGGGCGCGGGTCATTTTCTCGACGATGTGGTCCAGCGGGCAGAACCAGCCGACGGCCGTTTGTTGGCAGTGGCTGTCGTGATACTCCTCGATCAGCGGCGGCGCCTCTGACGTCAAGGGGCTGAGATTGCGCCACTGGTCCAGCGACATGGCGCTAAACGTCAGCCGCACGTAGCGTTCGCCGCTGTGGGTATCGCGATAGCGCTCGAACGCCAGGCTGCCCCCCGGCGGGATATCGTTGCGCGGATAGTCGCCCAACCGCCAGTTCATCTGCAATATGGTCTGGATCTGCGCGATATTGGTGTCATGGCCGACGAACAGCGCCAGCGGCGCTTTCAAACCCGGGTTTGCCGGGGCGGACGCCGTGGTGCCGGCCGTGAGCGCCGCGACCAGCTGAGACATCAGCAGCGTCCCGCCGTGTCGCGCCAGCTCCGGAGTGTCGCTGACCAGGTCGTATTTAGCCGCGTGCAGCGCCATCAGCGCCGAGACTTCGCGGGCATTTCGGGCATGGCCGAAAGCCACCTGGGACAGCGGCAGTCCTTCGCTGTACTGCAGGCGGATAGTTTCGCCTATCGTCGACCCCGGAGACAGCGGGCCTTTGAGTGATACGCCGTGCTCTTTTTCCACCAGCTTCCACGGCGCGTTCAGGAACTCGCAGGAAGAAGGCGTATCGGCGCAGACCGCCGCGCGCAGCAGCGTGATGGCGGGCTGATAGCGTTGATTCAGATCCTCTGCGCTGCCCGTCTGCGCCGTGACCTGCTGTTTGACGACCTCTCTGTCTGGCTGGCTCAGGCCCATATCCGCGCTTTGAAACAGCGGATCACGCTTCTCACGTGTGCTGCCCGCCGCGAGTCCGCAGCCCGGAAACATGCCGTCGAGGAGCGCTTGCGCCGTGGCGCGGGTTCTTTGCAACGGGCTGGACCAGGCGAACACCTGTTCCGGCGGCGGACAGCCCGCGCCGATGGGCAGACCTGCCGCTCGCCAGCGGGCGATCTGATAGGCACCCTGATGGATAATTCCGGCGTAACCGTGACCAGAGAGGTGACCGTCTGGTACCGTCCATTCGGGCCACGTTTTACCGGTCGCTTTGTTCAAGGTGTCGGTTCCCGTCTGAGGACGGACGCCGTGGCGGCTCAGCGTGACGACATGTTCCAGCGTAAATTGCGTCTCGGGCGCGGCCATCGACGGAAAGGCGGACATCAATGCCAGCGTGGCGGCACCCCATTTGAAAATAGTCATAGCGGATCATGAACCTTATTATTAAAACGTGTATTTAAATCCGGTGGCGTAGGTGGTTTGCCGTTTATCACTGCTTTTTGACACGGATTCGTTGGTGACTTCAAGGACGTATTGCCAGTGAGTTAGGAATTTAATTTTCATTTCGACTTGATGTTCATAGTCGGTGTCTCGTGTAGCGAAAATAGGCCGATCGCTAAAATAGCGAGAATATTTATAAGATAGCGTCGCGTGGCTGAATTTATATTTTGCGCCCGCATCAATACGGTGTGTATGTTTCGTCGGCTTATCGTCGTAATCGGTTATTTCGTAGCGATAACGTGTTACAAGCACAATATTATCGACCACAAACCATTCCGCGCTCAAAGACGGTTTCCAGGTTTGCTTTTCATCGTAAATGCTGGACGTCAAGCCGGGGGTTAATGTCGCCGAAGGGGAAACCGCAAACGCGTAATCGATGCCAAACTCCGTTTTATCTTTACGTAAGTGATTGAATGCCTTGCCGGCTGAACCATCCGATGACTCGCGCGGATAGGTTTCCCACTCCGCGGACAGCCCGAGTCCCTGATTGAAACGATGTTCAATGCCCCATTTATCGCTGTGGGTACGGGAGACATCGCTGAATTCATGTTTCCAGAAAAGAGAAACTGCCTGCGATTGAAAAGACAATACGCATAAGGAGATGAATAAAAAATGACGTAAAAACATTAATAATCGCCGTTTGTGCTAAAAGTGCTGCGAATATAGGGATGCGACATGACAGAATAATGAACGTTATTTGCCGCAGAGATGATGAGATAAAAATTTGTGAGATGGGCGATAAGTCAACGAGCCCTTGTAAAATAAAATGCTTTTTATCTCAAGATGAATAGATTGTCGTTCTGCCGACGGCGTGACGTTATTTTCGCCGTCGGCGGAACAGGTCTGCCATTGCGCTTAAGGCAGACGCGTCGTCTTTTTCAGTACGATATAAAGCACGCTGGCGACGACGAGCGAATTGAAGGCGGGAATGCCCCATTCTACGTTCAGGCCTACGACGCTGCCGATGATGCTGGCGATGATGGCGGCCCAACCGATCGCTGGGGTATTGGCCGCATCCGGTAGCTGACCCGCTTTGCGGCTGGCGTCCAACAGCGTTCTATGGCTGCGCAGCAGGTAATAGTCCACCAGCATAACCCCAATAATTGGCGGGAACACCACGCCCAACAGCGTCAGAAAATCGACAAAGCGGTCCAGAATACCTAGCACTGACAGCAATGTGCCGATCAGGCCAATGACCAGTGTGATGGACATATAGCTGAGCTTTTTACCGGTGATCCCTTCAATGGCGTTCGCCAGCCCCAGCGATGAGGAGTAGAGGTTAATATCGTTGATTCTCAACGTAGAGAATACGACGGCGATCAGCCCGATGCCCCCGGCCATCTGCGACATAATGGTGACGACATCTGCCGTGTTCAGCGCTCTCGCGATTAAGATAGCGAGACCGTTTACGATGAATTCGCCGACGATAATCGACATGATAGTCATCCAGAACACGTGACGGCCTTTCTGCGAATAGCGGGTCATATCCGGCGTAATGAGGCTGGCGACGATACATCCCCCGACGACCATTGTGGCCCCGGCGCTGATGGAGACGGACTCGGACGGGATGGAGTCTATGAGAGCGTAGAACGAGTGCCCCGCCAGCGTTTGCGTCGAAATGTAGGCGACGATACCGATAAACAGCGGGACGGCGATACGGGCGGTATAGCGCAATGCTTTGAAACCGAAGGCGACCAGCAGCGTCAGCGCCACGCCCGACAGTGTGGCGGAGCCGGCGAAGCCCAGTTTGTCGTTAAGCGCAAAGTTGAGCGCCCGCGCGAACACCGCATTCTGTACGCCGAACCAGCCGAGCAGGCTGATGGCGATCACCACGCCCATTAGCACGGCGCCGAGTCGGCCAAATCCGCACCATCGTGCCAGCAGGCTGCCGGACAGCCCCTCCATCATGCCCGCATAGCCCAGACCGATGGTCACGATGCCGAAAATGAGGCTGCCGATGGCGATGGCGGTAAAGGCCTGACCCAGCGTCATCGAATGCCCCAGCACGGCGCCGAGCATGAACTGGTCTAGGGCGGTGAGCATACCGATGTGCACCAGCGCGATATTGAAAAAAGGCAGTCTTGCCGAGTGGGGAACCCGGCTTACCGGATAATCATCTATTTTTTCCATATTTTCCTGAGTCCTTGTGGTTAATCGCCCCATTCCTGCAGGCGCGGCTGGTTTTAATGCCAGCTGAAAGCCAACGCGATCCCCGGTTGTCGAACGGACGTGAGGTCACCTTGCGCCCCGAGATAACAGGGATCTCTCGGGGGGGATTGGTGAATGTGTCTGACGTGGTTAGCGCGCTAAATATATTGAATGCCTTTCACCAGCAGTCTGGGCGGAATGTATTTATCTAATCCCGAGTGATAACAAAACGCTTTAAATTGATGCAATGAATGCACGTCGGCTTTTTGGTAAATGTTATATATTCTGTTTTCAATAGTTTTGTAGGCAAGGTTGGTTTTTCGGGCGATCTCCTTTCCTGAAAAACCCTGCAGGATCAGAAAAATCATTTCCAGTTCCGAGGGCGTAAATAAACTGTTTTCGACGCGGGTAATCAGCGTGGAGGGCGCCTTTTTATCGATATAAACCAGAGGGGAGAGCGTCGTCAGGGGCTTGGCGTTCCACATGGTGCCAATACAGCGTTTCTTGACGTCGAAAATAGGAATTTTTTCGCTGACGAACGGCGAGAGAAACGTGTCGCCATTCCAATAGTGCGTTTCGATGACGGCGACGCTTTTCTGGCTGTGCTCTGTTCGTCGGTCGTGTTCTATAAAGTCTTCCGACAGTTCCGCCCATTCGGCGGGGAATTCGGCGTCCAGTTTTCCTTCGAACTCAAATTGGGCGGGCGTATTGGTATACGTCAGGGCGGCTTTGTTCATGTAAATATGCCGCGATGCCAGATCCTTGATTCCCCAAGGTTCGTGCAATGCTTCCATCACGGTTATCAGACCGCCGATATAACGGCTGATGTCTTCTGTGTCCTGCGGCATCCTGACCTCCTTTCAAGACGACTGATAATTTACTGAAACTCCTTACGGAGATAATGACGCGTGAAACGGTGAGCGTAACCGGCGAGGTGGCCGTACTCCTGATATCCGAGCTTCTCGTAAAATCCCTTGGCCTGAAAACTGAAGGTATCGACATAGGCCATATGACAGCCGCGTTTTATCGCCTCCGTTTCGGCCTGCTGCATCATTTGGCGGCCTAAACCGGCATGACGATAAGGTTCGTCGACCCACAGGAATTTAATTTCCAGCGCTCCCCACCAGGTTCTTGCAACCAGACCTGCAATAATGTCGTTATTATCATTGGTGAAAGTTAGAAATAACGGGTAAATATCACCTTCCTGGAATTTTTTATTGTGTTGCAATAAACGTTGAATGACGAATTCCTCATCCTGAGGATTGGGGGTGTCGGTAATATTTAACTTCATTATTGTTATGCTCCTGATTTCTATAAATCTTATGTCGCATCCAAGCGAATATTAATCTTTAGCATAAATCGTTTTTTGAGACAAGGGCGGTTTCTACCCCTTCATTATCAGCCTGCATGGGGTAGTGTACTCCGAGTTTATGCAAGAAAAACCAGGCCTTGAATACGCTTATAGTAAAACTATTAGTCGCATCCTCTTTGCCATCACCAGGGAAACATATTCTTATTGGATGGGAGAGTAATGATGAGTGGGCATAAATTTCGGTTCATCTACTATTATGATAAATATAAAAAATAAGCGATTGTATATCGTGTATTTATAATATTTAACCACACTCAATTTATGCGACAACGAGCCTCTTAGACGGAGGCTCGGATAAGCCGGACGGTTAGTCCACCGACCGAATAAACTCAAGCAGATCCTGATTCAACCGATCCCGGTGCGTTTGGGGAATAGCATGTGGCGCACCTTCATAGACCTTGAGTTGGGCGTTTTTGATCATCGCCGCGGCCACTTTGCCCGTAGATTCGAACGGCACGACCTGGTCGGCATCGCCGTGGATAACCAGCGCAGGCACGTTGATGCTGTGCATATCCGGGCGAAAATCCGTTTCAGAGAATGCCGTGACGCAGTCGAGCGTACTTTTCAGAGAGGCCAGCAGTGCAATGTTCAACGTTTGGGTCAGTACGCCGTCGGAGACGTGCATGCCTTTGTTGAGGCCGTAAAACGGCGTCGCGAAATCGCTGATAAACTGCGCGCGGTCTTGCATAATCCCTTTACGGATGCCGTCGATGACCTGTTGTTCCACCCCATTCGGATAGTCGGCCGACTTCATCAGCTTGGGGGTTACAGCGCTGAGCAGGGCTAGGGCCTTGACGCGATGTGAGCCGTGACGCTGGATATAGCGGGCAACGTCGCCGCCGCCCATCGAAAAACCGATCAGCGTAATCTCGTCCAGTTGCAGGTGTTCTATCAATTCGTGGATATCATCGGCCAGCGTATCGTAGTGATAGCCATTCCACGGCTGGTCGGAACGCCCAAAACCGCGGCGGTCAAAGGCGATGGCGCGGAAGCCGTGCTCGGCGAAAAAATGCAGTTGGCTGTCCCACATATCGGCATCCAGAGGCCAGCCGTGGCTGAACAACAGCGGCTTACCTTTCCCCCAATCCTTGTAATAGAGCTGAGTACCGTCTTTCGTTCTGAATATGCTCATATGTAACACCTCTGATAGGTCGCGAATAGGAAGATCAATGCGAACTCCCGGCCGTACGGTAGCGGTTTGGGTCGACGCAGACGCTACTTTTTAGCTTAGCAGGATATCCTTATTTGACAGGCCGCTGCGCGTTGAGAGCGGCTTATTCAGCGAAGATAAAAAATGAAAGGGTGCAGAGGCTCGATTGCCGTCGCGATGGGGGAAAACGGTGCATTTGCGGCGTCTTACAGAAAGAGAGGCGCGCGCTTTACTTAGAAGGCACATCTTGATTTGTCAGGAGCTGGCGACGTTGATGCGTCTCGGCTTGGTTCCCGTGATTTTTCTGCTCAACAACAACGGCTACATAATTGAGCGCTACATCTTGGGGGAACACGCCTCCTACAACTCGATACCGTCTATGCGTTACACCGAGCGGCTCCATGCAATGGGAGGCGGAGACGACGTTGTCAGCGCGGTGGTGGAAAATAGCGCCCAGCGGGACGCCGCGCTGGAATACGCCGGGCAGGCTAAGTCGCTCACGCTGATCGAAGTCAGGCTGCCGGATATGGAGGGACCGCAGGCGTTGAAAGCTCTGTGTAGCAACTGCAACCGTTTCAATTTTGGGGTTACGTCTCCCCGCCTTCTGTAACGCGGTGTCATCTTCGCAGGCCGCCATTTCTGGGTGGTCTGCCATTACGCCGGAACGCCAGACGTTATTTCACATATCTTCCGGTTACTCAGGGCCTCTTTTTAGCGATAGTTGTTGCGCTGTACTCTGCGGCATCACGCTTTATTTCCCGGTGTTATTTCTTGTCTGATTATCGCTATTTGGCGGAAAGGTAAATGATATTTTTTTACTTTTGATATAACCGTTTCTTATATTCGATAATTACATTATTTCTTGTGATTGTTATTCCCCGTTCGGTTTTGATGACACATTACTCTGGTGGGAAATAAACGCTGGTGAGAAATAATTTTTCAGTCAGGTGTATTTTTATTCAGGGGTGACAGTTTCAACTTGTTATGCTATATCTATAGATGCTGTATATCACGGTTGATAATATCGTTATTAGACGATAAGTCAGAATATTCAATCAATAACCACCTTTCGAAAAATTACCTATGCCACGTTTAACACTCACTTGAAATAAAGGAAAATTATGTCTGATGTACACGACGACGGAGACAAATATAGCGATAAACCACCGGTGATATTACCGGCTGACAATGAAAAGTTATCCGACACGTTAGATAGTGGAAATAACAGCTTCTTTAGCGCTGATGCCTTTTTATTGACAGCAACTGCCATCGCCGCCATCGCGGGATTTTTATATGGCTACGACACCGGAATTATTTCCGGCGCTCTGCTGCAAATCACCCATGACTTTTCCCTCTCTTCCCATGCCCAGGAGCTGGTCACCAGCGCCATACTGGTCGGCGCTGTCGTCGGCGCCTTGTCCTGCGGTAAGTTATCCAGCGTACTGGGGCGGCGGTATACGGTCATGATCGTCGCCGCTATCTTCGCGCTGGGGGTGATTGGCTCCGGTCTGTCGCCCAACGCCTATTATCTCGGCGCCGCGCGGCTGGTGCTGGGGTTTGCCGTCGGGGGCGCGTCGCAGATTGTCCCGGTCTATATTGCCGAGCTGGCGCCGCCGGAGAAACGCGGCCGGCTGGTGACGTTCTTCAATATTTCCATTGGGATCGGCATTCTCACCGCGGCGCTGGTCGGGACGTTTCTGCAGGATCTGTGGTCCTGGCGCGTCATGTTCGCCGTCGCGGCGATCCCCGCGGTGGTCCTGCTGATCGGCATGCTGCCGCTGCCGGAAAGCCCGCGCTGGCTGGTGGGTAAAAAACGCATGAAGGAAGCCCACGTCGCGCTGGATACGGTGCGGGAAACCGCCCGGGAAGTGCGCCGCGAGATCAAGGCCATCCAGCGCGTGCATGAACGGGCTAAACGCAAGTCAACCGGCAGTTGGAAAGATCTGAAGCAGCCGTGGCTACGTCCGGCGCTGGTCGTCGGATTGGGCATTGCCGCGTTTACTCAGTTGTCCGGCATCGAAATGATGATTTACTACACGCCGACCTTCCTGACCGGTGCCGGTTTCAGCCGGGCTATGGCGCTGCACTCCGCGTTGGGCGTGGCGGTCATTTATCTGGTGCTGACCATCGTCGGCAAGCTGTTGGTCGACCGTATTGGCCGCCGCACGTTGACGCTGTATATGATCCCCGGCGCGGTCATCAGCTTGGTCTTGCTGGGGCTGATGTTTCGCTTGAACGCCAACGGCGGACAGCACGGCTGGCTAATTGTGGCCTGCCTGTTCGCTTTTATGGTCTTTAACTCGGGCGGGATTCAGGTCATCGGTTGGCTGGTGGGATCGGAGGTCTACCCGCTGGGCGTCCGTGAAAAGGCCAGCAGTCTGCACGCGGCCACGCTGTGGGGCTCAAACTTGCTGCTCACCTCCACCGCGCTGTCGATGGTCAATCTGCTGGGTATTGGCGGCGCCATGTGGTTCTACGCGTTGCTGAATCTGCTGGGATTCATCTTCATCTACTTCATAATGCCGGAAACGAAAGGGCGCAGTCTGGAGGAGATTGAAACCTCTCTGAAGGAAGGGCGTTTTTATCCACGCAGCCAGCGTGAACAGGCCGTTACGCAGGAACCGTAATATGCACGTCTGAGGGGCATGGCCCCTCTTTTTTGCTTCATCGTCCTGGTGACCGTCAGGCAGGCCATCCCGATGGGGCGGTCGCAGGCGCGGCGGTCCGCGTCAAATCTGGCTGATAATAATCCCGCCGCTCAAAACCAGCACCAGACCGATAAGGGTAAGGATCAGCTCCTTGCAGGTTTTATGTTCCTTCAGGATAAAGATCCCGCCCAGCGTCGAGATAATCACGCTCATCTGCGACAGCGTAAATCCGGTCGCGACCCCGTTACGTTGTGCGGAGATTAGGTAACCCAGCGCGGCCACCGCAAAGATCAAGCCGGGCAGCATGCTCCAATAGGTCTGTTTCTCTTTAAGCGTACTGCCGAGTTGTTTGATGGAGAGCAGGAGCGACATCACCACCATGCCCGCCGTTTGCGGCAGGAAGGCGTCCCACCCGCTGAGATTAAACATGCGGGGCAGGGCGGAATAGCCGATGTAGCCGAACATGGAGACGATCAGAATGCCTACCCCGGTGAGCAGG
>NZ_LUTP01000011.1 GCF_002111585.1 Lonsdalea iberica
GAATAGGGGAAGTCTCGCCGCGATAACGACCATTGGCGGTCAGTATCGATTAAAGAGATCACGACGCTATCGACTTCGAAAAAGGACTGGGTAATGCGGGTAATCCGTTCCAATTCTTCGACCGGTCGCGAATCCAGAATGTTCATCATGCGTAGAAGGGCACTCCGTTGTTCCTTAGCGCCGGTATCGAGAGGCGGAATCATGGTTATGCCTTAAATAATTTGCTGTTATGGGCGATGCCCGGATGGAGTGTGGTTCAAAAAGATGTGGCCATCCCGGCATGTATAAAGGTGGTGAGGCTGGCCGCCAGTTCACCTTGTTCAGGAGGTAACAAGCTACAGGAGGAAGCCCTCTTTCGGGAAAGAACGCGCTACTCTGATTTCATCACAATGCAATTTTTAGTGTTTTATTCCACAAACGCATGCCACCCATAGCGTAAGTGACTGTTGCTAAGTTGCATTATAGCCAGAAACTTCCCTGTGCCAGTGATTTCTCACCCGAACTCTCTATTAAGGAAGAAAATTATATGGAAAACGAGGCCGTTATGCCAATAAGACGCTAAGTGGTACTAGTGAGGTGATCAGCCAACGTCGCTCACGATGGCAGCTTGCCGACTATTCCCGTGTGTGGACGCAAACTCCATTGACGTACGTTTCAGCCACATTTCTGTCATCGCCTTGCATCATCAATGCAAACAGCTTTTCATCCAGCGTGGTCGCCTGCGCCTGCCGCAAATGCTGCAAGGGGGTGCTCGCCCAGTCGAGGACAACAAAGTCCGCTTCTTTACCCGGCAGGAAATTCCCTAGCTTGTCATCCAGCGACAGCGCGGCCGCGCTTCCCAACGTCGCTTGGTACAGTCCTTCTCGGGCGGACAATTTCTCGCCCAGCAGCTGTTGCACTTTATAACCCTCATTCAGTGTTTGCAGAAGCGACAAACTGGTGCCTGCCCCCACATCCGTGCCCATCCCTACACGGATCCCTGCGGCCTTCAGAGAATGTAACGGAAACAGTCCGCTGCCCAGGAACAGATTAGAGCTTGGGCAGAAGGCGACGGAAGAGCGGCTGTGCGACAGCATATCCACTTCGTCCTTTTCAAGATGAAGGGCATGCGCGAACAGCGAGCGAGGGCCGGTCAGACCATGATGGTGATACACATCCAGATAATGGCGATGCTCGGGAAAAAGCGATTTTACCCAGGCTATCTCCTGCTTGTTTTCGCTGAGATGCGTTTGCATATAAATGTCTGGAAACTCGCTTAGCAGTTCACCGGCCAGCCTTAATTGCTCCGGCGTGGACGTCGGCGCGAAACGGGGCGTAACTGCATATAACAAGCGGCCATGACGATGCCATTTTTGAATCAGGGCGCGGCTGTCTTCATAGCTCTGTTGCGCTCCATCGCATAACGCGTCAGGCGCGTGTCTGTCCATCATCACTTTCCCGGTGATCAACCTCATCGCTTTCGCTGCCGCCGCGCTGAAGAGTGCGTCGACAGATTGCGGGTGCACAGTGGCGAAGACCATTGCGCTGGTGGTGCCATGTCGCAGCAGCTCCTGGATAAAGACGTCGGCCATCTGACGGGAATAGTCTGCATCCGCGTATTTCTGCTCGGTCGGGAACGTATAGGTATCAAGCCATTCCAATAATTGTTCACCATAAGACGCGATCATTTCAATCTGAGGGAAATGGACGTGAGTATCGATAAACCCGGGCATGATTAACCGGCCCCGATAATCTGTGACGGTCAGAGGAGCCAATTCGTTGACAGCAACATCCTTATAATTCAGCGCATTCAGTACCTTACCGTTGCGAACAACCAGCAAACCATCCTCAATAAAGTGGGTGGCTTCTGCGGGGTTTTGCCGAGGGTCGGCGGTGAAGTAAAGCAGGCTTGCGTGGTACGCCTGAGTGTCAGCGGCATTAATCATTTACACCTCCATGAAAGGCTAAACAGGTTTTATCCATAAATGAGACCTCTGAACATTCATTGACGGAGTCGAATGGAAGGCATCGGCTGATTTTTGAGGGTGTTCACCTGTGGAAGGAGTTCGTCTGCTTGCTGGCATGGGACGTCACAGAGGCCGTAAGTGCAAGTGACTGAAAATCAGTAAAAGTCGTTTGATATTAAAAGTACGGTCCGGCGGACGTCAATAACAGCAGGCGAGTGAAAATGATAAAGCGAATAAGCGAGGCGGTTTTTCTTGAGCAACGCAAGGAGGTGACGGAAGGGGCTTTCCCCCTTAGCTAGCAAGGGGGGAGGTCGCGATTAGGGCGGCGGGTTATTAGTAAGCGCTTCAACGGGTTCTACTTTGCCTGGCACCATGATCGAGCGGGTTATAGCTTCCAATGTCACGAAGGTGTGCCCGCAGTTGACGTTAGTGCACTGATGGTAGCGCTCTTTGGCGCCATCCGACAGGTATCGGCTGGAACGCGCATGAGCGGCGTGGTGGCATAAAGGGCAATGCATCATGTTGGTATCTCCTCAAATCTATTCATCGCTTCAACATAACTTAATGGTGTAACCCTTTATTCGAATTTGCAAATAAATTTCGATAAAATAAATAAAACAGAACGCGCCTCGTTTGTTTTTTACTTTACTAATATATTTAACCTGATGTTTTTAATAGAATAAAATATTTGTAAAAGGGTTTTTGAATGTGTTCTTTTCTTTGTGTATTTTCACGATATGGGTTTTGTGGGTTGTGGTAGAGGACGTAAAAAAGAGCGGGGGGACGGTTTCGCACTTTCATTGGTGAAGCGCGTTGGCTATCATTCGCGCGCTCTGTCACGAAATCCATCTTGGCAGCAAATTATTATGGTTGGGCTGTTTTACTGTCGGAAATAATTGTTTACAGTGTAAGCCTTGGTTAACAGCCCGCAGAAGAGTTATCGGAGAGTAAGCGTGACAGGTTCCACCCCTTTAGACGTTAGGCAGCTCATTAACGAACGTCCCCTCAGCGCCTACCAAAAGCTGATTGTCATCCTTTCATTCTGCATCATTGCATTGGACGGCATGGATATCGCCATCATGGGCTTTATCGGACCTTCGCTGAAAGCAGCCTGGGGAATCGGCAACGCTGAGCTGGCCATTGTGATCAGCGCGGCTCTGGTGGGGTTGGCTATGGGCGCGATGATTTCGGGACCGCTTGCAGACTGGCGTGGGCGAAAAGTGGTTATCATCACCAGCGTACTCCTGTTTGGATTGTGGACACTGTTGGCGGCGTTCTCCGAAAATGTACAGCACCTGATTATTTTCCGTTTCCTGACCGGGCTAGGTCTGGGGGCGGCCATGCCTAATGTAGGCACGCTGGTCGCGGAATACGCTCCGGAAAAAAAACGTTCTCTTATCATCACCATCGTATTCTGTGGTTTTAGCGTGGGCGCCGCGGCGGGCGGTTTTGCCGCTTCCTGGCTGATCCCACAGTGGGGATGGCACACCGTACTCCTGATGGGCGGGATTTTGCCGCTGTTGCTGCTGCCGTTCTTGATGGTGAAATTGCCTGAGTCCGTCAGATTCCTGGTAGCCAAACGCGCGAATTCCGAGCGTATCCATCATATCGTCGAAAAAATTGCTCCCGGAGTCAGCCACAGCGGCACCCAGTTCGCCATGCCTGCTGAAGACAAAAAAGCCACGTTCGCTGTACGTTTAGTCTTATCTAAAGAGTACCGTTTCGGCAGCTTCATGCTGTGGGGAGGTTATTTCTTTGGGTTATTTATGGTTTACCTGTTAGGCAGTTGGTTGCCTACCGTAATCAAAGACGCCGGGATGACGGTCACTCAGGCGACGGTCATCACCGCGTTATACCAGTCTGGCGGTGCTTTTGGCTCTCTGTTTGCAGGTTGGCTTATGGATCGTATTAACCCGCACCTGGCGCTAGGCGTTATCTATGCGGCGGGAGGCGTGGCGACGGCGCTGATCGGGTTGTCTGAATCTTATTTCATTTTACTGGCCTTGCTGGCATCGGTCAGCGGTTTTTGCCTCAACGGCGCGAATACCGGCATGAATGCGCTTTCCGCCCGCTTCTACCCGACGGCCGCGCGTGCGACGGGGTCAGGATGGATGCATGGTGTTGGACGGATGGGGGCGATCATGAGCGCATTTGCCGGCGCGCAGGTGCTGGGCATGGAATGGAGCTTCGGAATGATGTTCGCCGTTCTGGCGCTACCCGCCTTCCTGACGGCCTTGATGATCTTGGCGAAAGGACAGATTGGTCGTCGTCATCGCTCGGTGGCTTATACCTATTGAACCTCTGCAATATTGCCCTGAGAAACAGGGCAATATTGTGTCCTCGTTCTAACGGCTGCGTTTCGCATGCCGTTCCCAATTCTCTTGACGCGACCGTGCTGACTTTCTTAATGCGACATAACAGGCCCCATGGCCGCTGTGTACAGGCTGCGCGACGCAGAATGCCTGTACTGACTCGAATTGGGCTAGCCAACGGCCAAGATAGCTGCGAATGATATTGGCATGAGAGGCATCCTCGCTGCCTTTACCGTGAATGATCAGCAGATTGTGCAGGTTATCGTGCTGAGCCTGCAACATAAATTGGAATAGGCTCTCACGGCAGACGGCCACCGGTTTTCTCATCAGATTGAGACTGGCATCCAACGCATATTTCCCCTGACGCAGTTTATCCAGCACGCCTCGCTGGATTCCATCGTGGGTATACATCAAGGGTTCATCCAGGGAAAGTGTGTCGATGTAGCCGCTGATGAGGAAATTAGTCGGTTTGCTTTCTTCTACACACCTTTTTCCTCTCAGCGCAGGGGCTGTTTGAAGGTGTACCTTGGTGTTGCAGGAGGGCAGTGGAATGACATCACCAACCGCGTGTCTGAACAGAGATTTTTCATCAGGCGTCATGTAAGTACCCTCAATCACCTATGAAGCAGGATGACTATAACGGGAGCTGAGAAAAATATCATCGAGTTGGTAGAATCTGACCATGAGAGCGCGCCAATCCTCTTGGACATCCTAAGATACAACGACAAAGGCGTGCTTAATTATTCGAAAGAAATCAGCGCAAAGTCGATTTATTTCTCCTTTTTCAACGCCTTGATTTGACATTATATTATTCATTGTTTGAACGATATCCCCGAATTGATCTGCTTGCATCGACTAATGGCACTAAAGGAAAAATAGAAAATAAAATAGGTGTTTCTCAGTGAGATCACAGATGTGTAAATGACTAACCTCCAGATGAATTTAGAAATAGAAAGGGTCGGAGTTGACAAACAGTCAACACTACTATTTTTGCTGTGAAATATCGTGCATTCCCGGTAATTTCATTCCTTCTGATAAAGCCTTGGCAGCGGGGCAAAAAATACAATATAAAAAACGCGCTCCAAAGGTCTGTAATAAATATCCTTTCATTTGTTCCATCCCCATACGCGCGACCCGGGTTGACCCAGCGATATGAAACACCCTATATGACTGCCGATTGGCGCTTTTGGGGGAGTGAAGAGCGTGAGGCCGTATATCGAATCTATCTGTCGGATGTGGGCAAGCGATAACAAAGGGGCGTGCTTGCACCGCAAAACAATATTTAACACCGTGACGTAGGGCTTTCTAAAAAGCTGGTTTTTTGGGTGCGGTACAATGAGGGTATTTTGTCGAACTTCATCGATTATTTATCCATATGGACGCCTGACAGACAAAATAATGATTCTTGATGAAACGGATTTAAAATTAAGCACGGCTGACAAAGATAATGAAGCTAGAGTAGGCAGTTACAGCAGACGAACTGCCTCTGAAAATTGAAAAATTAATTTCGCGGCATATCAGGCGGTAAATAGACAGTAAGTCGAAATGACACTATTTTTAATGAATCACTTCTAGTGAGTCGCCGGTTTTTAATGGAGCACTGGATCAGTAAAGTGGTTGGCAGCTTCAGCGTTCACGCTGTTAAATATCGAAAAGGGCGGCAGGATAATGTCTCTGGACGAGACTGTCAGTTCTACCAGTAGCGATCAGCCATCAAGGATGTCAGAAGCTTTGTCTAAAGGGAGTGCCTGTCTAACCAGGTTTTGAGCCGCTGAATGTCGCCGTTATCCTGTAGCGCCTGCTGAAAGTCTTCCGCATCTACCGCACCATGAGCCAGATCGGCAATCAACGACATCGCGACTTGCATCTCGTCAGGCCGGATTTGCGAGAGTAAAGTCATATCCGCAATCAGCCTGATTCTGGCTAAGGTCAATTCTTGCATTTCGAGATGTTCCACAATGGTCTGCCTGTCTTCTTGACTGTATTTATATACAGTATTTTATAGAATGCCATATTCGTCAACCCATAACTGGCATTGGTTTTTTTAAGATGGACTTCTTGATGCCACACCAGGTGCTATGATCATAACCTATTGATTAAAAATGACTCATTGGGGAGATTGCGGTCTTTATATAAGAAAAGCTGGTTTTGCGGCCTAATGTGACGATTTTTTGATTAGTAAGTAAGTTAACTAAGCCTTTACACTGGAAATTTGGGGAAAAGGCCGCAATATTTTCATCTTAGATCGAGATAAAATTGTAATATCATCAGTTGCCGAACAGTTTTTCTTCGATAATTGGAGCTGTGACGGTTTTTAGGGCGGTTAAGACACATATCGTATCTATTTCCATGCTCAAGAGGTGTTTTTGAACAGAGAAAGCAATACCGCAGCAGCGGTTTCCGTGCTGGGGAGAATCCTGTCAAGCTATGGGGTGAAAACACAAAAGGAATTGAGCGAAGTGACAGGTATTCCAGCCAATACCATCAGCAACTGGGTTCAGCGAGGCAGTGTCCCCGGCAATATCATCCTCAAATGCGCGCTGGATAACGGCGTCGATGCGGGGTGGTTGGTGACCGGCGAATTCGTTGACACGCCAGACATGCTGCATCAAGACGTTAATCTCAAGGGCAAAGCGCTCTATGAGCAAATTTTGGCTTCTGGCGGACGCGCCGTATTGCGGCGGATGCTTGATGCCTACGGCTTTAGCACGCAAAAAGAGCTGGGCGAGCTGCTGGAAATTGCGCCCGGCACCATCAGCACTTGGATCCGCCGTGATTTTTTCCCGGTGATGTCGTGGTGGCATGCGCGCTGGATACCGGCGTATCGCTCGAGTGGCTGGCTATCGGCAAAGGCTCGCCCCATCACCCAGGGCATTCTGACGCAAACGATGCGGGGGAGATCGTTCTGGTTCCGCGTAAGACGCTCAAGGCAGGTAAGCTGCAGGTCGCCGGTGACTGGAAAGCGGATAACGCATTATTGCCTGCGGGTGTTCACTCGCCTCTGTTAGTGGAAGGCAGCACTGCGTCATGGCTGGTGGATACTGGCGTGACCTGCCTGGGCAATGGCCGCTGGCTGCTGGACATTGACGGCAGAAACGATATCTATGATGTCTCGCTGCTACCGGGTAAAAAGATCGCCGTGACCGGCTCTGCCGCACAGTTCCAGTGCGGGGCTGATGAAGTTTCTCCAGTAGGATTGGTGGTTTTCACCCTCACACGCAATGCCTGAAGGGGCGAAGCGCCTATCGCTTCGCTCATCATCAACGACAGTGGAATGGTTGTGCCGTGAGGCTTGAGCATATATTGGCGGGATTAACGAAGATCGCCTGCTGGATAAGCGTGATTGCTCTCAGAACTCGCACACCGAGTTGATTGACTTATATCGCCGCTTAGGCTGCAGTGAGGTCGGCTGCGAGTTATCTCATATCTCGGTACTCTTGAGCGGGATGCCAGAACCCGTCAATAAAGTCTTCTATGGGATAACACCCCCCATTTCGAATTCGTTGCTCGCTCATGGTTTTCAAACATTGTATTTCTGTCTCATAAACGCTCGTAACCAGGTCTTCACAACCCCCGCCCACGTAGCAGACAAAAATCACCAATACGAACATGCGATGCCTTCCTCTTCGGATGAATGAGGGCTTAAGAATGAACAGGCTAACGCAGGAAGTGTAGTCGAAATGTGACAGAAGGGGGGATGCCACAGCAGCATCCCGAAAGTCGTTTCGTTAGTCGCCGCAGGGTGCAGCGCTGGCGCCATCGCGGACCAGATCGCGTGGAAGCGTGTTTTTAAAACGGCTGCCGATGCGTTTTGCGATTCCCAACGTGGTGTTGCGCCAGGTTAACAGTGCTTCGCTAACATCGGGCATCGCTTCGGGGTAGACATCCTTTCCCTGAAACCACGCCTGGGTCTCTGCGGCATTCAGTTCAAACGCGGAGAATGCGGTTGTATCACCCAATGCGACAATTGCCTCATGCTGCCAGCGATACCCTTTGGCATAGCGCTCAGCTAGCTTGATTCCAACTCTGGAGAAGCGGACTTTACCCAGTAACGGCGTCAACGCGACGGGGAACAACCAGATTTCATCATCGCGCTGCCACAATTGAAGCTGCTTTTCGCACCATTTGATGCCCTGCTGACGAGCCGCGTCAATCAGTAGCTGCGCGACTTTGCCCTGTAGAGGACTAAACGGGAATTTGCCCATTTTAAAACCGGGATGCGGCAATGGCGGCACGCTGGCGGTTTTTCTCAGACGTGCGACGAAGAATCCCTCGCTATCGAAAATTTGAGGGAAAACGTGCAGAAAACCGTCCTCAGTCGCGGCCTGATGTGCTGTTGGGAACAGATCGTTCAAAGGTTCAATCTCACAAGCGTCCGGGAATTGTGCTAGCAGCCAGCGGCAAACTTCCTGGTTTTCCTGGTGGTTAAGCGTGCAGGTGGAGTAGATTAGCGTCCCTCCCGGCTTTAATGCGTGGAACGCACTCATAATCAGCTCGCGCTGGGTCGCAGCGATGCTCACGATACTTTCAAGCGACCAGTGACTCATCGCCGCGGGATCTTTCCTGACAACGCCTTCTCCGGAACAAGGGGCATCCAGTAGCACGGCGTCAAAGCTCTCCGGCAATGCGCTGCCGAAGACGCGCCCGTCAAAATGCGTAAGCGCAGTATTGCTGACGCCGCATCGATGCAAATTAGCATGCAATACTTTTACTCGACTGGCCGCATACTCGTTAGCGACGATACCGCCCTGATTATTCATCAGTGCTGCGATTTGCGTTGTTTTAGAACCCGGAGCCGCTGCCACATCCAGCACGCGTTGTGGCTGAGCTTCACTTGAGAAGAGCGCGCTGACGGGCAACATTGAGCTGGCCTCTTGGATGTAAAACAAGCCGGCGAGATGCTCAAGCGTGTTGCCGAGCCGCACCGCTTCTTCATCCGTATTCGACAGCCAAAATCCGGTCTCACACCAGGGGATGGGTTCCAGCGCCCAGCCATGGGTTGTCGCAAGCGTACAGAAGTCCGCTACGCTAATCTTGAGTGTGTTGACCCGAATACTGCGACGCAGAGGTCGTTGACAGGCCGCAATAAAATCGTCCATTGAAAGATGGCTTGGCATGATGCGCTGAGTGGCATCGATGAATTCGGCTGAGAGCGTTGCTGGGGTAGGTTTGGCCACTGGCAATTTCCGTTAGGGCATAAGCAAAGCGCGGATTTTAGCATAAAGTGATGACGCGCTGGCCAGTGGAGGTCTCTGTCGCCCGGGAGGGGCAAATCGGGCGCCAGTGGGAAAGTGAGACTGTCCTGAATTTTACCGGATCCGCATTTGCTGATTTTATGCGAATGAATAAATCTAGTAGCATCCCGGTCTGAATCCTTATTTAATGGCGCGTTGGTGTGAAACACTGAGCAGTTTGGAAAGAAAATCTTACCGTATGATGAAAAAACAAGAATTTTACGAAGAGTTGGTGAGGGATTTGTCGTCACTGATCGCGGGTGAAAACCGATTTATTACTATACTGGCAAACAGCAGCGCCTTGCTGTTCGAACGGCTGGAACACGTTAACTGGGCCGGTTTTTACCTGCTCGAACAGGATACGTTGTTCCTTGGTCCGTTCCAGGGACGCGTCGCCTGTGTCCGTATTCCTGCGGGCAAAGGCGTATGTGGCCGGGCGGTATCGGAAAAACAGGTGCAGCGGGTGGGGGATGTTCACGCATTTCCCGGCCATATCGCTTGTGATGCGGCAAGCAACGCAGAAATCGTATTGCCGCTGGTGGTCAATGGACAATTTATTGGCGTGCTGGATATCGATAGCCCGGAATATCAGCGGTTCGATGCCGATGATGAAGCCGGGTTGAGTGCCGTCGTTTCAACGCTGAATGCCCAACTGGAAAATAGCGATGTACTTAGTTTCATCAATTCTCTCAGTTGAGACACGGATAACGTAGCAATTGCCGATGACGTCATTATAATGACGCCTGTTCATGCCTGCGCCGGTTGGCGAACCCGTTGTAATCAGGAAATTTCATGGAAAATCAACCTAAGTTGAATAGTAGTAAAGAAGTCATCGCTTATCTGGCAGAGCATTTCCCGCTCTGTTTCTCCATTGAAGGCGAAGCACGACCGTTAAAAATCGGTATTTTTCAGGATCTGGCCGCTCGTGTGCCCGAGTCCGATAACATCAGTAAAACGCAGTTGCGTTCAGCACTGAGACTCTATACCTCAAGCTGGCGTTATCTGTATGGCATCAAGCTGGGAGCACAGCGTGTCGATCTTGACGGTAATCCTTGCGGAGAGCTGGAAGAGCAGCACGTAGAACATGCGCGCAAACAGTTGGAAGAAGCGAAAGCCCGAGTCCAGGCACGTCGTGCTGAACAGCAGGCTAAGAAACGGGCTGAAGGGGGCGATGCAGCCGAACCTGCGCGTAGACGTCCGTCCGCGAATAAAAACGCGCCTCGTCGCGACAACACCGCTTCCGCCGCTCGTAAGCCACGCCAGCCTTCTTCTCGTACAGCACAAACTTCCTCATCGGATCGACCGCGCCAATCTCGTGCGGCTCGTGACGATCAGCAGGCGCCGCGACAGGCTGTGACGGATATTTCCAGCCTGCACATCGGCCAGGAAATCAAAGTCAGAGCGGGCAAAAGCGCCATGGATGCCACTGTGCTGGAAGTTGCCAAAGATGGAGTCAGAGTGCAGTTGGCTTCAGGCATGGCGATGATCGTACGCGCAGAACACTTGCAGTTCTGATACGGAGGCCAACCTCGGCATGAACAAATTCGTAAAATCGACCGTATTGAGCTGCCTTCTGTTGGCGGGCAGCAGCTTTGCCAATGAGAACATCACGCGGGTCGATCTGATTCCACAGTTGCAGCCGGAAGCGCAAGATGCCACCGTCAGCGAGCGCGTCTCGTCACGGTTTTTGCGTTCCCATTACCGGCAATTCATGCTGGATGAACAGTTCTCAGACAAAATTTTCGCTCGCTACCTCAACATGCTCGACTACAGCCATAATGTGCTGCTAGCGTCTGATGTAGCGCAGTTCGACAAGCAAAAAGGGCAGTTAGGTCAAGACCTGAACAATGGTCGACTAGACCTGCCGTATGCCTTATACAATCTGGCGCAGAAACGTCGCTTCGAGCGTTATCAATACGCGTTGTCGCTGCTGAATAAACCGATGAACCTCACGGGCAACGACTACATCGACCTTGATCGAGAGAAAGCGCCTTGGCCGCAGTCGCAGGACGAGCTAAACCGACTGTGGGACGCAAAGGTTAAGTTCGACTGGCTCAGCCTGAAGCTGACGGAAAAAACCGACAGCGAAATCAAAGATATTTTGACTAAGCGCTATCAGGCATCGATTCGCCGACTGGTTCAGACCAACAGCGAAGACGTTTTCCAGCTCGTGATGAACTCCCTCGCGCGTGAGATCGACCCCCACACCAGCTATCTCTCCCCACGCAATACCGAACAGTTCAACACGGAAATGAGTCTGTCTCTCGAAGGCATCGGCGCCGTATTGCAGATGGATGAAGATTACGCTGTGATCAATTCCATGGTGCCGGGCGGCCCTGCGATGAAGAGCAAACGCGTTGTGGTCGGCGACCGCATTGTCGCTGTCGGTCAGACTGGAAAACCGATGGTGGATGTTATTGGATGGCGGTTGGACGATGTCGTCGCGTTGATCAAAGGACCGAAAGGCAGCAAGGTACGCCTTGAGATCCTCCCGGCCGGTAAAGGCACGAAGGCTAAAACGGTGACGCTAACGCGTGAGCGTATTCGTCTCGAAGATCGCGCGGTCAAAATGACCATCAAAAAAGCCGGCAAGGATAAAGTCGGCGTACTGGATATCCCGGGTTTCTACGTGGGCCTGACTGATGACGTAAAAGTTCAGCTCCAGAAACTGGAAGCCGAGAACGTCAGCAGCGTTATCATTGACCTGCGGGGGAACGGCGGCGGGGCGCTGACTGAAGCCGTCAGCCTGTCCGGACTGTTTATGCCTAGCGGTCCCGTGGTACAGATTCGCGATAATAACGGCAAGATCCGTGAAGACAGCGATACCGACGCCACCCTCTATTACAGAGGTCCGTTGGTGGTCCTGGTCGACCGCTTCAGCGCCTCAGCGTCCGAAATCTTCGCCGCGGCGATGCAGGATTATGGGCGCGCGTTGATTGTGGGCGAACCGACCTTCGGTAAAGGCACCGTGCAGCAATATCGATCGCTGAATCGCATCTACGATCAGATGCTGCGACCGGAATGGCCAGCACTCGGTTCTGTGCAGTACACGATCCAGAAGTTCTACCGTATCAATGGCGGCAGCACCCAGCGTAAGGGCGTAACGCCTGACATCATCATGCCGACGGGGCTGGAAACGATTGAGACCGGAGAAAAGTTTGAAGACAATGCCTTGCCATGGGACAGTATCAAGCCGGCCGATTACACCAAAATGGGTGATTTCACCGCGTTATTGCCGGTCCTGAAGGCGGATTACGACCAGCGTATCGCCAAAGATCTGGAGTTTCAGTACATTCAACAGGATGTCGCTCGCTTCAAGGCGCTCAAAGAGAAACGCGACCGCGTTTCTCTGAATCTGGCCCAGCGCCAGAAAGAGAATAATGACGATGAGGCCATTCGTCTGCAGCGAATCAATGAGCGGCTGACCCGTCAGGGCAAACCGACGCTGAAGTCTCTGGATGCGCTGCCGAAGGATTATCAGGAGCCGGATCCATATCTGGATCAAACTGTGCAGATTGCTGAAGATTTAGCGCTGCAAAAACAGGCTAAATGATAAATCTTGCAGTATGAATTACAGGCCCTGGCAAATAATGCCGGGGCCTGTTCCTTTCTATCCCCGTTTTTGCGCCATTCCAACGCCCCTGATTCTCAACGAATCGTCACATTTTCTGTTTTATAACGCCTACCTATGCCTGCTTTGATATGTGTCAAACGCCAATCTGACGACTGAAATATATTAAGAATTATTCTTACTTGTCTTTTTATCTCACAAAGAGACAGCCGTTTAAGCACACTCCCGCACGATAGGGACAGATAGGAGGTCTGCGGATGACCTTACGTATTCAAACACTGCTCGATATTCCTCTTAACACGCATAGTGTGGTCGCGCGCATACGGCTCGCGGGCGAACAGCAACAACGCTTGATGGATCTGGGGATCCGTATCGGACGAGACGTCCGGGTCATTCAGCGCGAGGCTAACCAGCCGCTGATGCTGGCCTCCGGCGATAGCCGAATTGCCATCAACTGGGACATGGGTAAGCAGGTATGGGTATCGCCACAGCAGTTCAAAAGGAATGGATAACATGTCATTAGAAACACTGACCGCAGGAACCCATTGGAAAGTCGTGGGATATCAGAAAGGCGCCGCAGATTACCGTAAGCGCCTACTCGCGCTTGGCGTCACACCGGGCGTCGAATTTACCGTGTCGCGGGTGGCGCCGCTGGGAGACCCCATCGAACTGCGTGTGCGAGGCTCTGCCATCAGCGTACGTAAAAATGAAGCCAAAATCATGATATTGGAACAGTGTTAATGCTGCTCAGCGAGTAAGGATGTTATGGATACGCAATCCGTTATTTGTGTCGTGGGAAATCCCAACTGCGGTAAAACCACGCTTTTCAACGCGTTGACCGGCAGTAAACAGACGGTCGGCAACTGGCCGGGCGTGACGGTAGAAAAAAAAGTCGGAGAATGCCGCCTCAAGGACCGTCGGATCACCTTGGTGGATCTGCCGGGCGTTTACTCACTCAACCCCTCTTCGGAAAGTTCGGAGGATGAGCGCGTCGCGCGTGATTACATTCTCGCTGGCGAAGCCCAACTGGTATTAAACATCGTCGATGCCTCCAATCTGGAGCGCAATCTGTACCTCACTTCACAGCTGCTGGATATGAAAGTGCCGATGGTGGTGGCGGTCAACATGATGGACATCGCCGTTTCCCGTAAGTTGGATATTGATATGGATGCGCTGCGACGAGAGTTAGGCTGTCCGGTCATCGCGATTACCGCGACGCAGAAGCGGGGGATAAGCTTGCTCAAGGAAATGTGTCAGGACGCGTTGATGCATCCCGCAGTTCCTCCGGTAGAGGTTCCCTACGACCTGCCTCTGCATGAGGCCGCGCTCTCAATCGCCGACCTGCTGAAACGCCAATCGCCGAACATGAATGCCTACTGGTCGGCGATCCAGCTATTGGAGCGCGATATCACGATGCGCAGCCAAATCCCGGAAGATGTGCTGGCCGTTGCCGACGAAAAGGTTGCGGCGTTGGAAGAACACTACGGCGATGAACTGGATATTTTTCTGGCGGACGCCCGTTATCGGTTCGTGGCGTCAATTGCCAACCACGCGGTCGTCCGTCGTGGCGAAATGTCGGCCACCTTGACTGACAAAATTGACAGAATTGTGCTGCACCGTTTTTTGGGGATCCCGATTTTCCTGCTGGTGATGTACCTGATGTTTATTTTCACCATCAACATCGGCAGCGCCTTCATCGACTTCTTCGACAAACTGTCAGAAACCCTTTTCGTGAAGGGATTCGGCGAACTCTTGCTGGCGCTCCACTGCCCTGAATGGCTAAAGACGCTGCTCGCCGATGGGGTCGGAACCGGTATTCAGACGGTCTCCACCTTTATCCCCGTGATTGCTTGCCTGTACCTTTTCCTATCCTATCTGGAAGACTCCGGTTATATGGCGCGAGCGGCCTTCGTCATGGATCGCTTCATGCGGAGTATCGGGCTACCGGGAAAAGCCTTCGTGCCGCTGATCGTCGGCTTCGGCTGTAACGTGCCCGCCGTGATGGCGACGCGTACGATGGAAAAGCATAGCGACAGGATCGTCACGGTGATGATGGCGCCGTTTATGTCCTGCGGGGCGCGGTTGCCAGTGTACGTGTTGTTTGCGACGGCATTATTCACTCAGGGCGGCCAAAATCTGGTCTTCGCTCTATACCTGATTGGTATCGCCGCTGCTATCGGTACAGGTTTTCTGCTGAAAAAGACCGCGCTGCAGGGCGATGCTTCGTCTTTCGTGATGGAAATTCCGCCTTACCACTTACCTGGCCTGAACAGCGTACTGGTCAGAACGTGGGAGCGACTGAAAGGCTTTGTGCTGCGGGCTGGCAAGCTGATTATCGTGGTCGTGACGGTACTGAGCTTCTTCAACTCGCTGGGGACAGACGGCACTTTCGGTAATCAAAACACCCAGAGCTCCGTACTCTCAGCGATTGGCCAGAAGATAGTGCCAGTCTTCAAACCCATGGGGATCTCGCAGGAGAACTGGCCAGCGGCTGTGGGCGTGTTTACGGGCATTTTCGCCAAGGAAGCAGTTGTCGGCACACTGGATTCGCTCTACGGCACGATGGCGAGTCAGCAAAGCGGCACCGATCGCGAAGCTGAGCCGCCATTTAGCCTGTGGGGCGGCGCTCAGGAGGCGCTGGCGACGCTGCCGGAAAACTTCGGCAAGCTCGGCGACGCCTTGCTGAACCCCCTTGGGATTGAAATTGGCGATCTCAGTGATACGGAGACCGTCGCGAAGGACAATGAATTTTCCGTGACATCGCTGACGGTCATAAGCCAACTGTTCGATGGCCGCCTCGGCGCATTTAGCTATCTGCTGATGATGCTGCTTTACGTGCCGTGTGTTGCGGCGGTCTCCGCAATCTGGCGTGAGGTGGGGACAGGCTGGACACTGTTCTGCGTCGCCTGGACAATTGAACTGGGTTATGGCGCCGCCGTGTTGGTGTATCAGGTTGGCCGCTTCGCCTCACATCCGCTGTATTCGACCGTTGCCATCGCCGGCGTCGTCGTCGTGGGGGGCGTCACCGTGCTATTGCTACGTCATCGCGGGGTATCGCAGCAGCGGCTGGCCCACGATGTGCAATAACGTGGCATCTGCAAAAAGGAGACCAGGAGGTAATGCATGACCTTGATAGAATTACGCGATTTTGTTCGCGCGAAGCGTAAAGTCTCGGTACATGACATCAGCGTCGCATTTCATGTCGAACCCGGCGTGATTGACGGCATGATGGGCATTTTGGTACGAAAAGGGCAGGTTCGCTTCCACGCGGCGCCCGTGAGCAGTCAATGCGGCGGTTGCTGCTCCTGTGACAAAAGTCTCAGCCAGTATTACGAGTGGCTGGAGACGCCCGCAGAGACTGCAACACGCTGATCGTTCCGCTCTCATTTCCCGCTGAACTTGCGTCAGGTTTAGCGGGTATTTTTTTGTTCTCCTAGTGTTGTGAAAATGCATCTTGAGTGTTGCATCTTCGGCGATTTCGCTACATGCATTTTCACATGCTTCTCCTTTTCCAGTTCTGAAGCGGCTTCGGCGGCAATTTATAGACTATCGTTATGTAGCGAAACTAACAAAAACTGATGTGACGCAATATTTACCTTGAGAGCCCTCTTCATAATGCAACCTGCGGTCCATCCAAGGGAGTTAAAGATGGAAAAATTACTCGATCGTTTTTTGAACTACGTATCTTTTGATACCCAATCCAAAACAGGCGTACGGCAAGTGCCGAGCACTGAAGGGCAATGGAAGCTGGCTCAGGTTTTACAGCAAGAGCTGATGGCCTTGGGATTGGAGCAGGTAACGGTCGGAAAGCATGGCTGTGTGACTGCGACGTTGCCGGGCAATGTCGCCTGGTTTGTGCCGACCATCGGTTTTATCGCCCATATGGACACGTCCCCGGATTACACCAGTAAACATGTCAATCCGCAGATTGTCGAAAACTACCGCGGCGGCGATATCGCGCTGGGCGCGGGGGAAGAGGTGTTGTCGCCGGTCATGTTCCCCGTGCTGCATCAACTGCTGGGGCATACGCTAATCACCACCGACGGTAAAACGTTACTGGGCGCTGACGACAAAGCCGGCATCGCCGAGATCATCACCGCCATCGTTCGACTTAAAAAGCGGCAAATCCCGCATGGCGATATCCGCATCGCCTTTACGCCGGATGAGGAAGTGGGGAAAGGCGCTCAGTATTTTGATGTGGAGGGCTTCGGGGCGGAGTGGGCATATACCGTGGATGGCGGCGGTATCGGCGAACTGGAGTTCGAAAATTTCAATGCGGCTTCTGCTACGGTCAAAATCGTCGGCAATAACGTTCATCCAGGCAGTGCAAAGGGTGTGATGGTCAATGCGCTGACGCTCGCGACGCGGTTCCACCAGTTGATGCCGTCCGATGAGTCACCCGAGCATACCGAAGGTTATCAGGGCTTTTATCATCTTCATGGCATCAAAGGCACGGTCGAACGGGCGGAAATGAAATACATCATTCGCGACTTCGAACGTAGCGGATTTGAACAGCGCAAAAAGAGCATGATGGATATCGCCGAACAGGTCGGCAAAGGTCTTCATCCTGAGTGCTATATCGAATTAACCATAACCGACAGCTATTACAACATGCGCGAGCAGGTGGAACAGCATCCGCATGTTATCGCTCTGGCGCAGCAGGCCATGCGCAAGTGTGGGATTGAACCGGTAATGAAGCCGATCCGCGGCGGCACGGACGGCGCACAGCTCTCTTTCCGCGGACTACCGTGCCCCAATCTGTTCACCGGCGGCTACAACTATCACGGCAAACATGAGTTCGTCACGGTAGAAGGAATGGAGCGCGCCGTGTCTGTCATCATGAATATCGCCGAGCTGACCGCGCAGAATACGCGCGTATCATCGCGAACAAAGCACGATTGTACGGTCAAGATCTAAACGCGTTACCTTCCAACGCCATGATGATGAGTAAAAAGGCGCGCGGAAGATGCCACACATCCCATTTTTGGATGCGTGGCAATTGGGCGAATCGGGGGGTTAGTCTGCGAAGTACCAATAGCCGTTATTAATTAGCGCGGTCAGCTCTGCGAGGAAGGACGGATCGTCCAACGCGCCCTTTAGCATTTCACCGTCGATAACATAATGTTCCGCCAGCGCGGACAGTGCTTCCTGATGCGAACTGTTTAGCGGTTCGCCATTAACGAAGCAGCGTCCCTCCAGCCAGATCACCCGTAGGCCACCCAGTCGACGCAGCGTTTCACCCTGTTGCATCAACTCGTAGATTTCTCCCGGCTGATAGGGCGGTTCAGGCGGAGAAAGATCCAACTCGTGGCGCGACTGGGAAATAAACTCGCCGAACCACTGTCGGAACGATTCCGGTTGCTGCACCAGATCCAGCATCATCTGCTGAAGGCGATCCAGTTCTGCCGGTTGCACGGTAGCCGGATGCTCGCGCGGCGTGATATCCGGGTCGCTATAGCGATGGCTACCCAATTCGCGTGCCAAAACGTAATCCGCAAAGCCGCTGACCAACTCGCGCGCGCTAGGCGCGCGGAATCCGACAGAGTAGTTCATCGAGTTTTCCAGCGCATAGCCTTCATGCGGGAAGGCGGGTGGAATATACAGAATATCGCCCGGCAGCAGCTCTTCGTCGATGATGGCTTCGAACGGATCGACCTGAAGTAGGTCGGGATGCGGACAATGTTGTTTCATTGGCACTTTTTCGCCTACACGCCAACGGCGTCGACCGGTCCCCTGAATGATGAAAACATCGTACTGATCGAGATGCGGGCCAACGCCGCCGCCGGGGACGGAGAAAGAGATCATCAGGTCGTCGATACGCCAGTCGGGAAGGTGGCGGAAAGGGCGCATCAGCGCGGATGACGGCTCATGCCAATGGTCTACCGCCTGTACCAGCAGCGACCAGTTGGTCTCACCTAAATGGTCGTAGCTGTCGAAGGGGCCGTGGCTGACGGCCCAGCGTCCGTCCTGATGACTGACCAGGCGGCTGTCCACCTCGTTTTCCAACGCCAGACCAGCCAGCTCGTCAGGACTGAGGGGATCGACAAACGACGTGAAGCCGCCCTTGATCACCACAGGACGTTTTTGCCAGTAGCGAGCCAGAAAATCCGGCCAATCGAGATTAAGTTGGTAGTCCATCGTGCATTTCCATTATCAGAGGGCTGAAGGCGATTATAGCGGAACCGCCGGGACTGTGCGGACCTTTCAACGGTCGTTTTGTTGGAGGTGCTGGCGGCCGAAAATCGCTTCGACTTTGGCGCCGCCCAGGGGGCTCTCTCCGATGATAATCTCCCCCTGATATTGCTCGATAATCTCTACCGCGACGGCGAGACCGATGCCCTGACCGGGACGCATCGTATCCGCCCGCTGGCCGCGCTGAAAAATGACTTCCCGTTTGCTCGTCAGGATGCCGGGACCGTCATCTTCAACGATTAGATGCAGCATATGGCCTGAATATTGGGCGCTGATCTCGACGAATTCCAGACTGTATTTACAGGCGTTATCGAGGATATTGCCCATCACTTCCATAAAGTCGTTCTTCTCGCCGATGAACGTGGTTTCTGGCGCGATATCGAGCGACAGAGATACCCCTTTACGCTGATACACCTTATTGAGGGCCGAGCAAAGACCGTCCAGCATCGCAGGCACCGACTGAACTTCTCGGGTAATGCTGAGGTGATCCGTATGAACGGTGGCGCGATGCAGGTAGTAGCCGATCTGCTGAGATATCCGGCTAATCTGCGTCAGCATCTCTGGTTCCGCCTGCTCGATAGTGAGGTCTTTGCCCGTACGCAGGGCGCGCAGTGTGGTTTGCAGCACGGCCAAGGGCGTTTTAAGACTGTGGGTCAGGTCGGTCAACGCGGTACGATACTTCTGGTAGCGCTGACGTTCGTTCTTTAGCAGCGTGTTCAGGTTGCGGACCAGGCTGTTCAGCTCCTGAGGCGGCCGCTCATCCAGATTCTCGCGACTGCCGTTTTCTAGCGCCTGTATCTGATTGGCCAAACTTTTGATTGGCCGCAAACTCCAGTGAGCCGCCAGCCAAAGGAGAGGGAGGACGAGTACAAGATGAGCGATGAAGACGTAGCGGAACCATTCCCAGACGACATCGGCCTGCTGCAGCTCCTGAGGAACGCGGTCGACAACGACGATGGTCAATGGCGGCAGGTGCTCGGTAGCGCGGTAGACGTTGACGGCCACGGAGTGGGTAAAAGGCGTTTTGTCTTCCGAATGGTAACCCCGTAGGCGATCCTGAATTGCTGGACTGCCTTGCAGCACGGCATTACTGGTGCCGGGGTCGGTATCCAGCTCGTGATAATCGGTTTTAGCCAGCCACTCCGGTTTGAACTGCGACTCCAGCTCGGGCACCGCGCGCTCGCGCCACAACAGTTTGCCGTGCTGATTGTAGATGAACACCAATGTGGGGTAATTAATATCAATTTCGTCCGGCTGGGCGATGGTTAATTGATTATCCCGCCACTGGGCCAAGCTATAGAATAGATTGCTTTCGCCCCGAAGAAGACGGAAAGACGTTTTATCGAAGCTGACGCTGTAGCCGATGATGGCAACGCCGCCGTAGGAAAGCGTTAGCGCCAATACCACGGCGGCAGTGGCGATTAAAAAACGAAAGCGCAACGACAGCGGCGACCTCTTTCTCATAAATTAGTCCTGGCGAGCATTAATATCGAAGCGATAGCCCTGTCCGCGCACGGTGGTAATGACTTCATGCGAGTTGGCGGCCTGTAGTTTTTTGCGCAGGCGACCCATCAAGACATCGATGGTGTGGCTTTCACGTAACTCGGCATCGGGATAGAGCTGCAGCATTAGCGACTCTTTACTGACGACTTTCCCGTGGTTACGGATGAGCGTTTCGATAATCGTATATTCGAAGGCGGTGAGCTTTATCGGCGAATTGTGTACCAGCAGTTCACGTCGCGACAGATCGACCTCAAACGGCGGCATGCGAATGACCTGACACGCCAGACCGCTGTTACGACGCATCAAGGCCTGTGTTCGCGCCATCACCTCCTCCAGATGAAAAGGTTTGGTCACGTAGTCGTCGGCACCGGCTTCCAGCACGACGACCTTCTCCTGCCAGCTTTCACGCGCGGTTAAAACCAAAATGGGCATTTTGACCTGTTGAGCGCGCCAGCGGCGAATCAGGCTAACGCCGTCTTCTTCAGGAAGACCGAGATCGACAATAGCGATATCCGGCGCATGTTCATGCAAAAAATAGTCGGCTTCTTTAGCGTCTGCGGCGGCATCGACCTGATGGCCCATTTCTTTCATCTGAACAGTCAGGTGATGGCGTAAAAGAACATTATCCTCAACAACCAGAATTCGCATGGTGTCTTCCTATGAAATAATGTTGCTAACCAAGCTTATCCGAAGGTTGGCGCGCTGCGGATGGTCGGTTTAGCTGCTTTGATTGAAAAACATATTATTCACTACGGTAATAAACTTAGACTCAACAAACTGTGGGAATGAAGGGGGAGAAAGCAGGCAGAATGCAGTCTGCCTGCTCGATTACCTGTTATTTCAGCTCATCCACCATCTTGACGGCGCGGCCGATATAGTTGGCTGGGGTCAGTCCCTTCAGACGGACTTTCTCTTCTTCGGGAAGTTCCAGACCATCGATAAAGGCTTTCATGCCTTCCGCATCAACGCGTTTACCGCGCGTCAGCTCTTTCAGTTTCTCGTACGGTTTTTCGATACCATAGCGACGCATGACGGTCTGGATAGGCTCGGCAAGGACCTCCCAGTTGTGATCCAGCTCATCCAGCAGACGGTCACGGTTGACTTCCAGTTTACTGATGCCTTTCAGTGTAGATTGATAAGCGATCAACGCATAGCCCAATCCTACGCCCAGGTTTCTCAGCACGGTGGAGTCAGTCAGGTCTCGCTGCCAGCGGGAGACGGGCAGTTTGGCGGACAGGTGCCCCAGCACGGCATTCGCCAACCCAAGATTTCCCTCGGAGTTTTCGAAGTCGATGGGGTTCACCTTGTGCGGCATGGTCGAAGAGCCGATTTCGCCGGCGATGGTCTTCTGTTTGAAGTGATTGAGCGCCACATAACCCCACACGTCGCGGTCGAAGTCGATCAGGATGGTATTAAATCGAGAGAGGCAGTCGAACAGCTCGGCGATGTAATCATGCGGCTCAATTTGCGTGGTGTAAGGGTTCCAGGTGATGCCGAGCGACGTGACGAACGCTTCGCTAAAGGTGTGCCAGTCGACGTCCGGGTAAGCGACCATGTGCGCGTTGTAGTTGCCGACCGCGCCGTTGATTTTTCCCATTACCTCCACCTGCTGTAACTGGCGGAATTGCCGCTCCAGGCGGTAAGCCACATTTGCAAACTCTTTCCCAATCGTCGACGGGGTGGCGGGCTGACCGTGCGTCCGTGAAAGCAGCGGAATGTCGCGGTACTCCTGCGCCAGCGTGCCAATCGCGTCAATGGTCTTGCGCCAGAACGGCAGAACCACGTCGCGTCGCGCCGTTTCCAGCATCAGGGCGTGAGAGAGGTTGTTGATATCTTCGGAGGTACAAGCAAAATGGATGAATTCATTAACCGCCTGAAGAGCCGGTACGGCGGCGACTTTTTCTTTCAAGAAGTACTCGACGGCTTTGACGTCATGGTTAGTTGTGCGTTCGATGGTTTTAATGCGGGCGGCATCTTCAACGCTGAATTCAGCAACGATTTTATCAAGGTAAGCGTTTGCGTCGGCGTCAAATGAGGGAACTTCTTTGATTGCCGCACAAGAGGCCAGCTTTTGCAGCCACCGTACTTCCACCTGCACGCGGAATTTCAGCAGGCCGTATTCGCTGAAAATGGTGCGCAGGGCGCTGACTTTATCGCCGTAGCGTCCATCAATAGGGGAAACGGCGGTCAGTGAGGTTAATTCCATCGCGAGCAACTCCTGGGATCGTTTTTAATAAAAGACAAAAGCGTGACTACAAGTATCTCATGATGGCGGACGAACCGGAATGGTCGTCCGCCGGTCTGTCTATTGGTCGCGGCAGCGTGACAAAATTTGCTGTGCCTGTTTGACCAGCGTAGCGCGGGAAAACATCAGCTGCAGGCGTCCACCACCGATTTGCTGCCAAAGAACAGTGGCGCGAATACCCGCGAGCAAAATAGCGCGTACTTTAGCTTGAACCTGTGCGTTTTTGAGGACTTCCTGTGAGCCGGTAACCTGAATGCGCGGCCCCAGGGGACTAATGACGTCCACATAGATGCCTGCCAGCACGTTAATCATCGGATCGGACAGTAACGCATAGTGCTCCAGCTGGCGCCCCAACTGGTCGACACGGTTGCCAAGCTCGTTGAGGGCCGTGCTGTTCTTGTTCAGGCGACGTTCCAGCGCCATGAGACTAAAGGTATAGCGGGACTGATCGGCGCCGATTTTTTCGCGCGACGACGAACCGAGGATGCTAAGCAGAGTTTCAACGCCCAATTTCAGATTGTTCTCGTCGTGACCAAATATCTCCAGCGTGCTGGCGGCGTCCATCACAAGAACGCTGCTAAGCGACGTCTGCAGCGCCGCCTGCGGGCAGGTTCCCGTTGTCGCGAGCTGCTGAACCAAACAGGCGGACTGACAAATTCCTGCCAGCGCCAGCGTAATGTCATAGTAGTTTTTGGCCACGATGGCTCCTGTATCCTCAATGCTCCATGACGTCGGCCGTCAGGAGTATGCAATCCGTGCGGAGAGCGTTGAACGGCGGCGCGGGTATTTGCGCCGAATTGCAGTGGCGCAAGAGCGGGGTCTCTTGCGCGGACACCTTTAGTTGCCGTTCAGGCGCTCCTCGATAATTCCCCCGCCAAGACACATTTCGTCCTGATAAAATACCGCTGACTGGCCCGGCGTGACGGCGGCAACCGGCTCGTCGAAGCGAACTTCGATACGATCGGCGTCTAGCGGCGTGACGGTGCAGGGAATATCCGCTTGACGATAGCGAGTTTTCACCACACAGCGGAAGGGGGCGGTGACAGTGTCACGATCGACCCAGTGCAACTGTTGAGCAATTAAACCGTCTGACATCAGGCGAGGGTGCTCATGGCCCTGAGCGACGTACAGCACGTTGTTCGCGACGTCTTTGTCTACGACGTACCAAGGATCGTCGCCGCCTTCTTTCACGCCACCGATGCCAAGGCCTTTACGCTGCCCAAGCGTGTGATACATCAGACCTTGATGCTGGCCCATGTCGCTGCCATCGTCGACGGCGATGATCGGGCCGGGTTGCGCTGGCAGGTAACGGGCCAGAAAGTCACGGAATTTACGTTCGCCGATGAAGCAGATCCCTGTGGAGTCTTTCTTCTTGGCCGTAGCCAGATCTAACTGTTCAGCGATTTTACGAACTTCCGGTTTTTCCAACTCGCCGACTGGGAACAGGCTTTGCGCCAACTGTTCGTGACTGAGGGTGTACAGGAAGTAGCTCTGATCCTTGTTGCCATCCAGACCGCGTAGGAGACGGCTTTTACCATCGATATCCTGACGGCGCACATAGTGTCCGGTCGCGATGTAATCCGCGCCCAGATCTTCGGCGGCGAATTCCAGGAACGCTTTAAATTTGATTTCCTTATTGCACAGGATATCGGGATTCGGCGTACGACCAGCCTTGTACTCTTCCAGAAAGTGCTCAAATACGTTGTCCCAATATTCCGCCGCGAAGTTGACGGTATGCAGTACCATGCCGAGTTTGTCGCAGACGGCCTGCGCGTCGGCCAAATCGGCAGCCGCAGAACAGTACTCCGTGTCGTCGTCCTCCTCCCAGTTTTTCATGAACAGGCCTTCGACCTGATAACCCTGTTGTTGGAGGAGGTATGCGGAAACGGAAGAATCAACGCCGCCGGACATGCCGACAATGACTTTTTTCTGGCTGTTATCTGACATGACAGTCTCGCGAATAGAAAAGATTTAATGCAACAAATAAGGACAAATTGACAGGCCGCATAGGGTAGCACATTGGTTGCAGCGTCGCACCAAGGGGCAACGTTAGAGCTTATAGGGCCAGTTAAATGCGCCCAGCACGCTCAAGGGATAGCGGGTGCCGCTTTGATAGCAGCGAATGCTTTCCGCGACCAGCGGCGAACGTAATCTGTCTGAGTGGAGAATGTCTTCGGCTGTCAGCCAGTGACAGCAATCGATATCGCTGTCCTGAGGCGCGGTGGCGACCTGCTGCGGCAGATCAATCGTAAAGCTGAAGCGCAGGAACGGCGTGCCGTCCGGAGCCACCCACTGATGAAGCTGAAGGAAATGCTCGGGCTGCGCTTTAACGCCGGTCTCTTCATACAATTCGCGGCTGGCGGCTTGGATTAGCGTTTCTTCGGCTTCGAGATGACCGGCAGGCTGGTTCCAGAGACTTTTACCGTTGACGGTTTCTTCGACCACCAAAAACCGGCCTTCCGCCTGGACGATGTTGGCGACGGTGACATGAGGTTTAAACATGCGTGATTTCCTTCCATTCCCCGGGCGATAACCCGGCCAGAGTCTGATTTGCCATACTGTAGCGGATTAAGCGCAGCGTTGGGAAACCAATGTGAGCCGTCATGCGACGAATTTGCCGGTTGCGGCCTTCCTGCAACGTAATTTTCAACCAGCTCACCGGGATGCTTTTTCGTTCACGAATTGGCGGATTGCGCGGCCATAACCAGTCGGGTTCATCCACTAATTCGACCCCCGCGGGCAGCGTAATGCCGTCGTTGAGCATCAAGCCCGCACGGAATCGCGCTAGTGCGTCAGGGTCGGGGATGCCCTCTACTTGCGCGTAGTAAATTTTGGCCGTTTTCTTTCCTGGCTGAGTCAGTCGCGCTTGCAATGCGCCATCATTGGTGAGCACCATGAGCCCTTCACTGTCGCGATCCAGGCGTCCGGCGGCATAGATGTCGCCGATGGGGATAAAGTCTTTTAGTGTGGCGCGGCCCGAGTCATCCGTGAATTGGGAAAGCACATCGTAAGGTTTGTTAAACAGGATGATTCGACGCGGTTTTGGCGCTGTGGTTTTTTTTGCGGTTGAACGTGAACTGAATCGTTTAAGTTTGTGATTTCTAACAGGGATTTTATTCATTTTATTCATAGCTGAGAGTGACAAAGCCATTATACTCGAAAGGGTTGCGGTTGGCGCGGGTTTGATATTCCAGTAGTATTGACACGCATATTACATCTCATTAACAAAATGCGCTCTAAGGAGAGGTTAATGGAAAGCAAAGTAGTTGTACCGGCTAAAGGTCATAAAATTACGGCAGATGTAGAAGGCAAACTAATCGTGCCGGATAACCCGATCATCCCTTTCATTGAAGGTGACGGGATCGGTGTTGATGTCACGCCAGCTATGATCAATGTGGTTGATGCCGCTGTCAAAAAGGCCTATTCAGGCAAGCGCGCCATTTCCTGGATGGAGATTTACACCGGCGAAAAATCGACTCAGGTCTACGGCAAAGATGTGTGGCTCCCGGAAGAAACGCTGGATCTCATTCGCGATTATCGCGTCGCCATCAAAGGCCCCCTGACCACGCCTGTCGGCGGTGGTATTCGCTCGCTCAACGTCGCGCTGCGTCAGCAGCTTGATCTGTATATCTGCCTTCGTCCGGTTCGCTATTTTGATGGCACGCCAAGCCCGGTCAAACACCCCGAACTGACGGACATGGTGATCTTTCGGGAAAATGCCGAAGATATTTATGCCGGCATCGAGTGGAAAGCCGGTTCGGCTGAAGCAGACAAAGTCATCAAGTTCCTGCGCGATGAGATGGGCGTTTCGAAAATTCGTTTCCCTCAGCAGTGCGGCATCGGGATCAAACCCTGTTCCGAAGAGGGCACTAAACGCCTGGTGCGTGCAGCCATTGACTACGCCATCACCAACGATCGCGATTCCGTCACGCTGGTGCACAAAGGCAACATCATGAAATTCACTGAAGGCGCATTTAAGGACTGGGGCTATCAGTTAGCGCGCGAAGAGTTTGGCGGTGAGCTGATTGACGGCGGTCCGTGGGTGAAAATCAAGAACCCGAATAACGGCAAAGATATAGTCGTCAAAGATGTGATTGCAGATGCGTTCCTGCAGCAAATTCTATTACGCCCAGCGGAATATGACGTTATCGCCTGTATGAACTTGAACGGCGACTATATTTCTGACGCATTAGCTGCGCAGGTAGGTGGTATCGGTATCGCTCCCGGCGCGAATATCGGCGATGAATGCGCCTTGTTTGAAGCGACGCATGGCACCGCGCCGAAATATGCGGGCCAAGATAAAGTGAATCCGGGATCCGTAATTCTGTCGGCTGAGATGATGTTGCGTCATTTAGGTTGGTTTGAGGCCGCTGACTTGATCATCAAAGGCGTAGAAGGCGCGATTAAAAATAAAACCGTGACCTATGATTTCGAACGTTTGATGGATGGGGCGAAACTGCTGAAATGTTCTGAGTTCGGCGACGCCATCATCGAACACATGTAATAACGGCAGTCGCAATGAATTTAAAGGGGGCCTGTGAGCCTCCTTTTTTGTGATTTTATCAGCCCCCGCGCTCACGCTTTGGTAACCGTTCTTCTCGCCATCTCGCCGTAACCACATGGGGTGATGCCGTAAATGCGCCAATCAATGAGCGTTTTAATTGTCATTTGATTGTGTCGGGACAAGGCTTTCGACGGCGTTGTGTTTTCTCTGCTTTAAATGATCTTTGGCGCGGGGATAATTAGCGCTTGGTCATAGTCAATAGATTTCATCCTGTGAATATTGGTCCTGCATGAATATTTCTGTTTGATTTCCAAAGTCCGCTCGCAAAGCCGTGTTGTGCCCCTCATATGACTATGACTATTGGCCTATTATCGACGCAACGTGAAGCATCTGCGGGTAATACCAGAACAAGCTTCAATCAATATTGGTTATATATCGCCGAGATTTAGGGAATAGACACAAATTCTTCGGGCGCCACTCACTGAGTGGCGGTGATTTGCTATTCTTTATTGTGATAACAAGAACTCTATATATGAAGCAAAACGTTTTTTGCCGGAAAGGAAATAGAACCGGGCTGGTAAAAACCGTGTTTTAGGGACACTGTTTTGATTTAAGCGACACATAAGTTTGCTTTATCAAACTGCGTTCAGGAGCGCTAGTTCATCCTATTATCGCGCACCGTGATGACCGGCAATGACGACAGAAACAACAATGGAACAGTAAGGGGAACCCCCATGAGTCGAGCCCCAGTGAACAAAAAAGAGGTGAACAGCCGACTTGACGCGGTGCGTGAGTACGGCATCGACGGCCCGTTGTCTGAAGACTCCGATTTGGAGAATCTGATCAAACTGGCCGCGAACGTATTCAACGTCCCCATCGTTGCTATCTCCATACTGGATAAAGAGCGTCAACTTTTCGTGGCAAGCGTGGGTTGTTCCGTTTGCCAAGTGGATTGGGAAAACTCCTTTTGCAACTATGCCATCCATAAGAAAGGCATCTTAGTGGTGCCGGATGCGCGTCGGGATCCGCGGTTCAAAAATAACCCGTTAGTTACCGGCGACCCACACATCCGTTTTTATGCCGGCATACCGCTACGAACGCCTCTTGGTCAAATTGTCGGCACGCTGAATGTTGTCGACCCCAAGCCGCGTATCGGCTTGAGTGCGCGCGATGCTCACAACATGCAGGACCTGTCTACGTTGGTCATGGATAAGCTGGAATTGCGGCGTCTTAATGTGGCCAGAAAAACGGACCAGGCAGGCTTCGAGCGGGTGGCCCGGCTTTCCCCTGACGCCATTTTGTGTGTGAATCACCAAGGCATTATCACTTTCTGGAATGAGGCCGCCGAAAATCTGTTGGAATATTCCAGAGAGCAGATAGTGGGGCAGCATATCAGCAGCGTCGTGCCGGATATGTTTGTTGTGCAGTTGCACCATTTGTCTACTGATGAAACGGCGCGGTCGAAGGGCAGCCGAATCGAGCTGGATGCTGCGACTCAAAGCGGCGCGTTGCTGCCCGTCGAGCTGTCTGTGGGGGTGTGGCAACAAGCTGAGGGAGACAGTTACAGCCTGATTTTGCGCGATACCTCTGAACGCAAGCGTTACCAAGAAAGACTGTTCTTACAGGCGCACCGGGATCCTCTTACGGGACTCATCAACCGCACGCTGTTGGCGACCTCGCTGAATCAGCTTCTGAAGCAGCATCCCTCTGGTTGCCTCATGATCGTCGACCTGGATGGCTTTAAAGATATCAATGACAGTCTGGGGCATGCGAGCGGAGATGAAATTCTGGTCAGTGTGACGCAAAAACTGTTGGCCAACGTCAGACAAGGCGATTTGGTGGCGCGAATGGGCGGCGATGAATTCGCGATATTACTTCCTCAGTTGGAAGACCTCCTGGTGGCGGAAAAAATGGCCCGGCGCATCAATCATGATATTTCTCAAACGGTTGTCGTCGGGGACAAGCAAGTGAATACCAGCGCCAGCATCGGGCTAGTGATGTTTCGTTCTCAGGGTGTTACGACTCAGGAGCTATTGACCAGTGCAGATTTGGCCCTCTATCAGGCAAAAGCCGATGGACGCAACTGCTACCGTTTCTTTACGCGCGAACTGCGCGAAATTTTTCAGGCCAAACATGCGTTTCAACTGGAATTCATTCGTGCTTATGAAAAAAATGAATTTGAGGTGTTCTATCAGCCTCAGGTGAATTTGATGAACAATGAGATCGTCGGCGCCGAAGCGCTGCTGCGCTGGCAGCATCCTTATAAAGGACTGCTGGCGCCAGCCGCTTTCTTGACTGCGTTGGAAAAGGGCCCCTGGGCTGAGCGCATCGGGGATTGGGTGGTGCAAGAGGCCTGTCAGCAGGCCGCGGAATGGCGGAATGCGGGGGCGAAAAATTTTCGCATCAGCATCAACTTGTTCACGGCCCAGTTCCGCTCGGGTATGTTGTCGCAGAAAATCAGGACCGTGCTGGAAAAAACCGGGTTGCCTCCGAGCGCATTGGAGCTAGAGATCACCGAAAACATCATCATCCGATACGATGAGAATATGCTCAGCCCTCTTAATGAGTTACGCAGCGAGGGTATTAGCATCGCCTTTGACGATTACGGCACCGGATACGCGTCGTTGAGTATGCTGAAGAACTATCCGGTGACCCGCCTGAAGATCGATCAGACATTCGTGCGGGCCATGTGCGAGTCTCCGCCGGATGCGGCCATCGTGAGGGCGATTCTGTATCTGGGAAAAAGTTTCAGCCTGGATGTTATTGCTGAAGGTGTGGAAACGCAGGAGCAGTGCGAACGACTGAGAAATAAGGGATGCGAGCAGGCGCAGGGATATCTGTTTGGCCGTCCGATGCCAGCCGCCGACTTTGCGCGCCAACTGGGCGTGGCGTAGTTCTGATTGGCTTATCAATAAGTCATCGCAGTATGGGTCAAAGGCACGCGGGGGGAGATAAAGAGAGCGTGATGTTCCCGGTAACGCCTGACATCATTCGTCAGACGGCTTGCGGATGATATTTATACCGTGTGCGGGGACCTTGAGCCGGCGGCTACCCCTGTTACACGCGTCACTGTTTTGCGTCACGTGCCTATTTTCGGCGGATGGATGCGCTTTTACGCGATGCCGAGAGGCGAGAACGTAAAGTTATGTTGATTCGGTTACTTGGATGTTAAGACTGCTTGAAAAAGCCATTCCAGCCCATACCATATAGGCATTGCATCCCAATTGTAGTTTTGCCTGAGAGAGGAAATCAGACTTATATGATGCGTATTGCACTTTTCCTAATCACCAACCTGGCGGTGATGTTGGTTTTTGGGCTAGTACTTAGCCTGACAGGCATTCGGCCCAGCAGTACTTACGGCTTGATGGTCATGGCCGGTCTGTTTGGCTTTGGCGGGGCGATCGTTTCATTGCTGATGTCAAAATGGATGGCGTTGCGCTCCGTCGGTGGAGAAGTTATTGAGCAGCCACGTAACGAAACCGAGCGTTGGTTAGTTGAAACGGTGCGGGCGCAATCTCAGCAGGTAGGGATCGCCATGCCGCAGGTAGCAATCTACCAGGCGCCGGATATCAATGCCTTCGCTACCGGCGCTCGTCGGAATTCGTCTTTGGTGGCTGTGAGCTCTGGGTTGCTACAGAATATGAGCCGCGATGAGGCGGAAGCGGTTATCGCTCACGAAATTAGCCATGTGGCTAATGGCGATATGGTGACCATGACCCTGATTCAGGGCGTCGTTAACACCTTCGTGATATTTATATCGCGTCTGCTTGCCCAAGTTGCGTCAGGCTTTCTGTCTGGTAATCGCGATGATAGCGAGAACAGCAACGGCAACCCGCTGATCTATTTCGCCGTGGCGACCGTGCTGGAATTGGTTTTTGGTATTTTGGCCAGCATCATCACAATGTGGTTCTCTCGCTACCGGGAATTCCATGCGGATGCCGGGTCCGCCAAGCTGGTAGGTCGGGAGAAGATGATTGCGGCGTTGCAGCGGCTGAAAACCAGCTATGAGCCTCAGGAAGAAAGCAGCATGATGGCGTTTTGCATTAACGGCAAGTCGAAGTCATTCAGCGAATTGTTCCTGTCGCATCCTCCGCTGGACAAACGTATTGAGGCGCTGCGCAGCGGAGCTTACTTAAAATAATGCCTGCTTGACTGGAATCTTGAGCAAAGGCCCTGCGGGGCCTTTGCTGTTTGTGCGGCACCGCGCAGATACGTTTTTCTCTCCTGAGCGCAGATTGCCTAACTCCAGGGATAAATATGTGTCGCTAATCATTTGAGAGATAAATTATCGTGCCGTTATCGAATTGCGTGGGAGCTCAGTGGTAAAATGCGCCTTTAGTCAAAGTTTCCTAGGTTTCAAGCATAAGTGGGGCGGTATCAAATATGTTAGAAATGGTTTTGGTTGTGCTGATTGTTATGCTGGCGCTGGTGGTGTGGTTCTTTGCGAATCGCGCGAGCGTGCGGGCAAATGAGCAGATTAAACTCCTACAGGAAATCGTCAAACAGCAAAAAAAGCAGCTCGCTTTGATGCAAACCCTCATTCCTGTATCACCTAGCGCCGAGCCTGAGCCAGAAGCCAAACTGAAAAACGACGATACTGACGTTTACTTCAGAAATGTTATCCCCGAGCGTTGATTATTGGTGTGTCATCGGCTTTCCGACGTTCAAAGTAGGAGGGGCAGCCTTTGATTTGTCTTTTTATCGCTTGAAAAAAATCAAGAATCTCGGTGATACCATCGTGCTGCCTACTTATTCTTCTTACCCTCTCATCCTACCGATTACACCCCTGTTTTATCAGCCCATTTCCTGCCGCGGGTGGCATGTGCGGGGCCATGATGGTAATCTACGCCGTCAGATTAGTCGGGTTTGCTGCGAACATCGTTAACCAATGTTGCCGCCTTTGTTATCCCGCTATGAATCACTGTCGTGGCAGCGTTTTAACAATTGTGGGTTAAACACGCGGCTGACAACTGAAATAAACACAATTATCTTTTGTATGTGATCTTGCGTGTGGGTCACCACTGCAAATAAGGGAATTATCATGCCTGTTATTACGCTTCCCGACGGCAGCCAGCGTCATTATGACCACGCCGTCTCTCCTCTTGATGTCGCCCTCGATATCGGTCCGGGTCTGGCCAAAGCCTGTATCGCCGGCCGAGTTAACGGCGAGCTGACCGATGCGACGGATCTGATTGAATCTGATGCGCAACTGGCGATCATCACGGCAAAGGATGAAGCGGGTCTTGAAATTATTCGACACTCCTGCGCGCATTTGCTGGGACACGCGATCAAACAGCTTTGGCCAGACACCAAAATGGCTATCGGTCCGGTGATTGACAACGGTTTCTATTACGATGTCGATCTGGATCACACGCTGACGCAGGAAGACGTGGAGCTGCTCGAAAAGCGGATGCACGAGCTGTCCAATAAAGACTACGACGTTATCAAAAAGAGTGCGAGCTGGCAGGAAGCGCGAGATACTTTCGTCTCTCGCGACGAAATCTATAAAGTCGCCATTCTGGATGAAAACATCAGCCATGACGACCGTCCGGGCCTATATCATCATGAAGAATACGTTGATATGTGTCGTGGGCCGCACGTTCCCAATATGCGTTTCTGCCACCACTTCAAACTGCAGAAAACCTCGGGCGCGTATTGGCGTGGCGATAGCAACAATAAAATGCTGCAGCGCATTTATGGCACTGCCTGGGCAGATAAAAAACAGCTGAATGCGTATCTGCAGCGGTTGGAAGAAGCCGCCAAGCGCGACCATCGTAAGATCGGTAAGCAGCTCGACCTGTATCACATGCAGGAAGAAGCGCCGGGTATGGTGTTCTGGCACAACGACGGGTGGACCGTTTTCCGCGAGTTGGAAGCGTTTGTTCGTCTTAAGCTGAAAGAGTACCAGTATCAGGAAGTGAAAGGTCCGTTCATGATGGACCGCGTGCTGTGGGAAAAAACCGGGCACTGGGACAACTATAAAGACGCGATGTTTACCACCTCGTCTGAAAACCGTGAATACTGCATTAAGCCGATGAACTGCCCGGGTCATGTACAGATCTTCAATCAGGGATTGAAATCTTACCGCGACCTGCCGCTGCGTATGGCTGAGTTCGGTAGCTGCCATCGTAACGAGCCTTCGGGATCCCTGCATGGCCTGATGCGCGTTCGCGGATTTACACAGGATGATGCCCATATCTTCTGCACGGAAGATCAGGTTCGTTCTGAAGTGAATAATTGCATTAAAATGGTTTATGACACGTATAGCACTTTCGGTTTTGAAAAAATCGAGGTGAAACTGTCAACTCGTCCGGAAAAACGTATCGGCTCAGATGAAACGTGGACCCGTGCGGAAGAGGATCTGGCGGCGGCGCTGGCTGAAAACGATATTCCATTTGAATATCAGCCGGGAGAAGGGGCCTTTTATGGTCCGAAAATCGAGTTTACCTTACATGACTGCCTGGATCGTGCGTGGCAGTGTGGTACTGTACAGCTCGACTTTTCATTGCCGAACCGTCTAAGTGCGTCTTACGTTGGCGAAAACAACGAACGCCAGGTCCCGGTAATGATTCACCGGGCTATACTAGGCTCTATGGAGCGCTTTATCGGTATTCTTACCGAAGAGTTTGCGGGATTCTTCCCAACCTGGTTAGCTCCGGTACAGGTGGTGATTATGAATATCACCGACAGTCAGTCTGATTATGTCAGCGAATTGACCCAAAAACTGCAAGAAGCGGGCATTCGCGTTAAAGCAGACTTGAGAAATGAGAAGATTGGCTTTAAAATCCGCGAGCACACATTGCGGCGTGTTCCCTATATGTTGGTCTGTGGCGATAAAGAAGTGGAGGCAGGTAAAGTTGCTGTCCGCACGCGCCGCGGCAAAGATTTGGGGAGTCTGGATGTCAGCGAAGTTATCAGTAAGCTGCAACATGAGATTCGCAGCCGTAGTCTTCATCAATTGGAGGAATAAGGTATTAAAGGCGGAAAACGAGTTCAACCGGCGCGTCCTAATCGCATCAACAAAGAAATTCGCGCACAAGAGGTACGCCTGACTGGCGTCGATGGCGAACAGATCGGTATTGTCAGCCTGAATGAAGCGCTAGAGAAAGCCGAAGAAGCAGGCGTTGATTTAGTAGAAATCAGCCCGAACGCCGAACCGCCGGTTTGCCGAATCATGGATTACGGCAAGTTCCTCTATGAGAAGAGTAAGGCCACTAAAGAGCAGAAGAAGAAACAAAAAGTTATTCAGGTCAAGGAAATTAAGTTCCGGCCTGGTACCGATGATGGCGACTATCAGGTCAAACTACGCAACCTGATTCGCTTTCTGGAAGATGGTGACAAAGCCAAAATCACTCTGCGTTTCCGTGGACGTGAAATGGCGCACCAGCAGATTGGTATCGAAGTGCTTAACCGCGTTCGTGACGATCTGAGTGAACTGGCCGTCGTCGAATCCTTCCCATCAAGGATCGAAGGCCGTCAGATGATCATGGTGCTTGCACCGAAGAAGAAACAGTAAGGCATTCAAGTAATCGAGTCCGCGTTATGCTCGCGTAGCGCGGTTTCGTTCGCCTTATCTGATTCGTTTTATTAACAATGCGAAGTGGAAATAACAATGCCAAAGATCAAAACAGTACGTGGCGCCGCTAAACGCTTTAAGAAAACCGCCGGCGGTGGTTTTAAGCGTAAGCATGCTAACCTGCGTCATATTCTGACCAAAAAAGCGACTAAACGTAAACGTCATCTGCGTCCTAAAGCTCAGGTTGCCAAAGGCGATTTGGGTCTGGTCATAGCTTGTCTGCCTTACGCATAAGTTATTTTTTCATTCAGAATAAGATTTTAGGAGAGAGCATATGGCTCGCGTAAAACGTGGTGTGGTTGCTCGTGCACGTCACAAGAAAGTATTAAAACAAGCGAAAGGTTATTACGGTGCCCGTTCGCGCGTTTATCGTGTTGCCTTCCAGGCAGTAATCAAAGCTGGCCAGTACGCATACCGTGACCGTCGTCAACGGAAACGTCAGTTCCGCCAGCTGTGGATTGCACGTATCAACGCAGCAGCCCGTCAGAACGGTTTGTCCTACAGCAAATTCATCAATGGCCTGAAAAAAGCCTCTGTTGAAATTGACCGTAAGATTCTGTCTGATATCGCAGTTTTCGATAAAGTGGCCTTTAGCGCACTGGTAGAAAAAGCGAAAGCAGCTCTGGCGTAAGCCGGTTAGAAGAGGGAGCTTGCTCCCTCTTTTGATTTTTAGCGCACAAGCCTTGGAAATGATCCTTCATGAACTTTGGATCGTTGAACGCAGCGCTCAGCCCCCTCTGAAATAAATTACGACAAGGTAACGCAAGTATGAAAACTGCTATTTTCCGTTTCTTTTTTTACTTTAGCGCCTGAACTCGGGAGGCTTTGCGCGTAAGAAAAGAAACGAAAAGTAGCGCCTAAGCCTCCCTAGCGGAGGCTTTTTTATTGGTCAGGGAAAGGCCCGGGACCATACAAGTCGTGTTATCAGATGCACTGAGAATCATACTTTTCCAATTATCACCGTGGCCATACAGGCAGAAGAAGAGGAATGTAATGCAACATCTCGCAGAACTGGTTGCCAAAGCCAGAACAGCCATAGAAGAGGCGCAGGATATCGCCGCATTGGAAAATGTGCGCGTGGAGTACCTGGGCAAAAAAGGTCACTTAACCCTTCAGATGACCTCGCTGCGCGAGTTGCCTGCTGAAGAGCGTCCTGCAGCGGGTGCCGTAATCAACCAGGCCAAGCAGGAAGTACAGGAGGCGTTGAATGCCCGTAAACAGGCAATGGAAAGCGCTGAACTGAACGCTCGCCTTGCTGCCGAGACCATTGATGTATCAATGCCAGGTCGCACCATCGAAAACGGCGGCCTGCATCCAATTACTCGCACCATCGATCGCATCGAAACCTTTTTTGGCGAATTGGGTTTCTCCGTAGTATCGGGTCCCGAGATCGAAGATGATTATCATAACTTCGATGCGCTAAACATCCCCGGACACCATCCTGCTCGCGCCGACCATGATACGTTCTGGTTTGATGCCAAACGCCTGTTGCGTACTCAAACCTCCGGCGTGCAGATACGAACGATGGAAAAGCAGCAACCGCCTATTCGCATCATCGCGCCGGGCCGTGTCTACCGTAACGATTACGATCAGACACATACCCCGATGTTCCATCAGATGGAAGGGCTGATTCTGGATAAAAACATCAGCTTTACTCACCTGAAGGGCACGCTGCATGATTTTCTGCGTAACTTCTTTGAGGAAGATTTACAGGTTCGTTTCCGTCCATCCTATTTCCCGTTCACGGAACCGTCCGCCGAAGTGGACGTCATGGGTAAAAACGGTAAATGGCTCGAAGTGCTGGGCTGTGGAATGGTGCATCCTAATGTTCTGCGCAATGTTGGCATTGATCCGGACATCTATTCCGGTTTTGCGTTTGGCATGGGGATGGAACGACTGACCATGCTGCGCTACGGCGTAACCGATTTGCGCGCATTTTTCGAAAACGATTTACGCTTCCTCAAACAGTTTAAATAAGGCGGGAACAGCATTATGAAATTCAGTGAACTCTGGTTACGGGAATGGGTTAACCCAGCTATCAGCAGCGAAGCCTTATCTGAACAAATTACGATGGCCGGTCTGGAAGTCGACGGCGTAGAACCTGCCGCGGGTGCGTTTAACGGTGTGTTTGTGGGTGAAGTGGTCGAGTGCGCACAGCATCCTAATGCTGACAAACTGCGCGTCACCAAAGTGAATGTCGGCGGCGAACGCCTGCTGGATATCGTCTGTGGCGCGCCTAACTGCCGAAAAGGTCTAAAAGTTGCGGTTGCGACCATTGGTGCGGTATTGCCGGGCGATTTCAAGATAAAAGCCGCCAAGCTTCGTGGTGAACCGTCTGAAGGAATGCTGTGCTCCTTTTCCGAATTGGGGATTGCCGACGACCATAACGGGATTCTGGAACTGCCTGCTGATGCGCCGATAGGGGCCGACCTGCGCGAGTATCTGAAGCTGGATGACAACATCATCGAGATCAGCGTAACGCCTAACCGTGCCGATTGTCTAAGCCTGCAGGGCGTCGCGCGTGACGTCGCCGTGTTGAATGGTGTTGCCTTCAACGCGCCGGAAATCACGTCCGTCGAGCCGACAATCACCGACACTTTCCCCATTAGTGTTGATGCCCCGGAAGCTTGTCCTCGTTACCTCGGCCGTGTGGTGAAAGGGATCAACGTGAAAGCGTCCACACCGCTATGGATGCGTGAAAAACTGCGTCGCTGCGGTATTCGCTCCATCGATCCGGTTGTCGATGTCACCAACTACGTTCTGTTGGAACTGGGCCAGCCGATGCATGCGTTTGATCTGGCCCGTCTTGATGGGAAGATCACGGTGCGTACCGCTCAGGAAGGCGAAACGTTGCGTCTGTTGGACGGTAACGATGCGAAGTTGAACGCAGAAACACTGGTGATTGCCGATAGCAGCAAAGCGCTGGCAATGGCCGGTATTTTCGGTGGTGAACACTCGGGCGTGAGTGAAGAAACGCAGGACGTATTGCTGGAATGCGCCTTCTTCAATCCGTTAGCGATCACCGGTCGCGCGCGCCGCTACGGTTTGCATACGGATGCTTCTCACCGTTATGAGCGCGGCGTTGACCCAGAGCTGCAATCTCAAGCCATGGAACGCGCCACGCGTTTGCTGCTGGATATTTGCGGCGGTGAAGCCGGTCCGGTGGTGGATGTGACACACGATAAAAACCTGCCTGCCCGCGCCACGATTGCGCTGCGTCGTGAAAAATTAGATCGCCTGATCGGCCATCATATCGCTGACGACAAGGTGAGCGATATTCTCGAACGTCTGGGCTGTCAGGTAACGCGTATCGCCGATGGCTGGCAAGCGACCGCGCCGAGCTGGCGTTTCGATATGGAAATTGAAGAGGATTTGGTCGAGGAAGTCGCTCGTATCTACGGCTACGACAATATTCCTAACGAGGCCGCGCTGGCACCGTTGAAAATGACGCGTCACCGTGAAGCTAACCTGTCTCTGAAACGCGTGAAGACTATGCTGGTGGACCACGGCTATCAGGAAGCAATTACCTACAGCTTTGTTGATCCTAAAATTCAGGCATTGGTTCATCCTGGCGAAGAAGCGCTGATTCTGCCTAGCCCGATCTCTGTTGATATGTCCGCTATGCGCCTGTCATTGTGGACAGGTTTGCTGGGCGCAGTGGTTTATAACCAGAATCGTCAACAAAGTCGTATCCGTATTTTTGAGAGCGGCTTGCGTTTTGTGCCTGATAGCGACGCGGAACAGGGTATCCGCCAGGAAATGATGTTAGCAGGCGTGATCACAGGTTCCCGATATGAAGAGCATTGGGACCTGGCACGACAGCCAGTTGACTTCTATGATTTAAAAGGTGATTTTGAAGCCGTGCTGGCTTTGACGGGTAAACTTTCCGCCGTCGAGTTCAAGGCTGAAGCAAATCCTGCGCTGCACCCAGGCCAAAGCGCCGCGATCTATCTGGATGGGCAACACATTGGTTTCATTGGTGTTATTCATCCAGAGCTGGAACGAAAATTGGATTTGAACGGTCGGACCGTCGTATTTGAAGTGCTGTGGGACAAAATTTCGGACCGTGTCGTGCCCGAAGCGGCTGATGTTTCTCGCTTCCCGGCTAACCGTCGCGATATCGCCGTTGTGGTCGCTGAAAACGTGCCCGCAGGAGATATTCTGGCTGAGTGCAAGAAAGTTGGCGCAAATCAGTTAGTTGGCGTAAACTTGTTTGATGTGTACCGAGGCAAGGGCGTAGAGGACGGATATAAGAGTCTGGCTATTAGTCTGGTATTGCAGGATACCGCTCGTACACTGGCAGAAGAGGAAATTGCCGCCACAGTTGCGAAATGCGTGGCGGCACTGAAACAGCGATTCCAAGCATCCTTGAGGGATTAAACCTATGGCGCTTACAAAAGCTGAAATGTCAGAATACCTGTTTGAAAAGCTTGGGCTGAGTAAACGGGATGCCAAAGAGCTAGTCGAGTTGTTTTTTGAAGAAGTTCGTCGAGCCTTGGAAAATGGCGAGCAAGTCAAATTGTCGGGGTTTGGCAATTTCGATCTGCGAGACAAAAACCAACGGCCGGGACGTAACCCAAAAACAGGCGAGGATATTCCGATTACGGCGCGCCGTGTGGTCACATTCCGTCCGGGGCAGAAGTTAAAAAGTCGGGTTGAGAATGCTTCACCTAAAGACTAAGTAAGTTGTAAGTTAACGAAAAGGCCGCTTTAGCGGCCTTTTTCTTTTGCGGAACTGTCTGAAAAGTCGTCCTGAAAATGCGGTGTATCGGCCTTGTCGGGCGTGGTTTTCGGTACCGGACGGCGACCGTCCCAAAGGTGCTGGAGGGCAAGCACGGGATGATGCAACAGCATTCTCGGTCCCGACCAACGCATGATAAGTTTCATCATTTCTCGTTTAGTCGATTGATAACAGTGGATTGGACACTGTTTGCAGGCCGGTTTTTCTTCCCCGTAATAACATTTGTTAAGACGATTTATCGCGTAGCGAAACAGCACCGTGTAGTGGTCGTCGCCACCGGAAACGGGATGGGATTTCGCATACAGTCTGATCATCTGTTCGATAGTGCGAATCTCGCGCTGAATTCGTTTACCCGGAGGAGGGCGGCGCATCATAGTCATCTCACGTTAGTGCTTTGACTCACAGTGTAGTCGGAATTGTATGACTTGAAGCCTACGGTGCGCACAGATAAGAAAACGGCAGCCAAGCTGCCGTAAAGGTAAAGAGAGGACACGGGTTAGACTGCAGGTAAAACGCCTATTATTTCCAGAAATCGTCGAATACGGTGATCGGCGGACGACGTTTATGCTCTGTTTTGCGGTACCAGTTCTCAATGACCGCTGCGTCGCGCTGATCGATATTTTTACCTTCCAGATAATCGTCGATGCTTTCGTAGGTGACGCCCAATGCAACCTCGTCCGGCAACGCGGGACGATCTTCTTCCAGATCCGCGGTAGGCGCTTTGGTATAGAGATGGGAAGGGCATCCAAGCCATTCAAGCAACGCCTTACCCTGACGCTTGTTCAAGCGGAAGATAGGATTGATATCCGTGCCGCCATCGCCGTATTTGGTGAAGAAGCCGGTGACCGCTTCCGCGGCATGGTCTGTCCCCACGACCAGTCCGGCATTCATTCCAGCGATGCTGTATTGCGCTTTCATACGCTCCCGCGCTTTTTCGTTACCCTTCACAAAATCAGAGAGCTCAATACCAAGTTCACGGAGTGTGGCTTCGCTGGCATCAACGGCGGGTTTGATATTAACGGTCAAGACGCGATCCGGCTGGATAAACTGAATGGCATCCTGACAGTCCTGCTCATCGGCCTGTACACCATAGGGGAGGCGAACGGCGATAAACTGATAGGCCGAGTTGCCGGTCTCTGCGCGGAGCTCGGTGATGGCCGTTTGGCAGACTTTGCCCGTCAGTGTGGAATCCTGTCCACCGCTGATGCCGAGCACCAGGCTTTTGACGAAAGGATGGGCCTTAAGATAATTCTTCAAAAAATCAACGCTGACCCGGACTTCCTGGGCGGGGTCGATCGTGCTTTTGACGCCGAGTGCCTGAATGATGCTCTGCTGTAATGACATTTCGCCTCTCCTGAACCTATTGATACGGCAGCATAATTAGAAGGATGACCTCAGTTTAACGTGACTTCTCATGGAGTAAAAGAAGAAGTGAGCAGGTTAGGGTTGCCCGGTGAGGGCTAATTTCTTGCCCATTATCAGTTCATTAAAGCATTGACGTCGGGTTGAAAAACCGCCTTTTGCCATCTAGCCTTAATTTAACTAATACCAAAAGAGGTAATGCAATGAACAAGAATCGACTAATAATCTGTATTGCTGCAGGGCTGGTGCTCCTTTCTGGTTGTACGGCCTATGACCGTGCAGAGAATTATTTCACCAAGCCGGTGGTAAAAGACGTCAAAAAAGGGATGACCAAACAACAGGTCAATCAAATCGCAGGACCAGCGTCTACCCAGGCCACAATGATTAATGCACGTGGTACCTGTAACACCTACATCCTGGGGACAAAAGACAAGAAAATACAGTACTACTTCGTCAGCTTCGATGAAACGGGGCATGTCCTGAATAAAGGCTTCCAGAGCTGTCAGGAATACGATACTCATCCTCAGCGCTAACGTGGATCGAGCCATAAAAAAAGCCGAACATTTTGTTCGGCTTTTTGGTTTTAAATGCGAGAGTTCGGACTTACTGCTGTTTTAATTTCACGTCTTCCCGAGAATTAAACACCTGCTTGTCGGTTTGCTTCAGTAACTGACTGGTCACCGTCCCCGCCGTCATCGAACCGCTGACGTTCAACGCGGTGCGGCCCATATCAATGAGAGGTTCGATTGAAATAAGCAGAGCCACCAGCGTCACCGGAAGCCCCATCGCGGGCAGGACAATCAGCGCCGCGAAAGTTGCGCCGCCGCCCACGCCAGCAACGCCGGCGGAACTGATGGTCACGATGCCTACCAGTGTGGCAATCCAAACCGGGTCTAACGGATTGATGCCAACCGTTGGCGCGACCATCACCGCCAGCATGGCCGGATACAACCCCGCACAACCGTTTTGGCCGATGGTTGTGCCGAAAGAGGCAGCGAAGCTGGCGATAGACTCCGGTATGCCCAGACGTCGGGTTTGCGCTTCAATACTCAGTGGTATAGTGGCCGCGCTGGAGCGACTGGTGAAGGCGAAGGACAATACCGGGCCAACTTTACGGAAAAAGCGAGCCGGGTTAATGCCGGTCAGCGAGAGCAGCAGGGCGTGAACGACGAACATGATGGCCAGCCCCAGATAAGAGGCGACTACGAAGCTGCCGAGCTTGATGATGTCCTGCAGATTTGAGCTGGCCACCATCTTGGTCATCAACGCAAGCACGCCGTAAGGTGTCAAACGCATGACCAGTCGCACCAGCTTCATCACCCACGACTGAAGAGTATCGATGGCGATCAAGACCCGTTGGCCTTTTTCAGCATCGTCCTTCAGCAATTGAAGCGCGGCGACACCCAGAAACGCGGCGAAGATGACCACGCTGATAATAGCCGTTGGGCTGGCGCCGGCCAGATCCGCGAACGGGTTCTTGGGGAGAAGAGACAAGATTAGCTTTGGCACGGAGAGATCGGCGACCTTGCCGGCGTAGTTGCTCTCAATTGCCGACAGTCGAGCCGTTTCCTGTGCGCCTTGGACCAGCCCTGAGGCGTTGAGCCCAAACAGATTGGTGACGAAAACCCCGACCAGCGCGGCAATCAGCGTAGTGAAAAGCAGCGTTCCGATAGTCAGTAGGCTGATTTTCCCTAGCGACGAGGCATTGTGCAACTTCGCGACCGAGCTGAGAATAGACACAAAGACCAGCGGCATGACGACCATTTGCAGCAGTTGGACATAGCCATTGCCGACGATATTAAACCAGGCAATCGACTGTGCAATGACCGGTGTGTTATTGCCGTAGATCAGGTGCAATCCCAAGCCCAACAACACGCCGAGTACCAGACCCAGCAGCACTTTCTTCGCCAGACTCCAGCGCGCGTTGCCGCAGAAGCGCAGCGCAATCAGTAGCAGGGCGAACACAATGACATTCAGTATGAGCGGAAAATTCATCTCCACTTCTCCCTCGTTGGTTATCTTTTATCTTGCTCCCCGGGCGGGGAGACAGGCGCGCTAGAATAGCAGGTCTTATCGGCGGGTGTTACCGGCAACAGGACAGGCTGCACCTAAAAACGCAGTGAAGTGCTGCGTTGCGGGGTGAGTAACTGATGGAGTTGTAAGCTAAGGCCCTGAAGCCATTTCGTAGGTTGAGGATAGTTCCAGCTTTCCAGCGACCTCTGGGGCTGCCATAACGAGAACACAATCAGCCCCAAACATAGCATCCGTTCCAGCTGATTGCCTTTTTGGCTTTGTAATATAGGAAAGCGGAATCGCCAGCGGCACGGCCATAGTAGCGGTACGCCTGCTGACGTCAGCATATCCGCTACGATATGGCTGAGATAGCCGACAATCATCGCGTGATAGACGTCGCTGGGGATCGGCCAACTCACCGGGAGTTGAGTATGAATAAAGTACAGCCCGGCAATGATTGCTAACAGGCTGTGAGTGAAGCCGCGATGTCCGCACAGGCGCGCCACCGGGACAGAGATCCACTTTAAACGTTGTCCCAGTACTGATTTGGGGTGGTCGATGTCCGGCAGTAGTGATGTCAACATGGCCGCAGGGATAATGTGCCACCAGTCTCCGGCCGCAAGCGCGGGCGAAAGCTCTGCTTTTTTGGCGAAAATGGCGCTGGCAACAGCGAATAGAAGGTGGCCTTCGGCGGTCATGCGGTATCTCAGGAGGCTGTCATTTTATACAGTATAAAATAATGTAACGGGAGGGGGAAGACGTGACGGCGTAACTCTTTGTGATATTAGGCCCCGTCAACAGGCGCAGTCAGACGGTTATCGTGCGGTTGGCAAGCCGTGAAGTGAAATTGATCGAGTAGCAGGTAGACAAATATCCCCGCGGTGAAGCCCACGGGGAAGAGGCGATTACAGCGACATATCGACGACGATACGGCCTTCAATCTTACCGGCATGCATGCGAGCGAAAATGTCGTTGATATTTTCCAACGGTTCAACGGCAATATTAGCTTTCACTTTGCCTTTGCTGGCGAAGTCCAGTGACTCCTGCAGGTCTTTACGCGTCCCGACGATGGAACCGCGAACGGTGATACCGTCCAGCACCATGTCGAAGATCGACAGATCGAATTTACCCGGCGGCAGGCCGTTCAACGCGATGGTGCCGCCGCGGCGGCCATACCGATGGCCTGCTCGAATGCTTTCGGAGAAACCGCGGTGACCAGAACGCCATGCGCGCCGCCAATTTCTTTTTTCAGGTAAGCCACCGGGTCGGTGTTTTTTGCGTTGACGGTGACGGCTGCGCCCAGACGTTTGGCGAACTCCAGCTTGCTGTCGTCGATATCAACGGCCGCAACGTTCAGGCCCATCGCCTTCGCGTATTGAACGGCCAAGTGACCTAGACCACCGATACCGGAGATAACGACCCAGTCGCCCGGTTTGGTGTCGGTCATTTTCAGACCTTTATAAACGGTTACGCCTGCGCACAGGATAGGGGCGATTTCGTTAAACTCCACGTCATCCGGCAGGATACCGACATAATTGGCATCGGCGAGGCAGTATTCTGCGAAGCTTCCGTTGACCGAGTAGCCGGAGTTCTGCTGTTTTTCACACAGCGTTTCCCAACCGTCCAAACAGTATTCGCAGTGTCCACAGGCGGAATACAGCCAGGGAACGCCCACGCGATCGCCTTCTTTCAGGTGAGTGACGCCCGCACCGATTTTAACCACGTGCCCCACACCTTCGTGGCCCGGAATAAAGGGCGGATTAGGTTTGACCGGCCAGTCACCTTCTACGGCGTGGAGATCGGTGTGGCATACGCCGGTGGCGGCAATTTTGACCAATATCTGACCTGGCCCCACTTCCGGTACAGGGACCTGCTCGATAACCAGAGGCTGTCCAAAGGCTTTTGCAACTGCTGCTTTCATCATCATGAAACCATCTCCGTTGTATTGGTGATATATCGATAGTAAGCGTAGCATATCGGCGAGATAAAAAATGTGAAAAGAGAAGCAAATTCATTCTCATTAACAGATTGATATGATTGTTAAAATCGTTTTGACGATGAAGAGAACATCCCTGTTTTCTGTAAGGAAAAACCGGCAAGGGGAAGATAAAGAGGAGCTGGATTAATGAGTGCTCCGGCTTGACGGAGCACCGCAAGTGGTTCAGGAAATGTGGGCGGCGGTGAGCTGTTCCAGCGACTCCAGTTTAACGTCAGCTAATGCCCAACGCGGGTCGTTGCGCATCTCTGCCGCCGGAACGACGATAGAACGCATGCGGGCGGCCTTGGTCGCGATCATGCCATTGACCGAATCTTCCAAAGTGACGCAGGCGAGCGGGGAGACGTCCAGCGCGTGCGCCGCGCGCAGATAAACTTCGGGATGAGGCTTGCTATAGGGGAGTTGGTCGGCGGACATCAGCGTATCGAAATAATCCCGCAGATTAAACATCTCCAGCACTTGCTCCAACATAAATAGCGGGGAGGCGGACGCCAGACCGATCTTCAGATTTTGGCTGCGGCACAGTTGCAATGCCTGCTCCACGCCCGGTAACAAAGGACGGCTTTCTTCCACGCACTCAATGGTACGTTTGATGATGCGAGTGGTGACATCTTCTTTGCTGGGGCCTTTCCAGGGGGAGTGCTGGTACCAGAGTGCAACCACCATATCAATACGCAGGCCCAACAGGTCCGGCATGCCGTCGGTTGAAGACATATCGACGCCCAATCCGCTAATGACTTCATGTATCGAACGCTCCCAAAACGGTTCTGAATCAATCAGCAAACCGTCCATGTCGAAAATGGCCGCGTTAATAGGGTAAATAGCAGGCATAGGGCTGGACTCCTGTGAGGGTGACAATCAAAAAGAGTTGCAATTATAAACCAGTTATTCGCTAAATCATTGCTTCAAAAGGCCATCCTGAAAGAAAACGTTGACTCGTTGGAAACCTGAAGTACCCTGCTAACGGTTTTTATGTGTCTACACTATGTGTTATCTCATTGAGATATTTAGTCTGCGTCACTCATCAAGGGGAACTCATGACGTATCAACAGGCAGGCCTTATCGCCGTGGTCAAACGTATCGCGGGATGGATCATTTTTATTCCGGCCGTGCTTTCTACGATCATTTCGCTGGCGAATGTCATTTATGACTTCACCGAGAGAAAGCAGGGGATTAATGGGGTAATGCAGGACTTTTTGCATCTGGTCGTGGAAGTGCTTCGCTTCAATACGCCGTTTCTCAATCTCTTCTGGCATAACTCGCCGGTGCCGGACTTTAGCCGCCTATTCTCTTCACCGACCCTGATGTTTTGGCTGATTTATATCCTTATCTTTGTCGGGTTGGCCATGCAGGTGTCCGGTGCGCGCCTTTCGCGTCAAGTGAAGCATATCCGCGAGGGGCTGGAAGATCAGATGATCTTGGAAACCGCAAAAGGCAACGACGGCAAAACCCGTCACGAACTGGAAACCCGGGTCAAACTTCCGCGCCACACCATTCTGTTTCAGTTCTTCCCGCTGTACATTTTGCCGGTCATCGTCGGCGTCATTGGCTATGTCGTACTAAAAGTCATCGGCCTGATCGCCTGATTGCGCGGGTTGGGGAACAGCCCGACTCACGCCATACTCGCTAGCCCACCTCATGCAGCTGCGCATCGATCGCCTGCTGCGCCGCGGCAATGGACTCGCCGCCGAACAAATTTGCCCGATTGAGCAGGGTGTAAATTTGGTAAATCGGCTGCCGTTCTACAAAACCGTTATCAAGCGGCCAGACATTCTGGTAACCGTCATAGATTTGCGGTGGGAGTTTCGGATAGAGCGGCAGCATCGCCAGATCGCACTCCCGATCTCCCCAATAGCAGGCCGGGTCGAACAGATACACGCCACCCGCGCTGTTCCCCCAGTTGTCAGACCACAAATCGCCATGCAGCAGCGAAGGCGGCGGCTGGTGGCTGGAAAGTTTCTGTTCTGCGATGGCTACCAACGCATCGATATCCCCGAAAGACATCCCTTTTTCTGCCGCCAGTTGCAGTTGCCAGCCGATTCGTTGTTCGGCAAAAAACGGGACCAGCGGCGGCGCCAGGCATTCGGCTGTGGGGTGGTGGAGAGGTCGTTATCGAAGTCGAAGCCAAACAGGAGTTGTTCGCTCCACTGGTGCAGGCGCGCCAACTGTTCGCCGAGGCGCCACGCTCCGTGCGCATCCAAGGGTTTGAATTCAATATATTGTAGGAGAAGGAAGCTGACGTCTCGGTGGCTGCCGACACCATATACCTTGGGAACATGCACCGTTTCGCTCCGGGCCAGCAGCTCAAGCTGTTCAGCTTCCGCCCGGAATTTCGGCAGCATCTCCCGTGAGTCACTTTTGATAAAAACGTCGTGCTTGCCATAACGGAGATACCATGCGGAATGGATCTCTCCGCCCGGCAATTCCCTGCGATCCCGTAATTCTCCCGGCCCCAAATGTTCTGCCAATAATTGACCGATCGAGTGCCACATCGAGAAACCTCCTGTTGGAATGACGCGATATATCGTTACGTTAGCGGTCCATGTCCTCTAAAATTCGTCACCATCGCCTTCCATCGCACATGCTAGCGGCGGGTAGGGTATTGAAGCGTGTTTGGTTAAAAAAACGGCGTTGGCTTCACCATACCGCCAACCGTAATCCCTTGTCACGGCCGGCGGTATGAATTTTTGCGGTTAAACGTTGATGCGAGGGTGTCGAGACTTCAATTGGTGATAGCTCAGTGCAACAGCAAACAGACATGCCTGAATAATGACGATGCAGGGGCCGGTTGCGCCGTCGATGTAAAAACTGACCCACGTGCCGGACACGCACGATAAAACCGACACTCCCGTAGCGATGAGCAGCATACGGTCAAACGTCTTGCAGAACAGATAGGCGATGATACCGGGCGCGATCAGCATGGCGATGACCAGAATGACGCCGACTGCCTGTAAAGAAGCGACGATAGTCAGGGACAGCAGGCATAACAGCCCATAGTGCAACCCTTTTACCGGCAGTCCGATTACGCGAGCGTGGTTGGGGTCGAAACAGTACAACATGAAGTCTCGGCGACGCAGCAGCACTATCGTTAATGTAATGGCGGCGATAACGACGATTTGCCACAGGTCAGCCTGAGAAATTCCCAGCACGTTGCCAAACAGAATGTGGGTGAGGTGCTGATCGCTATCGACGCGGGCAAACATCACTAGTCCTAGCGCGAACATACCGGAGAAAATAATCCCCATCACGGTATCCTCCTTCACCCGGCAGTGGGTCTTCACGTAGCCCGTTGCGACCGCGCAGAAGAGGCCGGAGGCGAATGCGCCTATCGCCAATGGAATGCCAAGCGAGAATGCCAGCACAATCCCCGGCAGCACGGCGTGGGAAATGGCGTCTCCCATTAAAGACCAGCCTTTGAGCACCAGATAGCAGGACAGTACAGCGCAAACGACGCCGGTAATTACCGCTGCCAGCAGGGCGCGTTGCATAAACGGATAGCTCAGCGGGTCGGTCATCCAGTGAACCAGACTCATGCGGTCTCTCCCTGTCTGGCGCGTCGACGTTGGCGACGCGCGGCCAGCACGCCATGTTTCGGCGCAAAAACAAAGGTCAGCAGGAAGACCAGCGTTTGTAGCGTGACGATAATGCCGCCGGTGGCGCCGTCCAGGAAGAAGCTGATATAGGCGCCCATCGCGCTCGTCAGCGTTCCTACAGCGATAGAGATCAAGATCAGATACCCAAATCGGTCGGTCAGCAGATAGGCCGTCGCGCCCGGCGTAATGACCATGGCGATCACCAGTATTGCGCCCACGGTCTGAAGCGCGGCGACGGTGCAGGCGCTTAGCAGGGTGAAGAACAGTATTTTCAGTCTCAACGGCGAGAGACCGAGCGAGCTGGCATGGTTTTCGTCGAAGAACACGGCAAGTAAATCTTTCCAACGCAGACACAATATGATGAAGGTCACGCCGCTAATGACCTTCACTTGCAGGACGTCTTCATCGGCAATGCCGAGAATATTGCCGAAGATGATCGACTGTACATTGATGGAGGTCGGGTTCAACGAGATGATCAGCAGTCCCACGGCGAAAAAGGTCGAAAAGATAAAGCCGATGATAGCGTCTTCCTTTAGACGCGTTATCTGTCTGACGAAGGTTATGGCCAGCGCGGCCAGCATTCCGCTGAAAAACGCGCCAGCCGCATAAGGCAGCCCCAGCGCGTAGGCGCCAGCGACGCCGGGAACGACCGAATGGGACAGGGCGTCTCCCATTAGAGACCAGCCTTTGAGCATCAGATAAGCGGAGAGAAAAGCACACACGGCGCCGACCATAGCACTGACCCAGATGGCTTTCAGCATGTAGTCGTAGCTAAAGGGAAGGAGTAATTCGCTCATGGCGCTTTTTTCTCCCCTGAAAATTGGCTGAATGTCGGAGGGTCGCTTTTGGTCGAACCGTAGAACACGGCGGGACGTTCATCATCCGTCAGCACCGTTACGCAGCGATTATCGTCGTCGGCGTGCAGATGGGATCCCCCTAAGTTGATGTGACGGAGCACGCCGCCGAAGGTTTTCTCCAGGTTGGACTGCGTAAACGTGCTGTGCGTCGGGCCCGCGGCGAGAACAGTGCGGTTGACCAAAATGACCTGGTCGCAGAACTCCGGCACGCTGCCGAGATTGTGGGTGGCGACAAGGATGAGATGACCTTCCGTTCGTAGCGCGCGCAGCAGGTCGACAATGGCATTTTCCGTTTGAACGTCCACCCCGGTAAACGGTTCGTCCAGTAATAGGACTCGCCCCTGTTGAGCCAGCGCTCTCGCGAGAAAAACACGTTTTTTCTGACCGCCGGACAGTTCGCCGATCTGGCGATCGCGTAAGCCAGAGAGTCCGACACGCTCCAGCGCCTCCGCGACGAGGGCCTTATCTTTCGCTGCCGGTATTCGCAGGAAGTTCATCTTGCCATAGCGGCCCATCATGACGACGTCGGAAACCCGCACAGGGAAATTCCAGTCCACTTCTTCAGTTTGCGGCACATAGGCGATCTGGTTTTGTTTCAGTGCGGCAGCAATGGGTTGCTGGTTCAGCCGAACCTCGCCGCTGGTGGGTTTGACCAGTCCCATAATGCTTTTGAATAACGTAGATTTACCGCTGCCGTTGACGCCGACCAGCGCGCAGATCGTGCCGTCAGTCAATGAAAAGGAGGCATCACGGATGGCCTGATGGCCGTTGTTGTACGTGACGGAAACCGACTTAACATCCAATGACAGCGTATTGCGTGCTGTCTCTACAATTTGGGTCATAGCTCGAATCCTTTAGCGATGGTATCCACCGTGACCCGTAGCAGGTCCAAATAACTGGGTACAGGACCGTCCTGAGTCGACAGAGAATCTACATACAAAATGCCGCCGTATCGGGCTCCGGTTTCCTTACTCACCTGACGCGCGGGCTTATCTGAAACCGTGCTTTCGCTGAAAATGACCGGAATGTGTTTCTGGCGAATTTGATCGATAACTCGTCGAACCTGCTGCGGTGAGCCCTGTTCATCGGCATTGATGGGCCACAGATAGATTTCACCTAAATGATAATCCTTAGCGAGATAGCTGAATGCGCCTTCGCTGGTCACCAACCAGCGCTGAGCCTCTGGAATGCGAGCCAGGCGCTCGCGCAGCGGCGCGTCGATGGCGTTGATTTTTTCGGCATAACGGCGGGCGTTCTCGTTATAGGTCGCGGCATGAGCGGGATCGTACTTCACCAAGCCCTGTCTAATATTCTCGACATAAATTAGTGCGTTAGCGGGGGACATCCAAGCGTGAGGATTTGGATTGCCGTTATAGGCGCCCTCACGGATTGGAAGAGGCGTGATGCCTTCGGTTACCACGACGGCGGGGACGTTCTTGATGTTTTCGAAAAAACGTGTGAACCAGCGCTCCAGATTCATCCCGTTCCACAAAATCAGTTGGGCCGACTGGGTTTTGACGATGTCGCGCGGTGTCGGTTGATAATCATGAATGTCCGCGCCGGCTTTGGCGATGGAGACTACCGTCGCGGCATCGCCAGCGACATTTTGCGCCATATCCTGGATAATGGTCGAGGTTGTCACAACCCGGAATTTATCAGCAGCGTGCGCGGACGCTAAGGTTAATGCACTGAAAACTATCCAGACGAAACTATAGAAAGAGACGGAAAGAGCGTGTCGACACGAATTCATTAGAGGTCCTCTAAGGCTGTTAGTATTAATTGAATGATAATCGTTATCATTTATTGGATGGTATGATGCCCTCGATTAGGTGTCAATCTCTTCAATTTATACAAATTTCGAACAACACTCTGTCAGTGATAGGGAGCAGGGCGTTCGACGCAGATAACGTCAGTACGTATCAGTGGTTAAAGAAAGATTAGTGAATATCGTCAAATGTTACAATCGTTGTGTGGTCGTAGTGGCCAGCGCTGGCCTGTAAAGCATACGTATCACGCGGTGTTCCTGGATGAACAACGCTTTACTGGCGTCAGACAAGTCTATTAACGCTTTCATTTTGTTATCGTGCTGGAACGCGACGGCTGGTTTCGAGAGAGTTGATTCTTAAGCCGGTAGAATTGAATGGCTGAGAAGAACGAAAAGCCAGGATGTTTGTCACATCAAAGACAGGGGCGTTTTGTTTTAGCCTTCTGATAGCTCATGTTGTGAAGTTCAATTACATTTCGTGGTAATGACCAATAATAAAAAATTAATTAATCAGGGGGGTGGCGACCCGACGGTAGGGTGCCATAATTGTGGTATCCAAGTAAGGTTATGTCGTGTATTCATTTTTATCATCACACTGCGCACTAATAATGCCAGCTATTAGAAATGGATATGCGAATAAAGCATGAAATATACGAATTTGTGCGTCGTGCCGGCCATTGGTAAAAAATGGCTTGCCAAGGATCACAGAGTATGTGATAACGCATTTGGATGAAACGAGGTTCAGTTCTGTATATGAATGGCATTTTCCGTAAAGAAGTCTTGAGTACTAACGTTCACGTTGAATACCACTTCTCTGTCGATCCTTACTTTGGTGCCTCTAGCAGCAACGACTCAAGTTTATCTGTACAACGCCTTCGGGCGGTCTGGAACGTTTAAAGGAAATATTGAAATGGCAAAGATTAAAGGTCAGGTTAAGTGGTTCAACGAGTCTAAAGGTTTTGGCTTCATTACTCCGGCTGACGGTAGCAAAGATGTATTCGTACATTTCTCTGCAATTCAGGGTAATGGCTTCAAAACTCTGGCAGAAGGCCAGAATGTTGAGTTTGAAATTCAGGATGGCCAGAAAGGTCCTTCAGCAGTAAACGTAACTGCACTGTAATTTACAAACTCTGCGTAATAAAACCCGCCTCGATGCGGGTTTTTGTTTTTGTCGTCAGCCGAAGTATGCAACAAAAAGGTAACAAGATGTCGTCAGCGCTGTACCAATGCCCCCTCTGCCATCAGCCGCTTCAACTCGAACCTTCCCGCTGGACCTGTGGACAACACCATTTCGACCGCGCGAAAGAAGGCTATGTCAATCTGCTCCCAGTGCAGTTCAAGCGCTCAAAGCAGCCCGGAGACAACGCGGAAATGATGCAGGCCCGTCGTGCATTTCTGGATGCGGGCCATTATTTGCCACTACGCGATCATCTGTGCGCGGCGCTCAAGCGCCAATTGACCCGGCAGGCTGAGGCGGTACTGGATATTGGCTGTGGCGAAGGGTACTACACGGATGCATTGTCATTATGTCTGGCGGATTCTGGCGTACAGGTTTGTGGTTTAGATGTTTCTAAAGTGGCGATCCAACGCGCCGCACGCCGGTATCATCGTGTGGATTTTTGCGTTGCATCGAGCCAGCGTCTGCCGTTCAACGCGCACTCATTGGATGCGGTGTTGAAGATTTACGCTCCTTGTAACGACAAAGAGTTGGAGCGCGTCGTTAAGCGGGACGGTCTGGTGATGACGGTCTCTCCCGGTCCACGACATTTGTATCAGCTGAAAGAGCGCATTTATCGAGAGGTAAAACTGCATCCCATAAAGGAAGAAACGCTGGTGGGATTTAAGCTGGAAGACATGAATAAGCTTCGCTACAAACTGTCCCTGACAGGCGAGGAAGCGGCGGCGCTATTGCAAATGACGCCTTTTGCATGGAAGGCGACACCGGAGGTGATGGCGTCATTGACTGCAGAAGCGCTGTTTGAATGTGAAACTGATTTTCTGATTCGAATGCACCGCAAACTGTAGCGGTGTTGAACGGCAGGCGACAGAAAGGATCGCTTCGCCTGCCTGATCAATCAGGCCAGATTGGATAGATGCCGGTAGAGGATATTACACCCGATACCGATCAATACTACGCCGCCCATGACCTCCGCTTTTTTACCCAGCAGCGGTCCAACGTAACGGCCAATCATCATACCAAAGGTCACCATAATCATAGTGGCGCATCCAATCACCATCGCGGTATGAACAATATTGACCTGTAGGAAAGCGAGTCCCACGCCTATCGCCATGGCGTCGAGACTAGTGGCGATAGCGGTGCAGACTAGCGTAAGTAGGCCGTGTTTGCGGATTTTTCCGCCCTGAGATGACGTGTCTTCACACTTGAATCCTTCGACGATCATACGTGTGCCGAGGATTAACAGCAGGCTGAAAGCGACCCAGTGATCCCATTCGATGATGAAGCGACTGGCGTAAAAGCCGAGGCCCCAACCGATCAACGGCGTAATGGCTTCGATGAGACCAAAAATTAGTCCGGTGCGAATGGCTTCGCTGAAGCGAGGCTTATGTAAAGCGGCGCCTTTACCGATTGAAGCGGCGAAAGCATCCATGGACATGCCAAAGGCAAGAATTAATGTTGCAGATAGGTTCATTGTAAATAGCCTCGGCGGGGCGTTTCTCCATATCACACGATCTATCCCCCCAACCAGATAATAGATCGCGTGCATATGGTCTCGCCTGCCTGTCTGGCCGTTCGCACCACGTTTTTTTTGGAAAAACGAGCATGTTGACACGAACATTCCTGATACAAAAGTTCAGAAATTGGCTACTCCCCAAATGACCGCGCAACCTTAACATATTAATTCTGAGCTAAACAACAATAAATATATTGAGGGAAACAAATGCAACTGATAACTATTTTCACTTTTGACATATGTGAAACATTCTAGAAATGACAGCATAATTCGCATGGAGAAAAAACAGAGAAAATAGCGCATAGCGCTGATTATCTCTTAGCCGACATGCATATGGGGAAGGGTTTTTAATTTATTGATTTTCAATCATAAAATTATATATTTTTTCCAAGTCATCTAATTTGCTGACGCTGATTTTTAATGATTTCTTCTCTAAGAAAATAACTAGAATTCCGTCCTCTGATAGATTGATATTTTTTATTCTTGCATAAGAAATATAAATATTTTCATAAAAGAAACCTTGCGGTTTAAATATCAATTTGGGATATCGAATAAAGGAAAGATAAATAACCATTAATAATAGGGAGAACAGTAATACCGTTGTCATGGTGGTGCCATAACTTGCAATATTTTTATAAATTAAAATCCCGATCAACCCGATATAAATCAAAGCATCTAAATGACGGCAACGGCGTAATAATATTCGCAGGCGTGTCGGACCCTGACGACGATCCATGAGAAACTCATCATAGACGGCGTAGATGAGGGTGAGGGCAATACAAAGGAGGATAATGATATCGGTGAAACTCATGACGACTCCATGAACGGGCCGGGGATAACTATCCCCGGCAGGAGAGCATTACAGCCCCAGCAGGCCAATCCAGTAACCGAATATGCCGATGGCGAAAAAGCCCATGATCAGCCACAGCGCATTCACTTTGCGGCGGAGTAGCCACATACAGCCGAAGGTCAACAGCAACGGAACCAGACCCGGCATGAGTTGATCGAGTATGGATTGCACGGTCGTCACCGTGGTGTTTCCATCCTGACCGGTCACGCGTGACACCACCATGGGGATGTTAACGTGGGTCCATTTGTTAACCAGCGCCCCCATGACGAACAGACCGAGAATTGACGCTCCCTCCGTCATTTTTTGCAGGAAACCGCCGCCCATATCGCTGACGATGTCCGCGCCTTTTTTATAGCCGTAAGCGACGCCGTAGTAGCGCACCAGCAGACGTACCAGGTTAAACAGAACAAAGAACAGGAGCGGGCCAAGCAGGCTTCCCGTCATGGCAATTCCGGCGCCGAGCGCGGCGAATACCGGGCGGGCGGTTCCCCAAAAGATAGGGTCGCCGACGCCGGCCAGGGGGCCCATCAATCCCACTTTGAGGCCGTTGATGGCGCCATCGTCTATGGGTGCACCGTTTGCACGCTGTTCTTCCATCGCCATTGTCACGCCCAGAATCGGGGCGGCGACAAAAGGATGGGTATTGAAAAATTCCAGGTGGCGCTTAATTGCCTGTTTGCGTTCTTCCGAATTTTCCGGATACAAGCGGCGGATGACGGGCACCATTGAGAAACAGAAGCCGAGCGCCTGCATACGTTCGAAATTCCACGATCCCTGAAACAGGTTAGAGCGAATAAACACGCCTCGTACATCGCTGGCAGTGAGCTTTTTTACTTGGGTTGAATCGGTCATGATTTCACTCCTGTTAATCCAGTTCGTTGTCGAGATCGTTGTGGCCCTGAGCGGGAGCCGCCGCGCCTTGAGCCTTGTTGTATTTCGGGCTGACCTGGATATACAGCACGGCCATGACGACGCCAATCACACCCAGCGCTACCAGGTTGAAGTTGGTGAAGGCCGCGGTGACGAAGCCCAGATAGAAGAACGGCATCAGATAGCCGGCGCGCATCATATTGATGACCATTGCATAACCGACAACGACAATCATACCGCCCGCAATATTCAGGCCGTTTGTGACGACATCCGGTATAGACGAGAGCAGGGTGTGCACTATTTCGGTGCCGACGGAAATAGCGACGAGTACGGCCGGGATGGCGATACGCATGGCTTGCAACAGCAGAGCGGAGATATGCAGCCAGCTAATCGCCGACAGATTGCCGCGTTCAGCTGCACTGTCGGCCGCATGCTGGAAAGCGACCGTGATGGTGCGAACGATGATTGTCAGCACCTGACCCGCCGCCGCCAGTGGAATTGCCAGCGCGATCCCCGCGCCGACGCTCTGTCCGCCCGCGATGACCAGGATGGTGGAAATAATGGACGCCAGCGCGGCATCGGGCGCCACGGCGGCCCCGATATTCATCCAGCCCAGGGCGATCATTTCCAATGTCCCGCCGATAATAATACCGGTCTTAATATCGCCGAGAACAAAACCAATCAAGGTGCAGGCCACCAAAGGTCGGTGGAATTGGAACTCATCGAGAATCGAACCCATTCCCGATATACAAGCTACGATAAATATCAGCACAATTTGAAGCGTGGTGATCTCCATTGTACTTCTCCTGTATGAATAGCATTCTGAGTCTTTAAAAGGTTACGCATCACTATTTTTGGTATATTAGCGAGCCGCCTTGTTTATTAAATCCAACATATTGATTTTGCTATCGCTTGAAACTTTACGGACCTCCAACTCAATCCCGCGAGCGGCCAGTTTACGAAATGCCTCAATATCTTTTTCATCTATGGACACGGCGTTATTGACCTGTATTTTTCCTTGTCGGTAGGCCATGCCGCCGATATTGACCGACGGCAAATCCACGCCGGCTTCGACCAGCGTTTCGACATCGGTCGGATTGGTAAACAGCAGCATGACGCGGTCGGCAGCATATTTGGGGTTGTTGTAGACACGAATGGCTTTAGCAACGTCCACCACATGCGCGCTGACGCCGGGAGGCGCCACCTGCGTCAGCAGCGTCTTGCGCACATTGTCGGCGGCAACCTCATTACTGACGACGATGATGCGGTTGACGTTGGTTTCTTTGGTCCAGCGGGTTGCTACCTGACCATGGATCAAACGGTCGTCGATACGGGCAAGACCGATTTTCATGTGCCCGCCGGAGCCTGGGACGGCCGCGGTCGCGGCGGCTGGTTTCGGCGCAGGTTTAGTGGGGACGGGGTCAGCCGTTTTGAGCGCTTTGACGCCAGCGCGGCCCGCTTCAAGGGCGATATCCACCAAGTCATCAAAGCTTGGGTCGTCGTCACGCGCCATAAAGGTTTCAACCAACATGGGGATGTTGGCCCCGGTGACCACTTCGTGGTTTTCTTTATCCGTCACCAGACGGCTGGCTGCATTGAAAGGACTTCCCCCCCAGGTATCGACCAGAAAGAGAACCCCCTGAGCCGTCTCCAGCTCGCCGAGTTTAGTTTGATATTTCTCTAACAGCGTTTCTGCATTTTCGCCGGGAACAAAATCAATCCAGCCGACGTTATCCTGTTTTCCCAGGATCATTTCAGCTGTATTGAGTAAGGGCCCGGCAGTGGCACCGTGAGTGCATAAGATAATCGCGATACTCACTTGCTACCTCCTCGTTTAACACCCTTTATCAGGTGTGCTGTGTTCAGAGAGAACGGGGAGCCGCATCTAAACGAAAGGTTTCCCGTCTTGTTGACATCAGTGTTCAAAATGCATTTTTGAGTCTGCTTCATCAGAGAAGCGAAGCCGGCCTGGCACGAACTGTGAATCGATTCAATCTGTTCAGAAATATCTGACCCAGCCGTGAATTATTTTATGTTGCGAAAAAATAATTAGTGTGACGCTGGTCCCCAATCCTTGGGGGCAAAATGTGATCTGTCATACGAATCCTGAAAAGTGTGCTCTTGTTATCAACATTGACGAAGAAAGTACGTCTATAGAAAAACTTTGTTAAAACCAGAAACAACCTGCTAGAGTTAACTTTCTTGCCATTAAAGAGGAGTTACAGGCGGACGCCTTTCCTATGGACTGTCATCGACGATTCATTTCTATTACACCGGCTGCGGCGGGTGATTGGTACTTCTTAACCGGCCATTCAGGCCCACATCAGCCTCAAGCCGATCGTGCACACATCTCAACCTTATTCAAAAACGCTGTGGCATTCATGTCATTAGTTCGTTCATTTTTCGGAGTCTGACATGGAATTTTTGCTAGATCCTTCAATCTGGGCAGGCTTACTGACGTTGGTGGTACTCGAAATTGTACTGGGCATCGACAATCTGGTGTTTATCGCCATTCTGGCGGACAAACTCCCACCCAAACAGCGTGATAAGGCCCGCGTCATCGGCCTGTCGCTCGCACTGTTGATGCGTCTGGGACTGCTCTCGTTAATTTCCTGGATGGTGACGCTGACGCGTCCGCTGTTTCAGGTCGGTGACTTCAGCTTCGCTGGCCGAGACCTGATTCTGCTCGCCGGAGGGATATTCCTTCTCTTCAAGGCGACCATGGAACTGCATGAGCGGTTGGAAAACCGTCCGCATGATCCCAATGCCACTCGCGAACACGCTAATTTCTGGGCCGTCGTGATTCAGATCGTCATTCTGGATGCAGTTTTCTCTCTGGATGCGGTGATTACCGCCGTTGGGATGGTCAACCACTTGGGGATCATGATGACCGCGGTGGTCATCGCGATGGGCGTGATGCTGCTGGCATCGAAACCGCTGACGCGATTCGTGAACGAACACCCTACGGTGGTGGTACTGTGCCTCAGCTTCCTGCTGATGATCGGGCTAAGCCTGGTTGCAGAAGGATTCGGATTCCATATTCCTAAGGGATACCTCTACGCGGCCATTGGATTCTCCATCGTCATCGAACTGTTCAACCAGATTGCGCGCCATAACTTCGCGAAGCACCAGTCGCATCGGCCCATGCGCGAGCGGACCGCCGAAGCGATTTTGCGCTTGATGGGCGCGCGTGCGAAAAACCGCGAACAGGATGATGAGGAAGCACCTCAACAGCGGATCGAAGAGACGTTTGCCGAGGAAGAACGCTATATGATCAGCGGCGTCTTGACGCTGGCCTCGCGTTCCCTGCGCAGCGTCATGACGCCGCGGACGGAAATTTCCTGGGTGTACAGCGAACGTTCCACGGAGGAGATCCGTATTCAGCTGCTCGATACCCCGCATAGCCTGTTCCCGGTCTGCCGCGGTGAGTTGGATGAGCTGGTAGGGGTCGTGCGCGCCAAAGATCTGCTGGTGGCGCTGGAAGAAGGGCGGGATGTGGAAACTTTTGCCGCTGTGACATCGCCTATCGTGGTGCCGGAAACGTTGGACGTCATCAACCTGCTGCCGGTTCTGCGCCGAGCGAAAGGCAGTCTCGTTATGGTGACCAACGAGTTTGGCGTCGTACAGGGGCTGGTGACGCCGCTGGACGTGCTGGAAGCGATTGCCGGTGAATTCCCCGACGAGGATGAAACGCCGGAGATCGTTGCCGACGCCACTGGCTGGCTAGTGAAAGGCGGGACCGATTTGCACTCGCTACAGCAGGCGTTGGACATGCAGGATCTGGTAGACCCAAAAGAGGATTACACCTCGCTCGCCGGACTGCTGCTGGCTCATAGCAATGAGTTCCCGCATGTGGGAGACGTGCTGGAGTTTAGCCGGCTGAGATTTACCATCATGGCGGCCAGCGAATACCGCATCGAACTGGTGCGTATCGAACGCATTGTCGACCAGCCGGTCCACGACGAAGACGCGTAATTCGTTTTACCCTCGGCTGTGCGCATTCGCGCACAGCCTTCTCCATTCAGCGTCGTTTAATCACACTGTACTTTGATGGCCAACCCGCCGCGCGACGTTTCCCGGTATTTCGCATTCATGTCTTTTCCGGTTTCATACATCGTTTCGATGACTTTATCCAACGACACCCGAGGCTCAGATGTGCGCCGTAAGGCCATACGCGACGCGTTAATCGCCTTGACGGCCGCAATCGCATTACGTTCGATGCAGGGCACCTGCACCTGACCGGCGACGGGATCGCAGGTCAGCCCCAGATTGTGTTCCATCCCAATTTCCGCGGCGACGCAGACCTGTTCGGGGCTGCCGCCGAGCAGTTCGGTCAGACCGGCGGCGGCCATCGAACACGCGACGCCGACCTCGCCCTGACAGCCGACTTCGGCGCCCGAAATGGAGGCGTTCATTTTGTACAAAATACCGATCGCGCCTGTCGTCATGAAATAGGGCAGGAAGACCTGCGGGCCGACGGGTTCGATGAAACGATCGTAGTAGGCCAGCACGGCGGGAACGATACCGCAGGCCCCATTGGTCGGCGCGGTGACAACGCGACCGCCCGCCGCATTTTCTTCATTGACGGCCAGAGCGAACATATTGACCCAGTCGACCACGGTCATCGGATCGCGGGTTAAGGCATCGGACGACATCAGCATGCGTCGTAGTGAGGCGGCACGGCGAGGAACGCGCAACGGCCCAGGCAGTACGCCTTCGGTATTGAGACCGCGGTCGATGCACTGACTCATCGCGCGCCAGACATGCGCAAAATAGTCCTCGATCTCGGCCTGCGGCCGGATGGCCTGCTCATTGCGCAGCATTAATGCGGAGATGGAGAGACCGTGCGTTTTACACAGCGCAAGTAACTGCTGCGCCGAGCGATAAGGATAGGGCACGTCCACGGGGGCTAACACGGGCTGTCCGAAGTGTGCCTCATCGACGATGAAACCGCCGCCGATAGAGTAGTAAGTCTGGCGGTAAATCAGCGCATCGCCGGCGTAGGCGCTCAGCGTCATGCCGTTTTCATGCCGCGGCAGGTTTTCCGAATGGAACGTCAGGCCATCAGTCTGGGAAAACGTCACGTCATGCTGCCCGTTCAGCGGTAAACGCTGATGGAGGGCGACATCCTGAATAAATGTAGGGATAGCATCGATGTCGACGGTGTCCGGCTGATTGCCGGCGAGACCCAAGATGATAGCGATATCCGTATGGTGGCCTTTACCGGTGAGCGCCAGCGAGCCGTACACATCGACTTTCACACTATCGGTATTGGTGAGAAGGCCGACCTGCTCCAATTCATCGACGAACTGTTTACCGGCCTTCATCGGGCCGATGGTATGAGAACTGGAAGGCCCGATACCGATCTTGTACATGTCGAAAACGCTTATCACGCACCACTCCTTTGAACGTCCGTCGAACGCCTTTGTTAGGCGGCTAAATATTGGCGCTATTGTAGTGGGATTACGGTGGGCCAAGGGGGGCTTTTCGCATGAAATAAACTTATTCCACCAGGCTATCAAGACTACAAAAATCTAATGTCGGATAGGGGGCGATAGCCATCGGCACAGCGATTGTTCGAGCTAGCACGTTGAAAATACCGCCATAACGTCAAGTGGAGCATACGGCTCGCCATTGCGCGGGCTGCCGCGCAAGACAGTGCAGGGTGTGTGGGGAGTGGGAGGCCGTGCGAAGTCACGGACGCGTTTGAATAATTAAGAGGCCGAGACCTGCAACGCCAATTGACGAATAATTGTCGCGGTTAGCCCCCAGACCCATTGATGCTGATAGCTGCGAAGATAAACCCGATGCAGACGATTCTCTCGTTCAAAATCTAATGAATGGTAACGGTGCAGGGCAAAGGCTTCTCGCAGCGGCATTTCGAACACTGCGGCCACCTCGGTCGCCTGCGCCCTCAGCGTCAGATCCGGAGGCAACAGGCCGAGGACCGGGGTGACTTGAAAACCGCTGACGCTGTCCTGCGAGGGCAGCGTGCCTAACACTTGCACACAAGAAGAGGGGATCGCCACCTCCTCATACGCTTCTCTTAGCGCGGTGGCGATCAGGGAGCAATCTTCCGGGTCGGCCGCGCCGCCGGGGAAGGCCACCTGACCCGCATGCGTGCGAAGATTCGCGGCGCGTCGGGTCAACAGCAACGTGGGTTCGCGATGGCAAATAATCGGCACCAGCACGGCGGCCTGTCGCTGATAGCGGCTGGCCGGCGTCTTATCCGGCGACTGCAGCTGGAAACGCGTGATGAACTGGGCCAGGTCGAAAGGCGCTAGAGTCTCCGCGTTCGCCGCACGATGTTGTATGGTGAAATGAGTCACGCCAGCGCCTCGTCAAATTGCTATCAAGAGTGAGACACCAGCAACGGCAGAATACGTCCGACCTTATCGAACGTTTCCTGATATTCCGCCTGCTCCTCGCTGTCGGCGACGATGCCGCCGCCGGCCCAGCAGTAGATCGAACCTCGGTCTGTAACGAGCGTACGGATAGTGATATTGGTATCCATGGTGCCGCAGACGCTCAGGTAGCCGATGCTGCCGCAATAGGCGGTCCTGCGTTGCGGCTCCAGCTCTTCGATAATCTCCATCGCCCGGACTTTCGGCGCGCCGGTGATGGAGCCGCCGGGGAAACAGGCGCGTAGCAGATCGGCCGCATGCAATTCAGCGGGCAACCGGGCTTCTATGGTGCTCACCAAATGGTGTACCGCCGGAAACGCTTCAACCACAAACAGCTCCGGTACGCGGACGCTGCCGGGCGAAGCTACGCGACCGATATCGTTGCGCAGCAGGTCGACGATCATCAGGTTCTCCGCTCGGTCTTTGCCCGAGGTGGCCAGACGTTCCGCTTGCCTGACATCATCTGCGGCATCGGCCAGGCGGGGCAGCGTGCCTTTAATCGGGCGAGTCTGAATATGATGGTCGTTCAGCCATAAGAAGCGCTCGGGCGATACGCTGATGACCGTATTATGCGGCAGCCGGATAAAGGCCGAAAAAGGCGCGCGATTGCTGGCGGAAAGACGCAGGAATGCCTGCCATTCACTGCCTTCATAACGGGCTTGAAAGCGTTGGGCCAGATTAACCTGATAGCAGTCGCCCGCGCGCAGATAGTCCTGAACCTGACGAAACTTGGCGCCGTACTCTTCACGAGACATGCTCGCCTGCCAGCCGGAGGTCAACGCAAAGGCGGCAGTGGACCTCGATGCGCACTGCGCTTTAAGCCACGCCAATCGCGGCGCCGGGTCGCCCTGCGTGATTAACGTCAGCCGGCGCTGATGATGGTCGGCAATCAGCGCCCAGTCATACACACCCACGGCCATATCGGGGATATCAATATCCTGCGCTGCCCGCGTCGGCAGGCGTTCCACGCGTCGGCCGAGATCGTAGCCGAACAGCCCTAGCGCGCCGCCCTGAAACGGCAGGTTCGGCGTCGGGGTCGCGGTCAGGTCTAATCGCTCCAACTGCTCTTGCAGCAGTTCGAACGGGTCGGCCGATGAGGGCTGAACGTTGCCGCCTTCGGCTATCTCGGTGATGTCGCCGCGGGTCTGTAATGTCACGCGCGGGTCGGCGACCAGGATATCGAATCGGTTATGCGTATGTTCAGCGGTGCCGGAGTGCAGCAGCATCGCCCAGGGTTGCTCGGAGAGCGGGGCGAATTGGGTCAACAAAGCGTCCGGTTGATAAGGCAGAGCATGGTAGACTAACGACATTGGCATATGGATTTTCGGGCGTTCTCATTCGGGTAGTGACCGGAAGTATACCGGTCGCGTGGGTACGTAGGCATGACAGAATGTAAGCGTACCACACTCGTGAGCCGTGCGACGTCTAGGATGCCGGGATGACCCCGCCAGATTCAGGAGAGAGATATGTTTGCAGGTATTCCGTCGCTTACACATGAACAGCAACAGCAGGCCGTCGAAGAAATTCATCGATTGATTTCGGAAGGGCTCAGCAGCGGCGAAGCTATCGCCCGTGTCGCGGAGGCGCTCCGTCAGGGGCATCAGGGAGAGCGCGTTGTCGCGCGCTTTGAAGATGATGAGGAAGACGAAACGCGGCAGGAATAATCGCTGCGGCTCCTGCCAGCGGAGGCTAATGATTTGCTGCCAGGGGCGAAATGTGTCGTGTGATGCTGGCGGTTTAGCACGTTGGCTCCCCGTCGGCACAATGCGCTGACGAGGAGTGTTCTTCCCGCTTTCCTGTACGGCAATGCTCCCCCTTGTGATGGGGGGGCGGCGCGTCAGGATGTGTATTGCCCTTGAGGGGAGAGCGTACAGCGCTCAATGATATTCGGTCTGATCCCGAGGACGCCTGCGCCACGAAGCCGGTAGGCGCTTCCCTCCGTCATGTTAATCAAGCTAATGACCTTATGCGTTTGGCTCGGTAACCGCTGTGTCAAAATGGATTTCTTCTCGTTGTTTTCATAAAGACAACGAACGTGGTCGTTGATGGCCATAAACGGCGGCGCGTAAGTTAAACGCACGGGGGGATACACAGAAGAATCACCCCGATTCCAGCACATGATCAGCGAGCGATTGCTACAGGTAAAGAAGAAGGCTTCGTAATGGACTTCATCCTCTCCTTTCATGGCACGCCATGACATGTCTTGTACGTGATTTACACTGCCTTCCAGCAGGAGATCGCCGTCTTTTGCCTGACAACGCCACTGCTCATCGCGTTTTTTGACGACGGAATGCGTCGTCTTAGTCGGAGGGGAAGTAAAAAAACGCATGTCCCGGCGCTTCACTCTGGCGAGATATTTCAACGACAGCGTATTTATCGGGTGATAAAAAGCGAACAGGGTGCTCAGGCTGGCGGACGCTCCCAACGCCGCGAATATGCCGACCACCACTGCGATAGTGGCAAGAGCTGGGTAAGTATGAAATAGAATGCAAGACGCGATGGCGGCAAGCAGCGCTATTAATAACGGCACAATACTACGAATCAATAGCGGCCCCGCTTTCTGAGACGCGGTTTCAGGCTCGAGTATCAAACCGTTGTCATCGGCTATCCAGTGTATCCAGTAACTCCCGTCGAAGAGTTGATGGGCGCAGAAATACCAGTTTCCCGTGGTGGATAAGCGTTCGAATTGCTCGGGATGTTGATAGTTTACTTTGTGGGTGTAAAAAACGTTTCCTTGATGAATGACGCGCAGGTAATTGCCGAACCGGTCCCCGTTAGGGGTGAATGACGTACTGGGGATGGTGAAGGTATGAAGCTGGTTCAAAATGAAAATCCTTTATCCATAACAGGTTAGCGTCGCTATTTTATCTCGCGCTTCCCGAGGAGAAAAACTTAACCGCGCGCAATCCTTTTAGTCCTGACCCTTCGGCGCCGCCCGGCGTCAGGCGTATTAGTCGTCCAGCTTATGCTTTTTTGCGCGTCTCCAAAGACGGCTAGCGGGCATATTAAGGTGGAGGCCGGGGGACGAGCTTGGCATAATCCTCCCACTCGCATCGGCTCCGCCGGTGCCGAACTATCCTCCAGCAAAGAGAGAAAGCGTGGCTGCAGCAGCAAACGAGATTGATGATTTTGCCCCTGAGGGCGCATTGGCGCAGGCCATCAAGGGATTCAAACCTCGAGAACCGCAGCGGCAGATGGCGGCCGCCGTCGCCGACGCCATTGCCCGGCAGAAGCCGCTGGTGGTCGAGGCGGGAACCGGAACGGGGAAAACTTACGCTTATTTGGCGCCCGCGCTCCGAGCTAAAAAAAAGGTGATCATCTCCACCGGATCTAAAGCCTTGCAGGACCAGCTCTATAGCCGCGATCTGCCGACCGTGGCACGTGCGCTCAACTATCCCGGTAAACTGGCGTTGCTGAAAGGGCGCTCGAACTATCTATGCATCGAACGGCTGGAACAGCAGTCGATGACGGGGGGCGATCTTTCCCAGGATAACCTGCGAGAGTTGGTCAAGCTGCGTGGCTGGTCCTCGCTGACTGAAGACGGCGATACCAGCGCTTGCCGCGACGTGCCGGAAGACAGTCATATCTGGCCGTTAGTCACCAGCACGAATGACAATTGCCTCGGCAATGACTGCCCGCACTATAAAGCGTGTTTTGTGGTTAAGGCTCGTCGTCGGGCGATGGATGCGGATGTCGTGGTGGTTAACCACCATCTGTATCTGGCGGACCGGGTCGTGAAAGAGAGTGGTTTTGCGGAGCTGATCCCCGACGGCGACGTCGTGATTTTCGATGAAGCCCATCAGATTCCTGATATCGCCAGTCAATATTTCGGGCAGCAGCTGAGCAGCCGACAGCTGTTCGATTTAGCGCGAGATATGATCATCGCCTATCGCACCGAAGTGCGTGACGCGGCGCAATTACAAAAAAGCGCCGATCGGTTGTCGCAAAGCACACAGGATTTTCGCCTGGCACTGGGCGACCCCGGTTATCGCGGCAATCTTCGTGACGTTGTCACGGATGCCGGACTGCAGCGCGCGCTGCTGCTGCTCGATGATGCGTTGGAACTGTGTTACGACGTCGCGAAGCTCTCGCTCGGGCGTTCCGCGCTGCTGGATGCCGCATTCGAGCGCGCCACGATTTACCGTAATCGATTAAAACGACTGCTTGACGTACAACAGCCCGGTTACAGCTACTGGTATGAATGCACCAGTCGTCATTTTGTGCTGGCGTTAACACCGCTGTCGGTGTCCGACCGCTTTCATGAAGTGATGAAAGAGAAGGCCGCAAGCTGGATTTTTACTTCGGCCACATTATCCGTGAACGAAAAGATGGACCATTTCACTGCGCGACTGGGATTGGAAGAGGCGGAAACGTTGCTGTTGCCGAGTCCTTTCGACTATGCCCGCCAGGCGCTGCTGTGCGTCCCGCGTTTTTTGCCGGAAACCGCGCGTCGGGGCAGCGGAAAGCAGCTGGCGCAGATGTTGACGCCGCTGATTCAGGCCAATCAGGGACGCTGTTTCATGCTGTGCACCTCGCATTTGATGATGCGTGAGTTGGCGGCGGAGTTTCGCGCCAGCCTGACGCTGCCTGTGTTACTGCAGGGCGAAACCAGTAAAACCCAATTGCTGTCGCAGTTTCTGGCGGCGGGCAACGCGCTGCTGGTGGCGACCAGCAGTTTCTGGGAGGGCGTGGACGTACGCGGCGATGCGCTCTCCTGCGTCATCATCGATAAACTGCCGTTCACCTCGCCGGACGATCCGTTACTGAAAGCGCGGATGGAGGACTGCCGCCTGCGCGGCGGCGATCCGTTCAATGATGTGCAATTGCCAGATGCGGTCATTACCCTCAAGCAGGGCGTGGGACGGCTGATCCGCGACGTCGACGATCGCGGCGTACTGGTCATCTGCGACAACCGCCTGGTGATGCGACCTTACGGCGAAGTCTTTCTCAATAGTTTGCCGCCTGCGCCGCGCACGCGAAGCCTGCCGGAGGCGGTGGATTTCCTGACGCGCAAAGCGTAGCGGCGTTCCGACTCTGTGCTATCATGCGCGCCGTTATACGTTTATTTCCCGCCTGAGGTTGGCATGTCTACGCGAATTTTAGCGCTTGATACCGCAACGGAAGCCTGTTCCGTTGCCTTGTGGAATGAAGGTGAAGTCCACGCATTATTTGAAGTTTGTCCCCGCGAACATACCCAGCGTATTTTGCCGATGGTTCAGCAGATCCTGAGCGAACAGGGCCTGACGCTGAGCGATATGGATGCCCTGGCGTTCGGCCTTGGTCCCGGCAGCTTTACCGGCGTGCGTATCGGCATCGGCATCGCGCAGGGGCTGGCTCTAGGAGCTGACCTGCCGATGATTGGCGTGTCTACGCTGGCTACGCTGGCGCAAGGCGCCTTCCGACTGACTGGCGCCAATCAGGTACTGACGGCAATAGATGCCCGCATGAGCGAAGTCTACTGGGCGCAATATCGCCGCGATGATCAGGGCATGTGGCGTGGAGAGGATACGGAAGCTGTGCTCGCGCCCACGCAGGTGCAGACGCAGACGGCGGCGCTTAACGGGGAGTGGGCGACGGCTGGCACTGGCTGGCAGACGTACCCCGAATTGACCCGTCCCGCCGATGCGGTGCTGCAAGACAGCCAATATCTGTTGCCGCACGCGGAAGACATGTTGCCGCTGGCCTTACAGCGCTGGCAATCCGGCGCGACATTACGCGTTGAGCAGGCCCAGCCACGCTACCTGCGTAATGAAGTCGCTTGGAAAAAATTGCCGGGCCGCGAATAACCAATAACCGCAACTTATTGCATGAATGATAGTCAAATCATCAGGCTATTAAATAAGGTGCATGCTATGTCAAGTGAACGGCAGTGGTGTCGTCGGGTAAAGCGCGTTGTTTGCAGGTCGGGCCGCTATGGGCTGCTGCTGCTTTCGCTGGGCGCGTTGACCGCGTGCGTCACCGTCCCCGAGTCTTTGCGTGGGACATCGGAAACACCGCAGATGGATTTGGTCCGGGTGATGAGCGCGCCCGCGGTTTACGTAGGTCAGGAGTCGCGCCTGGGCGGACGAGTGGTGGCGGTGAGCAACGAGGCGAATCGCACCCGCCTCGAAATTAGCAGCATGCCGTTGGATGGCGGCGCCCGACCAATTTTAGGGGCGCCGTCGGAAGGTCGTTTCGTGGCTTACGTCAACGGTTTCCTCGAACCAACGGATTTTAACCAGCAACTGGTCACCGTCGTGGGGCCTATCACCGGGTCTGAACAAGGCAAGATAGGCAACTGTCCGTACCACTTTGTCGTGGTGCAGGCCGACCGGTATAAACGCTGGCGTGTCGTGCAGCAACTGGTGCCGTCCGCAGGGATGTACGATCCCTGGTGGGGCCATCGCGGTCGTCCCGGTTGGGGGCCTCGCTGGGGCTGGGACAATGCGGCGGGACCGGCCAGATTGGAAACGGTGGTGACGGAATAGCCGTGCCGCTTACGGTTGTCCTGCCACATGACGACGTAAGGTACGTTTCGCGCATGGTGGCTGACCGGGGGCCGAATTCCGGCGCACTGAATAACTAGGGTGACTGCGGTCGCCTTATTTTTTGTGGATGATGGCATAGGCGGTTGAACGTTTATGGAGGGCGAGAATCTCGCCTTTCAGGGGTAGGGGATGAGATATCTCGCCAGCCCGTAAACCGCCTGAAAAGACCTATGGAGTAAAGTCTTGGAAAAAATTTGGTTAGCGCGCTATCCGACCGATGTTCCCGCAGAGATTGATCCGGATCGCTATTCGTCATTGATGGAACTGTTTGAAAATTCGATGGCGCGAAATGCCGAACGTCCAGCGTTTATCAATATGGGCGAGACGATGACCTTTCGTCAGTTGGAGCAGCGCAGCCGGGCATTTGCCGCCTATTTACAGCACCAGCTCAAATTGAAGAAGGGCGACCGCGTCGCGCTGATGATGCCTAACCTGCTGCAATACCCGATTGCGCTGTTCGGTATCCTCAGAGCCGGTATGGTCGTGGTGAACATCAATCCGCTATACACCCCGCGTGAGCTAGAGCACCAGTTGAACGATAGCGGCGCCAGCGCGATGGTGATTGTGTCCAACTTTGCCCACACGCTGGAAAAAGTAGTCTTCAACACGCCAGTGAAGCATGTGATCCTGACCCGTATGGGGGATCAACTTTCGGCCGCCAAAGGCACGCTGGTCAATTTCGTCGTCAAATACATCAAGCGACTGGTGCCGAAATACCATCTTCCCGACGCCATTTCCTTTCGCAGCGTGCTGCAACAGGGCAAAAAAATGCCCTATGTACGTCCTGAACTGGAACGCGGCGATTTGGCCTTCTTGCAATACACCGGCGGAACCAGCGGCGTGTCCAAAGGCGCCATGCTGACGCATCGCAACCTGCTGGCTAATTTGACTCAAATCCGCGCCGCCTATGGTTCGTTGCTGCACGAAGGCAACGATTTGGTGGTAACGGCATTGCCGCTTTATCACATCTTTGCGCTTCTCGTGAACTGTCTGTTGTTCATCGAAATGGGCGGTCAGAACTTACTCATTACCAACCCGAGAGATATTCCGGGGATGGTCAAAGAGCTGGCCCGTCATCCGTTTACCGTTATCAGCGGCGTCAATACGCTGTTCAATGCACTCTTGAACAACGACGATTTTCATCGGCTGAACTTTTCGACGCTGCATCTTTCCGTCGGCGGCGGCGCATCGGTGCAGCAGGCGGTGGCTGAACGCTGGGAGGCGCTGACCGGCAACCATTTGCTGGAAGGGTACGGACTGACGGAAAGCTCGCCGCTGGTCACCGGTAATCCCTACGATATGCAGCAGTACACCGGCAGCGTCGGGTTACCTATTCCATCGACAGAGGTCCGCATCGTCGATGAAAGGGCGAATGATGTGGCGCTGGGCGAAGCGGGAGAGTTATGGGTCCGTGGGCCTCAGGTTATGAAAGGCTACTGGAACCAGCCAGAAGAAACGGTGGCGGTGCTTAAAGACGGGTGGCTGGCTACAGGTGACATTGTCACGTCGGACGAGCAGGGTTTTTTACGCATCGTCGACCGTAAAAAAGACATGATTCTGGTCTCGGGATTCAACGTTTATCCGAATGAGATTGAAGATGTCATCGTCCGTCATCCTGATGTGGTGGAAGCGGCTGCGGTTGGCGTGCCGAGCGAAATATCGGGCGAAGCCGTGAAGGTGTTTATCGTCCGTCGTCCCGACAGCACGCTGGAAACGGAAGCGCTGATTGCCCATTGCCGTCGCTATCTGACGGGTTATAAGGTGCCTCGCCAGTTCGAATTTCGCGATGAATTGCCGAAATCTAACGTCGGCAAAATCTTACGCCGTGAACTTCGGGATCAAACCAAGCCGTCCTAGGCTATTGTGATATCAGATTGTTTAGGGATCGTTAGCCGGTTATGGTTTACCCCGTCACGTGGGCATTCAGTCGTCCGCCACGGACGCCCCGAATCAACCTAAATAGGGAGACACTGCGCGGCAACCTTGAGTGATTGAGGGGCCGGTGTTTTGTTTTAGTTCTGTTTGCGATTTTGCGCTCTCATGTCAGGCGTATCGGCCTTCCCCGACGCGCCTTTTATCGCCATGACCATTGTTGGACATAACCAAGAGAATGATGTTTTGAATTATCAGTTGATCACTACCGATGCCGGGCTATCACAGGTTTGCGCGCAGGCGCGCGCTACAACGCAGGTGGCGCTGGACACCGAATTTGTCCGGACACGCACTTATTATCCGCAGTTGGGACTGATTCAACTGTATGACGGCGAAACGCTGTCGCTGATCGATCCCCTACCGATCGTGGACTGGACCCCGTTTAAAGCGTTACTCGTCGACGCCAATGTCACTAAATTTCTACATGCGGGGAGTGAAGATCTGGAAGTGTTCCTGAACGCGTTTGGTTGTGTGCCGACGCCGTTTATCGACACGCAAATTCTGGCGGCGTTTCTCGGTAAGCCGCTGTCCTACGGTTTTGCGGCGCTGGTGGCGGATTACCAGCAGGTGACGCTTGATAAAAGCGAATCCCGCACGGACTGGATGGCGCGTCCGTTGAGCCAGAAACAGTGCGACTACGCGGCGGCCGACGTCTTTTACCTGCTGCCGATGGCTAAAACGCTGGTGGAGCAGACAGTGGCAAGCGGTTGGATGGATGCGGCGAAAGATGAGTGCCTGCTGCTGTGTCGCCGACGTCAGGACATTCTGGCGCCGGAACTGGCTTATCGCGAAATAAGCAACGCCTGGCAGTTGCGAGGTCGACAGCTGGCCTGTCTGCAGCGTTTGGCTGCCTGGCGTTTGCGCAAAGCGCGCGAACGCGACAGCGCGGTCAACTTTGTCGTGCGCGAGGAGCACCTGTGGCAGGTGGCTCGTCATCAGCCGACGTCGTTGGGCGAGTTGGATTCGTTGGGGCTGAGCGGGCCGGAAATTCGTTACCACGGCAAAACGTTGCTCGCACTGGTAGCGGAAGCGGCTGAATTGGATGAGACCGACTTCCCGCCGCCGGTAGCAAACCTGCTGGATTACCCCGGTTACAAGGCGGTATTCAAAGAGATTAAGGCGTTGATACAAACGACCAGCGTCAGCAGTGGATTGTCCGCAGAGCTGCTGGCTTCTCGCCGTCAGATCAATCGTCTGCTGAACTGGTACTGGAAACTGTCTATCGGGGGGAATACGCCCGAACTGGTCAGCGGCTGGCGTAATACGCTATTCGGCGATGAGCTTCGGGCTATTTTAAACCGCGATTGAGGCCAGGGACATTGCAGGCGTTGACGTTGATTGGCGTTTGCAATGTCCCGACACCGCAGGAGAGGGCATCGGTCGCTTACTCTGTTTGCAGGCGGCATGACTGAGAATGCGGGGGAACTACGGCGGGAAATGATAATCGCCGCGAACCGGCTCGAATGCGCTTAACACGTATCGGGCTGGCCGCGGCGAGGTGTTACTGTTACTTCGGCGTTTCTTCCGCTTCCGGTAAGGTGACGTTCAGCTCCAGAACGGAAATATCGTCGCCTTTTTGCTCCAGTTGAACGGAGACCATTTGCGGGTCAATCTGCACGTATTTGCAGATCACTTCCAGAATGTCTCGTTTCAACTGTGGCAGATAATGGGGTTCGCTATCCCCACGGCGCCGCTCCGCGACAATAATTTGCAGCCTTTCCTTAGCAATATTGGCTGTCGCTTTTTTGCGGGACAGAAAGAAATCGAGTAAGGCCATGGTTTACCCCCCAAAAAGTCGTTTGAGGAAGCTCTTCTTCTCTTCCTCGATAAAACGGTAAGGGCGTTCTTCACCCAGTAAGCGATCTACTGTGTCGGCATAGGCTTTACCGGCATCGGCCGAATCATCCAGGATTACCGGTTCGCCCTGGTTGGATGCGCGCAATACCGACTGATCTTCGGGAATGACGCCCAGCAGCGGAATTCGCAAAATTTCCAGGACGTCTTCCATGCTCAGCATATCCCCGCGGCTGACGCGGCCCGGATTGTAGCGGGTCAACAACAGATGCTCTTTGATCGGTTCTTCGCCGCGTTCGGCGCGACGTGATTTGGACGACAAAATGCCGAGAATGCGGTCGGAGTCACGTACGGAGGAGACTTCCGGGTTGGTGGTAATCACCGCTTCGTCCGCGAAGTAGAGTGCCATCAGCGCACCGGTTTCGATCCCTGCCGGCGAATCGCAGACCACGAAGTCGAAATTCATTTCATTCAGGCCATCCAGCACTTTTTCGACGCCTTCACGAGTCAGCGCGTCTTTGTCGCGGGTCTGAGAGGCAGGAAGGATGTACAGATTTTCAGTACGCTTATCTTTGATCAGCGCCTGATTCAGCGTCGCATCACCTTGAATGACATTGACGAAATCGTAAACAACGCGGCGCTCGCATCCCATGATCAGGTCAAGGTTGCGCAGGCCAATATCAAAGTCGATGACAACTGTCTTTTTGCCTTTTTGGGCTAAACCGGTAGCAATGGCCGCGCTTGAAGTAGTCTTGCCAACGCCCCCTTTACCCGATGTAACAACGATGATGCGTGCCATAAATGATTCCTTGATAAGGGCTTAGTCTAGAGTTTGTATGTTCAGAACATTGTCCAGCAGGTTGAGATTGACCCGTGCAGCCTGCCCAAAAAAATCTTGCGGTATCTGGTCGCTGAGCCAATATCGGCCCGCGATGGATACCAACTCCGCGGCCAGATGGGTGCAGAAGATCTGACTGTCAACGTCGCCAGAAACGCCTGCCAGGGCTCGGCCCCGCATCGTGCCGTAAATGTGTATATTGCCGTCCGCGATAATTTCGGCACCCGCACTCACGCTGCTGGTAACGATGAGATCGCAGTTACGCGCATAGATCTGTTGCCCGGAACGAACGGGTGCGCTGATCACCTTGGTTTTCACCGGCTCCGGAGGCGGGGCGGCGGGTTCAGTGGCCCGGCGCTCTTTACCTTCGTTCAACAATGGGAGACCCGCGCGGACGATAGCTTCTTTCAGCCGCTCGTCCTTACAGCCACTCACACCGACAACCCGTAGACCAGAAGCGGCAACGGCTTGCTGTAGCGTCACCCAATCGGTGTCGGCGGTCAGTGTTGAGACATTGATGACAACGGGCGCGTTTTTAAGAAACGCGGGAGCCTGTTCGATTTTTTCCTGCAGGGCTTGGTAAATTACCTCGGGTTGAGATTCATGCAAATGAACCACCGATAAGGTAAAGCTGCTGCCTTTTAACTCAATGGGCGATTGTGACATCTATCCTGGCTCAGTTTCGGCATCTTTAAACCCCAGAGTAACATTTAACTATGATATTCCAGAGCGCTATAAGCATGTTATAGTCACCTGTATATACAGGCAATACACGATACCCATTTAATTTAGAGTAAAAATATGTTTTGTGCGATCTATAGAAGTAACAAACGGGATCAGACATATCTCTATGTCGAAAAAAAAGACGATTTTTCGCGCATTCCTGAAACGCTGATGAAAAGTTTCGGTGCGCCGACTTTTGTGATGCTTTTACCGCTGGATGGCCGGAAAAAACTGGCTTCTGCGGATATCGACAAGGTGCGGCAATCGCTTAAAGAACAAGGATTTTATCTTCAGGTGCCTCCGCCGCCGGAAAACCTGCTAAATATACATCATGGGTCGGTTGAAAAATAATAGGGTTATTATTTTCGGACAATGCCTTATCGCTACAAGATATTAATGAGCGCGTAACGAAAAATAGTCAGGTCGCAAATTAATCGACGCGCTAGCTTTTATTCAGACTGCATTTTATTTCCTGATTTTATATACAGTGATTTGCGGGTTTAATTGTTTATCCGTTCTTATTGGGCTTATCCGGGGAACCTTTTTTCCTTAAGGATAAAGACGGAATCCGACGACATTTTCGCTCACGTTTGCGTGCTTATCTTTTTGTCATCAGTATCGGTATGATGAGGAGCCTGGCGCCGTAGGCATGCCGGGGTCAATATCTCAACAGACAGGTCAGGAGATGATGCATGTATCAGCACAGAGACTGGCAGGGGGCGTTACTCGACTTCCCTGCGAATAAAGTAGTGTGTGTCGGCAGCAACTATTCCGAACACGTCCGGGAAATGGGTAGCGCCACTTTTCCAGAGCCGGTGTTGTTTATTAAACCGGAAACGGCGATCTGCGATCTACGTCAGCCTTTGGCGATCCCTGGGGACTTAGGGGCGGTACACCATGAAATCGAACTGGCCGTTCTGATCGGGACACCGCTGAAGCACGCCAACGAAGACCGCGTCGCTCGGGCCATCACTGGGTATGGCGTGGCGCTAGATCTGACGCTGCGTGAGCTACAGGCCTCCTTCAAGAAGGCCGGCCAGCCGTGGGAAAAGGCGAAAGGCTTCGATGGGTCTTGTCCGATATCAGGTTTCATTCCGGTTGCGGAGTTCGGCGACCCGCAGAATACCGATCTGACACTGAGCATCAACGGCGAAGTGCGGCAGCAGGGAAATACGCGCGATATGATAACGCCGATTTTACCGTTGATTGCCTATATGAGCCGCTTCTTCACACTGCGGGCTGGGGATATTATTCTGACCGGGACACCGCAGGGCGTCGGGCCGCTTCAGTCGGGCGATGCGCTGAAAATTACCTTGAACGATAAAGAGCTGGAAACCCGCGTGATTTAATTAACATCAGGCCATCTGCCTGTGCGGCAGGTGGCTTCTTCTTATTACCTCGTTAAATGTGTTAGACGGGTTGTTTCCCGTCACCTTGGATACTATGCAATGAATCAATCACCTTTTTGGCAACACAAAACACTGGCGGAAATGTCTGACGAAGAGTGGGAAGCCCTCTGCGACGGTTGCGGCCGCTGTTGCCTGAATAAGCTTATTGATGCGGATACTGAAGAGCTTTACTTCACCAATGTCGCCTGTAATCAGCTGAACATCAAAAGTTGCCAGTGCCGCAACTACGCCCGTCGGTTCGAATATGAACCGGACTGCATCAAGCTGACCAGGGAAAATTTGTTGTCCTTCGAATGGTTGCCAGAAACCTGTGCTTACCGCCGGATCCATGAAGGCAAAGGTCTCGCGAGCTGGCACCCGCTGATTGCCGGTTCAAAACAGGCGATGCATCAGGAACGTATCTCGGTGCGCAATATCGCCGTCCGTGAGCGTGACGTTGTCGACTGGCAGGACCATATTCTGAACAAACCGGATTGGGCTCGGTAATCCAAGATAACGACGAGGATAGCTGCTGCAAGGGGCATGCATGTGGCAGCTGTGAGGCAATGTCAGCAAGTTGTCGTGCAGGATGTGAAGCTGACCCGCGCTATGACGAATCGGCTGCGTTCCTAAAAGCCACCGTCTTATGAGCGGATACCTCGCCGATGCGTCCAACATTGGAGCGCCCTTAGTTCGGGCACAAGACAAACGTGCAATTATTTGAGCGGGTCATCCAAACTCGCGCAGATGTCCTTCTTGACCAGGCGGGGGACTTATCGCGAAGCGGAGGTTGTAGGTTCGTAGTCGGGCGCATTGACGCCGAGCGGTTGATCAATCTCCCGCGCTGCGCTGGGCGCTTTGACTGATTGATTTCAGCATCCTCACTCTGATCAATCCGCTGACGGGTCTGATAAGGTACCAGTACGGCGCAAATTTTCGCTGTGCGTCTTTATCCAGGCAGAGGATCCGTGTCTCTGTTCTCAACCGAGTCGATCTGTTGCCTAATCGCTCAATGGAAAAGCTTAAGGCGAGTTTGGCTGACGCGGGTTCGCTAAAGGCGAAAAAATCTTCTGCATCAACCAGTGGGGTTTGACCGTAATCCGATCTCCAAAACTTCCCTGCCAATCCAAATACAATATCCCGATCGCTTATCTGTTCCAGCAGCGTGAAGTTTTCCATGTTGAAGGGTTTTCGTGATGCGAAATCCTTGCCCTGTAGCCGGTCTAAAAGTCGTATTGGCAGTTCTCGCAAAGTGATGGCACTCCGGAATAAATAATCGTTATCGGGTCGGTAATCAAGCACGGCCGCCATCACCTGTTCAGGTGTTGAAGCGACATTCAATGCGTGTTTTTCGCTGAAATGATAGGTAGGCAAATACTGTTCAATTAAGTCCATGTTGATTTCCCAATGAAGATTTTGATGGAGGGGAGCGTTCCGTGCGGTAAAACATGCCGGCATACCCGTAAGTGGTCAAACCCGACGCAGCGAATAGAGGGCGCAAGGATAAGGCGCAGAGTATAGCAGTACTCAGATCATGAATATTTCTGAATTCAACTAGCGGATTATGGGGCACCGTCGCAGCGATGGGATGACACCCGAATCAACACGATTGAGGCTTTCGTCCCGGCGATGGCGATAGTGAACGCGGCGAAATTGGCCGCGCGCTGTTACTCCTGGTCGGCTTTCTTGACCGCCCCCAGTTTGATGGTTTCAACAATCATATCGTTAATATCCTCCGCTACCGCAGCGGCATCCTCATCGTCCAGCTTGGACAAATGCTCGTAGTCGGACTTCACCACCCGCGTTTCCGCAAGCTTTTTCAGGCTTTCTCTTTGCTCGTCGTTCATGATGGAAATCATGAATCCGATGACGGTTCGCAGCGCGGTCACTTCTTTCAAAAGATAAAGATCGGCAGTAATCATGGTTGGTATGCCCCATTGAATAGCGATGGTGTGTAACCCTCAATATAGCTCATAAATTTAAGGGGGATTGATGCGCGAATAAACCGCCGTCAGCGGAGAGAAATGCGTGCGGTGGAGCGTGAGGAGGTGCAGCGACGGGTGGCAAAAAGGCAGGGTTGGGGAGAGAGAAATTCCGCAGCGCCTCTGGTTTTAGCGCTAGCGAGGTCGTGATGAAAAGCCCTGAAAAAAAACAGGGCTTTTATTACCAAGAAGCTTTATTTTTCGGACGTGAAGTAGTCTTTGTCGCCTTCCATCGGAATGTAGGCACGGACCCACTCATTGCCGTCAATAATTTCCCAGCTATGACCAGGACCTTTCAGATCTTCCGCCAACAGGACAGTACCCGGCGCGATGATGAAAGTAGAGCCGTTGCTGACTTTAAATTTCAGCGTGCCTTTCAGCGTGACCACATACTGCTTTCTCGGGGCGGCATGGGTATTTTTTTCCCAGTCCTCCGTCGAGTTGCTGATCCAAAATTTTTGTGTCGGGATCTTTTCCAGCGCAGGAATACTGCCTTTAACAAAGCTGGAATTGTCACCTTCGACGTTGATAAGTTTGATTGCAGGGATTCTGGTTTCTTCGTTGACTGTGACCTTGACAGATTCACAGTAGCCTTTCAGTGACACGGCCAAAGCTGCAGCCATAAACAGGAACGCTTTTGCTTTTTTCATCTACTCGAGCCTAAAAATAATGGTTTTATTAGCCTGAACATTGTCAGGCTGGCGGAGGATGATAGAGGAAAGCGATAAAAACGCCATCAATCGCTGCCAGTGGTAAAACCGATGAATTGGCAGTCGGTCTAAGGCCTGAGAAGGGCGGGTGAAATACGGGAAAAGAGGAATGTGGTTCGGGATAAAAACGGCCCGGCTGGGTTTTGACAGGCCGCCGGGCGGAAGCGTAAGCGCGGATTAATGGAATAGGTCGCGGCGTTTGGGTCTGAACAGCTGGGCAATCAGCACCAGCGCGCAAACCAGCAGATAGGCGCCGTAGACCACAATCATCCACTGCGGCATTTCCAGTCCCATGAAGTGCCACTGACGTTCGGCACAATCACCCGAGGCGCTGAATACGGCCGGGACCCATTTGTCTAAAGGCAGCCATGAAGGGAAGTTAACGAAAAAATCGCAGGTGGCGAAAGGCGAAGGGTGTAGCTGAATATCCGTATGTTTCAGCGCCAGCAGCAGTCCTTGGAAAGCGCTGTAAAGCCACAGTGCGACGGCCGGTAAACGGAACAGGACGCTGCCCGGCGCGATCGCGCCGAGGAGCCCGGCCGCCATGACGCCAAACAGCGCGTTACGTTGATAAATGCAGAGAACGCAGGGCTTCAACAGCATCACATGCTGAAAATAGAGCGCGATCAGTTCGAAGATTAGGCTGGTCAGCGCCAAAAGCAGCCAGGCCACCCGGCCATGTGAGCAACGGTTTAAATATCGCAACATCAGCAGCATAAAAGTATTCCATGCAAAACGTTCGAATTATAACAGCGCTATCAATTTCGCTGTCCTCACAAAGAGTGATGCTCTCAGTAATAACGACTGTCTGAGAAAAAAAACATCTTTCCTTAAGGGCGGAAGATTTTCGCCATGTAGCGCATACTCTTTTGTTTTTTAAGGTGATATCAGCAAGAAATGGATGTTTTCACCTAAGAGTTACTATACACGATATAGGCGGATGGATGGACTGGCGCGGCAGGTTATATCGGCAGCGGTCACAACAAATATGTGTCAGGCTGTAAATTGTCAGTCGGAGGCAGCGTTATTGTTACCCATCATCTCGTAGACATGCCGCATGAACCGGATAAATCAACCCTGCCGACCCACCCCAAAAGAAAAGCTGCCCAGTATGTGTTCCATGTCATAACTCGACATTTTTCTCTCCCTTAAAACTTCTTACACTATAAAATGAGCCCTTAATAAGAATTTCTCGGTGATGTGAGCCTCAGTGTCGCTGTTTGAGCCGGTACGCGAGGTTCGCTGCTGGATTGTTTTGTCACCCCCGGAAACTATGTGATGGTAAAGGGGTTTGTTATGATGATGTTTACTTTCTTAGGTAAGCATCGCTACGGAATATAAACTTATGGTTATAAAGGCGCAAAGTCCGGCGGGATTCGCGGAAGAGTATATTGTTGAAAGTATATGGAATAATCGTTTTCCCCCTGGAACCCTCCTGCCAGCAGAAAGGGAATTATCCGAGCTCATCGGCGTAACGCGCACCACACTGCGGGAAGTGTTACAGCGTTTGGCTCGTGACGGTTGGCTGACCATACAGCACGGAAAGCCGACCAAGGTAAATAACTTCTGGGAAACCTCCGGTCTCAACATTCTAGAAACGTTGGCGCGTCTCGACCATGATCGCGTGCCGCAGCTCGTTGACAATCTCCTGTCTGCGCGAACGAATATTGCAGGCATTTTCATTCGGACCGCGGTGCGTCAGCATCCCGAACAGGCGCTGGAAATTCTTCAGCAGGCCGATGCGGTGAACGACACTGCGGATGCTTTTGCTGAACTGGATTACACGATATTTCGGGGACTGGCGTTTGTTTCGTCCAACCCGATTTATAGCCTGATTCTCAACGGGTTAAGAGGGTTGTATATTCGCGTCGCCCGTTATTATTTTTCTAATCTCGACGCGCGTGAGCTTGCGCTGAAGTTTTATCGCCAACTCAGCATCTTGTGTCGCGAAGGTCGCTACGAACAGGTGCCGGACACCGTGCGCGAATACGGTAAAGCCAGCGGCGCCATCTGGCATGGTATGCAGAACGCCATTCCGCACGATCTGGCCGGGGGCGGCCGCTGATCTGAGCGAATAAAAAACGGGTAACCCTGTCAAAGCGGTTACCCGTTTTTTTATCTGTCGGATAGTTAGGGCTGATTGCGTGGCGGGCAGCGGTCGATCAGCTCCACGCTCCCATCGTCATTCAACTGCTCCATAAACACTTCAAACCCCCACAGTCGATACACGTGTTTCATCACTTCATGACTGCTCCTGTCGAGTGGGGCCCGGTTTTGCGGGATATAGCGCAGCGTCATCGAGCGGTTGCCGCGCAGGTCGACATTCCAAATCTGGATGTTGGGTTCAATGTTGCTCAGATTGTACTGCGCGGAGAGCTCTTGACGGATTTTCTTGTAGCCTTCCTCATTGTGGATCGCCGCAATTTCCAGATAGTTGTTGCTGTCATCATCCAGCACGGTAAACAACCGAAAATCACGCATCACTTTCGGCGACAGGAACTGGCTGATGAAGCTTTCGTCTTTGAAGTTCTGCATGGCGAAATGCAGCGTATCCAGCCAGTCCGCTCCGGCGATGTCCGGGAACCAGTGGCGATCTTCCTCCGTAGGCTTCTGACAGATGCGCTTAATATCCTGAAACATGGCGAAGCCCAGCGCATACGGGTTGATGCCGCTGTAATAAGGGCTGTTGTAGGGCGGTTGATAAACCACGTTGGTGTGGCTGTGCAGAAACTCCATCATAAAGCGATCGGAGACTTTGCCCTCGTCATACAGATGATTGAGGATGGTGTAATGCCAGAAGGTGGCCCAGCCTTCGTTCATGACTTGCGTCTGTTTCTGCGGATAGAAATACTGACTGACCTTCCGCACAATGCGCAGTACTTCACGCTGCCAGGGCTCCAACAGCGGCGCGTTCTTCTCCATAAAATAGAGCAGGTTTTCCTGCGGCTCAGCCGGGTAACACGACGTTTTTTCCTGTGCCGATTCGTGTTCGCGCCGCGGCAAGGTTTTCCAGAGGTCGTTTACCTGACTTTGCAGATAGGCTTCGCGACTTTTTTGCCGAAGCTGCTCCTCTTCGAGCGAAATTTTCTGCGGACGTTTATAACGGTCAACGCCGTAATTCATTAGGGCGTGACACGAGTCCAGCAGGCGTTCCACTTCGACCACGCCATAGCGTTCTTCACAGCGAGCGATGTACTGACGGGCGAAAATCAGGTAATCGACGATGGAACTGGCGTCGGTCCAACTGCGGAACAGGTAGTTGCCTTTGAAAAAAGAGTTATGACCGTAGCAGGCGTGCGCGATGACCAGCGCCTGCATGGTCATGGTGTTCTCTTCCATCAGATAGGCGATACACGGGTTGGAATTGATGACGATTTCGTACGCCAATCCTTGCTGTCCGTGCTTATACAGTTGCTCGGTCTCGATAAACTTCTTGCCGAATGACCAGTGGGTATAGTTGATGGGCATGCCGATGCTGGAGTAAGCATCCATCATCTGCTCGGAAGTGATAATTTCAATCTGGTGGGGGTAGGTGTCTAACCGATATGACTTGGCGATCCGGTCGATTTCATCCAGATAGACCTGAAGCAAATCAAACGTCCAGTCCGGCCCATCGCTCAGACATTGTGGGTTTTTCACCCGATCATCAATGGATACTGCCATCTGCGCGCCCTCACAATTGCTTGTCACCACATTATCGCGTGACACTGTTTAATCGTAGTTCAAACTGAAAAATCAGTGGCATGGATGTGTATTATTCGGTTGGCGAGAGATTTATCTTACGCCGATGCCGGTTCACCCGCGTAATAAATAAAAGCTATATCAAAGAGGTTCCCGTCATCGGAGAAACCCGTCCGGAGGCGATGCGGGGCGTTGCAATGCCGGAACATGAAAACGACGATGCAGGCTAGGGGAGTCTCACGACCCGCCGGGGTATCCATTGGGCCGTTCGCAGAATGAAGCTAGGCTCACGAACCGTCATCGACGGGATAGATGGCTGAGCGAGACCATGAGCACGGAGAGCAGAATCAATGCGCCGACCGGTGCAAGGACGCTCCAGGGCGCGCGTTCTACATAGGGCATGCCTTCCGCCAGTATTCGCCCCCACTCCGGCGCGGGCGGCTGTTGCCCCAGCCTAGAAAACCCAGTGAAGCCAATGCCAGCGCGATGCCGGGCAGGCGGAGCATGGCGTGGCGCGCCAGCGGCCCCAACAGGCTCGGTAAGGTATATCGCAACAGGCATTGACGGCGACCCATACCCAGAACGGGGGCGATGCGAACATAGGGACGCGCATGAATTTCGGTCACCAGCGAGGCGGTGTGCGCGGCCAGCGGCGCCCAACTGACCAGCATGACGGCGACCGCCGCGCCGGTGATGGAGGGGCCGTACAGCGCGGTCACCACCATTCCCGAAATGACGGGCGGCAGGGCGTTCGTCATTTCAATCGGTCCGGTGAACAGCCGGGGAAACAGACCGATGCATAACCCAAGCACCAGACTCCCCAGCGTGACGATCAGTGCGGCCGCCAAAGTGACGATCGCGCCGTGGGCGACGCGAGCCAACAGGTCGCGCCCGGTAGCGTCTGCGCCGAAAGGCAGCATGAGCGAAGGTTCTTGCAGGCGCATGAAGTCTGAAGAGAGCGGATCGCGCGGTAGTCCGGCGACCAGTAGCAGCGCAAGCAGGCTTCCCGCTAGCGCGGGGATCCAGTAAGCGCCTGGACGAATAGGGGCTGAGTTTATCGGCACCGGCAGTGATGCCGTAGCGATCGCGCGGCCTAGTAACATACGGCGCAGCAGCCCAACACCGCCGCCCGCCGCCGTGGCGATCAGCAGCAGGAGTAGCATGCCGCACTGTAACGCGGGCAGATCCTGCGCGGCCGATGCGCCAAGCGTGGCGCGGCCTAATCCGGGGATAGCGAAGACCTTTTCGACGGCAACCGCGCCGCCGGTCAATCCTACCAGCACCAACCCCACCTGAGGCAGAACCGTTGGGAGCGCGCGGCGCATCACCGCCAGCAGACACGCGGTGCGCGAGAATCCGGCGACGCTCCAGGTGATCAACCAAGGCTCGGCGAAGGTGGACGTCAGCGTGTCGCTGAATAGCTTTCCAAGGAGACCGCCCGCGGGCACTCCCAACGCCAGCGCGGGCAGCACGGCGTACTCCCAGCCTCGCCAACCGTAGGGCGGAAACCACTGCAGCCACACGGCTCCGGCGAGCAGCAAAAAGGCCGCCAATAAAAACTCCGGCATGGCGGTGAGTGCAATGGCAAGAAGCCCGCTGCCGCGCCGAGTGTCCCCGGTGAGCCCTCTGATCACGGTGGGAGCGCACAGAATCACCGTGACGACGAGGGCGACCAACAACGCGCAGCTCATCAGTAGCAACGAGACGCCGGTGGCTGCCAGCATGCCCGGCAATATCGGGTTGCCGGAGACCCAAGAGACGCCGGCATCGCCGTGCAGCAGGCCGACGAGCCATTGCCACAATAGTTGCAACGGGCCTTGATCTAGCCCGTAATGCTGGCGGATTGCCGTCAGCGCTTCTTCCGTCGCTTCTTGCTCGCCGGAGCGCGCGCGCAGCAGGCTTAGCGCCGGATCGCCGCCGGAAAGCCACGGCAGAAGCCCGATCAGCGTCACAATACCTGCGGCCATCGTGAACCGAGACATCAGGGCGAGCGCAGGTCTTGCAAGAAAGACGCGAGCGGAAGTGCGGGCGCAGGTCCGACAAACTAGAGGTTCGATCATGGTATCGGCGGCGCCTCATTGACTGTGGTCTCGCGGGTGATCAGCTCCCGCTCCCGCGGGTCGCGTATCACCTGACGCACCCGGTCGGACTCTCCCTGAATGACCCGCTCATGCAAGAGCGGTATGGCCGCATCGGTGGCGAGGATGCGTCTTTCGGCGCGCATGATAGCCTGACGACGAGCTTCGCCCGCGGGTATCACTGCGGCCTCTTGCAATGCCTGATCGACGTCGGGATGGCAAAGTTGCGAGAGGTTGAACGAACCGTGACAGGCGAAGTCGCTGTAGAGGTAGGCCACGGGGTCGCCGGAGTCCAATACCGTCGCGCGGGACAGAATGAAGGCATCGAATTTCCCGGCGAGCGCATCGGACTCAATTTGAGCGTACTCTCGCACCTCCTGTTTAACGGTGAAACCGGCCGCGCTAAGTTGTTGCGCCAGATAAACGGCCACCTCCGGCAGCTCGGTGCGATCGCTAAAGGTCGCCAGCGTGATGGTCGCGCGATGAGGCGCACCAGCGGGTGTCGGCGAGGGGATTGGTTGACGTAGCGGCGCCGCCCACTGCAATGCCGGCCCCAGCAGCCCGACCGCTACATCCGCTCGTTGTTCATATACGCCGTTAACCAGCGCCGCGCGATTAATGGCATCGCGCGCGGCGGCCCGTAGCGCCGGATCGCTAAACGCGCCCCGGCGGGTGTTCAGGTATAGCGTATTGGTGCGCGGCATTGGGACTTCATGCACGCGGGCCGGGTCCAGTAACGGCGCCTGGGAGACAGGGATCGCTTCGACGACATCCGCAGACCTTGTTCGCAACGCGGCGGCACGCGCCGCGCCGTCCGGTACAAAATCAACGTCAATTCCAGGCGCAGCGGCAGGCGCACCCCAGTAACGTTCAAAGCGATCGAGATGTGCGCTGGAAGTGCCGTTGACGTGGGTTAGCACAAACGGACCAGTTCCTGCCTTAACGGGATTGACGACGCCATTTTTTCCGTAGGCGGCGGGCGAGAGGATCGCCAACTGAGGGCTGGATAAACGTTGCGGTAGTAGCGGGTCGGGGCGCGCCGTTTTAATGATGACGGCACGATCGCCGTCGGCTCGAATCGTCAGTTCAACGCCGTCCAGAATACGCGGTTTGGGAACCGCGCGTGTCGCCGCGGTCAGCGCGTTGACTACTGACGCCGCATCCATGCTGCTGTCATCATGAAATTGAACGCCGGGGCGCAACGTCAGATGCCAAGTCGTTTCGTCCAACGGGCGCCAGTGTGTCGCCAGCGCCGGCTGCGCGTCTCCGTTGGCATCAAGTTTCACCAGCGTTTCAGCGGCGCTCCAGCGGGAGAGCTTAAAGGCGTCATCGCTAAAGGGAGACAAACCGGAACGAGGCGGCAACAACATAGCTACCCGGATACGCGGCGAGGCGGCGCCGTCCGCGGACGGCGTTTCCGTGTCGAAACAACCGCCAAGTAGCAAACTACCGATCAACACGGTAGAGGCAGGGCGTTTGAGACCTAAAAGGAGCTTCATTCAAAATCCTTCTTATTTTAATTGCGCGTCGGCGACAGTGCGGTTGATAGCACGGGGACGGCGGCCAGTAGCGAGGCACTCTGGGGGTGAGCCGGTTGTGTCAGGAGCTGAGCAAGCGGGCGATCCTCTACGATCCGGCCTTGATGCATTACCAATACCCGCTCGCACAGCGCCGCAACAGCGGAGATATCGTGTGAGACGACCAACAGGCCCATCTGCTGCTGGTGGGCAATCTGAGCCAATAACGTGATGATCTGCTGGCGGAGCGGGAGGTCCAGTCCGCTGACCGGTTCATCGGCCAGCAGAAAGCGGGGTTTCAGCGCGATAGCGCGGGCAATGGCGACTCGCTGGGCCTGTCCGCCGGAAAGTTCCTGCGCGTTTTTCGTCAGTAAGTCCGGCGACAACGCCACCTGTTCGCACGCCTCCTGCACGGCATGCGCTATCTTTCCGCGATAGCCTAGCCGTCGTAGCGGCTCGGCTATCAATGTGAACACGCTAAGATGCGGCGCCAGCGATCCCGCGGGATCTTGCGGGATGTACTGGACGCGCTGGCGATACCAGCGCAAAGCTGATGCCCGGCCGGGCCGGATGAGGCGTCCCTCACAGCGGACCTCGCCCTCGGACAGCCTTTCCAGCGCCAGCAGCGCTTTCAGCAACGTGGATTTACCTGAGCCAGAGGCCCCCACCAGACCCACTCGTTCTCCCTCGTCGAATTGCAGATTGATATCGCTCAGCGCCTGGGAGAAGCGTGGACGCTGGAGCCATCGACCGGGCAGCAGGTATTGGTGAGCCGCCTGCGACACCTGAAGAAACGGCGAACTCATCGGATCAACTCGCCCATTGCAGTGACGGTGGCGAGGGGATCGCCAGCATTGGGTGCTGCTGGCGTGCGGCGTCAACCAGTGTTCGCGTGTAGGCATGCCGTGGGTGGGTGAGTAATGTGCGGGTCTCGCCTTGTTCAACGATATGACCATCCATCATCACCAGCAGGCGCTGGCACAGTGAGGCGGCTACGGCGATATCGTGCGTGATAAATAGCAGCGCGGAATCTGCGTTGTCGTGGCTATAGGCCCGTAGCGTGTTCAGCACCTGCGCCTGTGAAATGACATCGAGCGCGGTAGTGGGTTCATCGGCGATCAACAGAGGGCGTCGACAGAGCAAGGCCACAGAGAGGCATATGCGCTGGCGCTGACCGCCAGAGAGTTCTCCTGGGTAGCGCGAAAGAATCACCTCAGGATCGTCAAAGCCCACGGAAAGCAGTAGGGCGTGAAGCGGCTGAGGCGAGAGGCCGGTCGATTGCATGGCCATTCGCAGCTGTTTTCCGACGGTCACCAGTGGATTGAGCGACGTCGAGGCGTCTTGAAAGATAGCGGCAGGGCGACAGCGGGCTGGACGACGCTGTATCGGGCTTTGGGCGATTTCCTCTCCGTGAAGTCGAATGCTGCCGCAAACCTGGGTGCCGGTGGGGAGCGCGCCGAGCAGCGCCCGAGCGGTGAGCGACTTCCCGGAGCCGGAAGCGCCCAGCAGGCCGACGCGTTCGCCTGCCGCGACGGAAAAACTGACATCGCGAACTTTTGTCTGGCCCTGAATCGCTAATTGCAGGCGGGTAACTTCTAGCACGGGTCGATCTCACATAGCTCATTATTGATATGTGATAACATAACAATAATATCGTGAAAGATAAAGTTGCGCGTGGGATAGGATGGAGAAGGGAGGCGGCGTTGTAAAAATCAGCCAGCGCGGGTGCGGCTGGCTGAAAATGGGTCAGTGGTTGATGGTTTGCTTGTGAAACAGTTCGCGGAACACGGGATAAATATCGTCCTGATCGCGAATATGCTGCATGGCGAAGTTCTCGTACTTTTCCTGCAGACGTTCGTATTCGCGCCACAGCGTTTGATGAGAGCGCCGCGTTATCTCGATATAGCTGTAATAGCGTACGAAGGGCAACAAATGACTGGCCAGCAGATCGTGACACAGCGGCGAGTCATCCGCCCAGTTATCGCCATCCGACGCCTGCGCCGCGTAAATATTCCACAGCGCGGGATCGTAGCGCTCCTTAACGACTTCCTCCATCAGCTTCAGTGCGCTGGACACAATCGTGCCGCCGGTTTCCTGCGAGTAGAAAAACTCCTCCTCGTCGACTTCTTTGGCTTGCGTATGGTGCCGGATATAGACGACCTCGACGTTTCTGTAAGAACGGCTAAGGAACAGATAGAGCAAGATGTAGAAACGTTTGGCGATATCCTTGGTCGCCTGATCCATCGAGCCGGAAACATCCATCAGACAGAACATGACCGCCTGGCTGGAAGGCTCCGGCCTGCGTTCAAAGTTCTTGTATCGCAGGTCGAATGTGTCAATAAACGGCACACGCGCAATACGCTGCCGCAGGTCGGCGATCTCCGCGCGCAGCCGATCCTCTTCCAGCAGTTGGGCGGGTTCGGCGTTCTCCAGTGTTGCGAGATGTTCTTCCAGCGCGTGTAATTCGCGGCGCTTCCCCGCCGTCATCGCCATGCGGCGGGCGAGGGAGTTTTGCAGCGATCGTACGACGCTGATGTTGGCGGGCACGCCGTTGGAGGTGTAGCCCGCACGGTGGTTTTTGTACTCCGTCATCTGTCGATGTTCGGTTTTTTTCAGGTTGGGCAGCGCCAGATCCTCGAACAGCAGGTCGAGATATTCGTCTTTGGATATCTGAAAAACGAAATCGTCCTGACCTTCGCCATCCTGGCTTGCTTCGCCCTGACCGGAACCGCCGCCGGCGCCTCCTTGCGGTCGCTCAATTTTATCATTCTGCACGAAGTGGTCGTTGCCCGGGTGAACGCGGTGGCGTACGCCACCGCGACCCTGATGGAACATCGGTTCACTGATATCCGAATTAGGAATCGTGATCGACTCCCCAGTCTCCACATCGGTTACCGAACGCTTGTTGATGGCATCGGCGATCGAATGTTTTATCTGCGACTTGTAGCGGCGCAAAAAGCGCTGGCGGTTAACCGCGCTTTTATTTTTACCGTTTAGCCGGCGATCGATGAAATAAGCCATATTTCCCCCAAACGACGTTGCCTGTCGGTCTGTCGCATTAAGACGACTTTCTCACGCGCAGGTACCATTCGCATAACAATCGAACCTGCTTGCGGGTATAGCCTTTTTCCATCATACGGTCGACGAAGTCATCGTGTTTCTTCTGCTCCTCGGTTGAGGTCTTGGTATTGAATGAAATCACCGGCAACAGCTCCTCCGTGTTAGAGAACATCTTCTTCTCAATCACCGTTCGTAATTTTTCATAGCTGGTCCAGTTTGGATTGCGACCATTGTTGCCCGCGCGAGCGCGCAGCACAAAGTTGACGATTTCATTACGGAAGTCTTTCGGGTTGCTGATGCCCGCCGGTTTCTCGATTTTTTCCAGCTCGCTGTTGAGCGCTTCGCGGTCGAACAGCTGACCGGTATCGGGATCGCGGTATTCCTGATCCTGAATCCAGAAGTCGGCGTAAGTAACATAGCGATCGAAGATGTTCTGACCGTATTCCGAATAGGATTCGAGATAGGCGGTCTGAATCTCTTTGCCGATAAATTCCGCGTATTTAGGGATCAGATAGCCTTTCAGGTGCTCCAGATATTTTTCCGCCACGTCCTGCGGGAACTGTTCGCGTTCAATCTGCTGTTCCAGCACGTAGAACAGGTGCACCGGGTTGGCCGCGACTTCGGTGTGGTCGAAGTTGAACACGCGAGACAGAATCTTAAAGGCGAAACGCGTGGACAACCCCTGCATGCCTTCATCGACACCGGCATAGTCCCGATATTCCTGATAGGACTTGGCTTTCGGGTCCGTATCTTTCAGGCTTTCCCCGTCATACACCCGCATCTTGGAATAAGTGCTGGAGTTTTCGGGGTCTTTAAGACGCGACAAGATCGAGAAGCGCGCCAGCGTTTCGAGTGTGCCTGGGGCGCAAGGCGATTGGCTCAGCTCACTATTTTGCAGCAGTTTGTCGTAAATCTTGACCTCTTCCGACACGCGCAGGCAGTACGGGACTTTGACGATATACACCCGGTCGAGGAAGGCCTCGTTATTCTTGTTGTTGCGGAACTGCACCCATTCCGATTCGTTGGAGTGAGCCAGAATGATGCCGTTAAACGGCAGGGCGGCAATGCCTTCCGTGCCGTTGTAGTTACCTTCCTGCGTCGCGGTCAGCAGTGGGTGAAGCACCTTGATCGGGGCTTTGAACATTTCCACGAATTCCATGATGCCCTGGTTGGCGCGGCAAAGTGCGCCGGAGTAGCCATAGGCATCGGGATCGTTCTGGGCGAAATGCTCCAGTTTGCGGATGTCCACTTTCCCCACCAGCGCGGAAATATCCTGGTTATTCTCATCGCCGGGTTCGGTCTTGGCGATGGCCAGCTGCGCGAGTATGGAGGGCCAGACTTTAACGACGCGGAACTTGGTGATATCCCCGCCGAACTCCTGGAGCCGCTTGGCAGCCCACGGCGACATGATGGTGCCAAGATAACGACGCGGCACGCCATACTCTTTTTCCAATATGGCGGCATCTTCATGTGGATTGAACAGGCTCAGCGGGTGGTCGTTCACCGGGCTGCGTTCGCCGTCGGCGCTGAGTACGTAGATGGGCACAAGCTGCATCAGGGCTTTCAGCCGTTCGGCAAGAGAGGATTTACCCCCGCCCACCGGACCGAGCAAATACAGAATCTGTTTCTTTTCTTCCAGACCTTGAGCTGCATGGCGGAGATAAGCGACGATTTGCTCGATCGCTTCTTCCATACCGTAAAACTCTTCGAAAGCAGGGTAGCGGGCTATGACCCGGTTGGAAAATAAACGGGAAAGACGTGGTTCTTGCGCGGTGTCTACCATGACCGGATCACCGATAGCCATCAACAATCTTTCGGCAGCATTCGCGTAAGCACTGCGATCCTGCTGGCAAATGTTAAGGAACTCTTGCAGAGTGAACTCTTCGTCTTTGGCAGCGTCGTAGCGCTGACGGTAATGATCAAATATGTTCATAGCGATGCCCGTCCTTCGTCGATTAACAACACAGAATAAGAGAGCGAGAGTATGAATACCGCCTATATAATGGTTGGCTCTCCTAAAGAAGAATTCCCCTTCAGAGTACAGCAACCCTTATGCCAACTTGTGACGTGTTACGCAGGTTCAACATCAACCTGCGCGGCAAGGGGATGTTGTCTTCATTTTAAAGCGTAGTTTGCCTCGGTGAAATTTCCTCTATTCTTCATTGGGCTTTTTAATATATTTCAATGACTCAGTTCGTTGTGACAGGGGGGATCCCCCTATACAACGGGTCTGAACGAGTATGCCAGAGCGACCTTCCGCCACTAGAAAAAATGGTTATAAGTTATCCGTTTCAGTCTGTAGTAGCGTTCTTTCTCCGCCGTGACCATAATGACAGCCTACTCCCACGGGAGGGTCGATCGGAACAGGAGAACGTGAGCAGTGAAAAAACTTAAATCAGTAGGTATCTCGCTGGCGCTGAGCGTGACGGCGGCGTTATCCGCACAGGCGGAGACCTTTTCTCTTGGGGTGGGCGCCATCGGAGAAACGTCGGTTTATCGCGGTGACGATAACCACATCTACCCCTTCCCGCAGGTGGTGTATGAAAGCGATAACTTCTATTTCCGCGGGTTGGGCGGCGGCTACTACCTGTGGAATGACGACCAGAATAAACTTTCGTTGACCGCCTACTACAACCCGTTCGGATTTAAGCCGGGAGACAGTGACGACGGCAGCATGAAACAGCTGGATAAGCGTCGAGGCACGCTGATGGGCGGGGTGGCTTACCGTCATGATGCGCAATGGGGAACAATCCGCAGCGTTCTTGCCGCCGACACGCTGGGCAACAGCGATGGCGTCGTATGGGATACGGCATACCTCTACCGCATCGATGCCGATCGGTGGCATTTCACGCCGGGGATTGGCGTTAACTGGTCGAGCGCTCGACAGAACCGCTACTACTATGGGGTGAGCAATAGCGAGTCAGCACGTTCGGGCATTCAAAGCTATCGGCCGGGAGACAGTTGGGATCCGTATCTGGAGCTGAGCGTGGGGTACACCATTACGCCTCGCTGGAACACCTGGATTATTGGTCGCTACACCCGTCTTAGCGATGAAGTGAAAAGCAGCCCAATGGTTGAGAAAAGCGATAGCCTAATGCTGGGCGGCGGAATCAGTTACGCCTTCTAAGCAGGAATGCACCATCTTTGTGCTTCGAACGCACCGTGTACGTCAGTCAACGGTGCGTTTGCTTTGTGATGAAGCATCATCCCATTAAAAGGGGCGGCACGACGACTCGCGAACCGTACCGGCCTTGCACTCACAAATAAGATTATTTTGCGTTCGTGGAATGAACGCGTATGGACGTCGCCAATTTAGCCGGCGCATGCCGGGTGATGTTAAATGGTTGACTGATACGGGCAGTTTCCACACACACGAACGTTTTGAAACCTTCATCGGTGAGATCCGACATCGCTTTGGACAGCTGTTCTCCTGGGTTCCAAGCAACGACATCGCTTTGGTTATGGTGGTGCACTTCTATAGTGCGCTCAAGCACCGGATCGTGGATAACGCTGATCGCTTTAGGTTCGGTATAGACCCGGTCGATGCGGTCGGGGAATGAGAGATCGCCTTGCTGGAGGCCGGGATTCTCCGGGTCGACCTTATCGATAAAGCGCTCACCCAGCCCGCTGACGTGCGCGCGGCTGATGTCCCCGATATTGAAATAAGTATGCAGAGCGCTGGTTATGCTGTATTCCCCTTCGAACTCCAACTCCACATCGCAAGACATTTGAGTGAGTACGAAACGCGCATCCACCTTAAACGCCTGCGGCCAGATGGCGCGCGTTTCCTCATTGTCGCGAAGCGTGAGAGTCAGCGTAACGCCGTCCGCATCATCGATATGGGATGAGAATGCCCAAGCATAATGCGCGCAAAGCCGTGACTGGGTTCGGCCACGGGACCAAACCAGGGGAAACAGACAGGAATGCCGCCACGAATAGCTTTCCCTTCCTTAAAAAGCGTGTTGTCGCTGAGCCAAATTACCGGCGCGGTGCCGGTGGGCTGCCAGGCGATTAAATGGGCCCCTTGCAGTGCGACGGCGGCTTTCAGCTGCGGATGGTCAATGACCACAATCGGCAGTTGGTCTTGCTGACGCAGCGTAATATGGGGGGAAATCGTTTTGCTGACGGGAAGGGAAAACAGGGCATCAGTCATGGGCAGGCCTATTCATCTATGAGTAGAAATCAATGATGAATATTGTGGCACTCATGACGTCATTCCCCAATAGGAATTCGCCGTCTCGTCGAACCGTGTCAAAAAACAGCGTTATTGGCTTCCATGCCACCTTGCCTTTGGACGTTAACGAATGTCGCTTTGTTTGGGCAGAGGATGTCGCTCGCGGACATGAACCCTCGTAACTTGCCGAGAAAAGACGGCAGCAGATGTCGTGATGCGGATGAGAACAACAAATCGGTCAAGCAGTCTGAAAGGGGTTATAGAACGTCGTGTGGGGTGGGGGACATGGCACTCAATGGCGCGAGAGAAGCCATCGCGCTGTGAAACCGACGTGCATCGAGATCATTGTGCATTAAAAAGGGCGACTTGCGTCGCCCTTGATTCAGTTTCCGAACTTTAGCTCATTATTTGGAGATGTGAGCAACCAGATCCAGAACCTTGTTGGAGTAACCTGTTTCGTTATCGTACCAAGCAACCAGTTTCACGAAGTTGTCGCTCAGAGCGATACCGGCTTTAGCATCGAATACAGAAGTCAGTTTTTCACCGTTGAAATCGGTAGAAACAACGGCGTCTTCGGTGTAGCCCAGAACGCCTTTCAGTTCGCCTTCAGAAGCTTCTTTGATTGCAGCACAGATAGCGTCGTAAGAAGCGCCTTTTTCCAGACGTGCAGTCAGGTCAACTACGGATACGTTCGGAGTCGGAACGCGGAACGCCATACCAGTCAGTTTACCGTTCAGAGCCGGGATAACTTTACCTACAGCTTTAGCAGCACCGGTAGAAGACGGGATGATGTTCTGAGATGCGCCGCGGCCGCCGCGCCAGTCTTTGTGAGACGGGCCATCAACGGTTTTCTGAGTAGCGGTAGTCGCGTGAACAGTGGTCATCAGCGCTTCAACGATACCGAATTTGTCGTTGATAACTTTAGCCAGCGGTGCCAGGCAGTTAGTGGTGCAAGAGGCGTTGGAAACGATATCCTGACCAGCATAGTCTTTATGGTTAACGCCCATAACGAACATCGGAGTGCTGTCTTTAGAAGGACCAGTCAGTACGACTTTCTTAGCGCCAGCCTGGATGTGTTTACGTGCAGTTTCGTCAGTCAGGAAGATACCTGTAGCTTCTGCAACGACGTCAACACCCGCTTCGTTCCATTTCAGGTTAGCCGGATCGCGTTCTGCGGTAACACGGATGGTTTTGCCGTTAACGACCAGATGACCGTCTTTAACTTCAACAGTACCGTTGAAGCGGCCATGAGTGGAGTCATACTTCAGCATGTAAGCCATGTAGTCCGCATCTAACAAATCGTTGATTGCAACGATTTCAACGTCTGAACGCTCCTGGGCAGCGCGGAAAACAATACGGCCGATACGGCCAAATCCATTGATACCTACTTTGATAGTCATATATTCCACCAGCTATTTGGTTTGTGAATAAAAGGTTGGCTGTAAAATTACAAAAACCTTCCCGAGGGTCAAGCGGAATCGTGTCAATAGTTGCTGTATGTCAAAACTATGGGCAACCCTTGCACGATAAATCATCTATTCGGTCATTTCAGTTGTTGGACAACATGATAGGAGCATTGGCCGGGTATGAGAACACCCGATGGGGGTATTATTGTGACATAGATCACAATTAGCACCCCGTCAGGCTTTAGCCTATCGCAATAAGAGGCCAAATAGCGTTTCGAGTGTTAATTTTTTGTAGTGCTAACGGTCTATACTCTTTAACACGAGTAATAACTTCCTTTGTGAGCAAAGCCATGGACAAAGACCTTTCCGACTCTATTCAGCGCGATAACCTGACGGAAATACAACGATATGTTACCCAACAGCGGGGAACTGAACCGCCGTTTTCCGGCAAGTTGCTGCATAACAAGCAGACCGGCATTTATCACTGTCTATGTTGTAAACAACCCCTGTTTTATTCGGATGACAAGTTTGACTCCGGCTGTGGCTGGCCCAGTTTTGATCAACCCGTGTCTGCGGAGGCGATTCATTATCTGGATGATAATTCGCATAATATGCATCGAGTGGAAATTCGTTGCGGCAATTGCGAGGCGCATCTCGGGCATGTATTCCCTGATGGCCCCAAAGAGACGACCGGCGAGCGTTATTGCGTCAATTCAGCCTCGTTAAGTTTTATCGATGCGGAAAACAATCAAGAAATAGAAGGCTAGAAGTCTATCTAATTGAATCGTTTCAGCTAAAAGCGGCTCTACTCGGGGCGACGGTACGTGAAGGCACGGTAACACGGGCATTTGTACTGTGTATTGGGGACCTCTACAGCCACCTACATGCACGAATCAAGGAATGTGGACTATGCAGATTGAGGATGTGTTAAAAGCGATGACGCCGGAGATCTATCAGCGTTTGGTGACGGCGGTGGAATTGGGTAAATGGCCCGACGGCGTGGCGCTGACTCTGGAACAGAAAGACAGCGCCATGCAGATGGTCTTACTTTGGCAGTCTCGCCACAACGTAGAGGCCGACCACATGAGCGTCAACCAGCAGGGCGAAATCGAAATCAAATGTAAACAGGCGCTTAAGCAGCGGTTTGATGCGGCAGCCAAGCCGATTATGGTGTTGAAACCGCAGGACTGACGGCGTTGACCTTATTGTCTTCGCCACCAGTTATCTAGCCTTGCGAGGAGGAGAGTGCGGTGATAAAGGCCTGCGACTCCGTCAAGATCGCGCCCTGAGCCTGCATCTCCTCGAGTGCCTTCTCGCTGTCTGTGGGTCCTAGATTGACTCCGCGACAGCCGTCTACCAAGACCTCAGTACAATACCCCAGCATTAGCGCATCCAGCACCGTGTACTTCACACAGTAATCTGTCGCCAATCCCATGATGGCGAGGGCGTCTACGTGATGGGCGCGCAGCCAGTTGTCTAATTCGGTTTTTACCCGATGGCCGTTATCAAAAAAAGCGCTGTAGCTGTCGATGTCCCTGGCGGTTCCTTTGTGGACGACCCAGTCAATAGCCTGCCGATTGAGCGCCGGGTGGAACTCGGCGCCCGGCTCGCCGGCGACGCAGTGCACCGGCCACCACACTTGTGGTAGTCCCTCCAGCTCGCCCAGTTCGCCGATCGTCGTGCCGGAATTCACGGCAAAGCTGCGATGTTCCGCCGGATGCCAGTCCAGGCTTGCTACCACGGCGATCTGCGCGTTTTGACAGGCGGAGATCGCACGGTTAGCCACCGGGATGACGCTGTCGCCCTCGCTGATGGCCAAGGCGCCGCCGGGACAAAAATCATTCTGCAAATCGATCAGTAACAGCGCCTTCTTCATGCGGCCTCCGAATTTTAGCTATTGCTGAGTTCACCCCGCAGATCCTGCTGCATCAACCGGCGGATAGCGTCAGGGGACAGATCTTCGCGACTCAGTAGATAATGTAGCTTGGTAAGCGTCGCTTCAACGGTCATATCAAAACCGCTGATCACGCCGGCCTGCGACAGTGCGTTGCCAGTCGCATAGCCTTCCATGTTGACGCAGCCGGATATGCACTGCGTCAAGTTGACCACAATAATGCCGCGATCGGACGCTTCCCGCAGCTCTTGCAGAAACGCTTTGTTCTGCGGCGCGTTGCCGACGCCGTAAGAGCGCAGAATCAACGCCCGAACAGGCTGAAGCAGGAAGTTGCGTACCACGTCGGCGGAAATACCGGGGTAAATAGTGATAACGCCGATGGGCTGGGGGGTGATGTCATGAACGACCAGCGGCTCCGTCGACTCAGCCAGCGGCGCCGAGGAGAGGCGGCGAATGTGGATGCCAGTTTCCAGCAGCACGGGGTAGTTGGGAGAGGAGAACGCATCAAAGCCGTCGGCATGAGCTTTGGTGGTGCGATTGCCGCGCAGTAGCTTGTTATTGAAGAACAGACTGACTTCGTTAATAGGGTGGTTGGCCGCCACATACAGCGCGTTCAGCAGGTTGGTTTGTCCATCAGAACGCAGTTCTGCCAGTGGGATCTGTGACCCTGTCACGATGACCGGTTTAGCCAGATTCTCTAGCATGAACGACAGCGCCGACGCCGTGAAGGCCATCGTGTCTGTCCCATGCAAAATCACGAAGCCGTCATAGTCGTCGTAATGCTGCCGTATGTCGTTGGCGATGATCTGCCAGTCTTCCGGCGTCATATCCGAGGAGTCGATCAGCGGCGTATATTCATGAATGGTAAAGGATGGCATTTCCGGCCGATGAAACTCGGGCATCTGGGCCAGCTGCTGCTGGAGATGGCCTGAAACCGGGATATAGCCCTGAGCGGAGTGTTGCATGCCGATCGTGCCGCCCGTATAGGCGACATAAATGGATTTCTTTTGCATGGGTGTGATTACGTCAAAATCAAAAAATGGATTATAGAGCGAAGCGAGGGGAAAAGCAGCCCGGCGATTGTCCGCCGGGCGGGTAAAGCGATTAGCGAACGTTGCCGCAGCTTAGACAAATAACATAGCGATGTTGCGGGTCAGTCAGTTTAGTCGACAGAGACGGTTGAGCGCGCAGCATCTCGCTCAACTCCGCGACGGGGGCGGGAAAGAGTGTCTGCAATGCCTCGGGAAGCGTTGCGTATACCGAGCCTCGAACCTGATTAAAGAGCACATCCATCACCCCTTCATCCTCTTCGAACCAGACCAGCTGATGATGATCCAACTTGGCTAACTCTGCCGCCTTCTTCACCGCATCGTCGAAGTCGCCTAGCGTATCGACCAGGCCGTTGGCTTTTGCATCGTTGCCGATCCAGACGTGGCCCTGAGCGATTTCGTCCACCTGTTCTGGGGTCTTGTTACGGGACTTCGCCACCAGAGAGAGGAAGTTTTTGTAGCCTCGCTCAATATTGACCTGCATCAGTTGGCCGAATTCCGTCGGCAGCGCCTTGGTCATAGACAGATCGGCTAGCGGTGAGGTGGCGACGCCGTCAGTATGAACACCGACGCTGTCCAACGTATTCTCGACCGTGTTGATCACGCCGAAGATGCCGATGGAACCGGTAAGCGTACTGGGGCTGGCGATAATGGCGTTAGCTGGCGTGGAGATCCAGTAACCGCCTGAGGCGGCCATGCCTCCCATCGAGACCACCACTGGTTTGCCAGCCTGGCGTGCGGCGGCCAGCTCGCCACGTATTTGTTCGGACGCGGTGACGCTGCCCCCTGGGCTGTTCACGCGCAGGATGATGGCTTTCACCTTGGTATCAAGCCGGGCATCGCGGATTTGTCCGGCCGTCGTATTACCGCCGACATAACCTGGCGCCTCGTTGCCATCGACGATCATCCCGTTGGCGAAGATCACGGCAATCTGGTTGTCGTCCGGCTGAGGATCGGTGAGCGTGTAGTCATAGAAAGAGGTGTAATTAAAGTCTTTGCTTTTAGCATCCCAACCAAAGGTCTTGATCAGCTTTTGTTCAATGACCGAGCGGGAAGCCACCTCATCCACCAGTTTGTTATCCAGCGCATAGCGTGCGGTATCGCCGTCCACCGCGCGCAGGGCGGCGAGCAGGCCGTCGGCGCCGGGGAAGAGCTGCTGAGGCGTGATTTCACGATTTGCGGCTATCGTCGTCAGGTAGTTTTGCCACAGGCTGTTGACCCAACGACCGTCGGCATCCCGTGCGGCGGGGGACATGTCATCCCGGATGTAGGGCTCGACGGCGGATTTATAGGTGCCGACGCGGAAGATGTGCGTGGTGACCTTAAGCTTATCCAGCAGCGTTTTATAGTAGAGGTTGTTGGTGGCGAAGCCGTGCAGGTCGATGCCGCCCTGCGGCGTCAAGAAAATCTTGTTGGCGTAACTGGCCAGATAGTACTGCGACTGGTCATAGTTATCGCCTACGGCGTAAATCGGTTTGCCCGTGTCGCGAAATTCACGCAGCGCTTTGCCGATATACTGCAGTGACGGCTGATCGGCACCGACGAAGTCGGACAGATCCATCACCATGCCGGTAATATTGCGGTCGTTTTTGGCCTGCCTAATGACGTCAACGACGTCAAATAGCGAGTTTTCCTGATTGCGATTGGCGGACACGCCTAAAAACTCGCGGCCAAACTGCCGCAGCTTATTATTCACTGAGGGTTTGTCGACGACGACGCCGGTGATGTTCAACATCAGCGCGCCTTTCGCAGTTTCAGGCGGAGTCGCCTTGAATTGACTAAAGATACCCAGGCCAACCAGGATCAGCATGATAAGAAAAATATTGAGGATGAATTCCCGGATGAAGTTAAGCAGGCGCCACCCCCACTTAAAGAATCCGCTGAAAATCCGCCACATCGTGCGCATGATAACTCCGAAAATGGGAAAAACAGTTTAGTATCCTAATGAGCGGACAGGTAAAAGTCAGCTTTTTATCTTGCCCGGCGCGGCGCCACAGGTTGTTAACTTGTAACAAAACTTCTGGCTGTGCTAACGTTGCGCGCGATCTCGTCTCAACCCTTGCTACCTGATGAATTACAGGAGATGTGTGATGGATGCCCTGGAACTATTACTTAATCGTCGGTCGGCTTCCCGATTGACAGCTCCGGCCCCCGCTGGCGCCGTGCTGGAAAATATTATTCATGCCGGTATGCGGGCTCCCGATCACGGCGCATTGCAGCCGTGGCGCTTCTTCGTGATTCAGGATGAGGGACTCAGTCGCTTCAGCGACGTGTTGGTCGAAGCGGCACAGCAAAATCATCTGGATGAGTCGGCTATCGAAAAGGCGCGTAAGTCGCCGTTTCGGGCGCCGCTGATTATCACCGTCATCGCGCATTGCGAAGAAAATCACAAAGTTCCTGTATGGGAGCAAGTGGTGTCGGCGGGCTGCGCTGTGCATGCCATGCAGATGGCGGCGCAGGCGCAGGGGTTCAACGGCATTTGGCGCAGCGGCGCCTGGACGCACAGCGACCGCGTGCGCGAAGCCTTCGACTGTCGTCCACAGGATGAAATTGTCGGATTTCTTTACTTGGGTACTCCTCAGCTAAAAGCTTCCTCGACGTTGACGCCGACCGACCCGGATCGGATCGTCCGCTATTTCTGATGCGATTGGCCATATCGAATCGCTATCTCGCTCCCTCTATACCAATATAGAGGGAGCCTCAATAACAACTGCCGGTAGTGCGGTGAATCATGCGACTTTTTATTGCCGAAAAGCCCAGCCTGGCGCGGGCTATCGCCGATGTTTTGCCTAAACCCCATCGGCGGGGGGAGGGTTATATCGCCTGCGGACAGCACGATGTCGTGACGTGGTGCGTGGGCCATCTGCTAGAGCAGGCCCAGCCGGATGCTTACGATCCCCGCTATGCGCGTTGGGCGCTGGACGATCTACCGATTGTGCCCCAGAAGTGGCGGCTGCAGCCGCGGCCTTCCGTAAGTAAGCAGCTCAATGCCATCAAAAAACTGTTAGCGCAGGCAGACGACGTCATTCATGCCGGCGACCCCGACCGAGAAGGTCAGCTGCTGGTTGATGAGGTGTTGGAATACCTCGATCTTCCCAATGAGAAACGTCAACGTGTGCAACGCTGCCTGATAAACGATCTCAACCCGCAGGCGGTCGAGAGAGCCGTGGCCCGTCTGCGACAAAACCGTGAATTTATCCCTCTGTGCGTATCTGCGCTGGCGCGTTCGCGCGCGGATTGGCTGTATGGCATCAATATGACTCGCGCCTATACGCTGTTGGGCCGCCAAGCCGGCTATGACGGCGTGCTGTCGGTGGGAAGAGTCCAGACGCCGGTGCTGGGATTGGTGGTTCGGCGCGACGAAGAGATCGAAAACTTCGTGCCTAGAGACTTTTTCGACGTCAAGGCGCATATCGTGACGCCGGCGGATGAGCGCTTCACGGCACTGTGGCAGCCCAGTGAATCCTGTGAACCTTATCAGGACGAGGAGGGGCGTTTGCTACACCGGCCACTGGCGGAGCATGTGGTGACCCGGATTGCCGGGCAGCCTGCTCGTGTTACGGGCTATAATGATAAACGGGAATCAGAAATCGCTCCGTTGCCTTACTCGCTGTCTACGCTACAGATCGAAGCCGCCAGACGGTTTGGATTGAGCGCTCAGCAGGTGCTGGACACCTGTCAGCGACTGTATGAAACCCATAAGCTGATTACCTATCCTCGTTCGGACTGCCGCTATCTGCCCGAAGAGCACTTTGCGGGGCGACAGGCGGTATTACAGGCGATTGGGGTGCATCAGCCGGATTTACAACCGCCCGAACCGATTTTTGACAGCGAACGCCGCAACCGATGCTGGGATGACGGTAAGGTGGATGCTCACCACGCAATCATCCCGACTGCGCGAACAGCCAAGACGACGCTGACGCAGCACGAAAGTCAGGTGTATGGGCTGGTCGCCCGACAATATTTGATGCAATTCTGCGCTCATGCCGTCTTCCGCAAATGCGTGATCGAACTGGATATTGCCGGGGGGAAATTTGTGGCCAAGGCCCGCTTTCTGGCGGAAGCAGGCTGGCGCACGCTCCTCGGTGGTAAAGAGCGGGACGAAGAGAACGAAGGGACGCCGCTGCCCGTTGTCAGCCAAGGCGACGACCTTTTGTGTGAACGGGGGGAAGTGGTTGAGCGCCAGACCCAGCCGCCGCGCCATTTTACCGATGCGACGCTACTCTCGGCCATGACGGGAATTGCACGGTTTGTACAGGATAAAGCACTGAAGAAAATTCTACGTGCGACCGATGGATTAGGAACGGAAGCGACGAGAGCCGGCATTATCGAGCTTCTGTTCAAGCGTGCTTTCCTGGAGAAAAAAGGTCGCTACATCCATGCCAGCGAAACTGGGAGAGCGCTGATCCATTCATTGCCGCCCAGCGCCGCGCATCCGGATATGACCGCTCATTGGGAGTCCACGTTGACGAAAATCAGCGAAAAACAGTGCCGCTATCAGGATTTTATGCAGCCGCTGACAGAGTCTCTGTGCGACATCATCCAGCAAGTCAGGCATCGTGGCAGTATGCCGTTATTACGTGGCCTGCCGCCCGCGCCCGGCAAATCGAAACCAAAAAAGCGACGTAAGTCGCAGCCTAAGGTGAAGGAGCAAAATTCATGACGGTGAAATGGGGACAGGTTCTGGCGGCCACGCTGGTGATTTTTCCTCTCTGGGGGCAGGCTAATCCGGGGAGTCATACGAATACCGATATTGTCGTGCCGGTTCCTCCGCAGGTGATTTGGGGCAACGGCAACCATTCAGGCCAGCAGAATAACGCTCAGCAATGTATTCGTTGCTGCACCTACCAGAACACGCAGTATTCCGAAGGGGCGGTCATCAAGATGGAAGGCGTATTGTTGCAATGCTCTGAGGATAAACAGAGGCTCAGCACCAATAATCTGGTGTGGCGGATGGTTAAATGAACCGTGGCGGGGCTGAGATTCTACCCCGCCAACGAGTACACTAAAGTGCGAATTCTGCCCAGATAGGCGCGTGATCCGAAGGCTTCTCCATCGCACGGATCGTGTAGTCGATACCCGTTGCGGTGCAGCTTTCCGCCAGAGACTGGCTTGCCAGGATCAGGTCGATGCGCAGGCCGCGGTTAGTATCGAAGCCTTTGGACCGATAGTCGAACCAGGAAAACTGGTCGTTGCAGGAGGGATGAGCGGCGCGGAACGTGTCCACCAGCCCCCAATTTTGCAGTCGGGCCAGCCACTCACGCTCTTCTGGCAAGAAAGAACATTTACCGGTGCGCAGCCAGCGCTTACGGTTCTCTTCCCCAATTCCAATATCCAGATCGGTCGGGCTGATATTCAGATCGCCCATGATAACCAGCGGTTGTCCTTGTGGGTGATGATGTTCGATATAGTGCTGAAGATCCTGATAGAAACGCGTTTTTGCCGGAAATTTAGTTGGATGGTTGCGGCTTTCTCCCTGAGGAAAATAGCCATTGATGACCGTCAACGGACCCTGAGGGGTATCGATATCCGCCATGATGATGCGTCGTTGAGCGTCTTCCTCATCGGTCGGGAATCCGCGGCGAACCGCCAGTGGTTCTTTCTTCGTCAGCAACGCTACGCCGTAATGGCCTTTCTGTCCGTGGTAGAACACGTGATAGCCATGCTGTGCCACGTCTTCCAACGGAAACATGTCGTCGTGTACTTTGGTTTCCTGCAAACCAATGACGTCCGGCTGGTGTTGTTCGACCACTGCGGCTAATTGATGAGGCCGCGCTCGCAGGCCGTTGATGTTAAAAGAAACAAACTTCATGTTCGCTGCCGTTGTAATGAAAATGTGCCGTGATGGTAGCAGAAATGGCGGCGGCGAGTCACGGTCGAGACCCGGTATAAACACCGATAGTAACCATCGTTGTTGCAGGGTTGATGGCGGCTGGGAGAGCCCGTATACTCCGCGTCTCGCAGGAGAGAGGAGGCCATTGCAGGCCCTCCCGCCGAAGGCGCAAACTCCCATAATCGCTCAGGTCACCCTACTGCAGGATCCATTCACGCCAACTGGAGAGCGGTTGCCAGACAACCCACCGAAGGGGCAAGCAGCCGCTGCTGCACAAACTCTCAGGTAAAAGGACAGAGGGAGGGGCACAACCACGAGAGGCTCGTGTGCTGACCTATATCTATCTTATTGCCATAACCGCAGAGGGGATGTCCGGCGCGCTGGCGGCAGGTCGCCGCAATATGGATATTTTCGGCGTTTCCTTTATCGCCTTCATTACCGCGCTCGGCGGCGGCACAGTCCGCGACATTCTCCTGGGCAATTTCCCCATCGGCTGGACTCAGCATCCCGCTTACATCTATCTCACGGTCGGCGCCGGTCTGTTTACCGTCATGATTGCGCGCTTCATGCAGCATCTGCATCGGCTGTTTCTGGTACTCGATGCCATGGGGCTCATTGCGTTCACGATTATTGGCTGCAACGTAGCGCTGTATCTGAATTACTCGTTGACGATCGTGGTCATCGCGGGGGTAACGACAGGCATTTTCGGCGGGATCTTGCGGGATATTTTCTGCAACCGCACGCCGATGGTGCTGCGTAAAGAGCTGTATGCCTGCGTCTCACTGCTGGTGGCACTGCTCTATCTCGGTTTTCGGCACGTCGGGCTTAATCACGATATCAACCAACTACTTTCCTTCCTGATCGGACTCTCTGTGCGCCTGGCCGCGATTCGCTGGTCATGGCAACTGCCGGTATTTACCTACATGCCCGGACGGTGGAAAGGGTAAGCGAACGGCATTGCCTCCTAGGTAGTAGCACGGAGACAATTTCGGATGAAGAGAAGCGCAGTCTGCTTCAATGCATTGAGTGGATTTGGGGGGTGACTCTTTCAGAGATGGTGGTGGGGGAAGGATAACTCGTCACTACGTTCCTCGCCCTTCGGGTCGTGCTGCGCACGTTGTCTCGCTATGCTCGACTCGAACCTTGTCGAAGGTTCTCACCTTCCCCCTACGGGAATAGATGGCTTCAACATATTGGATTGATTTGGGGAGTGATTCTATAAGAGATGGTGGTGGGGGAAGGATTCGAACCTTCGAAGTCTGTGACGGCAGATTTACAGTCTGCTCCCTTTGGCCGCTCGGGAACCCCACCACTGGCCTGAAACGTGTTTTGCGTTAAGCGGGGCGCATCATAACAAATGCCGCGCCCCTGTAAAGTCTGAACCGGCAAATTCAGATTTGTTTGCCGGTTTTTTATGCCATCTGACGCTGTCTTGAGCGGCTCGATGACAATAGGTCGAGCATTACAGGATGATCGTGCGATTCCCATAGACGAAAACACGCTGTGCCAGCACTTGATAGAGCGCCCGGCTGAGGACGTTTTTCTCGACGTCGCGACCCGCACGCATCATGTCGTCGGCGGTGTAGGTATGATCAACATGAATTACGTCCTGCATGATGATGGGGCCTTCATCCAGACTGTCGTTCACATAATGAGCCGTGGCGCCGATGATTTTGACGCCACGCTCATACGCCTGGTGGTAAGGGCGTGCGCCGATAAATGCGGGCAGGAACGAATGGTGAATATTGATGACCTGATTCGGGTAGTGCTGTACGAAAGCCGGGGTCAAGACGCGCATGTATTTCGCCAGGACGACATAGTCCGGCTGGTACGGGTCAATCTGCGCGATCATTTTTTGATCGTGTTCGTCGCGAGATAATCCTTCGTGGCTGATCAGGTGGAACGGAATATCAAAACGTTCAACCAGCGTGCGCAGCGTTTCGTGGTTACCGATCACGGCGGCGATTTCGACATCTAAACCACCGAAGGCGTTTTTCATCAACAGATCGCCCAGGCAGTGGGCTTCTTTGGTTACCAGAATCACAATGCGGCGACGACCTGCGTTGCTGAGTTCACGCACGGAGCCTAACGGTAAAGCGCTGTCCAGATCTTCCAGCAGCGTATTATCGTTGAAAATGCCTTCCAATTCCGTGCGCATGAAGAAACGCCCGGTACGATGATCGACATACTCAGAGTTTTGCACGATGTTCAGCTCGTGCTTGTAGCAAACATTGGTGATTTTTGCGATTAACCCTTTCGAATCAGGGCAGATAGTACGAAGAACTTTTCTTTGTATATTATGGGATTGCATGAGGGGGTTGATCCTGTCCAAAGCCAATATCAATCATTTTATTCAGCGCGCCGAAATTGCGGGCTGTCACGCTATTGTCCGCAGCACTTCTTGTATTTTTTACCTGAGCCGCAGGGACAGGCTTCATTTCTGCCGGTAGACAGATGAACGCCGTCGACATAGTACCAGCGATCGTGATGGCGAAGGAAGCGTGAGCGCTCTCTCATCAACACGTTGCGCTGAGGCGTGTTTTTGTCTGCATATCGTGCCGCAAACTCGACGAATCCTTCATCAGCCACTTCTCCCGCACTTTGAGTCAATACATTTAGGCCTCGCCATTCGGTGTTGCTGCAGGTGGATGCAATATCTGCTCGAAAGTTTTCGGCCTGACAGGTTGGGTGCCATGTGGCGATCAGGTAGTCAATGTCTTGACGAACGTAGGCGCTATAGCGCGAACGCATGAGCGATTCTGGGGAGGGGGCGGCCCTAACTCCCTGAATATAAGGTTCACAGCAACGTGAAAAGGGTTGTTGATTGCCGCAAAAGCAACATTCGGACACAATATCTACCTTAATAATTTTTTAATGAATTAAATAGTTGAGACGTATCTTAAAAACACTTCACATAGTACCCAGCGAGTTTGACGCATGGCAATGTAGTCTAGAATAAAGCAGGCAGGGGGGAAACCATGCGTAAGGTCAAGGTCGGATTGGCTTTGGGGTCCGGTGCAGCAAAGGGATGGGCACATATTGGCGTCATCAATGCGTTGAGAGAGCTCGGCATTGAGCCCGAAATCGTCGCCGGATGTTCGGTTGGCTCCCTGGTTGGCGCAGCGTATGCGACCAATCAGTTAGACAACATGGCCCGATGGGTCAGTGGTTTCGGCTATTGGGATGTGATCCGATTGATGGATCTGTCGTGGCGGCGCGGAGGGTTATTGCGGGGCGACCGCGTTTTCGAACATGTTCGTCAATTGCTGCGTACCCAGCGCATTGAGGATTGCGCCATTAAGTTTGGTGCGGTAGCCACCAATTTAAGTACAGGTCGAGAGCTCTGGCTGACAGAGGGAGACCTGCACTTGTCTATACGCGCTTCATGCAGTATGCCGGGGTTGCTGTCTCCGGTTTCGTTCAACGGCTACTGGCTGGTGGATGGCGCTGTCGTCAATCCCGTGCCCGTGTCATTAACGAGGGCCATGGGGGCGGATGTCGTCATTGCCGTTGATTTACAGCATGACGCGAGCCTGAAAAGTCATGATCTGCTCTCCGTGAAGCCCCCTCAACCAGCGATGGAAACCGTGTCGGTAGGAGGATGGTCGCAGCGAATACGCGAGCGACTTCACCTGAGAGGACGGCAGCCGGCGGAAGTCAGGCCTACGGCGATGGAGATTATGAGCACTTCAATTCAGGTGCTAGAGAACCGCCTGAAAATGAGCCGTATGGCCGGGGATCCGCCGGATGTGCTGATTCAACCCTACTGCCCGCAGATAGCGACGCTGGACTTCCACCGCGCGCAGGAGGCCATTGACGCGGGCAGACGGGCGGTAGAAAAACAACGAGAGATGTTATTGCCATTGGTTCACCGGGCTACCTGAGCCACATTTAGGTAGCCTGAATTACAACATCAGCATGATGAATATGAACAGAACAGACTGAGTTTTAAGGGGTAACTGATGGCACGACCATTTACGGGGAAAGATATTTTAATCGTTGAGGATGAAGCTGTTTTCCGTTCGGTGCTTGCGGGTTATCTAACCTCATTGGGTGCCAACGTCATTGAAGCGGATAACGGCCAGAATGCCTTCGAAATGATAATTCAGCAGCAGCCGGACCTCATCATCTGCGATCTGAATATGCCCACGATGGGCGGATTTGAGTTTGTCGATCGATTCCGCCAGCAGAATACCGACACGCCCATTCTCGTCATATCGGCAACCAGTCATATGGCAGATGTAGCGAAAATATTACGGCTTGGTGTTCAGGATGTCCTGCTGAAACCGGTCAATGATTATAACCGATTACGTGAAACGGTAATGTCATGCCTCTACCCCGATATGTTTACTTCACAGGTTGGTGAAGTCGATAAGTTAATGCAGGATATGGAATCGTTGAATGAATGCCCGGCCGATGTCAACAAACTGTTGGAGCAATTACAGCCGCCTGTCAATCAAACGATTGCACAGTGCCGTATTAATTATCGGCAGCTCACCGTAGCAGATCATCCCGGGTTAGTATTAGATATCGTGGCCTTATCGGAAGATGAACTGGCGTTTTACTGTCTGGACGTTACACAGGCCGCTCATAATAACGGTGTCGTTGCCGCATTGTTATTACGCGCATTATTCAACGGGCTATTACGCGAGCACCTCGCCAATCAGCAGCGTAAACAGCCTGAATTATCCATGTTGTTAAGACAAGTAAATCAACTGTTACGTCATGCCGGTCTTAAGGGGGAGTTTCCTTTATTGGTCGGGTATTACCACCACAGTGTGAAAAAATTGATTCTTATTTCTGCAGGATTACACGCGACGCTTAGCGTAAAAGAAAATCAGTTGATGCTGCACAGCGGAATTCCGCTCGGCGCAAAGGATAGCGCTTATCTGAATCAGCTCGGTTATCAGTGTGAGTCTTGGCAGTGTC
>NZ_LUTP01000012.1 GCF_002111585.1 Lonsdalea iberica
TAGTTTCCAGCAGCGCCGCTTCCACGATGGAACGCAAGCCACGTGCTCCGGTCTTGCGCGCCATGGCTTTTTTCGCGATGGCCGTCAACGCGTCGTCACGAAACTCCAGCTCAACGCCTTCGAGTTTGAACAGCGCCTGATACTGCTTGGTCAGCGCATTCTTAGGCTCACGCAGAATCTGAATCAGCGCCGCTTCATCCAGCTCTTTCAGCGTCGCCACTACTGGCAGACGACCGATAAACTCAGGAATCAGACCAAACTTGATCAGATCGCCCGGCTCTACCTGTCCCAGCAACTCGCCTTCGGTCACTTTCTGCGAAAGACCTTTCACCGTCGCATTGAAGCCAATACCGCGCCCAGTGTCTGTACGCTGCTCGATAACCTTATCCAATCCCGCGAACGCACCGCCGCAGATGAATAGGATCTTCGAGGTATCGACTTGCAGGAACTCCTGCTGCGGATGCTTACGACCGCCCTGAGGCGGAACGGCGGCGATAGTCCCTTCAATCAACTTCAGCAGGGCCTGCTGCACGCCTTCGCCAGAAACGTCACGTGTAATCGACGGGTTATCCGACTTACGGGAGATTTTGTCGATTTCATCGATATAAACGATGCCGCGCTGCGCTTTCTGTACATCATAATCACATTTCTGCAGCAGTTTCTGGATGATGTTCTCAACGTCCTCACCCACGTAACCGGCTTCGGTCAACGTCGTGGCATCAGCCATGGTGAAAGGCACATCAAGGAATCGAGCCAGTGTTTCTGCCAGCAAGGTTTTACCGCTACCGGTGGGGCCAATGAGCAGGATGTTGCTTTTGCCCAGCTCAACGCCGTTACTGCTGTCACCGTTGCGTAAACGTTTGTAGTGGTTGTATACGGCCACGGCCAGCACTTTCTTGGCCTGCTCCTGACCAATCACGTAATCGTCAAGGTGATGACGAATTTCGTGCGGGGTCGGCAACGCACTGCGTTCACGATGCGGGGCCACTTCTTTAATCTCTTCGCGAATAATGTCGTTACACAAGTCAACACATTCATCGCAGATATACACTGACGGCCCGGCAATCAGCTTACGAACCTCGTGCTGGCTTTTGCCGCAGAAAGAGCAGTACAGCAACTTTCCTGAACCGTCTTTGCGCTTATCTGTCATCAGTAAACCTCTTCTTTAGTCTCTTGCCCGCAGGCTAACCATACAGCGATAGCGCCACAGCGAACGCCACTATTTCATAGCCAATAAGCGCAATCACACTCGCACAAAAGACTATCGGCCGAACACCGTCTACAGCTATATAGAGCGACCATCATCAAATGGATTTAGTCGCGATGAGTCAATACGGAATCGACTAATCCGTAGTCTACTGCCTCATCGGCAGAGAGGAAACGGTCACGTTCCGTGTCTCTTTCTATTTCTTCAAGAGACCGTCCCGTATGTTTAGCCATCAATTCGTTCATCCGCGACTTCACTTTCAGGATTTCTTTGGCATGAATTTCAATATCCGTCGCCTGTCCCTGATAACCGCCCAGCGGCTGGTGAATCATAACGCGCGAGTTCGGCAGGCAGAAACGTTTCCCTTCCGCACCGGAGGTCAGCAGGAACGCCCCCATTGAGCACGCCTGTCCCATACAAATAGTACTTACGTCCGGCTTGATGAACTGCATGGTATCGTAGATGGACATTCCCGCAGTGATCACCCCGCCCGGCGAGTTGATGTACAAATAAATGTCCTTCTCAGGGTTTTCAGCTTCCAGAAACAGCATCTGGGCCGTGATCAGGTTGGCCATGTGGTCTTCGACCTGGCCAGTCAGGAAGATCACACGCTCTTTTAACAAGCGGGAATAGATGTCGTAAGAACGTTCCCCACGTGCAGTCTGCTCTACGACCATTGGCACCAGGGCCATATGCGGAGCCTGTTTTACTTGTTCGCCACTGTATGACATCAACGTCTCCTAGATAAAATGCATTTGGCGCATATTGCCCGATTCTACTTGAGATACGAAGTGAAAACCACGCCCAGACCCTATGTGGTCGCCCTACCTCGAGCCCTCAGAATATCCAGCGATACGTCATCGATTATCAGACAATTGGGCGTCTTGTATCTATTTTCAAGCTTACAGCACCGATTATTTTCGATTAACCCGGCATTACTCTGAAAGAAGCGCTGAAGATTCGGCTCACGCTTAAATTAATGATAGTGCAAATAAATGCTTAGCAGGCGTAATTTCAGGACAAACCGTCACATAATCAGGCGGAAAAAAAAGCCCGCAGCGTTAAAACTGCGGGCTGTGTCAGACTGACAACCTTGAAAGGTTAACGCGATTAGGCGTTGTTAGTCTGGTTCATCAGATCGTTGAACCCAACTTCTTTCTCAGTCACTTTAGCCTGAGACAACAGCGTTTCGATCGCCTGCTCTTCCAGAGCGACGTTACGCATGTTGTTCATCATTTCTTTGTTCTTTTTGTAGAACTCAACCACTTCCTGCGGATCTTCGTAGGCAGCTGCCATTTCGTCGATCATTGCGGTAACGCGGTCTTCATCGGCTTTCAGCTCATTAGTGCTGATGACTTCACCCAGCAGCAGACCGACAACAACGCGACGTTTAGCCTGAGCTTCGAACAGTTCGCGCGGCAGTTCCAGAGCCTGTTTTTCATCGCCACCGAAACGCTGTGCAGCCTGACGGCGCAGTACGTCGATTTCACCGTCGACCAGCGCAGCCGGTACATCGATGTCGTTGGCGTCAACCAGGCCGTCGATAACCTGAGTTTTTACACGGTTACGCACAGCGGATTTCAGCTCACGCTCCATGTTTTTGCGCACTTCGGTACGCAGGCCGGCGACAGAACCATCTTCAACGCCGAAACGTTTGATGAAGTCAGCCGTCAGTTCCGGCAGCTCACGCTCTTCGACTTTTTTCAGTACGATAGCGAACTGAGCGGCTTTACCCTTCAGGTTTTCAGCGTGGTAGTCTTCCGGGAAGGTGACTTCGATAGTGAACTCTTCACCTGCCTTGTGGCCGACAACACCGTCTTCGAAGCCCGGGATCATACGGTTCTGGCCCATCGCCAGCACGAAGTCAGAGGCTTTGCCGCCTTCAAACTCTTCTCCGTCGACAGAACCGCTGAAGTCGATGGTGACGCGGTCTTCAGCTTCTACTGCGCGTTCAACCTCTTTCCAAGTCGCCTGCTGCTTACGCAGGGTGTCCAGCATGGCATCGACGTCTTCGTCTTTAACTTCCACCAGCGGTTTTTCGACTTCAATGCTATCCAGACCTTTCAATTCAACTTCTGGATACACTTCAAACTCAACGCTATAGGTAAAATCAGATCCCGCATCGTACTCGCCCGGAACATACTTCGGCGCACCTGCAGGAGTGATATTTTCCTTGATGATCGCATCGACAAACTGACGCTGCATCAAGTCGCCCAGCACGTCCTGGCGCACGGAAGCGCCATAACGCTGAGCAACGATATTCATCGGCACTTTGCCTTTACGGAAGCCGTCGATACGAACTTTTTTTGCCACGTTGACCAGCTCGCTCTTAACAGCATTCTCGATGCTGTCAGCAGCAACGGTAATCGTTACGCGGCGCCCAAGGCCTTGGGTGGTTTCAACTGAAACTTGCATCTTGTTACCTCAAAAAATCACAGTGCTCGGTCAACCTCAAAAGCCGTTTTCACAAAGCGCCCGAAGGCAAGCTTTCTGATCACAGACTCACATCACCAGGACGGCCTCGCGAACCAGACCCGTTCCTTGTAGTCAGAAGCGTCCCGAATACATTCAGGAAAAATAAGACGCGGCATTATAGCGGCATAGGCTGACCGAGTCGAGGAGAGTCACCCGCGTATTGCCGCACGGATAATTACGGCTTTTGAATGTGCTCTGGGAGCCTTTACACCGTGGCATCACCGGCGTTAACGGCCGATTCCCGCGCCGCCGCAGGCCGGTGATGCAGGGGCGGTTTGGTGCTGATCGCGCCACTCCTGCGGAGTGTAGACGTACAGCGCGAGCGCATGAACGGCGCCGGCCATCTCCTCAGTCAGCAGCTCATAGACCGCCCGATGGCGCTGAATGAGGCGCTTACCTTCGAAAAGATCGCTGACCAACACCACTTTGAAATGGCTCTCCGACCCCGCGGGCACCCGATGGCGATGACTTTCGTTGATGACCTCAAGGTATTCCGGCGCCAATCCGGCGTGCAGCTTGGCTTCAATGGTTTCTCGGGTCATGGGATAACCTTAAATAGTAGTTTGGGAACCGGGCAAGTTAGGGGCCATTTTTACATGACAGGTGTGAGCGATCACGGGAATTTTCTCTCGCTGGCAACGATGTCGCGCTATGTTTTCACAAGGCAACAGCATGCAGAATAATCCGCTAATGCCGGTGTGGAGGGGTCTCCGACAAGATGTGGCATATCTTTTCTTCGGGAAGTTGTGATAAAAACAGAATCGATTGCCCTATAGGCAAAGAGCTTCCGTCGCGAGCGATTCTCCGTTCTTTCTCTTGCCTGGGGCAATGGTATGATGTCGCGCGTTTTTAACGATTAACTTTCTTATTATTACTGAGAACATTCGCATGTATAAAAAATTTATTTTTCCGCTGCTCGCCGTCATGGCGCTGGCGGGCTGCGCAGGCAAAGGTAATACGCTGAATATCAACCCTAACATCGCGTTGCCTTCTCAGGATCCCAGCCTGATGGGCGTGACAATCAGCATTAACGGAGCCGATCAACGTCAGGATCAGGCGCTTGCCAAAGTAAACCGCGACAGTCAGTTAGTGACGCTGGTCCCTTCACGCGATCTGCGGTTCCTGTTGCAGGAAGCACTTGAGAAGCAAATGTCCGCACGCGGCTACATGATTGGCACCGGCGGTCCGGTCGCGCTGCAGATCGTGGTGAACACGCTGTATGCGGACGTCACCGAAGGCAACCTGCGTTACACCATCACCACCAAAGCGGATATTTCGATTATCGCCCAGGCCGCCAACGGCAATAAGCAGGTCAAAAACTACCGCTCCACCTACAATATTCAAGGCGCATTGACGGCCACCAACAACAAGATCACCACCGCGGTGAATCAAGTGTTAGGCGATGTCATCAGCGACATGGCGCAAGACACCAGCGTCAACGAGTTCATCAAGACCAACGCACGCTAATTTCACCGCAGTTCCCCTTGCCCCGTCACCGGGGCAAGCAAAAGGATGTTGCATGCCTAGTCAGCTCCACACGCTTTTCAAGCAACGTAATTCTCTGATTCTGCTCATTCTGGGTTTTGCCTCGGGCCTCCCTCTGGCATTGACCTCCGGCACGCTACAAGCCTGGATGACCGTAGAGAACGTCGATCTCAAAACCATCGGCTTCTTTTCGCTGGTCGGCCAGGCCTATGTCTTTAAATTCCTATGGTCGCCGATGATGGATCGCTATACGCCGTCTTTCCTCGGTCGCCGCCGAGGCTGGCTGCTGCTTACGCAATTAGGCCTCGTGGCGGCCATCGCGGCCATCGGCACATTATCCCCCGCGGAGGATCTCTGGTGGCTGGCGGCGCTGGCCGTCGTTATCGCTTTCTTCTCCGCATCTCAGGACATTGTCTTCGACGCCTACAAGACAGATTTATTGCCTGCACAGGAGCGCGGCAGCGGGGCTGCTGTCTCTGTACTGGGGTATCGACTGGCGATGCTGGTCTCGGGCGGACTGGCGTTGTGGATTGCCGATCGCCTGCTGGGTTGGCAGTCGACTTATTGGCTGATGGCGGGTCTGATGCTGCTGTGTACGCTGGCGACCTGGCTGGCCCCGGAGCCGGACAATACCCAGCCTGCGCCACGCTCACTGGAACAGGCCGTGATGGCGCCGCTGCGGGATTTCTTCGGTCGTAATAACGCCTGGCTTATTCTGCTGCTGATTATTTTTTATAAGCTCGGCGATGCGTTCGCGGTCAGCTTGAGCACCACGTTCCTTATTCGCGGCGTGGGCTTCGATGCCGGCGATGTCGGGCTTATCAATAAAACGCTCGGCCTCTTCGCCACCATCGTCGGCGCCCTATACGGCGGGATCCTGATGCAGCGCTGGTCGCTTTTCAAGGCGCTGATGATTTTCGGGCTATTGCAGGCGGTCTCCAACGCGGGCTATTGGCTGCTGGCGATCACGGACAAGCATTTGTTCTCCATGGGCGCCGCCATTTTCATCGAAAACCTGTGCGGCGGTATGGGGACGGCGGCATTTGTCGCTCTGCTGATGACCTTGTGCAACAAGTCGTTCTCCGCTACACAGTTCGCCCTGTTGTCCGCGCTAGCTGCCGTCGGCAGGGTCTACGTCGGTCCTTTAGCCGGTTGGTTCGTCGCGGATTACGGCTGGGCCTGGTTCTATTTATTCTCGGTCGGGATCTCTTTCCCCGGTCTGCTGCTGCTCTTACTGTGTCGCCGCACGCTGGAGTACACCCAGGCTCACGATGATTTTCTGCCGCGACGCACTTACTCGCGCGGATATACGCTAGCAGTACGTACGCTGTTTTCCGGCGCCGCATGCTTCGCGCTCGGCGCGGCGGTTTGGGGTATGTTCGGACTGGGGTGGATACATAGCGCATCCGCGGCTGAAACGTTAATGACCCTGGGCGTGGCGCTGGCCGCGATCGGACTCACTCTGGGCAGTCTCTTGGATTATCTGTCACTCAAACGAACGTAAACAAAACAAACGGGCTGTGTCACAGCAGCCTATTCCTTCCTTTTACTCCTGCCACCGACCCGATGTCACCCACGGCCGCCCTCGCATGAGGGGCGTTTTTCGGCAGTCGTCATCTTCTTTTTACTGATTTTTTACTTTGACAAACCGTCATCTCGCACTAGACCTTAATAGCAGTGGCACGATAATTTTCGAGGACGCGTTGTCATTTTTCATACGGATATACCATTCCCTGAAGAAACTATTACCCACTGTTTTTAAATATGTTTTTTTACAAACCACCACATTGGTGACACAAAGAGAAAATCAGAGCAACAATCCGCTGACAACACTTTAATCATGTTTACAGTGTGGTAACCTTCCCGTAAAATGCCCGCTCGCGTGAAATAATGGATAGAGCCCCTTGTCATTGAGGTCGCTAGATGAGACTCAGGAAATACAATAAGTTTTTGGGGATGTTCTCTTTATTCGCAGCCACCCTGCTCCTTAACGGCTGTGATATGGCATTGATGAACCCCAAAGGACAAATTGGGCTTGAACAGCGTTCGCTAATACTGACTGCCTCGGCTGATGTTGATCGTTGTCATCCCCGTAATCATTATGGCGATAGTATTTGCCAGGAAGTACAGAGCTTCCAACGATAAGGCCAAATACACGCCAAACTGGTCACACTCCAACAAGATTGAAGCCGTTGTTTGGACGGTACCCATCATCATCATCGTCATCCTCGCTACCCTTACCTGGAAGACAACTCACCAGCTTGATCCTTACAAACCGTTGGATTCCGACGTCAAACCCATCAACGTCGAAGTCGTATCGCTTGACTGGAAATGGCTGTTTATTTATCCCGATCTGGGTATTGCCAGCGTGAACGAACTTGCCTTCCCGGCCAACGTTCCCGTCTCGTTTAAAATCACGTCGAACTCCGTCATGAACTCGTTGTTCATCCCTCGCCTCGGCGGGCAGATTTACGCCATGGCCGGTATGCAGACGCAGTTGCACCTGATTGCGAATGAGCCCGGCAAATACGACGGTATTTCCGGTGCTTACAGCGGCAAAGGTTTCTCCGGCATGAAGTTCACCGCTATCGCGACGCCGAATCAACAGGCGTTCGACCAGTGGGTGAATACGGTGCGTCAGTCTTCCCATACGCTGAGCAACATGAGCGAATTTGAAAAACTGGCACTCCCCAGTGAATACCATCCCGTCGAGTACTTCTCGCAGGTACAGCCGAACCTGTTCCGACAGGTGATTACTAAATTTACTGGCAACGAAATGCACATGCAGCACCATGCGGAAAGCGCGCCGAAAGACGAAGGCATGCAGTCTCATGAAGGCATGGACATGAGCGAGCACTCCTCTCATTAAAGGAGCCGAGGGATAATACGATGTTCGGAAAATTAACTCTTGATGCGGTTCCATACCATGAACCGATTATCATGGTCACCGTGGCAGCAATCATTCTAGGTGGGCTGGCGCTGCTGGCCCTGATTACCTATTTTGGCAAATGGAAATGGCTGTGGACTGAATGGTTCACAACCGTTGACCATAAAAAAATCGGCATCATGTATGTCATTGTCGCGCTGGTGATGATGCTGCGCGGCTTCGCCGACGCCATCATGATGCGTACTCAGCAGGCTCTGGCCTCGGCAGGTGAGGCCGGCTTCCTGCCTCCTCACCACTACGACCAGATCTTTACCGCGCACGGCGTGATCATGATTTTCTTCGTGGCGACGCCATTTGTGGTCGGCCTGATGAACCTGGTCGTTCCGCTGCAAATCGGTGCTCGTGACGTTGCCTTCCCTTTCCTGAACTCACTCAGCTTCTGGATGTTTGTCGCCGGGGTCATCCTGGTCAACCTCTCGCTGGGCGTGGGCGAATTCGCTCAGACAGGTTGGGTCGCCTATCCTCCCCTTTCGGGTAAGGAGTATAGTCCCGGCGTCGGGGTCGACTACTGGATATGGAGTCTGCAGATATCCGGGCTGGGCACCACGCTGACCGGCGTGAACTTCTTCGCCACCATCATGAAAATGCGCGCGCCCGGCATGAGCATGATGAAGATGCCGGTATTCACCTGGGCGTCACTGTGCACCAACGTTCTCATCATCGCTGCATTCCCCATCCTGACGGTCACCATTGCATTGCTGACGTTGGACCGTTATCTGGGCACCCATTTCTTCACCAACGATATGGGCGGCAACATGATGATGTACATCAACCTCATCTGGGCCTGGGGCCATCCTGAGGTGTACATCCTGGTACTGCCGGTCTTCGGCGTGTTCTCCGAGGTGACCGCGACCTTCTGCCGCAAACGCCTGTTCGGCTATACGTCTCTGGTGTGGGCGACCATCGCCATCACCGTGCTGTCATTCATTGTGTGGCTGCACCACTTCTTTACGATGGGGTCCGGCGCGAACGTGAATGCCTTCTTCGGCATCGCCACCATGATCATTTCCATCCCGACCGGGGTGAAAATCTTCAACTGGCTGTTCACGATGTATCAGGGCCGTATTCAGCTAAATTCGGCGATGCTGTGGACCATCGGTTTCATCATCACCTTCTCTATCGGCGGAATGACCGGGGTACTGCTGGCCGTACCGGGCGCGAACTTCGTGCTGCACAACAGCCTGTTCCTGATCGCCCACTTCCATAACGTCATTATCGGCGGCGTGGTGTTCGGCTGCTTCGCAGGGATCACCTACTGGTTCCCGAAAGCCTTCGGCTTCACCCTGGATGAAACCTGGGGTAAGCGTGCCTTCTGGTGCTGGATTATCGGCTTCTTTGTCGCCTTCATGCCGCTTTATGCGCTGGGCTTCATGGGCATGACTCGTCGCCTGAGCCAGCAGATCAATCCGGAATTCCACCCGCTGCTGATGGTGGCTTCCGCCGGTGCCGCGCTGATCGCGCTGGGTATTCTGTGCCAGCTGATTCAGTTCGTCGTCAGTATCCGCGACCGTGAACAGAACCGCGATATGACCGGTGACCCGTGGGATGCGCGTACGCTGGAGTGGGCGACGTCCTCCCCTGCCCCGTTCTACAACTTTGCGGTCGTCCCGCAGGTTCATGACCGTGATGCGTTCTGGGAAGAGAAAGAGAAGGGCGAGGCCTATCGCCGACCAAACGGCGGCTATGAAGAGATTCATATGCCCAAGAACACTGCCGCAGGCCTGGTCATCTCCGCCTTCGCCCTGGTGTTCGGTTTCGCCATGATCTGGTACATCTGGTGGCTGGCCGCCGTCGGTTTCGTCGGCATGATAGCGACCTGGATTGTGCACAGTTTCAATCAGGACGTGGACTACTACGTTCCCGTGGAAGAAATCGAGCGCATTGAAAACGCAAATTTCGAGAAACTCAGCAAGGCAGGCGTGAAAAATGTCCACTGATACTATGAGTCACACGAATACCGCCCATGCAGAGCATGGGCACCACGATGCGGGAGCCACGAAAGTGTTCGGCTTCTGGATCTACCTGATGAGCGACTGCATCCTGTTTGCCTCGCTGTTCGCCACCTACGCCGTCCTAGTGGACGGCGTTGCCGGCGGACCGACGGGTAAAGATATTTTTGAGCTGCCGTTCGTCTTGGTCGAAACCTTCGCCCTGCTGTTCAGCAGCATCACCTACGGCATGGCGATGATCGCCATGAACAAGGGCGACAAGTCGCGGGTTAACCAGTGGCTGGCGATGACGTTCCTGTTCGGTCTGATCTTCATCGGCATGGAGCTTTATGAGTTCCATCACCTGATCGCGGAAGGATACGGACCGGATCGCAGCGCATTCCTGTCCGGTTTCTTCGCGCTGGTCGGCACGCACGGTATCCATGTCACCAGCGGTTTGATCTGGCTGGCTATCATGATGATTCAGGTCTCACGCCGCGGACTGACCGCGACCAATAAAACCCGCCTGATGTGCCTCAGCCTGTTCTGGCATTTCCTGGACGTGGTGTGGATCTGCGTCTTCACCGTTGTTTACCTGATGGGGGCGATGTAATGAGCCATTCTACGCATGACAGTGCCGGTGCCAGCCATGGCACCGTCAAGTCCTATCTGACCGGCTTTATCCTGTCAATCATCCTCACCGTGATCCCCTTCGCGATGGTGATGACCGGCGCCGCGGCGACGCACATCATTCTGCTGACCGTGGTCGGCTGCGCCGTCGTACAGATTCTGGTCCATCTGGTGTACTTCCTGCACCTGAACACGTCGTCGCAAGAGCGCTGGAACGTAGTCGCGCTTGTCTTTACCGCCCTGATTATCGCGATTGTAGTTGGGGGTTCTATATGGATTATGTGGAACACCCATCACAACATGATGATTCAGTAACTGGACCGTCACCATGATGATTAAGCAATACCTACAGGTCACCAAGCCAGGCATTATTTTTGGCAACCTGATTTCTGTCATCGGGGGATTTTTACTCGCGGCCAACGGCAGCATTGATTATCCCCTGTTCATAGCGACGCTCTTCGGCGTGTCGCTGGTCGTGGCTTCCGGTTGCGTTTTCAACAACGTCATCGACCGCGATATCGACAAAAAAATGGAGAGGACCAAAAACCGCGTTCTGGTGAAAGGGCTGATTTCGCTGAAGGTGACGTTGGCCTATGCCGCGCTGCTGGGTATTGCGGGCTTTGCCTTACTGTATGTCGCCGCCAATCCGCTGGCTATGTGGCTGGCGGTGATTGGCTTCGTCGTCTACGTCGGCGTCTATAGCCTTTATATGAAACGGCACTCTGTCTACGGCACGCTGATTGGTAGCCTGTCTGGCGCGGCTCCCCCTGTCATCGGCTACTGCGCCGTCAGCAACCAGTTCGACGCTGGCGCGTTGATCCTGCTGCTGATTTTCAGCTTATGGCAAATGCCGCACTCCTACGCTATCGCCATCTTCCGCTTCAAAGACTACCAGGCCGCGAATATTCCGGTGCTGCCGGTGGTGAAAGGGATCTCCGTCGCAAAGCATCATATTACACTGTACATTCTGGCGTTTATGATTGCCACGCTGATGCTCTCCTTGGGCGGCTATGCCGGGTATAAATATCTGGTCGTCGCGGCGGCGGTGAGCCTGTGGTGGCTGGGCATGGCGCTGTCCGGGTATAAAAACCTGAACGACGATCGCCTCTGGGCCAAGAAGTTGTTCGTGTTCTCGATTGTCGCTATCACCTCGCTGAGCGTGATGATGTCAATCGACTCCATCACTCCGACGCAGGAAGCGATGCTGACCTACCTGCGTTAACGACGCCAGCTAGCAGAAAAAAAACAGACGGCATGCCGTCTGTTTTTTTATTTCTCCCAACTCCGCCAAATCAGGTAACAAAACGCGCATTTACGCGCGTGCATCCGAGGCTCTAAAATAGCGCCAGAAAAACACCCGAGGTATAGATGAACGATAACCGAATGACGCCTGCCGAGTTACGGGCCACGTGGGGACTGGGAACGGTCTTTTCACTTCGCATGCTGGGCATGTTCATGGTCCTCCCGGTCTTGACCACTTACGGTATGGCCTTGCAGGGCGCCAGCGAATTCCTGATAGGCGTCGCCATCGGTATCTACGGCCTGATGCAGGCGCTGTTTCAGATCCCGTTCGGGCTGATGTCTGACCGCATCGGTCGTAAACCCCTCATCGTCGGCGGCCTGCTGATGTTCACCGCCGGTAGCGTCATCGCCGCCCTCAGCGACACCATCTGGGGCATTATTTTCGGCCGCGCCCTACAAGGTTCGGGAGCTATCTCTGCGGCGGTCATGGCCTTACTGTCAGATTTAACGCGCGAACAGAACCGCACCAAAGCGATGGCGTTCATCGGCGTCAGCTTTGGGATCACTTTCGCCATTGCGATGGTAGTCGGGCCTATCGTCACCCATGCTTTAGGTCTGCATGCGCTTTTCTGGGGTATCGCGATTCTTTCCGTCATTGCGATAATCATTACGCTCGCGTTTATCCCGAACGCCTCTCAGCATGTCCTCAACCGTGAGTCAGCGATTGTCCGCGGCAGCGTCCGAAAGGTGTTGGCGAATAGCCGACTGCTGAAGCTGAATATCGGCATCATGTGCCTGCATATCCTGCTAATGTCGAGCTTCGTGGCGCTGCCGCGAGCTATGGAACACGCGGGACTTCCACCTCAGGATCACTGGAAAGTGTATCTGGCGACGATGCTGGTTTCGTTCGTCGCCGTCGTGCCTTTTGTCATCTATGCCGAGCTGAAGCGCCGTATGAAGCAGGTATTCATCCTCTGCATCGTCATTCTTATCGCCGCCGAACTGGTACTGCTGAGTGCGGATGTCAGCCAGCTATGGCGAATTATCATCGGTATTCAGCTGTTTCTGCTAGGGTTCAACGTAATGGAAGCCTTACTGCCTTCACTCATCAGTAAAGAGGCCCCGGCCGGGTATAAAGGCACCGCCATGGGCGTTTATTCCACCACGCAGTTTATCGGCGTTGCGATTGGCGGCAGTCTGGGCGGCGCGCTGTTCGAACTGCACGGCGCCGCGCTGGTCTTCGGCGCCAGCGCTATCATCGCGCTAGGCTGGCTGATACTGAGCTTCACCATGCAGGAACCGCCCTATCTCAGCAGCCTACGGATCACCCTGTCTGATGAAGCGCTGCAAAGCCCCCAGCTCGAGCAAAGAATGCACGGCTTGCCAGGTGTCGCCGAGGTCATCATCGTGCCTCAGGAGCTCAGCGCCTATGTCAAAATCGACAACAAACAGACCAACCGCAAAACGCTGGAGCAGTGGCTCGATACAGCATCGGCATCTGTGTAACACGGCTGTGCTGACCACGGCAATGTTGCCATCGCCCCCTCCCGCCTAAGCGTCATACGCCTCCATCTATTGAGGGGCGTCCCCCAAAAACCCCGTTAATTCAGGCACCTTTTCCTCGAACGGTCGTTGCACCATGCAATGCACTCCCTTTGTGCAGACGCACAACAAAGAGACATGCTCCGTTCCTTAAAGAACAGCTCGCGTGCACGATTCGGCGGAGAGATGTCATTCCCCCTCCCCCGTGCCTCCGACAAAACAAGGAGCACCGCATACCGGATTAATTAATTTTTCTTAACAATGCCGAGTAACGGGCGCTGTGTTCTTGCTCTTCGTCGGCCGTATTGCAGGCGGAGGAGCCGTACTGAGCAATATCGAGGGAAAATGGCACGGTATATGCTTAACAAATAGGAATCGCACCCACACAGCAGGCTGGCTTAACGCACAATAAGGAAATCAATATGACTGGGAAAAAACCGTTTCATTCCGCTTTTTTTACGCTCAGAAAGGCACTGTATTTCTCCGCCGCACTCGGCGCTCTGGCGAACGCTCCGGCTTTTTCCGCACCGCTGAAAGTCGGCGCCGACCTCACCTATCCTCCCTACAACTATCTTGATAATCATAAGCCTGCCGGGTTCGATGCCGAGTTCATCCAGCTCGTGGCAACAGAACTCAAAACCAAACCTGAGTTTATCGATACCCGCTTCGCTAACCTTATTATGGGGCTGAATACGGGCAAATTCGACGTGGTCGCCTCTTCACTTTACATCACGCCCGAACGCGCCAAACAGCTAGATTTTATTCCCTACGTTAAAACCGGCGGTGTCCTGATCGCGAGAAAAGGCGACCCGTTTCAACCGACGGAACTCGGCATGCTGTGCGGTAAAAAAGTCAGTTCAATCAGCGGGGCGGCATGGGTGTTGAAAATGTCGCAGGGCTCCCAAACGCTGTGTGTGGATAAAGGGCTGAAGCCTATCGATATCCGGGAATTTCCCACCGCGCCAGAAGCCAGTCAAGCCGTGCTGTCGCGCGCGGTAGACGTTCAGTTTGATGATGCGGCGGTGGCTTTTGACGTCGCCAACAAAACCCAAAAGCTGACGGTCAGCAGCGGCATCGTCTATCCCATTCTGATAGGGCTGGGCGTAAAAAAAGGCAACCAGGAGAAATTCAGCAGTCTGAATACCGCCGTCAAGACGGTCATCAAGTCGCCGGAATACCAGCTGTTATTGGAAAAATACAACTTGAAGGCGTACTCCCCCAGCGAAGTGCAAGCAGCGTTAAACGGCACGTTGCAATAGATCATTATCCTTTACGTCCCCACAGGTGAAGAAGCCTGACCGTGCGGGAAGGGGCATCATCAGTCAGGGCAACCTATGCGCCCTGACCAGCCGTGACGGCGCGTGACGGGTAGGACGTCAACGATTCGGCGTCTTCACATTATCGCGAACAGAAAGCACGGCCGTCGTTTTTCATCATGCGTGTTATTCCGGTGAGCAATCCAGATGCATGACCGCTGATGCCAGCGTCAATTTCATCACAGGAAAAACTATGGATTTCGATACTCATTATTTCTTTGAGCTGTTCTCTTATTCTGATTTTTGGCAAGCCACGCTGGTCGTGATTGCGCTGAGCGTCGCCTCCTGGATTGGCGGCAATATTCTGGGCCTTGTGCTGGCGCTGGCGAAACAATCCCATTTCCTGCCGTTGCGGGCGCTCGCCAAAATCTATATCTGGTTTTTCAGAAGCCTGCCGCTGCTGGTGTTGATTATCCTCATCTACAACCTGCCGCAATTTTTTACGTCGACGTCAGATTTTCTGTCATCGCCGTTTATTTCCGGTCTGATCGCGATGGTGTTGTGCGAATCCGCGTTTATCGCCGAGATTTATCGCGGCGGACTGATGTCCGTGCATAAAGGGCAATTGGAAGCGGCGAAGTCCCTCAATATCAATTACGCCGGCATACAAAAACGCATCATTATTCCCCAGGCGATGCGCATCGCGCTTCCCTCGCTGGCAAATGAATTCATCGTCATCGTCAAACTGACCTCGTTGGTGTCCGTCATTTCGCTCGGGGAAATTCTTCTGGTGGGGCAGCGGCTGTATACCCAGAACTTCAAGGTCATCGAAACGCTGCTTGCGGTGTCGTGCTACTACATCTTCATCGTGACCGTCTTTGACCGGCTGGTGACCGCGTTGGAAAAATGGCTCGACACCAGCAGCAGGAAAGCCCGGGGATTGAGCGATCACGAACTCGCCTTGCTACAGGCGCAACCGCCCGCTCCCGCGCCGCAGTCGGCCCGCAAATATGCCAGCGACAAGCACCGCGTGACCCTGGCATTGGAAGGCGTCTGCAAACGCTACGGCAATAAATTGGTGCTGAAAAACATCGATCTGAAGATTAAAAAAGGCGAAGTGATCGCCATCATCGGCCCATCCGGCTCAGGCAAGACCTCGTTAATCCGGACCATGAACGGTCTGGAGTCGCTCGATGCGGGGAAAATCTTGCTGGATGACCAGCCGTTTCTTCACCCCACGGAGAACGGCAGGCCGACGCAGCATTATTACCAGCAGGCAGAGAAAATCGGCATGGTTTTCCAGGGGTTCTATCTCTTCCCGCACATGACCGCGCTGGAGAATGTGATGTTCGCGCCGCTCTACCATCACATCGGCGCCAAAGACGACATTCTGGCTCAGGGGTTAACGCTGCTGAAGAAAGTCGGGCTGCTCGAACACGCCCACAAATACCCCCACCAGCTTTCCGGCGGCCAGCAGCAGCGCGTGGCGATCGCCCGTGCGCTGGCGATGACGCCTTCCATCATGCTGTTTGACGAACCGACGTCAGCGCTGGACCCAGAGCTGGTCGGCGATGTACTGAAAGTCATCGAAGACCTTGCTAACGAGGGGATGACAATGGTGATCGTGACGCACGAAATGTCTTTTGCATTCAAAATTTCCGACCGCATCGTCTTTATGGAAGAGGGAGAGATTCTCGCCGTCGGCTCACCGAATGACATCCTGCATTCCACGGACGAGAGATTAGTGAAATTTCTCCACAATCAGAAGAGTGCACTAACGACACTCGAGCTTTGACGCCAAGAACGATGGACGGGCTGAATTCACCGTAACGGCTGCTTCCCCGCCGTAGACTAAGATTAAGTAACGTGAGGTTTACTATGGCTATCGATATCGTAAGAGATGATGTTATGGACAGAGAAAAAGTTTCGCCGTTCGCTGAATTATCTACGCATTGGACCTTTAGAGATGACAGGAGGAAAGCCATCACGCGGGTCTGGGACCAGTCTGAACAGGAGGTGGTGTCATCTCTGTTTGAAACCCTCCACATACCTGACGATACCGAACATAAGATCCATCAATTGGCCCACAAGCTGGCCTCATCATTGCGCAAAAAGAAAGTCAGTAAAGATCGCGAATCGATGATTCAGAACTTGTTGCAGGAGTACTCGCTATCTTCGCGCGAAGGCGTGGCGCTGATGTGTCTGGCCGAAGCTTTGCTGCGTATCCCGGATGACGATACCCGCGACTTATTGATTCGCGACAAACTCTCGGGCCAGAACTGGAAGTCTCATCTGGGTAAGAACTCATCCCTGTTTATTAACGCGGCGACATGGGGACTGCTTGTTACTGGTTCGGTCGTCAGCTACGGTGACAAACACGCCTTGTCAAACAGCGTGAATACAATTATCGCTACTGCCTCTTCCGCGCTGATCCGTAAGGCGATGGACGTCGCCATGCATGTCATGAGCGAACATTTCGTCACCGGAGAAACCATTTCGCAGGCGTTGCAGTCTATCACGCCCATCGAGAAAGCCGGATTCACCTACACTTTTGATATGTTGGGGGAAGCGGCGCTGACCCAACGAGACGCCGACAACTACGTTCAACGCTGTCAGGACGCACTGCACGCCATCGGCAAACACAGCCGCGGCAAAGGCATTTATGACGGCACGGAATTTTCACTCAAACTCTCCGCACTACATCCTCGTTATACGCTGCACCAGTATCAACGGATGTTTAGCGAACTGTATCCCACGCTGAAGTCACTGGTGCTCCTCGCCAAATCTTATGATGTACCGATCACCATTGATGCCGAAGAGGCCGACCGGCTGGACATCTCGCTGGATTTACTGACCCGTCTGTGTGAAGAGCCGGAACTGCAGTCCTGGGACGGCATCGGCTTTGTGGTCCAGGCCTACCAGAAGCGCTGCTACAGCATGATCGACTACCTGAAGGAGCTGGCTCGTCAGACGCAACGGCGCCTGCGGGTGCGTTTGGTTAAAGGCGCTTACTGGGACAGCGAGATCAAACGCGCACAGGTTGCCGGGCTTGACGCGTATCCGGTGTTTACGCGCAAGGTCTACTCCGACGTCTCGTTTCTGGCCTGCGCGAACGCCCTGCTGTCCGAACCCGAACGGTTCTATCCCCAGTTCGCCACGCACAATGCGCACTCGCTGGCGGCCATCTATTATCTGGCGGGAGAGACTTTTTCACCGCATCAATATGAGTTTCAGTGCCTCCACGGCATGGGCGTTCCGCTCTACCGGGAAGTCGTTGGCGAAGAGCATCTGGATCGCCCCTGCCGTATCTACGCCCCAGTGGGTTCACACGAAACCCTGTTGCCTTACCTGGTTCGCCGGTTACTGGAAAACGGATCCAACAGTTCGTTCGTGAATCAGATCGCGGACCCGAACGTTTCTCTCGACAGCCTGATTGCCAGTCCCGTCGAGACCGTTTCCACGCTGGCGAAAACGGAAAACCAGCTTGGACTGCCACACCCCCGCATCCCGTTGCCCCGGCATATCTACGGCGCATCCCGAGAGAACTCGCGGGGACTGAACCTGTATAGTGAAGCCTGTTTGCATGAGCTGTACACAACCCTGACTTACAGCTCGCAGGAGAAAATTCATGCCCAACCCCTCACGGCGACGAGCTCCCCACTTGGGACGCCGAGCGATATCATCAACCCGGCGAACCCACGCGATATCGTAGGCACCGTCTGCGAAGCGACTGACATCGATGTCGCCCATGCTCTGGCTGACGCGCAACAGGCAACGCGTCAGTGGTCCGCCGTTGCGCCGTCAGACCGTGCGGAAATATTGATCCGCGCCGCCCAATTGATGGAGCAACGTATCGGTGAACTCATCGGCGTGCTGGTCAGGGAGGCCGGAAAAACCTACAGCAACGCCATCGCCGAAGTTCGCGAAGCCGTGGATTTTCTCAACTATTACGCCTTGCAGGTTCAGCAGACATTCAAAAATGAGAGCCACGTACCACTGGGCGTCGTCGTCTGCATCAGCCCCTGGAATTTTCCGCTAGCCATTTTCACCGGCCAGATAGCCGCCGCGCTGGCGACCGGCAATACAGTGATTGCCAAACCGGCCGAGCAAACGCCGCTGATCGCCTACCTCGCTGTGAACATCCTGTATGAAGCCGGTATTCCCAAGGACGTTTTGCAGATGCTGCCGGGACGCGGCGAAACCGTCGGAGAGCCGCTGATCGCCGACGAGAACGTCAAAGGCGTGATGTTTACCGGCTCCACCGCCGTCGCCCTGTCGATCAACCAAAAAATTGCGGGACGCCTGGACGACGCCGGACGCCCGATACCCCTGATTGCGGAGACCGGCGGCATTAATGCCCTGGTTGTCGACTCGTCCGCTCTGCCGGAGCAGGTTATTATCGACTGCATGACCTCCGCGTTTGATAGCGCCGGTCAGCGCTGCTCCGCATTGAGACTGTTGTGTATCCAGAACGACGTTGCCGAGCCGCTGCTCGAAACCTTACGCGGCACGATGGTCGAATATCAGATGGGCAACCCTGAACAGCTTGCCACGGATATCGGTCCGGTCATCGATGAAGAAGCCATGGGCGGAATCCGCGCGCACATCAGCGCGATGCGCGATAAAGGTTTTTCTGTCTTTCAGGCCAGCCACACGGCGATGCGCGACGTCACGGACGAGGCTCAGGGGTATTTCATCACGCCCGCGCTTATCGAAATCAAGGACATCGAAGATTTGAAGAAAGAGGTATTCGGTCCGGTGTTGCATGTACTGCGCTATGACAGCCGCCAGTTGCCGGAGTTGGTGAATAAAATCAACGCATTGGGGTATGGTCTCACCTTCGGCGTTCACTCTCGCATCGACCGCACCATCAATAAAGTGGCGGAGAACATTAAGGTGGGCAATGTGTACATCAACCGTAATGTGGTGGGCGCGGTGGTCGGCGTTCAGCCCTTCGGAGGCGAAGGACTCTCCGGCACCGGTCCTAAGGCCGGCGGGCCGCTGTACCTGTATCGTCTGCTGAGCCAGTGCCCTGCCGATGCCACGCTGCAAGGTTTACGCTACACCGCGGTCACCGGTCCGGAAGCCCTGCCGACGAAGCCCGGCGCCTTTAGCGCCCATATAGCGTTGCAGGCCTGGGCGGAACAGCAGCAAAACAGCGATCTGCTGCACTGTTGCAAAACGTTTAAAGAAAATAGCGCAGGCTATACCGTTAGCGCGCTTCCCGGTCCTACCGGCGAAGATAACGACTACCGGCTTCTGCCTCGGGAACGCGTTTTGGGGCTGGCGCTGAATCCACAGGATTTGCTGATCCAACTCGCCGCCGTCACCAGCGTGGGCGGCAAAATGCTGTGGCCAGACGCCTCCATGAACATTGCCCTCTATGAAAAGCTGCCCGCTGACGTCAAATCGGCCATCGACATCTCGCCAGCCTCGACGCTTTACGAACAGCCCTTCGACGCGGTGATCCATCACGGCAATGCCGTATCGCTACAGAAGGTCTGCACTCAGTTGGCCGCCAGACACGGCCCTATTGTGTCCGTGCAGGGCTTGAGCAGCGGAGACAAGGCCATTCGCCTTGAGCGCCTGCTGATTGAGCGCGCGATCTGCACCAATTCGGCCGCGGCGGGAGGCAATACGCGTCTGATGACGCTTTAAATGAGAAAGGCCAGCTTAGCTGGCCTTTTGCTTCATGGGTGAAGCCCGCTTAGTCGCGGAAATTGTTGAATTGGAAAGGCTGGCCCAGATCCGCGCCGCGCACCAGCGCCATCACGCTTTGCAGATCGTCACGGGACTTGCCGGTCACTCGCACCTGCTCGCCCAGAATCTGCGCCTGAACTTTCAGCTTGCTGTCTTTGATCAGCTTGACCAGCTTCTTCGCCTGAGCCGTCTCGATTCCCTGCTTCAACCCAGCTTCCACGCTGTAAGTTTTACCGCTGTGCTCCAGCTCTTCAGGCACCTCTACCGCGCTGCCTTCGATGCCGCGTTTGGCCAGCTTCTCCCTCAGAATATCCACCAGCTGCTTAACCTGAAAGTCGGATTCGCTCGCCATCTTGATGGTTTGCGCTTTCTCATTCAGATCAAAGCTGGCGGGCACGTTGCGGAAATCCCAGCGGGTGCTCAGCTCGCGTGACGCATTCTCCACCGCATTGCGGACTTCCTGCATATCAATTTCCGAAACAATATCGAAAGATGGCATGATTTATCTCCTGACACAAAAAGGCTGCCGAGCATGATACCTGCTCGCCGGTCATAAGCAAAATGGACGCCGGGATGACACAGACCGCCAACCGCAGGCGGCGAATACGGCGGACAAAACGATGAGCGATGCCTTATCATGTATAAAGTGATGCAGATCACATTTTCATTTCACCCTGGGAGAGAGGCATGAATATTACCGTCCTCGGCTGCGGCGCCATCGGGCAACTTTGGCTCGCCGCGCTTCATCAGCAAGGGCACGACGTACAAGGTTGGCTGCGCATCCCCCGTCCCTTCTGCCCGGTGAATGTGATCACGCTCCACGGAGAACACCGCAACCTGAATATCACCGCCAACGATCCCGAACATCTGGCGCAGAGCGAGCTGTTGCTAGTGACGCTCAAAGCCTGGCAGGTCTCTGACGCCGTCTCCGCTCTCCTGCCGCGCCTGCGTCCGAACTGTACAATCCTGCTACTGCACAACGGCATGGGAACGCTGGAAGAACTTCCGACGTTAACCCAACCGGTGCTGGCCGGTATCACTACCCACGCCGCACGCCGCGATCGCACGGCCGTCACCCATATCGCCGCAGGCACGACCCATATCGGCTACGTCCGTATCGGCGGCGTCAATGACATTGACGACCAGAGCTCGCTGGCGGAACTTTTGCAACAGGCCCTGCCGGACGTGGCCTGGCATAACAATATCATCGCCACCTGCTGGCTGAAGCTGGCCGCCAACTGCGTGATCAACCCGCTGACCGCGCTGTATCGCTGCACCAATGGTGAGCTGGCGTCTCATACGCAGGCATTGACGTCGCTGTGTCAGGAGATAGCGCAGGTCATGGACCGGGAGGGGCTGCACACCTCGACCGAAAGCCTGTTACTCTATATCCATCAGATCATCCACAACACGGCGGCCAATACCTCCTCAATGTCGCAGGATATATTGGCGCAGCGGCACACCGAGATTGATTACATTACCGGCTACCTGCTGAAACGCGGACGAGCTCACGGCTTAACGCTGCCGGAGAACCGCCGCCTGTTCGAACAGATTAAGCAAAAGGAGAGTGAATATGAGCGCATCGGTACTGGTTTGCCTGGCCCCTGGTAGCGAGGAAATCGAAGCGGTCACCACGATTGACCTGCTGGTCAGAGCGGGGATTCAGGTGACGACCGCCAGCGTCGCCGGCGATGGCGACCTGAACATCACCTGCTCGCGCGGCGTCCGTATTCTTGCGGAGGTCCCGCTGGTGGCCGTGGCTGACCGGGCCTTCGACGCGGTGGTCTTGCCGGGCGGACTGGAAGGAGCCGAGTGCTTTCGCGATAGCCCGCTGCTCATCGAGCGCCTGCGCCAGACGCACCAGGAGGGCAATATCGTCGCCGCGATCTGCGCGTCCCCCGCCGTGGTGCTGGAGTATCATCAGTTATTTCCGGTAGGGAATATGACCGGCTATCCGGGACTGAAATCGCAAATCCCGGAAGAGAAATGGCTCGACAAACGCGTCGCCTTCGACCCGCGCGTCAACCTGCTGACCAGCCAGGGGCCGGGCACCAGCATCGACTTCGCCCTGAAACTGATTGACCTGCTCCTCGGCAAGGCAAAGGCGGCCGAGGTAGCCGCTCAGCTAGTGCTCCCCCCGGGCATCTACAATTATCAGGACTGACTTTCATGCATTAAAAAAGGCGCTTCAGCGCCTTTTTTTACCTACATCGCTTAGCCCGATCAGGGGCGATAGACCTTCACATTGTTGAAGCCCTGTTCGAGCAGATATAGCGCCTGAAGACGGCTCATCACGCCGCGCTCGCAGTAGAGCAAATAGGTTTTGCTCTGGTCTAGATCGCCAAATTGGGTCGCCAGCTTATAGAACGGCAGCGACTGAATGTCGACCTGCTCCAGCGTCAGCGGATGATCATCCTGTTCGTCCGGCGAACGGATATCCAGCAGGATGTCGTTGGCAGCGAACGCGTCCACCGTTTCGACTTCCACCACTTCCTGCGTGGTCTGCTCGGCAATTTCACGAATATCCAGATTACGCGCTTCGCTCACGACGCGATCGAGAATATCGAAGTCGAAGCGGCTCTCTTCGTGCTCGATTTTAGCTTTAACCGCTTTGACCGTCGGACTCTTGGAAATCACGCCGCAATACTCTGGCATGGTCTTGGCAAAGTCTTCCGTGCCCAGCTGACGCGCCATATTGATGATATGTTCTTTATCGTGCGAGATCAGCGGACGCAAAATAAGCGTATCTGTCGCGTTGTCGATCATACGCAGATTGGTGAGCGTTTGGCTGGACACCTGTCCCAGCGCTTCGCCGGTCACCAGCGCCTGTACGCCATAGCGTTCAGCCACTTTCGATGCCGCACGAACCATCATGCGTTTCAGCACAACGCCCATCTGACCGTCGTCGACTTTCTCAAGAATTTCGCCCACCACCGGTTCAAAATCGACGGCGACGAAACGAACGCGATGTGAGCTGCCGAACCGGTTCCACAAATAGTGAGCCACCTGCTTAACACCGATTTCATGCGCGGCGCCGCCCAGATTGAAGAAGCAATAGTGCACGCGACAACCGCGACGCATCAGCATGTAGCTGGACACGCCGGAGTCGAAGCCGCCCGAAATCAGCGACAGAACATCTTCTTGCGTGCCGATCGGGTAGCCGCCAATCCCTTCGTAGCGGCCTTTAATCAGCAGCAGGCGATCCTGTTCGATTTCCAGATGCACGGTCACCTGCGGCGAGGTCAAATTGACGCGCGCGCTCTCAATGTGCTGGTTCAGACCGCCGCCGACGTAGCGTTCAACGTCCTGAGAGCTGAAGTCATGCTTTCCGCGCCGTTTGACCCGCACGCAGAAGGTTTTGCCTTCCACCTGATCGCGGTACATGGCCAGCGTTTGCTCGAAGATATTGTGCAAATCGGTGTAGTCGTGCTCTTCCACTTCGAGGACGTGGTGAATCCCCGGGATACGCGTCAGGGCATCGCGTATAATGGCGCGCTGACCTTCGTCCTGAGCACGAACTTCGATATGATCCCAGTGACGGACAACCGCCAGCGTTTCATCATACTGTTTTAAAACGTTTCGGATGTTCCCTGTGAGGATTTTAATAAAGCGCAACCGCACAGATTGGCTTTTGATGGTGATTTCCGGGAACAATTTAATGATAAACTTCATGGTGGCTGTCGTTACTTGATCGTAAAGGCGTAAACAATTTTACCCTAAGGCTAAAATCACGTTATCGGTAATATCGACGTTGCTCCGGCGGTCTTACCAATAGCATCCAGGGCGCGGAGTATATCACTTAATTGCGGCATACGGCGCGTCTTAACCGCACAAATGCACGATGCGGAACAACGAGCCACAGCCCCCTTATGCGCTTCGATACGTAGGAATAGGACCCAAAACCGACTATGCCGAAAAAAAACGAATCATCCGTGAGTTTCGAAAGTTCGCTGAGCGAGCTGGAACAGATTGTCGCCCGCCTCGAGTCGGGAGAACTGCCGTTGGAAGAGGCGCTACAGGCGTTTGAACAAGGGATTCAGCTGGCACGACAAGGCCAGTTAAAGTTGCAGCAGGCGGAGCAGCGCGTGCAAATTTTGCTTAGCGATGAACCTGAAGCGGCCTTGACACCTTTTACCCCGGACAACGAGTAGCCACGCCATGACAGAATTCTTTGAGCAACTGCGTGCCCACCACCAGCGCACGGACGCCACGCTGAGCCAGTTTATCGCCGACCTGCCATTTCAGAATACTCCGCTGGTTGACGCCATGAACTATGGGGCATTACTGGGGGGTAAACGGCTACGTCCGTTTCTGGTCTATACGACCGGACAACTTTTCGGCCTGAAGCTGGAAAGTCTGGATGCGCCAGCGGCGGCCGTCGAGTGTATACACGCCTACTCATTGATTCACGACGACCTGCCTGCCATGGACAATGACGATCTGCGCCGCGGGCAGCCGACCTGCCACATTCGGTTCGGCGAAGCCAGCGCGATCCTGGCTGGTGACGCGCTGCAAACGCTGGCGTTTTCGATTTTGGCGGATGCGCCGATGCCGCAGGTCGGCGACCGCGACCGTCTGGCGATGGTCTCCGAGCTGGCGCAGGCCAGCGGCGTCGCGGGCATGTGCGGCGGGCAGTCGCTGGATTTGGTCGCCGAAGGGCATCAGGTCGATTTAGCCTCGCTGCAACAGATTCACAGTCACAAAACCGGAGCGCTGATCCGGGCCGCCATACGGATGGGCGCTTTGGCCGCAGGCGAAGCGGGCCGACAGGCATTGCCCTATCTCGACCGTTACGCAGCCGCCATCGGATTAGCTTTTCAGGTACAGGATGACATTCTGGATGTCATCGGCAACAGTGCCACCACGGGCAAACGCCAGGGAGCCGATCAGCAGTTGGGTAAAAGCACCTACCCGGGGCTGTTGGGGTTGGACAAGGCGAAAGACAAGGCGCAGCGCCTCTATCAGGACTCTCTGGAGGCGCTGGACGATCTGGTCAAAGTCAGTTCCCCTACGCTGGACGTTTCACCGCTACGGGCGCTGGCGAGTTACATCGTTGAACGCGATAAATAATTCCAACATAAGACACCGCTAAATGAGTATCCGATGACCCTTGATATAGCGAAATACCCCACGCTGGCGCTGGTAGAAACCCCGGATGAACTGCGCCTGCTGCCCAAAGAAAGTCTGCCGAAACTGTGCGATGAGCTTCGGCAATACCTGTTGGACAGCGTCAGCCGTTCAAGCGGGCATTTTGCCTCCGGTCTCGGTACGGTAGAACTGACGGTGGCTCTGCACTACGTCTACAACACGCCGTTTGATCACGTGATCTGGGACGTGGGCCATCAGGCCTATCCACACAAAATCCTGACCGGCCGACGCGAGCGTATTGCCACTATCCGGCAGAAAGGCGGCCTGCACCCGTTTCCCTGGCGCGAAGAGAGCGAGTTCGATGTGCTAAGCGTCGGCCACTCCTCTACGTCCATCAGCGCCGGTATCGGCATGGCCGTCGCCGCCGACCGTGAAGGATTGGGGCGGCGCACCGTGTGCGTGATCGGCGACGGCGCCATCACCGCCGGGATGGCGTTTGAAGCCATGAACCATGCGGGCGATATCGACCCGGATATGCTGGTGGTCCTGAACGACAACGAGATGTCTATCTCCGAAAATGTGGGCGCCCTGAACAACCATCTGGCACAGTTACTGTCCGGCAAGCTGTATTCCACGCTGCGCGAAGGCGGCAAAAAAGTGCTGTCCGGCATGCCCCCCATCAAAGAGCTGGTTCGCCGCACCGAAGAGCATCTCAAGGCGATGGTCGTGCCCGGCACGCTGTTCGAGGAACTCGGCTTTAACTACATCGGACCCATCGACGGTCACGACGTCAACGTCCTGACGCAGACGCTGAAAAACATGCGTAGTCTGAAAGGGCCGCAGCTGCTGCACATCATGACCAAGAAAGGACGTGGCTATGCCCCTGCTGAACAGGATCCTATCAGCTGGCACGCCGTGCCCAAGTTCGATCCGGCCAGCGGTATGCTTCCGAAGAGCAAGGAAGCGCTCCCGACCTACTCCAAAATCTTCGGCCAGTGGCTGACGGAAACCGCCGCGGGCGACAGTAAGCTGATGGCGATCACCCCAGCCATGCGCGAAGGCTCCGGGATGGTCGAGTTCTCCCGCCAATATCCCAAACAGTATTTTGATGTGGCGATCGCCGAACAGCATGCCGTTACTTTTGCCGCCGGACTGGCGATTGGCGGCTACAAGCCGGTCGTCGCGATCTACTCCACCTTCTTGCAGCGGGCCTACGATCAGGTCATTCACGACGTCGCCATTCAAAAGCTGCCGGTACTGTTCGCCATCGACCGCGGCGGCATTGTCGGTGCCGACGGGCCGACGCATCAGGGCGCGTTCGACCTCTCATTCCTGCGCTGTATCCCTAATATGGTGATCATGGCGCCGAGCGACGAGAACGAGTGTCGCCTCATGCTGCACACCGGCTATCACTATCAGGATGGACCAGTCGCCGTTCGCTATCCGCGCGGCAGCGGTCTGGGCGTAGAACTAACGCCGCTGGAGTCCATTGCTATCGGCAAAGGCATTGTGCGTCGCGAAGGCGAAAAGCTGGCTATTCTCAACTTCGGGACGCTGCTGCCTGAAGCGCGTGAGGCGGCGGAAAACCTGAATGCGACGCTGGTCGATATGCGTTTTGTCAAACCGTTGGATGTCGAGTTGCTGGGCAGGTTAACGGCAAACCACGACGCGCTGGTAACGCTGGAAGAAAATGCAGTGATGGGGGGAGCCGGCAGCGGCGTGAACGAATGGGTGATGGCGAATCGCCGCCCCGTTTCGGTGCTGAATCTGGGCCTGCCGGACCGCTTTATTTCTCAGGGATCACAGCAGGAAATCCGCGTCGATTTGGGACTGGATGCGGCAGGCATTGAACAACGCATTCGGGAATGGCTGGCCTGATCTCAGACTCCCCGCCGACGCGGCAGCGTCAGGCAGGGAGCCGGCACAGAAGCGATAAGGCGAGATGAACTACATGCGCTCGTGGTGGCGCAGACTTACCACGGCAGAAAGTGGCCCAACAGGTAGATCAGAGCCGCCGCCACAACGCCTGCAATGACATCGTCCACCATGATCCCCATTCCGCCATGCACATTTCGGTCGAACCAGCGAATGGGCCATGGCTTCCAGATATCAAGAAGACGAAAAAGCAAAAAACCAGCCGCCACCCATCGCCAATGCATTGACGGCACGGCCATCAGCGTAATCCACATCCCCACGAATTCGTCCCACACGATACTGCCGTGATCGTGAACACCGATGTCTTTCGCGGTACGCTGACACAGGTAAACGCCGATGCCAATGCTGAGCATGACCAATAGTGAGTAGAGCTGCCACGGCAACAGAATCATCAGATACCACAGCGGGATCGCCGCCAATGATCCTACCGTCCCCGGCATCCAGGGTGAGAGTCCGCTGCCCAGCCCGGTCGCCAGAAAGTGCCACGGGTTCAACATTCGCAAGCGGTTTTCGCCTCACGCGAGCCTTTATCTTCACCCACCAAAGTGGTCATAGCCTTTGAGATCGATGTCGACAGATTCGCCGTGTTGGAAGAAGCGCAGCCCTTCGGCCGCCGGACATATCTGTCCGATGCAGGTGTAGCGCACGCCAAGGTGGCTGAGCGCCATATCCAACGCGCCGCGATTTAGCTCGGGCACGGTGAAGCAAAGCTCATAGTCCTCTCCCCCGCTTAACGCCCAGCGTCTGGCGCAATCGGCATCCACCGACTGCTGCAGCGCTTCGGAGTACGGCAGCCTATCCAGATTGATGTGCGCGCCGCATTCGCTGGCGGTAAGGATATGGCGGAGATCGGAAGCCAGACCGTCGGACAGGTCGATGGCGGAATGAGCCAGGCCGCGTAGCGCCTGCCCTTGCAGGATGCGCGGCTGAGGCCGCAGATGACGTTGCAGCAGGTAGCGGCGCCGTTCGTCGTCCTCGACCTGTAGGCGATCCTGCAAAATAGCCAGGCCCGCAGCGCTGTCGCCCAACGACCCGGTCACGTAGATCCAGTCGCCGACATGCACGCCATCGCGCCGCAGGGCGCGTCCGGCGGGGACCAATCCCTGAATCGTCATGGTGATACTGAGCGGACCGCGGGTGGTGTCGCCACCCACCAGCTGCATGTCGTAGTAATCAATCAGTTCGAACAGGCTGTCGCTATAGGTCTCCAGCCAGCCGTTGTCGATAGACGGCAGCGTCAAGGCGAGGGATAACCATGCCGGGTCGGCGCCCATCGCGGCAAGATCGCTTAGATTGACGGCCAAAGATTTGTAGGCCAGGTCCGCCGGATTGATATCCGGCAGGAAATGTACGCCGGCAACCAGCGTGTCGGTACTGACCGCCAGCTGCGTTTTATCAGCCACCGTCAGCAGCGCGCAGTCGTCTCCGATGCCCAGTTCAACGTCCCGGCGCGTTGTTCTCACCCGGTCAAAATAACGGGCAATCAGATCGAATTCACCAGCAACCATATCTCGTCCAGGCCGTCCCGAAGTTCAAACTTTCGGGACGGGTAATCCGGTCCCGAATGACTTATTTCTTACGCAGGCGTGGGGCCGCTTTATCCAACACGCCGTTGACAAATTTGTGGCTGTCTTCAGCGCCGAACACTTTAGCCAGTTCGATGGCTTCGTTGATGGCCACTTTATACGGCACATCGTCACGTCGGCTCAGTTCGAAAACCGCCAGACGCAGAATCGCTTTTTCCACCTGACCCAGTTCTTCCAGCTTGCGGGACAAGTATGGCGTCATCAACTCATCCATACGGTCGGCCTGCGTCGCCACCCCGGTCAACAGCTCGCGGAAATAGGTGATGTCAACGCCTTTGACATCCTGCTCGCTCAGGAATTGTAGTTCAACATCGGCAATATCGTTTTTAGATAACTGCCAGGAATAAAGCGCTTGAACCGCACATTCACGGGCGCGGCGACGAGCAGCAGGTTTCACGGAAATACCCCTTACTTAATCAGGCTTACTTGATAGCGTGTAATACATTAATCATTTCAAGCGCGGTCAACGCAGCTTCTGCGCCTTTATTACCCGCTTTGGTGCCGGCGCGTTCGATAGCCTGCTCAATGCTTTCCGTCGTCAGTACGCCGAAAGCCACGGGAATGTCGCTGTTCATGGCAACCTGCGACAAACCTGAGCTGCATTCGCCAGCCACAAATTCAAAATGGGCTGTCCCACCACGGATCACCGTTCCCAGCGCCACCACGGCATCGTAACCGCCGTTTTGAGTGCTTTGGGTCAACGCGCGTACCGCTAGCGGTAGTTCGTAGGCTCCCGGCACCCATACCACGGTGATGTTCTCTTCTTTCACCTGGCCGATGCGTTTCAGAGCATCAACGGCGCCTTCTAACAGGCTGTCGTTGATGAAATGGTTGAAGCGGGCAATTGCAATCGCCACGCGGGCATTAGGAGTAGCAACAACACCTTCAATAACGTTCATAGCTTTCCTTTGACTGGTTTAAGTGCCCCGCAGGGGGGCGGATTCTATCATATTCTTCCGGCGTCGTGTCCGGTTTTGTCAGCCGATATTTTGTACAACGCGACGCCCGTACCACGGCCTCAGGACTGCGGTTTGAGGGTCAGACGCAGATCGGGACCGACCTGCGCCACGTGGGACAGCGTAAACTCCGGCGCCTGGGACAATTGGGACAATCCCGGCAAGGCGCAAAGAGGACGCGCCGCCTCTCCCAGCAGTTTCGGCGCGAGATAAAGCAGCACTTCGTCCACCACGTTGGCGCGCAGCAACGCTCCAGCGAGCCGTGCACCTGCTTCGACCCACACCGAGTTAATCTCGCGTTTGCCCAGCATCATCATCAGCGCCACCAGATCGATCCCCTCGCCCTGCAATGGCAGCGCCAGTTGTTCGACGGAAGACGGCCAGGCTTGCGCATCGGCCTTCTGGCGCGCCAGCCAGGTTGAGCCGGGCTGCTGGATCAGGCGGTGACGAAACGTGACCCTCTCCTGACTGTCGACGACCACCCGTACGGGCTGACGTAGCTGGTCCTGCGGATAGACGCGCTGCGTATCCGGATCAAGCTCCTCCCAGCGCACGGTCAAAGAGGGGTCATCAGCCAGCACGGTCGCACTACTGCTCAGGATGGCGGCACTTTCGGCGCGAAACCGCTGCACGTCCTGACGCGCTTGCGGCGACGTGATCCACTGGCTTTCGCCGGAAGCCATTGCCGTGCGGCCATCCAGAGACGCCGCCATTTTGAGCTGTACGTAAGGCAGTCCGGTGCGCATGCGCTTGAGAAAGCCGCGATTGAGCTGTTCCGCCTCCGCTGCCATTACGCCGTAACTGACATCAATGCCGGCCTGATGCAATCGCGTCAGCCCGCGTCCAGCCACCTGTGGATTTGGATCCTGCATAGCGGCCACCACCCGCTTCACGCCAGCGGCGATCAGCGCATCCGCGCAGGGCGGCGTCCGCCCATGATGGCTACAGGGTTCCAGCGTGACATAGGCCGTTGCGCCATGCGCGCGGTCGCCGGCCATGCTCAACGCGTCAACTTCCGCATGGGGACCGCCCGCCTTCTGGTGATAGCCTTCGCCGACGATCTCGCCGTCGCGGGCGATCACACAGCCTACGTTGGGATTGGGCGCGGTGGTAAAACGCCCGCGGCGCGCGAGTTCCAGCGCCCGTGCCATATAAAACTCATCCGACGGTAATGTCATTCCCAGCCTCTCTTTTCAGCGCCGCCTGCGCGGCATGACGGAGTTAATCCTGTAGACGGGCGATCTCTTCCCCGAATTCACGGATATCTTCAAAGCTGCGGTAAACCGAGGCGAAACGGATGTAGGCAACCTTATCCAGCTTTTTCAGCGCATCCATCACCAGATTTCCCAGCATCTTCGCGGTAACTTCCCGTTCTCCGGTGGCTCGCAGCTGCGATTTGATATGGTTAATCGCCATCTCCACGTCATCGGAGCTCACCGGCCGTTTTTCCAGTGCTTTCTGCATACCACTGCGCAGTTTGTCCTCATTGAAGGGCTCCCGCACATCGTTGCTTTTGACGATACGAGGCATCACGAGCTCCGCCACTTCGAAGGTGGTGAAACGTTCGTTGCAGACCAGACACTGGCGACGACGACGTACCTGTGCTCCCTCACTAACTAGCCGGGAATCAATCACTTTGGTATCAACTGCAGAACAAAATGGGCAATGCATAACCTTTCCCGCTCCCTCCGTTTATCATGAGAATAGTTTACCCTGAATTCCGCGCCTAACCCAGCCTCCATATGGCGCGACGCAGCCACATGCGCCCTCCAGACATCGGTTTAGATTGGGTTGAGGATTGATCTGCTAAGTTGTGACTCCGCATAATGGCGCTGGCCGTTTATGGCCTTCGCCTGAGCTGAAACTGGCCTCTCGACCGCACGATCGCGTCGTCTGGGATGGCATCGACTACCGGAGAAATTTAATGGAACCCGAACCCCACCCTGCGCAGGCAGGACTTCTTCGGTAAGGCAGCCCCCCGCTTTTCTCACTGCCTTACCGACCGATAAGTAAGGCAGTGACGTTCAGATATCGTCCCTGCTAATTTTAAAAACCGATGCGCCGGCGAATGCCCCCTGCGCGTCAGCACGCCGCGACGTCACTCCGTCGTGGCGGAGGGACTGTTATGCTATTTACACGCCTCACCCGGCAATGGCTCACCCAAATTAGCCGCCATCTGCCTTCTCGTTTGTTTCATCGCGCGCCCATGCCGGACGGCCAGGCGAATGCGATTCCGGAGCGTCTCGCCCGTCAGTGTCATCACTACGCCTGGCAGAGTGAAGAAGCGCTCTACCAGGCTTTTGACAGCCATCCCGAAGGGCTGATGCCCAATGAAGTCCGCCAGGCACGACTAACCTACGGCGGAAATCAGATCCCCGGCGAACAGGCCGCGCCCTGGTGGCTGCATTTATGGCGCTGCTATCGCAACCCTTTCAATCTATTGCTGACGCTGCTGGCGCTGATTTCCTACGCAACGGAAGATCTGACCGCGGCACTGGTCATCGGGCTGATGGTGCTGATCTCGACGCTGCTGCACTTTATTCAGGAAGCACGTTCGGGAAAAGCCGCGGATACGCTGAAGGCGATGGTCAGCAATACCGCCACCGTGCTGCGATGCGATGATCAGACCGGACGCAGCGAATATCAGGAAATCCCGATGGATCAGTTGGTGCCGGGCGACATCGTCAAGCTGGCGGCCGGCAACATGATCCCGGCCGACCTGCGCGTGTTGCAGGCGCGCGATCTGTTCATCAGTCAGGCATCGCTGACCGGCGAGTCTCTGCCCGTCGAAAAAGTCGCGCAAAGCCGCCTTACGAAAAACGCCCCGGCACTGGAAAGCGACACGCTGTGCTTCATGGGCACTAACGTTATTAGCGGTACGGCGCAGGCGATAGTTATCGGCACCGGCGCCAACACCTGGTTTGGCCAATTAGCAGACCGAGTCACGAATCAGCCCGATCAGGAAAACGCCTTTCAGAAGGGCATCAGCCGGGTCAGTTGGCTGCTGATCCGCTTTATGATGGTCATGACGCCCATCGTGCTGGTCATCAACGGCTACACCAAAGGCGACTGGTGGGAAGCGGCGCTGTTCGCGCTGTCGGTCGCCGTCGGCCTGACGCCGGAAATGCTGCCCATGATCGTCACCTCAACGCTGGCGAAAGGCGCGGTAAAACTCTCTCGCCAGAAAGTGATCGTCAAACGCCTGGACGCCATTCAGAACTTCGGCGCGATGAATATTTTGTGCACCGATAAGACCGGCACGCTAACGCAGGATCGCATTGCGCTGGAAAGTCATACCGATGCGTTCGGACGCTGCAGCCAGAAGGTGCTGCACCTGGCGTGGTTGAATAGCGCGCATCAAACCGGGCTGCGCAATCTGCTCGATCAGGCCGTGCTGGACGGCATTTCAGATAAAGAGCAGCACGACGCCCTCGCCCGCTGGCGCAAGGTAGATGAGATCCCCTTCGACTTCGAACGCCGCCGGATGTCGGTCGTCGTCACCGAAAACGATCGGGAGCATTGGCTGATTTGTAAAGGCGCGCTGGAAGAAATACTGAGCGTGTGTTCCTCCATACGCATCGGCGAAGAAACCATGGCGCTGGATGAGGATCGGTTGCTGCGGATCCGCCACCTCACCGACGATTGGAATCGCCAAGGCCTGCGCGTCGTGGCCGTCGCCAGCAAGATGGTCGACGCCGAGCCGCGGGATTATGCCCGCGCGGATGAATCGGACCTGATTCTGGAAGGCTACATCGCCTTTCTCGATCCGCCGAAAGAGAGCACGGCGCCCGCGTTGAAAGCGCTGAACAACAGTGGGATCGCGGTCAAAATCTTAACCGGAGACAGTGAACTCGTGGCCGCCAAGGTCTGTCGCGATGTCGGCATCGACTGTTCACAGACGCTGCTCGGCAGCCGCCTCGACGAAATGACCGACGAGGAACTGTCGACTCAGGCGGAGACCACCACGCTGTTCGCGCGGCTGACGCCGATGCACAAAGAGCGAATTGTGCGTCTGCTGCGGGCGCAGGGCCATGTCGTGGGCTTTATGGGCGACGGCATTAACGATGCCCCTGCTCTGCGGGCCGCGGACATTGGCATCTCCGTCGACTCCGCGGTGGATATCGCCCGGGAAGCCGCCGATATCATCTTGCTGGAAAAAAGCCTGATGGTGCTGGAGCAAGGGGTGATCGAAGGACGTAGAACCTTCGTCAACATGCTGAAATACATCAAGATGACCGCCAGCTCGAACTTTGGCAACGTGTTCAGCGTTCTGATCGCCAGCGCGTTTCTCCCGTTCCTGCCCATGCTGCCGCTGCATCTGCTGATCCAGAACCTGATGTACGATATTTCGCAGATCGCCATTCCGTTCGATAACGTGGACGATGAGCAAATACGCCGCCCGCAGCGCTGGAATGCCGGTGATATCGGTCGCTTCATGGTGTTCTTCGGCCCGATCAGCTCTATTTTCGACGTGATGACGTTCGCTTTAATGTGGTGGATCTTCCAGGCCAACGCCCCAGAGGTGCAGACTCTGTTCCAGTCCGGCTGGTTCATTGAAGGGCTGCTTTCGCAGACGCTGATCGTGCATATGATCCGCACCCGTAAAATTCCATTTATCCAGAGCCGTCCGTCATGGCCATTGGCGATGATGACGCTGCTGATCATGGCGACGGGGATCGCGCTGATATTCTCACCCTTGGCCGGGTTCCTGGAACTACAACCGCTGCCTCTGAGCTATTTCCCGTGGCTCATCGCCATTCTTTGCGGCTACATGATGCTGACGCAGGCGATGAAAGGCTTCTTCGCTCGCCGCTACGGCTGGCAATAAACGATCTTTTCAACGGTTGCGCCCCTTCCTGCGGGCGCAGCCTCCCCTCACTTCTCCCATTTGGGCTTGCCACCGGCTGCCAGTGCCCCGTTTTCGTGCCACATCCGCTATTATCTGTTGCAGAATACTTAACCGGCGACGGCGCTTCCCTGCCTTCAGGGGGACGCGCCGTTCCTCAAGGAGACTCCTTCATGACCGTTCGTTTCCGTCTGCTTACCCTGCTGCCGCCCCTAATCGCGCTGGCAGGCTGCGCCCATCAGCAACCGTTGCCTCAGGTGCAGCAGGAGATCAGTCAGTTGAACCAGCGCTTGCAGACACTGGCTGAACAGGCCGTGGCGCTCGAGCGCCAGAACACCCTCAACGCGCACTCCAGCGCGGGCGTATACTTGCTGCCGGCAGCAAAGAACTATGCGCTGGTGGACAGCGCGATCGGTCGACTGAGCGTCTCTCTCAGCCATGTTTCGCAGGAAGCCAGCGGGACATACGGCCAGTTGCATATCCGACTGATCGATGGCGGAACGCTACCCAATTTCCGCGCGCATGTAGATTGGGGCGAACTGGACGCATCGGGAAAGCCGCAGACCGATGGCGCGCAGACCCAATCCTTCGCCGTAGCGCAAACGCTGGTCCCCAAATGGGAAGCCGCGATCGCGCTGCGCCTGACCGGCCTCTCCCCCGAACAGCTGGGCTTTATTCGCCTGTATGATATCGAGAAGGTCGCCGCCCCTGCGCCACAGACGGACCACCTTTCTGCACCCGCGCGCTGACGAATAGCGCTGGCGAGCGTGGGCAGCGCTTCCCCCGCCTTTCGCTCACGCGCCGTGGCGCAGGCCAAAAAAAACCCGCCGTAGCTGGCGGGTTTTTGCGGCTCGCAAAAAGAGGACGTTTACGGTAACAGCGACGGCTGGTCCGCGCCTTCTTTCTCGACCTTTTGCTGAATCATGTGCTCGCGCTTCATACCCAGCTTCAGCGCCAGTGCGGACGCAACGTAAATCGAAGACACCGTACCGATAGATACGCCGATCAGCATCGCCAGCGAGAAGCCCGACAGCATCGCGCCACCGAAGATATACAACATCAGCACCACCACCAGCGTAGTGGCGGACGTCATGATGGTACGGCTCAGCGTCTGCGTCAGCGACACGTTCATGATCTCATACGGCGTACCGCGGCGGATCTTACGGAAGTTCTCACGAATACGGTCGGAGACCACGATACTATCGTTCAGCGAGTAGCCGATGACCGACATCAGCGAGGCCACAATCGTCAGATCGATCTCGATCTGAAACAGCGACAGCACGCCCAACGTGATGATGACGTCATGCGCCAGCGCGATAACCGCCCCCAGCGCCAACCGCCATTCGAAACGGAAACCAACGTAGATCAGGATGCAGATCAGCGCCGCCAGCAACGCCATGCCGCCCGCCTGCGCCAGATCGTTACCGACGCTTGGTCCGACGAACTCGATGCGTTTTACTTCGCCGTGCTGGGAAGTGCTCTGGTTAATCACGTTCAGCACCTGATTGCCCAGCTCTTGCCCGGAGTTGCCGACGTTCGGCGACATGCGCACCATCACGTCACGGCTGCTGCCGAAGTTCTGAACCAGCGGATCGGCAAAGCCGGCTTTCTCCAGCGCCTGGCGCATTTCGTCCAGATCGCCCGGTTTTTCCAGGTGAATTTCAATCACCGTACCACCGGTGAAATCCAGTCCCCAGTTGAAGCCGCGGGCACCGATCAGCACCAGCGAAATCACCAGCAAAATCCCCGAGATCAGGAACGCCAGATTGTCCCAGCGCATAAAGTCGATGACTTTACGGCCGTAGTTGAGTTGCTCTACAGTATATTCCTGTGCCACAACGCACTCCTCAGATAGACAGCTTGTTAATGCGTTTACCGCCGTAAAGCAGGTTCACGATGGCACGGGTACCGACAATCGCCGTAAACATCGAGGTTGCAACCCCGATCGTCGTGGTGATGGCAAAGCCTTTGATCGAGCCGGTACCGACCGCATACAGGATCACGGCGGTGATCAGGGTCGTCACGTTAGCATCCACGATACTGGAGAACGCGCCTTTGTAACCCTCATGAATCGCCTGTTGCACCGTTCGACCGTTTTTCAGCTCTTCCTTGATACGTTCGTTTATCAACACGTTCGCATCAACCGCCACCGCCAGCGTCAGCACGATACCGGCAATCCCCGGCATGGTGAGCGTCGCGCCAGGCAGCAGGGACATAATCCCGACAATCAGCACCAGGTTAGCGATAAGCGCCGTGGTCGCGATAATCCCGAATTTACGGTAGTAGACCACCATGAACACGATGGACGCGATCAACCCCCACAGGCAGGCTTCCAGCCCCTGAGTGATGTTCTGCATCCCCAGCGTCGGGCCAATAGTCCGCTCTTCGACGATCTGAATCGGCGCAATCAGCGCACCGGCGCGCAGCAGTAACGACAGCTGACGAGCTTCGTTCGGATTGTTGATGCCGGTGATACGGAAGCTGTTACCCAAGCGAGACTGAATGGTCGCGACGTTGATGACCTCTTCCTGTTTCTCCAGAATTGAGCGGCCGTTGGCGTCTTTCTTACCGCTGTCCTTATATTCCACGAACAGCGTCGCCATCAGCTTGCCAATGTTGTCCTTGGTGAAGTTGGACATGATATTGCCGCCGGCGCTGTCCAGAGAAATATTGACCTGAGGACGGTTATATTCGTCGGAGCTGGACGTGGAGTCGGTGATGTGGTCGCCGGTCAGGATCACGCGCTTGTACAGCACGACAGGACCGCCTTCGCGCATCTGTTTGACTTCCGAATCACCCGGTACGCGGCCGCTGGCTGCCGCCGTGGAATCCGCATTAGCATTGACCAGACGGAACTCCAACGTCGCCGTCGCGCCCAAAATTTCTTTCGCGCGCGCCGTATCCTGAATCCCCGGCAGTTCTACAACGATACGATCGGCGCCCTGACGCTGCACTAACGGCTCCGCCACGCCCAGCTGGTTCACACGATTACGCAGAATGTTGATGTTCTGCTGGACCGCATACTCGCGTGCTTCGCTCAGTCGCGCATCGCTCATGACCGCACGCAGCGTCGCATCGCCATTGGCATTGATCACCAGATCGCGATGACGGGATGTCAGATAGCTGACGCCCTGATCGCGAGTCTGACCATCGCGGAATCGAATGTCGACGCCGTAGTTATCACTCTTGCGGACGGACGCGTAGGGAATGTTTTTCTCGCGCAGATCGCTGCGCAGGGAGTCCATGGTTTGCTCCTGCAGCTTGCCCAGCGCGGTATCCATATCCACTTCCATCAGGAAGTGCACGCCGCCGCGCAGGTCTAGCCCAAGCTTCATGGGTTCAGCGCCCAACACTCTCAGCCATTGCGGAGTGGCGGGAGCCAGGTTGAGCGCAACGACAAACTTGTCGCCCAGCTCGCCGAGCAGCGCTTCACGGGCGCGGAGCTGTACGTCAGGGTTGGAGAAACGAGCCAGTATCGCGCCGTTTTCAAGCGCAATCGACTTGCTGGAGAGATTCTGTTCTTTTAAGACATTCTGGACCTGGACCAGCGTAGACTCACTGGCGGCGGCACCCCGCGCGCCAGTGATCTGAATCGCCGGATCCTCACCATATAGGTTAGGAAGCGCATACAGCAGACCGACAAGAACAGCCGCGATCAGCATGATGTACTTCCACAAAGGATAACGATTTAACACGGTAGTTCCCTTTGGGAAAAGGCGAAAAATTACAGGGCTTTCATCGTACCCTTCGGCAGCACGGAGGCGACGAAATCACGTTTGATCACGACTTCGTTGTTTTCGTTCAGTTCGATGGCGATGTAGCCATTCTCGGAGACTTTGGTCACACGACCGACTAGGCCGCCGTTAGTCAGCACTTCATCCCCTTTGCTGATGGAATCCATCAATTTTTGTGTTCCTTGGCGCGCTTTTGCTGAGGACGCAGGATCATGAAGTAAAAAATCAGACCGAACACGACCAGCATGATGATCAGAGAGTAAGGGCTTCCCTGCGCCGGAGCCCCCGCTGTTGCTGCAACGGCATCGGAAATGAAAAGACTCATGTAAGTTTCCTCTTTATAAAAACGAAAAAGTGATCAAACCAAATAACGTCAAGGGAGCGACGTCCGCCGCCGCCCTCATACTGCTTATACTGCTTATACTGCGTCAATCGCCGGCGGAACCGGCTTGCCAAGACGCTGGTAGAATTCGGCGACAAAGTCATCCAATTCACCGTCTTCGATAGCCTGGCGTAAACCTGCCATCAGCCGCTGATAATAGCGCAAATTATGGATGGTATTGAGACGCGCGCCGAGTATTTCGTTACAACGATCAAGATGATGCAGATAAGCACGGCTGTAATGGCGGCATGTATAGCAATCACATTCGGCATCCAGCGGCGCGGTATCATCCTTATGCTTGGCGTTGCGAATTTTCACCACGCCATCAGTCACAAACAGGTGACCATTGCGGGCGTTGCGGGTCGGCATCACACAGTCGAACATGTCTACGCCACGTCGCACACCTTCCACCAAGTCTTCCGGCTTACCCACGCCCATCAGGTAACGAGGTTTATCTTCCGGAAGCTGAGGGCAGACGTGTTCCAGAATGCGATGCATGTCCGCTTTTGGCTCACCGACCGCCAGGCCGCCCACAGCGTACCCATCAAAACCAATGTCTACCAGCCCTTTTACCGACACATCTCGTAAATCTTCGTAAACGCTGCCCTGCACGATGCCGAACAACGCATTGCCGTTGCCTAGCTCGTCGAAGCGCTGACGACAACGCTTCGCCCAGCGTAGCGACATCTCCATCGAACGTTTAGCGTAGTCCCAGTCGGCAGGATACGGCGTACATTCGTCAAAAATCATCACGACGTCCGATCCCAGGTCGTGCTGGATTTCCATCGATTTTTCCGGGCTAAGGAAGATCGCATCCCCATTGATCGGGTTTCGGAAATGAACGCCTTCTTCGGTGATCTTGCGGATATCGCCCAGACTAAACACCTGAAAACCGCCGGAATCAGTCAATATCGGCCCCTGCCACTGCATGAAGTCGTGCAGGTCGCCGTGCAGTTTCATGATCTCCTGCCCCGGACGCAGCCACAGGTGGAACGTGTTGCCCAGAATGATCTGCGCGCCCGTCTCTTTCACTTCTTCCGGCGTCATACCTTTGACCGTGCCGTAAGTCCCCACCGGCATAAAAGCCGGGGTCTCTACCACGCCACGCTCAAACACCAGTCGTCCGCGGCGGGCACGACCATCAGTCGTAAACAATTCGTACTTCACTTAACCTCCAGCACCAGAGAAACAGTCTGATGTCGTTATTGATTGCCTATAAAAGTTGCTGCTGGCGGCATTCGCCGCCGATGATAATCGGTTTATTCGCCGACATGTTCCTGTTCCGCCTCGGGATTGCGCGTGATAAACATCGCATCGCCGTAGCTGAAAAAGCGTAGTTGTTCCGCCACCGCCCGACGATAGGCGTTCATGGTATGACGGTAGCCTGCGAAAGCGGAGACCAGCATGATCAACGTGGACTCCGGCAGATGGAAATTGGTCACCAGCGCGTCGATGACGCGGTAGTGGTAGCCGGGATAGATAAAGATGCGGGTATCGCCGAAGAACGGGGCAATAATGGCATCCGAACTGGCCTGCGCCGCGCTTTCGAGCGAACGGACGGACGTCGTGCCGACGGCGATCACCCGGTTGCCACGGGCTTTACACGCCAGCACGGCATCCACGACGTCTTGCGGGACTTCCGCATACTCGGCGTGCATGACGTGATCTTCAATGCTATCAACCCGCACCGGCTGGAAAGTCCCCGCGCCCACATGCAGGGTGACGAAGGCCATTTCAATCCCTTTGTCGCGCAACGCGGCCAGCAGCGGCTCGTCGAAGTGCAGACCGGCGGTCGGCGCCGCGACCGCGCCGGGACGCTGGCTGTAGACGGTCTGATACAGCTCTCGGTCGGCATCCTCATCAGGACGGTCGATATAGGGCGGCAGCGGAATATGGCCGATATCGTTGAGAATGGTCAGCACGTCGCGTGGATCGTCAAAACGAATTTCGAACAGCGCATCCTGACGAGACAGCATCGTGGCCACCACGCTTTCATCCTCGCCCAGCACCAGCTCAGCGCCCGGCTTAGGCGCCTTGGATGCGCGGACATGCGCCAGCACGCGATGCTCGTCCAGTACGCGCTCCACCAGAACTTCCAGCTTGCCGCCGCTCGCTTTACGTCCGAACAGGCGAGCTGGGATCACGCGTGTATTGTTGAAAACCAGCAGGTCGCCGGGCTCCAGCTTATCCAACAAATCGCTAAAGATGCCCAGAGAGGTCTCGCCGCTCGGCCCGTCCAGCGACAACAGACGGCACCCGCTACGCTGCGCCTGGGGATAATGGGCGATGAGGGACTCAGGGAGTTCAAACGAAAAATCGGCAACACGCATGACTATTCACTTAGCTATCTGACAGAGGGAAAAAGAGGCGGCCTAGTCTAGAGCCGGGAACGACCGGCTGCAAGAAATAAGCGGCCTGCAAAAGGAATTGCACTTATACTCCCCGGATGAATTTTCTCGCCCATCTCCATCTAGCCTCGCTGGCCGACAGCTCCCTGCTGGGAAACCTGATGGCTGACTTTGTACGCGGCAATCCCGACGGCCTTTTTCTCGATGAGATCGTCGCCGGTATTCGCCTGCATCGGCGAATTGACAGCCTGACGGACAGCCTGCCGGAAGTTCGCGCCGCGTGCCGCTATTTCAGCCCGGATTATCGCCGCGTCGCGCCGATTACGCTCGACGTGCTGTGGGACCATTTTCTGGCTCTGCATTGGTCGAGGCTGGCTCCTCACGTCACATTGGCGCAGTTCGTCGCCGATGCTCGCAGGGAAATTGAGCCTCATCTGCCGCACACCCCTGAGCGTTTCCGCAATCTGAACAACTATCTATGGACCGAGCGTTGGCTGGAGCGCTATGCCGAGCTGCCTTTTATCGGCGAAGTCCTGTACCGCATGGCGCAACGGCGTCCTCGACTGGCGGCGCTGGCGGGCTCTTTCGAGGATATCGAGCGCCACTATCATCAGCTTGAAACCCTGTTCTGGCAGTTTTATCCCGTCATGATGGAGACGGCCAAAAGCGGACAATTGTCAGCGTCAGCCCTGCGGTAACAGAACGATTTCGCAAACTAATACCAATTGATGTAATAGGCTGAACCTATCTCATTGATTGGCCGACCACGTCTTTATTCATACTGGCGAAATACCTATACTCGGCAGGGTTTATATCCCTCCGCTTTACTCATTTCTCATCACTATCACCACGGGAGTTATTATGATTCTGGTCACTCGTCCCGCCCCCGATTTCACTGCAGCCGCCGTTTTAGGCAGCGGAGAGATCGTTGAAAATTTCAACCTGAAAGAGCATATCAACGGTAAACCGGCCGTCATCTTCTTCTGGCCGATGGATTTCACCTTCGTGTGCCCGTCAGAACTGATCGCTTTCGACCATCGTTACGAAGAGTTCCAGAAGCGCGGCGTTGAAGTCGTCGGCGTCTCCTTCGACTCCGAGTTCGTTCACAATGCCTGGCGTAACACCCCTATCGATAAAGGCGGCATTGGCGAAGTGAAATACGCGATGGTGGCAGACATCAAACGCGAAATTCAGAAAGCCTACGGCATCGAACACCCGGATGCGGGCGTCGCGCTGCGCGGCTCTTTCCTGATCGACAAAAACGGCATCGTGCGCCATCAGGTCGTCAACGATCTGCCGCTGGGGCGTAACGTTGATGAGATGCTGCGTATGGTTGATGCGCTGCAGTTCCACGAAGAGCACGGTGAAGTGTGTCCGGCGCAGTGGGTGAAGGGTGAAGAAGGCATGGGCGCGTCTCCGGACGGCGTCGCCAAATATCTCTCTCAGAACGCCAACAAGCTGTAATTCAACGGCCTGTAACGTCAAAAACCCCGCGGTAATGGCCGCGGGGTTTTTTATTGACAGAGATTCAAGCCGGACCGAGCAACTCGGTCACGCCATCCGGCCTGCGGTCATTAGGCGGCTTTACGCCGCAGGAAGACGAAGTAACCCGCCAGCAACAGCGCAATCCACAGGCAACCGGCATACAGCGAGATACGCGTATCCGGGAAGTAACCGATCAGGCCGATGATAAACGCCAGGAAAACAATCCCTACTGCGGACGTCACCGCCCCGCCCGGCACTGGGAACGCCAGCGCTTTGGCCTGTTCACGGGTAAGCTTGCGGCGGAAGGCGATTTGGGAACACAGGATCATTATCCATACCCAGACCGTTGCGAAGGTCGCCAGCGACGCGATAACCAGGAACACTTTTTCCGGCATGATGTAGTTCAGATAAACCGCCGCCAACAGCGCCACCATCATCACTACCACCGTTACCCACGGAATGCCGCCACGGGACAGGCGCATGAACACTTTGGGCGCATGGCCCTGTTCAGCCATACCGTGCAGCATCCGCCCGACCCCGAACACATCGCTGTTAATCGCCGACAGCGACGCCGTGATCACCACGAAATTCAAAATGCCGGCGGCGGCATTAATGCCCATGTGCTGGAAGGTCATCACGAACGGGCTGCCGCTGGTGCCCACCTGATTCCACGGATAGATGGACATGATGACGAACAGCGTCCCGACGTAGAACACCAGAATACGCCAGGGAACGGAGTTGATGGCGCGCGGGATGGATTTACGCGGATCCTGCGCTTCACCCGCGGTGATACCGATGATTTCCACGCCGCCGTAGGCAAACATCACCATCTGCAACGACAGTACCATCCCCATCACCCCATGACTGAAGAAGCCGCCGTTGGTCCAGAGGTTGTGGATACCCGTCGGCTGGCCGCCGTTGCCTATCCCCCAGAGAATGATGCCGATACCCGCCGCTATCATCAGAATGATGGTCGCGACTTTGAAGAAGGACAGCCAAAATTCCAGCTCGCCAAAAACCTTCACATTCATCAGGTTAATCGCCCCGATGATCAGCACGACGCTCAGCACCCAGACCCAGTGCGGCACTGCGGGGAACCAAACGCCCATATAGATGCCGAAGGCCGTGACGTCGGCAATGGCAACAATCAGCATTTCAAAGCAGTAGGTCCATCCGGTGATATAACCGGCCATCGGACCCAGATAATCGCGCGCGTAGCGGGAAAAGGAGCTGGCCTGAGGATCGTTGACCGACATTTCCCCCAGCGCACGCATAATGATGTAAGCCGCCACGCCGCCGATGAGATAAGCCAGCAGCACGCTGGGGCCCGCCATCTGAATGGCGCTGGCGGAACCATAAAACAGACCAGTTCCTATCGCCGAACCTAAGGCGATAAAACGGATATGCCGCGCGCTTAAGCCACGCTTGAGCTTGGACTCTTGTTCCATATTTAAAGCAACCCTGTTTTACAAACGAAAAAACCACAGGCAGAAGCCTGTGGTGAAAATCCCTCTTGCCGTACTAAGTGCGCGCAGCAGCCGTATGACGAGCGATCAATCGGTCGTAAACGGCAGCCACCAGCAATACGGCCAGCGACGGCAACAGCCAGGCCAGCCCTTGTTTACTCAGCGGCAAGTAGTTCGCCCACTCTGGCAACCAGGAAGCAAAGGCCGACGATTTTACGCCATCAATCACGCCGAAGACCAGACTGATCAGCATCGTAGGGGCAACAATGTAACTGCTGTTATTCCACCAGCGCAGGGTGAAGCTCAACATCACCAGGACGATACACGGCGGGTAAATCGCCGTCAGAATCGGAATAGAGAGCTGGATCAGATGGCTCAGGCCCAGGTTGGACACCACCATCGAAAACAGTCCCAGCACGAAGACCAGCGTGCGGTATGAGAACGGCAGATATTCGGCGAAGAATTCCGCGCAGGCGCAGGTCAGCCCCACCGCCGTTACCAGACAGGCTACAAAAATCAGGATCCCCAGGAAGGCGCTTCCCATGTTGCCGAACGTGTATTGTACGTACGCGTGCAGAATCTCAGCACCATTCTGAGCTTCCGGGATCAGCTGGCCGCTGTTAGCACCGAGATGGAACAGGCTCAGATAGACCAGTGCAAGGCCAAGCCCGGCGATCAAACCGGCCATCACGGTATAACGCGTCAACAGCTTGGCATCGGTGACGCCACGCGAACGGGCCGCGTTAACGATAACGATACCGAACACCATCGCCCCCAGCGTATCCATTGTGATGTAGCCATTCAGGAAACCACTGGAGAACGGGATTGTTTGATACGCTGCCGCAGGCGGGATAGACGAACCCGCGGGCCACAGCAGCGCAGCAACCCCGAGGATGCCGAGCGCGATGATTTTGACGGGCGCCAGAATATGCCCCACGGTATCCAGCAGGCGGCCGGGATACAGAGAGATGCCGATGACGATGGCGAAGTAGACGAGGCTATAAATCAGCAACGGCATGCCGCCGGATCCGACCAGCGGAGCAATACCGGCTTCGAAAGAAACGGTCGCTGTGCGCGGCGTGGCAAACAGCGGCCCCACAGCGAGGTAACAGACTGTCGCCAGCACAATCCCGGCTTTCCGGCCAATCGGCGTACTTAGGGCGTCGATGCCGCCGCCCACGCGCGCCAGCGCAACGACGGTGATCACAGGCAGACCCACGGCGGTAATCAGGAAGCCTAGCGCGGCGATCCAGACGTGAGGACCCGCTTCCAGTCCGACGATAGGCGGAAAAATAATGTTACCCGCCCCCACAAACAAGGCAAAGGTCATAAAACCTAATGCCACGATATCTCTGGTTTTTAAACGATAATTCATAACGTATGTCGTGTTGCCTGTAAAACGAACTGAAAAGAGACCGGAACGGGGTCGTCGCCGGTATGAATCCGCTCTTGATTTCGGATGGTGCGCAGAAGTATAGGAATGGTTATTTTCCACACAGCGTTTGTGGTGGCTAAGTAAACCGTTTATAGCGAAAAAATACAAGGCGAGATTATAAAAGCAGAATATCGAACTGAATTATTTGTAATATCCAGTGAATGTGATTAGTTTTTCTTTATTGACTAACACATGATTTGTGCATTTAAGCCCCATCCAGAGCAATAATATGGCACTTTCATGCCGCTCTGCGCTAAATGCAGTCATAAACAAAACTTATTCATATAAAAAACGCCGATATTCGCTATCGGCGTTATAAAAAAGGGAGTGGCTCGGCGTCACCATACGCGTTTAGCGATCTCCACAACGCGCTTTAGCTTCTCCCACTGCTCCTCTTCAGACAGGGTATTCCCCTCTTCCGTTGAAGCAAAACCGCACTGTGGGCTTAGGCAGAGCTGATCCAACGCAACGTACTGCGCCGCTTCAGCGATCCGATTCTCCACGTCAGCCACCGCTTCGAGCTCGCCGGTTTTGGTCGTTATCAAACCCAGTACGACCTGCTGATGGCCCGGACGAACAAAACGCAGCGGTTCGAAGCCGCCGGCTCGTTCCGTGTCATATTCCAAGAAGAACTCATCCACGTTCACGCCGCCAAACAAGGTGCTGGCAACGGGCTCGTAACCGCCTTCAGCGATCCAGGTCGAGCGGAAATTACCTCGGCATACGTGCAAACCTATCACCAAATCGGCCGGTTTGTCGGCCAGCGCCTGATTCAACACCCGCGCATACGTGCTGGCGAGAATTTCGGGATCTTCACCGCGCTCGCGGATTTGGCGTTTCTGATCCTCGGCGCAGAGATATGCCCACACGGTGTCGTCCAACTGTAAATAACGGCAGCCCGTATCATAAAAGGCCTGAATGGCGTCATGCCAGGTCTGAGCCAGGTCGTCAAAATAAGCGTCCAGCGTCGGATAAACGGTGCTGTCGATCGCGTCGCGGCCGCCCCGGAAGTGCAACACGCTGGGGCTCGGGATCGTCATTTTAGCGGCGGCGTCTCCCGCAATGCTGTTCAGATAGCGGAAATCGTCCAGCATCGGATGGCGCGGATTGAATCTGACCTTTCCGGTGACCTTGATGCTGCGAGATTTGGTCTGAATACCGTTGAACTGGATACCGTGGCCGGCTTCATAACCCTCAACCCCTTCCAGCCCCTCGAAGAAGTCGAAGTGCCACCACGACCGACGAAATTCGCCGTCGGTGACCACCTGTAACCCCACGGCTTTCTGACGCTCGACGGCGTGCAGAATTTCGCGATCCTCCACTGCGCGCAGCTGCGTCGCCTCGATTTCACCTGCCAGGCATTGCTGGCGCGCCTGCTTGATCGCCGCCGGGCGTAGTAAACTGCCCACGACATCAGCGCGGAACGGAGGTTTAGCTTGTGTCATGTTTGACTCCTGAGTCGCTGCTGGCGGTGGCTGACCGCAACAGTCCGAGTTAATGAGAGACCGTGGAATATCGCCCTTAAACTGGACATCCAGACGGCTATAGTGATTTCATCGTGACATGAATCGCGCTATCCGACAAGAGAATAGTTTTCATTCCGCCCAACGGCGTTGCATGGCGTAAAAGGAACCAGGAAGTGTTCTGAGCAGGTCGTCGCGCTACCGACGACCTGCAAAGTTACAACGGTGAAGGCATCGAGTGGGGCTGGGAAGAAGGCGCAGTCACAATCAGACGATTGGGCAGCGTGAATAAAAACCGGGAACCCTCTCCCAGATCGCTGAGAATTTCCAGTCGAGAGTCGTGATGGCTAAGCGCATGTTTGACGATGGCCAAGCCCAGGCCGCTCCCCCCCGTTTGACGCGAACGCGCCTTGTCCACGCGGTAGAAGCGTTCGGTTAGCCGGGGCAGATGCTCCGGCGCGATGCCCGGCCCGTTGTCGCTAACCTGGAATTGCGCCCCCTGAGACGTTCGTTGCCAAGTGACTTCAATCCGAGTCCCTTCCGGCGTATGGTTGATAGCGTTATATACCAGATTAGAGACGGCGCTGCGCAGTTGCTCTTCATTCCCGAACACCATCAGCTGTTCATTGACGCGAAAGACGATCTCGTGCCGGTCCTGACTCAGCGTCTGCGCTTCGCGCTGCAACACATGCAGCATTAGCGGTATGTCGACCTTCTCGTTGAGATTGATGGTCGCGGCCGCTTCGATTCGCGAGAGGGTGAGCAGCTGTTTCACCAGACCATCCATCCGCCGCGTCTGCTCTTGCATAGTATTGAGCGCCCTGGCCTGCGGCGGTCCGTCCATCGGTCCGTCGTGCATCATCTCCAGATACCCTTGCAGCACGGTGAGCGGCGTACGCAGCTCGTGGCTCACGTTGGCGAAGAAGTTGCGGCGAGCGCCTTCCAACTGATGCATCTGCGTCACGTCGCGCACCACCATCATTGTTTGACCTTCAGAATAGGGCATGAGACGAAACTCGACGTGGTGACCATTGTTGAGCTGCAACGTCAGCGGACGCTCAAACTCCTGCGACTGCATATAGCGGGAAAATTCAGGGTAACGCAGGAGGTTGAGCACATTCTGCCCGCTGTCGTCAGGCCAGCGCAGCCCCAGCAGATGTTGAGCCAGACGGTTGCACCAGATGATCCCGCCCTCTTCCGTCGTGATGACGATAGCGTCGGGGAGCGACTCCGCGCCGCTGCGAAAGCGTTTGATCAACACCGCCAGCTCGCGGCGGCGGCGGCGACTGCGCAGCTGCATTTGATACAGACCATAAAGCAGCGGCTCCCAGCTGCCGCGACCGGGAGGCGGCGTCATGCTGCGGTCGATCCAGAGCCAGTGAGACAAGCGGAGCTGGTTATAGTAGTTCCAGCACAGGGCAGACAGCACCGCCGCCAGCAAGAACCACGACAGATAACCGAATATCAGTCCCAGCAGCAGCGCGGGAAAGCAGAAGATCGCCAACTCCGCCGCCAGCCTTTTCCAGGATAAGCGTTCTAACACGTGAGGTTGTCTCCACTGCGACCGGGATCAGTAACGCGTCGAAAATCGGTAACCGGTTCCCCGTACTGTCTGCACCAGTTTGTCGTGCCCGCTGGCTTCCAGCGCTTTGCGCAGGCGGCGTATATGAACATCGACGGTGCGATCTTCGACATAGACATTTGTGCCCCAGACATGGTTCAGCAACTGTTCCCGACTATATACCCGTTCCGGGTGAGTCATAAAGAAATGCAATAGCTTGAACTCGGTCGGCCCCATGTCCAGCGCCCGGTCCTCGGTGGTAACGCGATGCGACGAAGGGTCCAGGCTGAGGCCACGCATCTCGATCACTTCATCAACGGCCATCGGAGAGATGCGTCGCATCACCGCTTTGATACGCGCCACCAGTTCCTTGGGGGAGAACGGTTTGGTGATGTAATCGTCCGCGCCCACTTCCAGACCTTTGACGCGGTCTTCCTCTTCGCCGCGCGCGGTCAGCATCATGACGGGAATATCGCGGGTCAGCGTTTCACGCTTCATGTGTTTGATGAACTGCAAGCCGGAACCGCCGGGGAGCATCCAATCCAGCAAGACCAGCTCAGGATAAGGTTCCGACAGGCGATTAATCGCACTGTCGTAATCTTCGGCTTCTACGGGCTGGTAACCGTTCTGTTCCAGAACGAAACACACCATCTCACGGATAGGCGCCTCATCTTCTACTACCAAAATGCGTCTTGCCATCATTAATCCTGCCGTTAATCGTCGCTATTGGCGTGCGGTGGGGATTATGCGTCAGTTTTATGACAAATTTATGATAAAGCGGTTCCCTCGTCATGCTCGGTTAACTGACCGCGCTGGAACGGATATTCCCTGAGACAGCCCTAAACTGTCTGTTTATAATCGCCGATAATCGTAACACTCAGCTACCCCCGACGCCGTAACAGGACGCGCCATGCAAATTATTCATACCTCCGACTGGCATCTTGGACAGTACTTTTACACTAAGAGCCGGGCCGCGGAACATCAGGCGTTTCTGCGCTGGCTGATTGAACAGGTGGAGCAGCATCACGTCGACGCCGTCGTCGTGGCCGGCGACATTTTCGATAATGGCACGCCACCAAGCTACGCCCGAGAGATGTACAACCGCTTCGTCGTCGAGCTCCATCAGACCGGCTGTCAGCTGGTTATTTTGGGTGGAAATCATGATTCCGTCGCAACGCTTAACGAATCGCGACTGCTGCTCTCTTGCCTGAATACGCAGGTCATAGCGAGCTGCGAAGGCGATATTGAAGAACAGGTCATCGTCCTAAATACCCGCGAAGGCGAGCCCGGCGCGCTGCTGTGCGCAATCCCGTTCCTGCGACCGCGCGACGTGCTCACCAGCCAGGCCGGGCAGTCGGGCTCCGACAAACAGCTGGCGCTGCAGGAGGCGATTGCCAACCACTACCAGCGCAGCTATCAGCGGGCCGTGCGCCGGCGCGAAGAGATGGGTCTCTCGCTACCGATTGTCGCCACCGGCCACTTGACGACGGTGGGCGTGACCGCGACCGATTCAGTGCGGGATATCTACATCGGTACGCTGGATGCCTTCCCCGCTCAGGCGTTTCCGCCGGCGGACTATATCGCGCTCGGTCACATTCACCGTCCTCAGCGCATCGCTCAGACGGAACACATTCGCTACAGCGGCTCGCCTATCCCGCTGAGTTTCGACGAGCTGAACCACGAGAAATCCGTCTACCTGGTGCGTTTCGAGCAGGACAAACTCGACGAGGTCTCGCCCTTAACGATCCCCGCATTTCAGCCCATGCAGTTGGTCAAAGGCAGCCTGTCCGAAATCGAACGTCGCCTGGCCGGTTTTCGTGAATATGACGGTGAAAAGCCGGTTTGGCTGGACATCGAAATCGCCACTCAGGACTACCTGAGCGACATCCAGCAGCATATTCAGAACCTGACGGACGATTTGAACGTGGAAGTGGTGCTCTTGCGGCGCGCGCGCGAACAGCATCTGCAAATGCTGGTTCAGCAGGAGAAAGAGACCCTGGACGAACTGCTGCCCGGTGAAGTCTTCGAGAGACGGCTGGCGCTGGAGCCGGATTTGGAGGAACGCCAGCAGCAACGTTTGCGTACGCTGTTCACTCAGGTCCTGCAAGACGTGGAAGACGATAGCCAGGAGGCAACCGCATGAAGATTTTGAGTCTACGGCTGAAAAACCTCAACTCGTTGCAGGGTGAATGGAAAATCGATTTCACCCGCGAGCCGTTTGTCAGCAATGGCCTGTTCGCTATCACCGGCCCCACCGGCGCCGGTAAGACCACGCTGCTGGACGCCATTTGCCTGGCGCTGTACCACCAGACGCCGCGACTGAAAGTTACCCCCAGTCAGAACGAGCTGATGACCAGGCACACCGCGGAATGCCTGGCCGAAGTCGAGTTTGAGGTGAAAGGCATCGCCTATCGCGCCTTTTGGAGCCAGCGCCGAGCGCGCAACGCGCCGGACGGCAACCTACAGGCGCCGAAGGTGGAGTTGGCGTACTGCGCGGACGGCAAAATCATCAGCGATAAAGTCAGCGACAAGCTGTCGACCATCGCGCAGATTACCGGGCTGGACTTTGACCGTTTCACAAAGTCCATGATGCTGTCTCAGGGGCAATTTGCGGCCTTTCTCAACGCCGACGCAAATGACCGCGCCGAATTGTTGGAAGAGTTAACCGGCACCGATATCTACGGGCGGATCTCCGAGCGCGTCTATGAGCAGCATAAAGCCGCGCAAAACGCGCTCGAACAGCTACAGACGCAGGCCGGCGGCATTGAATGTCTGAGCAGCGAGCGGCGTGCGGAACTTGAACAACAGCTCAGCGAGCTCCAGCAGCAGGAGCTGGAGAATACGCGTCATCGCGATGATATCACCGGCCATCAACGCTGGTTTGAAACCCTGCAAGAACATCAGCGGGCGATGACGTCGAGCCAGGAAAAACAGCGGTCGCTACAGTTAGACTTCGTTCAGGCGAAGCCTCAATTGGAGCGTCTGGATGCCAGCGTTCCCGCGGAAAAACTGCGCCCGATCTACAGTGAGCGCCAACGTTATGCGCAGGAAAAGACGCACCTCACGAATCTTATCGCCAAACTCGATCTGCAAATGACGCAGCAGCAGAGCACACTGTCGCAACTGCAGACGCAAAAAGAAAACGCGGCGGCGCGCCAGCAACAGCATGTCGAAGAGCGCCAACGGCAGGAAACCCTCATCAGCGAGCAGATCCAGCCGCTGGACCAGCGTATCGCCACGCTGCGGGAACAACGCGACCAGCAGCAGCAGTCGCAGGACCAGCAGAAGCAGTTGCAAAAAGATCTGATCGAAAACCAGTCAAAACTGCGTCAGGAACGCGATCACGTTCAGACGCGGCTGGCCCAAATCGCGGAATTCAGACAGCAACACAGTCTTTATCAATACTGGGGCAGCCACATCCCGTTATGGGAAGCGCAGTTTCCCCAGTTGCAAGCACTGCAACTCGAGCTGAAATCCCAGCAAGCCAAGGCGGGTGAACAGCAGATCCGCGCCGATTATTTCCAGCAACAGCACGCTACGCTGTTGGAAAAACAGCAGGCGCAACAGGCGACGACGGAAGGCGCCCGGCAGAATTTCGAGCTGTTGCAGCAACGCATTCAGGCGCGTGAATCGTCGCAGCCGACGGAGGCGCTGCGTCAGCAGTTGGATGATTTGGCGGCCCAGCGTCAAGACCGTCAGCAGTTCGCCACCCACGCGACCGTATTGCAACGCCTGCTAAGCCAACACACGCTTCTGGAATCTCAGCTACTGGACGATCACCACCGCATCCAGGAGTTGGAGCGGGAACAGGAGCAGCATCGCCGGGAGCATCAGCAGCGTGTCAGCCACCTGAACGATCTGGATAACCGCCACGAACTGGAATTGCGCATTGCCAATCTGGAGAACGAGCGTAAACAGTTGCAGCCCGATAAAGAGTGCCCTCTGTGCGGCTCCACGCACCACCCGGCCATCGAGCGCTACCAGTCGCTGCGTCCGTCTGAAACCCAGCGGCGGCTGCATACGCTGCGACAGGAAGTGGATGCGTTGCAGGCTAAAGTGGTGCAAAGCACGACCCAACTGCATCTGTTGCAGCAGCAGCGACAGCAGCAGCATCTGCGGCTGAATCAGGTTAACGATGAAATCGCCGCCCTGCGTCAGGAGTGTCAGAACGTCAGCGAACGCTTGCATATCGACTTTGACCTGAATCAGCCGGAAGCATTAACCCGCTGGCAGGATCAGTGCGACGCGCAGGAGAACGCGTTGCAGGCGCAGCTCGCCGAACGTGAACAAACTCGACGACAGATTCAGGATAGTAAGGATTTACTGACCTCCGCGCAGCAGTCGCTGCAACAGACTGAGCAGCAGCTGGCGCTCAATGCGCAGCAACAGGAAGCGTTAACGCAGTCCCGCCAGGAATTGCAGCAGGCGCAGGAAAAAACCGAGAAAGAGCTGGCCCGGCTGAACGACGCCCTGAGCCATAAGCTGGCCGAGTTCAATCTCGACGCCCCCGCCGACGCCCGACAAGAAGAGTGGCTGAACCTTCGCCGACGCGAATGGCAGCGCTGGCAGGAGAACGAACACGAACAACACGTGTGCGAACCCAGGCTGTCGGGGCTAATTGCCGATACCGAACATACGCAGCAGCGCCTGAAAGACACGGAAACGGCCCTCGCCACGTTACAGCAGCAGCTGAAAGCAACGCTGCAATCGCTGGAAACGGCGCAGCAGTTGCGCTGGAATTTATTAGGTAATCAGAGCGTTAAAGAGGTACAGGCGCACCTGCGTCAGCAGGCGCAGGATGACGAGCAAGCTCTCAGACTGGCGCAGGATAAGTGGCAGTCAGGCCAGTCACAACTCAGCCGGACGACCGGCGAAAAACAGTCGCTGGAACAGCAGTGGCAACGCACCGATAACACGTTGAAAGAGGCGGAAAGCCGCTTTACCGACGCGTTGCGGGCCAGTCCGTTCGATGATGAAAGCGACTTCACCCGCGCGCTATTGAGCGAAGAGGCGCGCGAGCAACTCGTCGCACTGAAGGAACGGCTCACTCAACGTCAGCAGCAGGCCGATGCGCTACATGCGCAGGCGGAAGAAAAACTCGCCCAGCATCAGGCGGCCAGACCGAAATCGCTGCAGGAAAACCTGGTTTATGCGGACGTGCTGCAGATGCTCGCCGAACTTGACGATATGCTGAAAAACGGCGCGCAGCAGCAGGGGGAGATCCGTCAACAGCTGCAAAGCGACCAGCAGTTGCAGGACAAACAACGCACCTTGCTGGAAGAGGTTGCACGGCGCAGGCAGCAATGCGAAGACTGGGCGCAGCTCAATCAGCTCATCGGCTCTCAGAAAGGCGATAAGTTCCGACGCTTCGCACAGGGGCTGACGCTGGATCATCTGGTGTATCTGGCTAACCGCCAGCTGTCGCGCTTACACGGGCGCTATCTGCTGCAGCGTAAAGCCTCCGATACGCTGGAACTGCAGGTGGTCGACACCTGGCAGGCCGACGCCACGCGAGATACCCGTACGCTCTCCGGCGGGGAAAGTTTTCTGGTCAGTCTGTCGCTGGCGCTGGCGCTTTCCGATCTGGTCAGCAATAAGACCCGCATCGACTCTTTGTTCCTCGACGAGGGCTTCGGCTCACTGGACGGAGACACGCTGGATTCCGCCCTGGACGTGCTGGACAACCTCAATGCGACGGGAAAATCCATCGGCGTCATCAGCCACGTTGAAGCGATGAAGGAGCGTATTCAGGTCCAAATCCGTGTGAAAAAACGCAACGGGTTGGGGATCAGCCAGTTGGACAGTCTCTACGCGGTCAAATAACCCCTGCGTGCTACCCGCGCCAATCCCGCGGGCGACGGCAACCGCCTTTTTATCTTAACGTCGCCCGCCTCAGTCGTTATCATGCGCGCTGACATTAATCCTGCGCGCGTCTTCTTTTTGCGCATCAGCCTGGAATAACCGAATGCTGTGGTTTAAAAATTTAATGATTTATCGCCTCAGCCGCGACGTCCGTTTGTCTGCGGACGAAATGGAAAAGCAGCTGGCCTCATTCTCTTTCACGCCGTGCGGCAGTCAGGACATGACCAAAAGCGGTTGGGTGACGCCGATGGGCTCCCACAGCGATGCCCTGACGCACGAAGTTAACGGACAAATTTTGATCTGCGCCCGCAAAGAGGAAAAAATCCTGCCGTCGCCGGTCATCAAGCAAGCGCTGGAAGCCAAAATCGATAAGCTGGAAAATGAACAGCATCGCAAACTGAAAAAAACCGAGAAAGACGCCCTCAAGGATGAAGTGCTGCACAGCTTGCTACCGCGTGCGTTCAGTCGGTTCAGCAGATCTGGCTGTGGATTGATACGGTCAACGGCCTGATTATGGTCGACGCCGCCAGCGCCAAAAAGGCGGAAGATACGCTGGCGCTGCTGCGCAAAACGCTCGGTTCACTGCCCGTGGTGCCGCTGACGATGGAAAGCCCCATCGAGCTGACGATGACCGAGTGGGTCCGCTCCGGCACAACGCCGCAAGGTTTCGCGCTGCAAGACGAAGCCGAACTGAAAGCCATTCTGGAAGACGGCGGTATCATCCGCTGCAAGAAGCAAGACCTGCTCAGCGACGAAATTGCCGCGCATATCGAAGCGCAAAAACTGGTGACTAAATTGGCGCTGGACTGGCAGGAGCGCGTTCAGTTGATGCTGTGCGACGATGGCTCGCTGAAACGCCTGAAATTCTCAGACGAGCTGCGGGAGCAGAATGACGATATCGACCGTGAGGATTTCGCACAGAAATTCGATGCGGATTTCATTCTGATGACCGCTGAACTGGCCGCGCTCATCGCTAACCTGATCGAAGCGCTGGGCGGCGAAGCTCCGCGTTGATCCCTTCCCCCTCTTTCGTTAACACGCCCCCGCCTGTAGGCGGGGGAATAACGATCACAGTTTGAAGTGACCGACCGCCGAATTCAGCTCCTCGGTTTGCGATTGCAGCGAAACGAACGCGGCGGCAGACTCCTGAACTAACGCCGCATTCTGCTGCACCATCGAGTCCAACTGCGCCATCGCCTTGTTGATCTCCTGAATCCCCCTCATCTGCTCTTCCGATGCATGGGTGATCTCTGACATCACCGTCGTGACCGTCGATACGCCGCCGACAATTTCATTCATGGTGCTGCTGGCCTGACGCACCTGCTTCGAGCCTGCGCCCACGCTGCGCACCGTGGATTCGATCAGTTCCTTGATCTCTTTTGCCGCCTGAGCGCTGCGCTGAGCAAGCGCTCGCACCTCACCCGCAACGACGGCGAATCCCCGGCCCTGCTCGCCGGCGCGAGCGGCTTCGACGGCGGCGTTAAGCGCCAGAATATTGGTTTGAAACGCAATGCCGTCAATCACACCGATGATGTCGCCGATTTTTCCGGACGCCACCACGATATCGTCCATGGTCACAATCACATCCGAGACCACTTTGCCGCCGCTGCGGGCGTCTTTCGCCAATATTAGTGAGCGCTCATTCACATGCTGCGCCGACCCCGCCGACTGGGTGACCGTCGCCGATATCTGTTCCAGCGCCGACGCCGTTTGCTGCAAGCTCGCCGCAGAGGCTTCGGTACGAGAGGACAAGTCGTTATTACCCGCGGAAATCTCGTTGGCCGCCATTTGCAGCGAGGCGCTCACATCGCGGATTTGCAGCATAATCATGCTGAGTTTGTCGACGAAGCGGTTAAACGAGCGTGCGATCTGCGCCACTTCATCATGGCCTTCATCCGGCAAACGCTGGGTCAGGTCATTGGTTCCGTTGCTGATGTCGTCCATCGCATCACGCACCTGCAGCAGGCGTTTTAGCGACGAATTTACCATCACGCTGACGACAAGCGATCCGAGCAGCGCAATGACCACCAGCGTAATCACCGACGTCAGAAGCAGCGAATGCATCCCCGCCGTCGCCTGCGCCTTGTCGAGCGCGACGAGCACATACCAGTCCGTTCCCGCGACAGGTCGGGCGAGCACCAGTTTGTCCACGCCGGAGAGCGTCACCTCGACGGGAGTTTTGGCGGACAGAATGCGATCCAAGGCAACCTCGGGCGCGATGTCATTCAGCGGTTTCATCGTCAGTTCCGGGTTGGGGTGGGCGATGATGGTGCCGTCGGATTGAATCAGCAGGCCGTAACTTTCGCTCGTGGGATGAATGGCATTGACGTTGGCGATCACATTTTTCATCGCCATGTCGCTACCGACAACGCCTTTCAGGGTGCCATTATCGATGACTGGCGCGACAAACGACACCACGATGGTATTGGTCACCATATCCACATAAGGTGTGGTCACCAGCGGCTTGCCCTCTTTTACCGCTTGCTGATACCACGGCCGTACCGTCGGGTTATAGTCTGCGGGAATGCCGCCGGTCTCGACGAACTTGGCCGTCCCGTTGGCGTAGCCCATATACACGTTAATAAAGTCGCCCGACCGGGTTATCTGCCGGAATATCGGCACAGGATCGTCGCTGCCAGCGGCGACGTCGTACAACGAGGCCATCATCTGTTTTTTCGATGCCACCCAGTCGCCAATCGCCAGGCTGTGGCTTTCCGTCACGGCAGACAGCATATTATCAATGGATTTATCGTTATATTTCCCTGTGACCTGATAATTCAGGAAGGTATTAATGATCAGAGATAAAACGATAATTGCGGTACATACAGCCAAAATACGAGCGCGTGTAGTTTTGAGCATAGTAGTCAACCATTTGTAATAACGATTTGAATATCCAATATAATTTCTCAATTAAATCCCAGAGAATTTCTTTTCTTTATCGATTAGGCCAGCGTTCTTTTTTTTCCTCCTGATACCCCCATCCCCTCCCGCGCGGCTGCGGGCCCCTTCAGCAAAATACAACGTAAGGAAATTTATTCACAGCGTTATGTCCTTTTTTATATAAGAAAATCACACTAAAATCGATAAATCAGGCGTCCGAAAAACCCTTTAATAAAAATAGAACACCGCGTTACATAGGCAATTTTTATATTTCACTAAAGCGAGTAAAGTTTTTATTTTGGCTGCCGATAATGCGCCGAGAAAAATATCAACTCAAAGATCACTGAGTGATAATGAAATAGTGTTACGTCGTTATTTAATTTATTTCGTTACGCGAGAAATACCATTCGACGCATAAACTCAGAAATAATCACTTCCATGGAAAATGCGTTCAGAGAAAAAATGCGTTCAGAGAAAAGGGATGACGCGCGGACGCTGACCGCGGTGCGGTGTAAGGGACAGTAGGGGTGAATAATACACGGGCTGAGACAGCGGCTTCGGCGCGGCGGACACCGTGTCTGACGGTGTCCGCCTATCAGACGACCTGAATTAGAGGTATTTGCACAGATAGGCCGTCGGTTCGGCGACCTGCAGATTAAACTCGCTATGCCCCGGCACAGAGAACATCTCCCCCGCGGAGAACAGCTGCCATTCCACCGCACCCGGCAGAAGGACATTCAACGCGCCGCTGATGACCGTCATTTCTTCGGCCTGACCCGTGCCGAAGGTGTATTCACCTTCCGCCATCACCCCTACGCTCGCGCGGCCATCGGTGCTGTTGTCAAAGCCAACCGATTTTACTTTTCCTGAGAAATACTCGTTCACCTGCAGCATACAAACATCCTCTTATCTAACCGTCATCGTGTTATGAAAGATCATCCTGGAGCAAAGCCGCATCGGCTGTCGCCGCGACGCGGGCTCAGGCCACCGCCATCCTGAGCGCCTGCAATACGTCCGCAACGATGGAGTCAGGGGGCCGCGTCGCATCAATAACGTGGTGCGCGACGGACTGATAAAGCGCCTCACGCTCTGCCAGTACCGCCGCCATTTCCGCCGCGATTGGACGCCCCGTCAGCGTTGGCCGTTGTTCGGCCAGAGGGTCGGCGACCAGCCGTTGGGCCAATAGCCCTGCAGGCGCATGCAGGTAAATGACGCTTCCCTGCGCCTGCATATAGCGGCAATTGTCGTCCAGCAGCACAATGCCGCCGCCGGTGGCAATCACGCATTCAGGCTGCGTTACCGCCTGAAGTGCGGCACTTTCACGGCGGCGAAAACCCGGCCAGCCTTCCTGTGCTACGACATCAGCTACCGTCATTTGGCTGGTTTCCTGCATGAAAATGTCGGTATCAACGAACTGATAGCCGAGCGCGCGCGCCAGCGCCCCGCCCACGGTAGTTTTGCCACAGCCTCTGGCGCCAACCATAAAAATCGGTCGTGTCATGTAACGACGAGTCCTTAATTAATCATAGAACCTATCCCACAAGGCGTTATTGCCGCCGCCACTCTGGATACAAACGGTGCCGAGCGCCCGGCGCGCATGTGGATGTACGTGAGGGTTTCGAGCACCGCTTGGCCTGGAATAACAGGTAGTATCGCCCGCATGGAAGAAGCGCTTAGTCGACGGCCACCACATCAGCCGTCTTCTGTCATACCAAGAGCTGAATCATACAAGCAAAGCGGGGGAATAAGAATATCGAACGGCAGCAACACGGCAAGGACACAAACGGCAACGAAGAGCCGAGAGGAAAATGCGGCTTGTCAGCGCGAGTCCCCTTCCTGGCGACGGTTGATCCTCGCGACGGCATCGCGGCTCGCATCTGCACGAGCCTTTCCGGTCAGTTCCACCAGTTGACCGGCGCGCATCTCCAGTAATCGATCCGCCTGACCGAAATAGTGATCGTCGTGACTGATGGCGACCACCGTTTTACCTTCGGCCATCAGATGCGGCAACAGCACCTGATAAAACACGCGTCGAAACTGAGGATCCTGATCTGCGGCCCACTCGTCCAACAGCAGGATCTCTCGCTGCTCTGCCAGCGCCAGCAGCAAAGCGACCCGTTTCCGCTGTCCCTGAGACAGCGACAAGTCCGCGATCTGGGTCCCGTTTAACCGCAGTTTGTCCTGCATACTGAGACGTTCCACCCAGCGCTCGATGAGCGCCGTTGGCGGCGCTTCGCCTTGCGGTCCCATCAAACGGTCAAACAGGTGACAATCGGTAAAGACCGCCGAAAACAGCGCCTGATAGTCCGGCAACGAGACCGGATTGCCATCCAACATAATTTGTCCGCTGACCGGCGTATACAGCCCGGTTAACAGCATCGCCAGCGTGGATTTTCCGCTGCCGTTGCCGCCGATGACAAACAGCTGTTCGCCGCGCTGGATACGCACGTTGATCGGGCCGACCTCGAAGCCGGACTGACCATAGCGGAAGCGGACGTCGCGTAGCTCGATGGACTGCCAGTGCTGGGGAGCGGCAAACGCCGGAAAACCGTCCTGATAAGGGTTTAGCTTGAGCCGACGCAGCTTATCGAACGCCACCTGTGCGCTGAGCAACGTCGGCAACGCGCCGACCGCCTGCAACAAGGGCGTGCGCAGGAACAACAGCGTCAGCGAATAAGTCGCGGCCACCGTGTTGTCCGCCCATCCGAGACCGTTGGCCATGAAGAAGGCCGCGCCGATCGTGCCCAGCATCATAATGTTCGACCAATTAATCGCGCTGAGATGGTAGGAGTCGGCACGCACGATATGGTGCTGATACTCCCTGGCGTGCTGTTGATAATCTTCTTCGTACAGCCGCTGAGCGCGGTCCCGATTCAGCGCCAGCTCCTTGCATCCCGAAATGACCTGCTCATAGTCTTCGTGCAGGCTATCTTCCATTTCCCTCACGCGGTTGAAATGACGGTAAACGCGCGAGACCAGCCAATATCCGCCCCAAATCGTGATCGTCACCCACAGTGTGGTGAACAACATCATGCGCGGCGACAACCACGCCAGATAACAGGCCGCGCCGACGGTCAGCACAACGCCCTGCACCAGTTCAGGCAGGCGAACGAAGGCGATTGTGATACTGCGGATATCGTTAGAGAGACTGGCCAGCAGCTGAGCATGGCCGATGTGGTTCATGCGCTCCAGGCTGGTATCCAGAATGCGTTTGATCAGCTGCCCGCGCATACGGCTGACGAAATGGTGTCCCAACAGCGTCAGCGCCAGTTGGGCGCCCAGAGTGACCGCCATCAGAAGCAGCAGTAATCCCAGAAACTGCGGTAACACCCAAAGATCTGAATGCGAGTTGGCAATCAACCGCTGGTTAATGAACGCGATCAGACCAATGCCCAGCGCCGCGCTGGCCAGACTCAGAAGGATGACGGCGATGAAAGGCCAGCGATATAGCCGGTAAACAAGGTGAATCAGCTCCATGGGATCCCGCATGATGAGAAGTTAGATGCAGCCAGTTTAGTTAGCGGTAAAACGATATCAATCAGTTATTGCAGGCGGCCGCGGATAGCGCCGCCTTTCACGATGTGATTCGCTTAGGTTCTCTGACTTAATCGGGGATCGTCCAGACGGTTTTCGCGATGTCGACGACGTGCTTGAGCTTAGCCCACTGCTGCGCTTCACTCAGGACGGAGTCCCGGTTTCTGGAGGCGAAACCACAGGTTGGGCTCAACGCCAGCCTGCGCAGCGGCATATAAAGGGAGGCCGTATTGACCGCCATGATGACCCGCGAGGGGTCCTCCAACTCTGCCTGCCGGCTGCTCACAATCCCGAGTACGACCTGCTGACTGGTGGCATAACGGAGCAATTCCAGTTCCGCCGGACGGCGGTCGTCATATTCCACCATTACGCCATCGACCTGCGCGTGTGCCATCGCGTAGGCCATGGCGTTCAACCCGTCGTCATAGCGCCAGTTGCCGGAAAACGCGCCCCGGCACAGATGCAGGCTGACATACATATCTTCCGGTTTGTCCACCAGCGCCTGATTCAGCGTGTGGATACACAGTTCCAGCAGGGACGTCGGATCGTATCCCCGGCTTTGCTCGCGCGCGATGACGGCGCAGTCGGAGAGATAAGCCCACATCATGTCATCCAGCTGTAGATAGCGGCAGCCGGCGTCATAAAAGGCCCGTATCGCCTGACGATAGGCGTTCGACAACGCACTGCCGTATGCCTCAAGCGAGGGATAACACGCGTTGTTACGCAGGGAGGGATGCAGGAGCATGGTCGGGCTGGGCAGCGTCTGCTTGGCCAGCAGTTTAGAATCATGCCTAATCGTCTGATGAAGAAAGCGAAAATGCGCCAGGAACGGGTGCGACGCATCGAATGCAATCTCCCCCACAACCTCAATGCCGCTCGCGATCGGCTTTTCTTCGGCAGGCTGAGTAGAGAGTCGCTGGATCCCCGGAAGGTGCTCGAAGAAATCGGTCTGCCAGCAGACGCGCCTGAGTTCGCCGTCGGTGAGAATACGCAATCCGCAGGCTTTCTGCTGGTCTATCGCCCGCACGATTTCTTCGTCTTCGATCTCGGTCAACGCGTCGCGACAAAGCCTTCCCTGCTCCCAATCCTGACGCGCTTGGCGTAGCCGCGGCGGGCATACAAAGCTACCGATATGTTCGGCATGGAAAGGCGGGGACAGCTTGTGAATGGTACGACTCATGAAAACGGATCCTTTTTGATTAACTGCCGTGTTTTGCGCTTCTCTGCGCTCTGTTTTTACGCAACGGCCATCACCAGGGCCGCATTGACTGGTGGCATCGCCCTTTCTGGGCAGCTGTCCCCCGTTTCTTGTGCGGTGGGTAATGACAAAACATTGCTTAACTTATTGAAGTTATTGATATGAGTCACGTTAAGTAATTATTTTTTTTGAAACAAAAAGATCCGCCTTTTCACCGAGTCCATGACTGGGAGATTCGGTATCGAAGAGTGAAAATAGGAACAACGTCGAATACACCGGGGGCGAATAAGGCGGTCAGGCAACTTAATTCAGCTAAGGATACTCGAAGAAGCGCGGTGAAGTCGTCGGACTTCCGGCGGTAGTGTCTGGTATTGGTGAGTGAAACGAAATAACGCAGCGCGTGTTGCTCACGACCTCGGCGACAAATTATTCACCCGACGATGAGATAAAAAAAGCGGACCGAAATAGCGGTCCGCCAACAACAACGTTAATAACACGATTAATAACAACTAGGCGCTTAATATGAAGATTTGCAGGTGGCTAATGACACAGTAAACAAGGCCGATCGTCAAAAGGATAGATGCTGATATTCCGGTCGCCGTTTAAAACGTCGATTCCTGTGATGCAATGCGAAAGTCGATCTACATCAGTTGTTATGCCTGACCGGCCGGATTCGTTTTTATCCAGAACGCGAGCTCCCCTAACGGGATTGCGAACAACCAAGCTATCGTTAGGCGTTCGTCGAAGAGACCTCAGAAGACCCGACGACTCCCCAGGCCATTTCGTCCGACCCTCCCCCCATCATCTGCTGAATCTTTTCGTAAATTTCAGCGGCGGAGAGGCCTTTATATATCCCTTTGCTATAGAAGCTGAACATATCGCTGTCCGCACTACTGCTGTCTTGCCCCATCTTCACCAGCTCTTCGGTGGTGACCGGTTCGCCGGAGAAGGCGTCGTACGCTTCCCAGCTCCCGTCGGGATAACTGATCATCGACACCAACGTGCCGCCGAACATCGGGATCCCATTGATCATTTGTAGAGAGCGTTCAAGCGAGTCGGACTGCTCTTCCTCTTTGTCGTCCTTAGCCTGCTGAGCTTCTCGGGACTGGAGTTGGGCCTCGAGATCTTCCAGCCGCTCATCGGTCGTCTGCGTTAAATCAGACGCGCTCGCCGTCCCCGTGGTGAACGTCTGTGTGGAAGCGTCGCTGAAGCTTGTTCCCGTCTGACTGCTCAGCGGAAAACCGCCCGTGCTACTCGCCGTGGATGACCCGTTATTATTCGCCGCGCTAATTGATGCCACGAGGGGATAATAAGGCTTAATATTTTGACTGTGCGCCTCTATACTCGATATAGCCACAATACGTCTCCTTGTTATATTTCAATTAATGCCATCACACCGTAAAAACGACGAGTTATCGTAATAACTAACACCAAAGTATTGAAATAAAGTTCAAATGCTTCCATCCCGAAAGCGATTATTGATAATGCGAACAGGCTCCTGGTGGCGAATATCAAACAGCAGAGAAATTAGGTTCAACCGTCACCTTGGCGTGAAAGAACATCATGTATAAGGACGGCTGACATCAGAGTAAAAAAAGTCTGTTCTCTAAAATATATCGGCTAATGCATTTTTTCGTTAAGACTAAAAAAGAATAAAAATAGAGGATTCATGGCATATGACATTATTTCCCCGTTACGTCACTTCCCCGTAGAAAGCGGGTGTCATGTTGCTGTTTTACGCTGTTGTTATTGTTTCCGCCCACAACTCACCGCTTAAAGATAATACGCGATGTGCTCCCGCGCCATTTCGGCTCACTATTTTTTCCTTTATGTTCCATTAATACGCCAATGTGCAGGTTGTCGCGCCCCTAACAGCCCCTGCGTCGGCGCAGGCGATTTTTGTAAGACTACAGCGCTGGACGCTAAAGCCGATACAGCGCAATTAGACGCGGCGGTGCCTCACGGAGAGTCTCATTCTCGCCCGTAGGACCACGATCTTGATCGAGACACCCAGATCGAGAGATTGAAACCGAGGCCTGTATGACAGCGCTCGCGGACGGGAAAAGCGGGTTTGTTTACCACCAGAAATGGATGAACGGAACGGCGAGAACAGATCGTGTGGGATAAATGAAAGGGGGGCTTCCCGAAACCTATTACGGCGATTTCAGGAAGCGAAAGCATGGCGATTTAGTTTTTCTTCACAAATTCAGATTTCAGTTTCATCGCGCCGAAACCATCGATTTTGCAATCGATGTTGTGATCGCCTTCCACCAGGCGGATACCTTTCACACGCGTACCTATTTTCAGCGGCGTAGAGCTCCCCTTCACTTTCAGATCCTTGATCACGGTGACGGTGTCGCCATCAGCCAGCAAGTTGCCGTTGGCATCGCGAACGACCAGTCCTTCTTCCTGCTCCGCGGCCTCGCCCGCCATTGACCAAACATGCCCGCACTCAGGACAGTTCAGCATGTCGTTGTCCTGCCAAGTGTATTCAGATTGGCATTTTGGGCAATTGGGTAGCTGTTGCATGATAAAATTCCTAAAAATAAAAAATGTATGTAAAAAACCAATAAAATCAATAGCAGTAAATTCAGCTGAGCATATTTTAACGTTTTAAGGCCTCGCTGAGTAGCCATCTTTACGTAAAGGACTTTATGGCAGCACGAAAACCGGGGCCGCCAACACAGGTTGGTGGCCCCGGGAAAGGGAAAAAAATAATTTAGACAGCGCGTTAGTCACGTCGATGTCTGTTCACTCGGCTAAACGAAATGGCCGCTATCCACCGATATGTCACACAAAAGCTACTTAATCACCGAACCATCCCGCAGGATAAACATCAGATTGCCGTCCCAAAACTCCGCGATAAAGATGTCGTCTTCTTCAAGTTCATTTTCACGAAGCTTGTTTTGCAGCCAATCCTCATCTTTTTCAATTTGTTCCAACTCTCTTCGCCTGATCTCTCCGTCTTTCATAACAATGACCGAAGGCATTTCGTTGTCTTCACAGACCACCGTCAACTGACCGCTGGGTTCGATCTGAGCATAGGTAATTTGCTGGAATGAACGAATCCCCTGAGAATGAAGCTGCGAGGCGACATTAAGAATGTCGATTTTGTTCTTCTGTCGCAGGATGTTTTCCATCAGAAAACGGCCTTTTTTGACGATCGGTAAAGGATCGCCAATGGCGATAGAGCGAAACAGATGAAAATGCTTGCTGATGAAATTCAGCAACGAAATAAGTCCGACGCCGATAAATAATACAATGATGTATTGATAGAGCGGGATGCTGTCGCTGTATATAACCCCGCCGATAATACCCCCGAGCACGAAGTTGCCAATGAAGTCCACCGGCGTCATTTGTGATAACTGGGTTTTACCTGAAACATTCAGGTGTGTGATGACAATAGTAAAACCAATAACGAACTTGATTAATACGAAGCAATAATATTCCATCTCTACTCTATTCACAGCGTCTGCTGCGCCTCAGTTTTATGACCGAAGACAGTATAATAGAGAATGAAAACTTCGCCTGACTTCAGCCCCATCAGGGATTAAGTCATGCTAAATAATGATCAATCATAGCAAGCGGACAAAGCTGTTTTTGACGATGAAAAATTATCCGTCAATGCCTACTGTCGGGAAGAAAAGAAGTTCAGCGTCCAGGGAAAACGCGGCATATAAAGGAAAGCGGGGCCATGCCAACCCGACAAGCGGATCGGCATGGAACATCGCGGGGTAAACGTTAAGCTTTCGCTTTGTAACGCTCAGCTAAGCTGTTCGCCGCGACCATGGCGTTGTAGACATCCTCTTTGGTCACTTCCATCGGCATGTTGCCCATGGTGTCGTCTTTATGGCAGGCAATTTCCGCCACTTTACGCCATTCGGCTTCGACAAACGTTTTCAGTCCCATCTCTTCCAGCGTCAACGGCAGGCCAGCCGTTTGATGATACGAATCACTTCATCAAACTCAGCAACCGGCGCGTTTTCCAGCACCAGCTGCGTCAGCAGGCCAAATACGACTTTTTCACCGTGCTGAGCTCTGTGCAAATCCGGCACGACGGACATACCGTTATTCACCGCATGGGCGGCCGCCAAACCTCCGGATTCCGCGCCGACGCCGCTCAGGTAAATTGTCGCTTCGATCGCCTGTTCCAGCGCGGGCGTCGCTACCTTGTTTTTAATGGCGTCCATGGCGGACTCGACGTTTTCACTCAGCAGCTGGTAACACAGTTTCGCCAGCTCCAATCCCGTTCTTGACGGTTTTTTCAGTACCAGGTTAATGCCGTCGGCCTGATAGCACGCGCGCGCTTCAAAATAGGTCGCCAGTGCATCACCCACGCCTGCGGCAAAGAAACGAACCGGCGCGGAAGCAATGATAGCGGTATCAGCAATCACCGCATCCGGGTTCTGAGGCAGGAACAGGTAACGATCGAACTCGCCGTTCTCTTTGTAGATAACGGACAGCGCGGTGCAAGGCGCATCGGTAGATGCAATGGTCGGGAACAGGATGACCGGGAGTTTCTGGTAGAAAGCCACCGCTTTGGATACATCGAGCGTTTTACCCCCGCCCACACCCACAATGACATTTGCTTGCTGGCTGTTGACGATGTCACCCAGACGATTAATTTCAACGTCAGTACATTCATAATTGAATTTCTCAGCAGTACATTTCATCCCTTTTTCCAGTAAGGGCGGCACGGCTTCGTCTTTAACTTTCTGCAGAATGAATTCATCACAGACAATTAATGCGTTGTCACCAAAATCTTTTACGAAATCATGGAGCTGATTAAGAATACCGTTGCCAATAAAGAACTTTTTAGGAGAGGTTATAGTGCGAGGCGTTTTCATTATCTAAAGCTCCTGAATTATTGAGTCTTGCCGTGCAAGGTTGATTACCCATCCGGCAACCTAGTGTCGATATATAATAACACCGCCATTATGAAACTAAAGTAATCATTTTAACCGAGATAATATTGCCTTAAGTTAAATGGCGCTACAATAGGCAAAAAACAAGCAAACAACGTTACATACAACAATAAATTCAATAAGTAACGCCAACCAGACCGCACTAGTAAGCACCCCTCTTTCGTCAATAAAAGCCATCCGCCTTACGAGATGTTTTTAATTAAAAAACTAATGGCAAAAAAAAACAAAACAGAGAGAAAAAACACGCTATACCTGATAAAATCAGTCGGAATTAAAATATAAAAAAACACTATTCTCATTATTCCGCTGAACCAAAATAGCCAGTCACTTGCCTAAAAATAACGCAAATCAACGCTTTTCCGGCTATTATTCACAAAATGAAAACACCTTATTACTCATTAAAAAATAAGTCTTATACGAATTAGTCGGGCCCTTTTTTTATTCATTCTATTGATGAAAAATGCAGCATTCATTGCTGCCTGCATCTTGCGTTAATAAAAAATGTTTAGGTTATTTCCCGGCTGTTCGGAGAAATTAATGACCAGTCCCCTGTGATTCACCGTTCTTAATAGCCGCCGACGCCATGGATATCCTAAGCGGCGAACGATAGTGTGGCGGCCATATCTCCCCGCGGTGGGGCGTGAGTGACCACTGGGCAGACGTATCGCTTGCGATCAGAGGCTTGCCGACAGGCATCGTGGACATGGGGGAAAGAGAAGATAAAAGAACGGAACAGAGAACAAGCGCCGGCAGGCGGACGCCACGGGGCTTGTGTCCGCAACGCCCTGCGCCAATCACTTGTCGGCCCCCGGTTACCCTTTCGCCGACCGTATATTCCTTATACGGCAAGGCCCGTTTCCTGGGTCACCACCGCAGCGTCGGAAAACTCAGCGGCGGTGAGTGATTGGCGCGCCAGTTTTTTAGAATTTTTCCCAGTTATCCCCGCCCGTTTTTTTACTGCCGGTGCTTGAAGGCAGCGCTTTGACGCTGGAGGAGGAAGACGTTCTTTTGGTTAGTGTGGGCCGTAACAGCGTGTTTTCATTGGTGGGAAGTTTGAAAGAAGAGACCGCGTGAGTCAGATGATTTACCTGCTCTTCCAGCGACGAGGCGGCCGCGGCGGATTCCTGAACCAGCGCCGCATTTTGCTGCGTGACGCCATCCATTTCCGTCACGGCTTGTTCTATCTGACCAATGCCGCGGCTCTGTTCATCGGATGCCGTGGCGATTTCCCCCATTAAATCGTTGATACGCGTAATGGAGGTGATGATGGCAGACATCGCCTCGCCGGTCTTCGTGACCTGCTCCGACCCTATGCGCACGCCGTTCACCGATTCGCTGATCAGCCCGCCTATCTCTTTTGCCGCCTGAGCGCTGCGCTGCGCCAGATTGCGGACCTCACCGGCCACCACGGCGAATCCCCTCCCTTGTTCTCCGGCTCTGGCCGCTTCTACCGCGGCGTTCAATGCCAGTATGTTGGTCTGGAATGCAATGCCATTGATGACGCTGGTAATGTCCTCGATTTTCTTCGAACTGGCGGTGACGCCCAGCATGGTATCTCCCACCTCTTTCGCCACCTTCTCGCCTTCCTGCGCGGCTTTGACCGCGTCCTGCGTCAGGCTCGTCGCCTGATAGACGTTCGCTGTATTCTGCTTAACGGTCGCGCCCAGCTCTTCCATGCTCGCCGCCGTTTGCGCCAACGCGGACGCCTGCTGCTCGGTACGGGAAGACAGATCGATATTACCCGCCGCAATTTCCTGAGATGCATGAGCGACGGTGTAGCTCGAGTCGCGCACCTGCCCGATAATTTGCACCAGTGAAAGACGCATTTGTTCCATCGAACGCATCAGATCGCCAATCTCACCTTTCAAATGCGCATTTACCGTGGTCTCCAGATGACCATTGGCAATCTGGCTACAGTGATCTTTGGCAATACCCAATTGATCCAGAACGAAGCGCTTCAGTAGGATCATCATCCCGGCAATGATGGCGATAAACACCACGGCGAAGATCACAATCAGCGTCATTGAGAAGGTGAAGTTACTCTGTGCATCCTGATTCAGATTTTTGGCATATTGCTCACGGAATTCTAAGAGCTTATCCAGCGCGATTTCGTACTGACTATCTAGCTTTCTCACCACCGCCAGCTGCGCGTAGAATGTGGGCTCGTCATTTTTGGCCGCCGCATCCAGCAGAGGCTGCAATCCATCCTGACGGTAAGCGAGATAGGCCGAGCGATACGCGTCGGCCAGTGGACCTTCCGACGGTTGTTTAGGTGCATTCAGATAAGACTGAAACGCCGCATCCGCTTTCGCCATAACGGCATTCACGCCTTCAAGCATCGACTGGGAATTCTGACCACCCCCTTTTTCCATATCCTCCATATATTCCATGATACGAACGCGCATAGTGCGGCTGTGGTTGATGGGGTCAATGACCGACAGCACGACGCGTATTTCTTTATTCACGCTATCCAAAGAATTGTTGCTGCGTATCAGCATCCACACATTTGAAAGCGTACTGGCGAAAAAGATAAGTAAAAGTGAAGCAAGAACAATGAGAGAGAAGCGTTTGATTGACATATTGAGTCCTGTATATGAGCAAAATAACGATATTGCCGACATCATGACTATCGGCAGAAAAAGCACGTAGTTAAGCTCGCCAAGACGGTAAACATGCGCTGTGGCTGACTTTTCATTAAAAACCCAACCAAGATCAACAAAACCCAATAAAGTTATTGAATAAAAAAGATAAAATTATTAATTACGCATGATTCGGCGGTTTTTTAGATAGGATTTAATACGGAGTTAATTCGGAAAGGCCTTGAAATTATTACCTATATCATCATCCGATGAGAGAGAGGTTGAGTCAAAATTTAATCAAAAAACTCATTTAAACAGCTGCCGCAGGGCAGCGTAAAATACCACAACCCATAATAAAGAAATATTTATCTTTCACGCAGGGTATTATTCAACACATATTCATTGAGCTACACGTTTTCTCAGCACAAACACGATGAGACGACGCGGAAAAGCAGCATATACGATTAGCATAGCGCCCTGCTTCAACGAACAATCAACGCATCGGCAAAGTGTGGCCTGAAGGGCGAATAAAGAAATGACACACTGAGAAACCCAAGCATATCGACACATCTGCGAGCCATGTACAAAGAGAAAATAGCCTTTGCCCACTTTGCTGGTCGACGCACTGATTTTGGTCATCGGCGCCTGCAGCGTGGGGGCATCGTCAATGACTACAGCGTGTTTATTGTTGGATTTGATGGAGGATACCGTGTTGATCGAGGTACAGACGAAGATACTGACTTACTTTGTTTTGACGATATGATTGCCGAGGAAAAATGTATCGAAAAGATACCTTTGATGTGGGTAGGCCGGAGTAAAAACACAGGGCAGTTCTACCGTTAAATACTCCTTATAGACAAGCCCCTATTGAAAATGCAGGGAAACAATATGAACAAGCGAATCATAGCTGGCGTTATCGCGGCCGCAGCCGGTGGTTATTTACTCTGGCAGTACCTAACTCCCGTGGAAATCGTAGCCGTGCATGATGGCGACATCGTACTAGTCAAACATTTTCCACACCTAAAAAAGCGCCAGATTGCCTGGTGGGAAGCCCACAAGGACATGATGAAGGAGAAATATGGTATTCCTCATAAGCTGAGTGATGGGGATTATCGCGTTTATATTCAGGACTTCGGTGATGGCTATCAAATAGACGGAAATAGAGAAGAAGATAATGATTTGTTGTGCTTTGACGACATGAAAACGGAAGCCGCATGTATACACAAAGCGCCCCTAATGACCGTGGGTAGTAGCCAAAATACAGGGCAGTTTTATTGGTAGATAAGACTCAGGGGGAAGCCACGTTGAGTAAGCGTCCGTGGGAAATAGTGTGAATGAACCACGTCGCAAAAAGCCCCAATATCCACAATCTGCGCAGTCATTGCAGACGATGGCCGCGTCAAGCTTCCCTCAATCTGCTTTGTTTTTTTTACTTTTGCACTGTCGCCGCCCTACCCCGTCATTACGGATGAACGCCTGTTGTAGAATTCCAAACATGTCATTTCACGCAAGGTTTGCGGGACGCTTCCCGCTTTTAGCGGTGTCCGTTTGCAGGTCGCTGAGCTAGTATAGCGCTCAATAAAGGTCGCAATATCCGTTGTCGCCGATGCTTTTTTAGCCTGCTATTTCCTTTCGAGTCAACGGGGATCTGGTCTGAAGGCTCATCACTTTGCTGGCCTTGTGCGAGAACGTTTTGTTGAGCTGTTTTCCTGTCGAACGCGCTCCGCTATGATGGCCCGCAGATAAATAGGCAGACGTCGCTTTCCGACTTCGAGACGAACACGTTCAGCAGAACGCTGCGATCCACCAGTGATGCCCTACAAGAACAACAAAAAATCACAATCGAACGTAAATCCAATGGATTATGAAAATAACCGCATGAAAACCACCGACAACCTCGATAGCCACACCCCCATGATGCAGCAGTACCTGAGGCTGAAAGCAGAACATCCGGAAATCCTGTTGTTCTACCGCATGGGCGATTTTTACGAGCTGTTCTACGATGACGCCAAGCGGGCATCGCAGCTGCTGGATATTTCATTAACTAAACGCGGTGCCTCGGCGGGAGAGCCTATCCCGATGGCGGGCGTTCCCCATCATGCGGTGGAAAACTATCTGGCCCGGCTGGTGCAACTGGGCGAGTCCGTCGCCATCTGCGAACAGATTGGCGACCCTGCGTTGAGTAAAGGGCCGGTAGAGCGCAAAGTTGTGCGCATCGTGACGCCGGGCACCATCAGCGACGAGGCGCTGCTTGAGGAGCGTCAGGACAACCTGCTGGCGGCGATCTGGCAGGACGGTCGCGGATTCGGTTATGCCACGCTGGACATCAGCTCAGGGCGTTTTCGACTGGCGGAACCCGCCGATTCAGAAAGCATGGCCGCCGAACTGCAGCGCACCAATCCAGCTGAATTGCTCTATCCCGAAACGTTTGAATTGATGTCCCTGATTGAGCATCGCAACGGTCTACGCCGCCGCCCCCTGTGGGAGTTTGAACTGGATACAGCGCGTCAGCAGCTGAATCTGCAGTTTGGTACGCGCGACCTGACGGGTTTTGGCGTCGAACAGGCCAAGCTCGGACTGCGCGCCGCCGGATGCTTGCTGCAATACGCCAAAGATACGCAGCGCACTTCGCTGCCGCATATTCGGGGCATCACCATGGAGCGTCAGCAGGACGGCATTATTATGGATGCCGCGACGCGACGTAATCTCGAACTGACGCAGAACCTATCCGGCGGCCCTGAGAATACGCTGGCGGCCGTGTTGGACTGCACCGTGACGCCGATGGGCAGCCGGATGCTGAAACGTTGGGTGCACATGCCAAGCCGCAATGTTCAGACGCTAACGCAGCGTCAGCAGGCCATCGGCGCGTTGCAGGATTTGGCCGTGGAATTGCAGCCTTTTCTGCGTCAGGTCGGCGATCTGGAACGTATTCTGGCGCGATTGGCGCTGCGCACGGCGCGTCCGCGCGATCTGGCGAGAATGCGCCATGCTTTCCATCAGCTGCCGGACATTCATGCCCTGCTGTCATCGATCGATGCCGATGCGATTCAGCGTCTTGCCAGCCAGATAGGGCAGTTCGACGAACTGCGGGATTTGCTGGAACGCGCGGTGGTGGAAGCGCCGCCGGTTCTGGTACGGGACGGCGGCGTTATCGCTGCCGGCTACAACGAAGAGCTGGACGAGTGGCGCAGCCTTGCCGCAGGCGCCACCGACTACTTGGACAAGTTGGAAATCCGTGAACGCGAAAAGCTCGGTATTGATACGCTGAAAGTCGGCTTCAACGGCGTGCACGGCTATTTCATCCAGGTTAGCCGCGGTCAAAGCCATTTGGTGCCGATGCACTACGTGCGCCGTCAAACGCTGAAAAACGCCGAGCGCTATATCATCCCCGAGCTGAAAGAGTACGAAGACAAGGTGCTCACCTCTAAAAGCAAGGCGCTGGCGCTGGAGAAAGCGCTGTACGACCAGCTGTTTGACATCCTGCTCCCCCATCTTGCGGAGCTGCAGCAAAGCGCCAGCGCGCTGGCGGAACTGGACGTACTGAGCAACCTGGCGGAGCGCGCGGACACGCTTAACTATGTCTGCCCGACGCTAAGCGATCGTCCCGGCATCAAGATCACCGGCGGCCGTCACCCCGTCGTAGAGCAGGTGCTCAGCGAGCCGTTTATTGCCAACCCGCTGTCGCTGTCCCCACAGCGCCGCCTGCTGATCATCACCGGTCCGAATATGGGCGGGAAAAGCACCTACATGCGTCAGGCGGCATTGATCGTACTGATGGCCCATATCGGCAGCTATGTACCGGCTGAGCAGGCCGTCATCGGCCCGGTCGACCGTATCTTCACCCGCGTCGGCGCCGCGGACGATCTGGCGTCAGGGCGCTCCACCTTCATGGTCGAAATGACGGAGACCGCCAATATTTTGCATAACGCGACGGAACACAGTCTGGTGCTAATGGATGAGATCGGCCGAGGTACGTCAACCTACGACGGCCTATCGCTGGCCTGGTCGTGCGCGGAAACGTTGGCAAACAAGATCAAGGCGATGACACTGTTCGCCACCCACTACTTCGAGCTGACTAATCTGCCGGAGAAAATGGAAGGCGTCGTCAATGTCCATCTGGATGCCCTGGAGCATGGCGATACCATCGCCTTCATGCACAGCGTGCAGGACGGGGCCGCCAGCAAGAGCTACGGACTGGCGGTAGCGGCGCTGGCCGGGGTGCCGAAGGACGTGATCAAACGCGCGCGTCAAAAACTGAAAGAGCTGGAAACGCTGTCTAATAACGCGTCGAGCAGCCACATCGACGGGGCGCAGTTGATGCTGTTGGCTCCCGAGGAGTCGCCTGCCGCGATTGAAGCGCTGGAAACGCTCGACCCGGATATGCTCACGCCCCGTCAGGCGCTTGACTGGCTCTATCAGTTAAAAAAGATGCTGTAAATCGAAGAAAAAACGCAGTACGGCCGTCGCATGGCGGCCGTGACTATTCTCCGCCTATCCCAACGTCGCCCGCTGATTCATTGACGCCCTGTTTTCATCCCCGCCCCGTCCTCCTTCAGAACTCAGGCCAGCGAACCCTTTTTGCGAGTCATACGGGGAAAACAAACCCGCCAGTTCAGGAAATTGCTATGTGGGGAAAGCTCTGACGTAGAAAATAGGGGATGTCTCAGCGCAAGATGAAGCCGACGACGGGGGCTGTCTTGAGCGCTGGAAAACGAAGTTATCTCACCCTCGGTTTACTCCCCTGTTGGCATTTGATGCGGGGCGAGCGATAAGACTGGCGCGTCTCCGCTCCGATATTATGCAGGATTAACGGCAAACAGGCGGTATTGCTGAGAGGAGCGCAACGGGCGGCCGTTATCATCTAGTACCGTCAAATCATCATTTTTCGCCAAAAAATAACGCTTGCTCCCGTGGGAGTTTGTGAGCACCAGTTTATCCGCGGTGCGTTGCCATTGCCCTTTCTCTAGCCGGCGCAGGGGATGCCCTCCGCCATCAGCCACATGCGTCTTCAGAACGAAGCTACCGTCGGCGTCAAGATACAGCGCAATAGTCCGGCTATCGGGTAACGATCCCCGATAATGCTGCGCCATCGGCTGCAGCGACTCAGACTGAACGGCCGGATGAGAATGGCAGCCGATGAGCCCCGACAGACCGAACATCAAGACACTGCTGATGATCAGCTTATGCATCATAATCTCCCTGCTTTTCTGCGCATCTATCGCTACGAGCGAGGTCTGTTTCGCATGCGTTAAACGTGACTGCGACCCTCGACACAGCCACCCGTTTAGCGCAGAAACGAAGGAAAGGATGGCCTGATTGAATAGCGATCATCCCTATTGCTACGCAATTTTCCAGTCATCAAAAACGACTTCCAGATGATTCTGAGCGTCCGATAACCAGATGGTGCCTTCCTGCAAGGTAGCCTGCAGCGACATGTTACGCCCGACCAGAGTGGTCATCTGCATCAGCTGTTTATCATCCAGAAAACGCACCGTCAGGTTGGAAAGCTGCGCCGTTTTATCCGCCATCGTTTGCCACCAGACTCGCGCCGCGCGCTCGTTGTAGGCATATAACACCACCTCGCGCGACAAGCTGCATGCTTTCTTTAGACGCTTTTCATCCGGCAATCCCAGTTCGATCCACAGCTCAATCTGCTGATCGTCACTGTGCCGCCAGATTTCAGGTTCGTTGTCGGCACACAGTCCTTTCGTAAACCGTAATGTCTCGTCGGCGTGGCAAATCCACGCCAGCAGCCGCAGCATCATTCGCTGATCGGTTTCGGAAGGATGCTGCGCTATCGTCAGTGCGGCATCGTGAAAAAAATGGCGGTCCATATCGGCAATATTGACTGCCGCTTTGTACACCGTTGCTTTTAACGCCATGTTTCACCTCTTGGTTGGGGCCGACAGTGTACTGGAGAACCGTCGTGCCTCACACCCCGGCGTTGGTCTTACACCTCGGGCATAATACTGATAACCGGTCAATGCCTATGCTATAGTCGGCTGGCAAGATAGCATTCATTTTCTTCTTAGGCTTACCACCTCCGGTGACGTCATTATGAAGGCTACCAAGCTGGCTCTTAGGGAGGGTATAGTGCAAAAATACGGTGAATTAGTACGTCGTCTCTATGCAGAGATCGCCAGCGGTGACCTGGGTTATCTACCCGATGCACTGGGTTGTGTATTGAAAACCCTGGACGAAATTGCCCTAAACGGCGATTTACCGTCCTCAGTCAGGGAACAGGCGGCCTATGCCGCCGCTAACTTATTGGTGAGCGATTATGTCAATGAGTAATGAATATCAACCCATCAATTGTGATGATTACGACAATCTTGAAGCCACCTGCCAACAGCACCTGACGTTGACGGTGGAACTGCGTAACGGTGAAGTCGTGTCCGGCAAAGCCTCTGACATCATCTCACGCAAGCACGTCGAATATCTGCTGCTTGATGATGCGGGCGATGTCAGAGAAGTTCGGCTTGACCATATCCTCAGCTTCAGCCATCCCGAAATAGGTAAAATCCTGGTTAGCGAACCCTGACCGAACTTTTTCCTGCCAATTTAAACGGACAACCTGGTTGTCCGTTTTCACTTCAAAAACCCTATTACGGCAGAGAAGCAGGATGCCAGGCAATACGCCAGGCCGTGTCTTCCGACTCGGGACGCCCTTCACGCGTGACAAACGTTCCCACCGCCGCAATAAGCTGTTCGCCGTAGAAGATCAACGGTGTCCGCTCCCTCAACCAGGGCGCAATCCCTAGCTCCTGCCACAGTTTTTTTATCTGGCGCCCGTGTTCGCGCCCGACGATATGAAATTTTCCCTGCGCATGAAAGCGAACGGTTACTGCTTCGTCGGGATACGGACGGCGCACCGCAATCCCCTGAGCCCCCAAGACCAGCGATCCCAGCCCTGAGGGAAGCGCCAAAGGCGCTGACGGCGGGTCCCAAGTCAAAACGGCCTCTCGGAGCGACGCACACAGCGGCAAAACATATAAACAATCGCGAAAACGTCTAATCTGCCACTGTCCCAGCATCAACTGCGGTTCCGCGTCCCGCCGACAGAGTGCCACCTCCTGCCACAACCGCTGTAGCTGCTCCTGCGAAGGCATCCGCACACCCTCAGCCGCCAGCCAACGCCGCAACAGTGCGGAGCGCCGCTGCGGGCTGAAAGAGTCGAGATCCGTAATCGACAATCCGCCGTCAGAGCGGCGAAGCGATTGCAGTGACTCGGCCAGCAACTCATCCAGCAGTTGCTCTTGTTCCGCGCAGAGCTTGGCGCTACGTGAGACCGCCGTCGGAAAATGAGGCCAACGCTGCGTCAAAACGGGTAAAACGTGGCGACGCAGGAAATTGCGATCAAAGCGATCGTCGCTATTGCTGTCGTCTTCGATCCATTTCAGGCCGTGATACGCCGCATACTCGGCAAGTTGAGCGCGGCTACAGTTCAGCAACGGTCGTAAAAGAGTCCGCTCGCCGAACGGTGTCGACGATGCCATCGCCGACAGGCCCGCGGGGCCACTGCCCCGTTTGAGTGCCAGCAGGAAAGTTTCACTCTGATCGTTGAGATGCTGCGCCGTCAGCAGCGCTTCTTCCGGGGATAGATGTTGGCGAATGGCCTGATAGCGCGCCTCGCGGGCCGCCGCTTCAATCCCCCCTTGCTGCGCCTCCACTTTCACCCGCAGAGTACTGAACGGGATATCCCAGGCGGCACACTGCCTCGCGCAGTGCAATGACCAGTTGTCGGCGAACTCACTAAGTCCGTGGTGGACATACGCCGCCCGCAGCAAAAACCCGCGCTGTTCGCGTAACGTCACCAGCAGATGGAGCAGCACGGTGGAGTCCAGCCCGCCGCTGTAGGCGAGCAGGTAGCGGTCGCCGGACGTCACCTGACGCTCGACCGCGTTTAATAGAACCTCATCAATACGAGCAGAGGCATTATCGTTCATACAATTCCAACGGCAAATCATCCGGGTCGGCAAAGAAGGTGAAGCGTCGCCCGGTCTCTTCATCGATACGAATAGGCTCGCAGTTTACGCCCCTGCGGGCCAGCTCGCGGACCGATTGGTCGATATCATCCACGGCAAAGGCCAGATGTCTGAGCCCCTGAGCTTCGGGACGACTCACGCGCGAAGGCGCCCCCGGGAAAGAGAACAGCTCAATGACGTATTGGCCATTCAACGCCAAATCGCCCTTCCAGGAGTCTCTGGCGGCACGGTAAATCTCGTGCTGCAGGGTGAATCCCAGCAGGTCGCAGTAGAAGCGCTTACTCCGTTCGTAGTCAGATGCAATGATGGCAATATGATGAATTCCTTGAAGTTTCAGCATAGCGATTCCCGGCAACCACGGTAAGAGGAAAGGATAAGGGCCATCATAACAAAAAAGTCCGCGGTCATTGCTGACCACGGACTTTTTCAGACGGAGAGAACAATCAGCAGTAGCCGTAGTTCATCAACCGCTGGTAACGACGATTCAACAGTTCCTGATCGCTGAACGCATCCAGCTCACGCAGGTCGGCCAGCAGCTGAGATTTCAGCGATGCCGACATAGCGTCGACGTCGCGGTGTGCGGACCCCAGCGGTTCGGGGATCACCGTGTCGATCAAGCCCAGTTCTTTCAGACGCGGTGCGATAATGCCCATCGCTTCCGCGGCTAACGGCGCCTTGTCCGCGCTTTTCCACAGGATAGAGGCACAGCCCTCAGGGGAAATCACGGAGTAGGTGCTGAATTGCAGCATGTTGACCTTATCGCCCACGCCGATCGCCAGCGCGCCGCCGGAGCCACCTTCACCGATGACGGTGCAGATGATGGGAACGCTCAATTCGGACATCTCACGCAGGTTACGGGCAATCGCTTCAGACTGGCCGCGTTCTTCCGCGCCCACACCCGGATAAGCGCCCGGAGTGTCGATGAAAGTGATGATCGGCATTTTGAAACGCTCGGCCATCTCCATCAAACGTAGCGCTTTGCGATAACCTTCCGGCGCCGGCATACCGAAGTTGCGGCGAATTTTTTCTTTGGTTTCACGGCCTTTCTGGTGGCCGATGACCATCATGGGACGGCCATCCAGACGCGCAATGCCCCCAACGATCGCTTTATCGTCAGCGTAGGCGCGGTCGCCTGCCAGCTCATCGAAATCGGTGAAAACGCGTTTGATATAGTCGAGCGTGTAAGGACGCTGAGGATGACGTGCCAGTTGAGCAACCTGCCATGCGCCCAGATCGGCGAAGATTTTACGCGTCAGTTCTACGCTTTTTTCGCGCAGACGCTTAACCTCTTCATCCAGGTTTATATCCAATTTTTCGTCTTGACGGCTGACGGCGGTCAAAGAGTCAATTTTCGCCTCCAACTCTGCAATCGGCTGCTCAAAATCAAGAAAATTCAGACTCATAGTAATCCTATATTAGTCAAATTCCAGTTCTACCTGTTCATTACCCACTATGGTGCGCAGATCGTTCAGGAGCACGTCGGTCGGGGTCACGCGCCATGCCGCGCCGAAGCGTAGCCGAGCTCGCGCATCCTCCCGCTGGTAATAAAGATGCACCGGAATCGTCCCCGATCGATGGGGATCCAACGATTGACGGAGACGGTTTAACAACTGGTCATCAATTTGCCTGTCAGTCAGCGAGATAGCAAGTCCACGCGCATATTTTTCCCGCGCTTCACTGATATCTAAAATCTCGCGCGCGGTCATTTTAAGCCCGCCGCTGAAATCATCAAAACTGACCTGTCCACTGACGATCAAAATTCGGTCTTGTTCCAGCAAATGCTGGTATTTATCCAATGCATCGGTGAACAACATCACCTCCAGACGACCGGAGCGATCGTCCAGGGTACATAAACCGATACGGTTGCCTCGCTTGGTCACCATAACGCGAGCGGAAAGCACGAGGCCCACCGCAGTGGTGATTTTGCCCCGGTCCGTTGGGTGCATATCTTTCAAACGCACGCCTGCGGCATAACGTTCGATTTCCTTCAGATATTGGTTGATGGGATGGCCGGTCAAATACAGACCCAGCGTTTCCCGCTCACCATCCAGTACGACCTGTTCCGGCCAAGGGGGAACCGTGCTGTAGGACTGTTCGACCTGCTCATGCGTTTCCGCCAGCACGCCGAACATGTCCACCTGACCAATAGCCTCTGCTTTTGCATGCTGTTCGGCCGATTTCATCGCATCCTGCAATGAGTTCATCAGCGCCGCGCGATGCGGGCCGAGACGGTCGAACGCACCGGACATAATCAGCTTTTCCAGCACGCGGCGGTTGAGCTTTTTGATGTCCGCGCGCGCGCAGAGGTCGAACAGATCGCGGAAATAGCCGCCCTGATTACGGGCTTCGATGATGGCCTCAATCGGCCCCTCGCCAACCCCTTTGATCGCCCCGATGCCGTAAACAATCTCACCGGCGTCGTTGACGTGGAAATGGTACAGACCGCTATTGATGTCCGGCGGCAGGATTTTGAGCCCCATACGCCAGCATTCATCCACCAGTCCGACGATCTTGTCGGTGTTATCCATATCCGCCGTCATGACCGCGGCCATGAATTCCGCCGGATAATGCGCCTTCAGCCACAGCGTTTGATAAGACACCAGCGCATAAGCGGCCGAGTGCGACTTGTTAAAGCCGTAACCGGCGAATTTCTCCACCAGGTCGAAGATTTTCATCGACAGTTCCCCGTCGATACCCATCTTCTCTGAGCCGGCTTTAAACACCGAGCGCTGCTTGGCCATCTCTTCGGGTTTTTTCTTACCCATGGCGCGGCGCAGCATATCCGCGCCCCCCAGAGTATAGCCGGAGAGCACCTGGGCTATCTGCATCACCTGTTCCTGGTACAGGATGATACCATAGGTCGGTTCGAGCACCGGTTTCAGCGACTCGTGCTGCCACTCAATATCCGGATAGGAGATGGCTTCCCGACCGTGCTTACGGTCGATGAAGTTATCCACCATCCCTGACTGCAGCGGGCCCGGACGGAACAGGGCCACCAGTGCGATCATATCTTCGAAGCAGTCGGGCTTAAGACGTTTGATCAAGTCCTTCATGCCGCGGGATTCCAGCTGGAACACCGCGGTAGTTTCCGACCGCTGCAGCATGTCGAAACTTTTTTTGTCGTGGAGCGGAATGGCGGCGATATCGACCGGCGGCAACCCTTGCTTTTCCTGACGCGGGTTGATCATCTCCAGCGCCCAGTTGATGATGGTCAGCGTACGCAGACCCAGGAAGTCGAACTTGACCAGCCCGGCGTACTCCACATCGTTCTTGTCAAACTGGGTGACCGGGTGTTGCCCTTCCGGGTCGCAATACAGCGGCGCGAAGTCGGTAATTTTGGTCGGTGAAATCACCACGCCCCCGGCGTGTTTGCCGGCGTTACGGGTCACCCCTTCGAGTTTGCGCGCCATGTCGATCAGCGCTTTGACTTCCTCATCCGCCTCATAGATTTCGCCCAGCTGCGGTTCCGCGGCAAACGCTTTTTCCAGCGTCATTCCCGGATCGGGCGGCACCAGCTTGGAAATGCGATCAACGAATCCGTACGGATGACCCAGCACGCGCCCCACGTCTCGGATCACCGCCTTCGCCGCCATGGTACCGAATGTAATGATCTGCGATACCGCATCGCGACCGTACATATCCGCCACGTGATCGATAACCAGGTCGCGTTTTTCCATGCAGAAGTCGACGTCGAAGTCGGGCATGGAAACACGTTCCGGGTTCAGGAATCGTTCGAACAGCAGATCGAACGCCAACGGGTCGAGGTCGGTGATTTTCAGCGCATAGGCGACGAGCGACCCGGCGCCAGAACCTCGTCCCGGCCCGACGGGCACATCGTTATCTTTCGACCACTGGATAAACTCCATCACGATCAGGAAGTAGCCGGGGAAGCCCATCTGGTTAATGACCTGCAGCTCGATATCGAGGCGCTCGTCATAAGCCGGCCGCCGCTGCGTTCGCTCTTCTTCATCAGGAAACAGGAACGCAAGACGTTCTTCCAGCCCTTCCCGAGCGCACATGACCAGATAATCTTCCGTCGACATATCGCCGGTAGGGAATTGCGGCAGGAAGTACTCACCCAGTCGAATGGTCACGTTGCAGCGCTTGGCGATTTCAACGCTGTTAGCCAGCGCTTCGGGAATGTCGGCAAACAGCTCGCACATTTCCTCTTCGTTACGCATGTACTGCTGGGGACTGTAGTTGCGCGGCCGCTTGGGATCGTCCAGGGTGTAGCCGTCGTGGATCGCTACGCGAATTTCGTGGGCGTCGAATTCATCGGCGTTGATGAAACGTACGTCGTTGGTTGCGACGACGGGCAGGCCGTGCTTGGTGGCCAGCGCTACCGCCGCATGCAAATAACTTTCTTCATCCGACCGGCCGGTACGGATCAACTCTAGATAGTAACGCTGCGGAAAGTGTTTCTGATAAAAAGCCAGACACTGTTCCACTAACGCGTCATTGCCACGCAGCAGGAACTTGCCGATGTCACCCTGACGACCGCCGGACAGCAACAGCAGGCCTTCCTGATGTTCCACCAGCCAGTCGCGATCTATCGTCGGGCCAGCAGCGCCATAGCCGCGCTGGTAGGCGCGAGAGATCAGTAGCGTCAGATTCTGATAGCCGGCGTTGTTCATCGCCAGAATAGTGAGGTGCGCCAGTTCGTCGGCCAGCTCCTCGCTCTGCAAATAAAAATCCGCGCCGACGATGGGTTTGACGCCAGCGCCATGAGCGCCGCCGTAAAATTTCACCAGACCGCACAGGTTGGAATGGTCGGTGATCGCCAGCGCTGGCATGCCCATCGACGCCGCTTTTTTCACCAACGGTCCGACCTTAGCCAGCCCATCGATCATGGAATAGTCACTGTGAACACGCAGGTGAACAAAACGTGGTTCGGCCATCTCCAGATCCCAGTATTGATTAAATCGAATGTCGCCGGCGACTCATAGGTCCGCAGGCATCACATAATCTGTGCTGGCGTTACGCCAGCCCCAGCGCCCGTTTCACCGGAGCAAAACTGCGGCGATGATGATGCGTTGCGCCGTGCATCGCCAGTTTTTCCAGATGGTAAGCCGTGGGGTAACCTTTGTGCTTCGCAAAACCGTAATGCGGGAACAGCAAATCCAGCGCTTCCATCTCGCGATCCCGCGTCACTTTCGCCAGGATGGACGCGGCGCTGATCTCCGGCACCCGGCTATCACCTTTGACGACCGCCAGTGACGGCATTGGCAAGGCTGGGCAGCGGTTGCCGTCGATCAACACGTAGTCGGGCGTCAAAGACAGGGCAGCCACGGCACGCTGCATCGCCAGCATGGTGGCGTGCAGGATATTCAGACTATCGATTTCGTCCGGTTCTGCCCGGCCCAGGCTCCACGCCAGCGCTTTTTCTTTAATTTCATGATACAGCGCCTCGCGCCGTTTCGCGCTGAGCTTTTTGGAGTCGGCCAGACCGACGATTGGTCGGGCCGGATCGAGAATGACGGCGGCGGTCACGACAGCGCCCACTAGCGGGCCTCTTCCGACCTCATCCACGCCGGCAATACAAGTTGCCTGCGGATAAACGAAAACATCATTCATGGTTTTGCCAACTCCAGTACCGCCTGAGCCGCCTGCTCATCGGCATCACAACGTATCTGCTGATGCAGATGTAAAAAGGTTTCTTGTAACTCGTGGACCTGAACGCTGTCCTGTAACCACGGCAGCAAAGCCTCTGCCAGCTTGTCCGGGGTGCATTCGGTTTGCAGCAGCTCTTTCACCAGTTCACGCCCGGCCAGCAGATTAGGCAGTGAAACCCACGGCGTTTTGACCAGTTTGCTGGCCAACCAGAAGGTGAACGGCTTCATCCGATAACCCACCACCATTGGACACTTCGCCAGCATGCACTCCAGCGCCGCCGTCCCCGAGGCCAATAGCGCCGCATCGCTGGCGATCATCGCCTCGCGCGCTAACCCATCCAGCAGACGGACATTCAAATCCGGCGCGACCTCATTTTTGATCTCTTCGAACTGCTGCCGTCGCTTGGCGTTGACCAGTGGCACGACAATCTCCAGATCGGGGCAGGATTCGCGCAAGAGTCTGGCGGTCAGAAGGAAATCCTTGCTCAGCATTTCGACTTCTGCGCCGCGGCTACCCGGCAGTATCGCCAGACAGCGAACATCAGGAGCAATCCCCAACGTCGCCCGGGCGGCCAGTTTATCGGGATGCAGCGGCATCGCGTCGGCCATGGTATGGCCAATGAAGCGGCAGGGAACGTTGAAACGGTCGTAAAACGCCTTTTCAAAAGGCAAAAAGGCCAACACTAAATCGGTAGCTCGACCAATTTTGAAAACGCGTTTTTGGCGCCAGGCCCACACGGAAGGGCTGACGTAATGAATGGTGGTGATCCCGCGCTGCTTCAATCGCCCTTCAAGCGTGATATTGAAGTCCGGCGCGTCGATGCCGACGAAGACATCAGGCTGCAACTCGGTGAAACGTTGGGCCAGGTCCCGGCGGATTTTCAGCAGACGCGGCAGGCGCTCCAGCACCTCCACGATGCCCATCACCGCCAGCTCTTCCATTTCGTACCAGGCTTCACACCCCTCGGCTTGCATGCGCGGACCGGCCACGCCGACAAAGCGCGCATCCGGGACTTGGTGTTTGATGGCGCGAATTAAACCGGCGCCAAGAATATCGCCGGAGGTTTCTCCGGCGACAAGGGCAATAGTCAGGGGACGGGTCATAAGCGTCAGCGAATAATGCCGCGCGTAGAGCGGGTGAAGAAGTCCAGATAAGCCTGAACCGCAGGATGGTCGGCGGCTAGCGCTTCGATCTCTGGCTTGACCTCATCCAGCGTCTTACCGCTACGATAGATAAGCTTGTAGGTGTTGCGTATTGCGTGCAACGTCGGTTTATCAAAACCACGGCGCTTCAACCCTTCGATATTGATACCGAACGGCGTGGCGTGATTCCCCTGAGCAATCAAGTACGGCGGCACGTCTTGAGCCACGCCGGAGCAGCCGCCGACCATGACGTGCGCACCGATGACGCAGAATTGATGTACAGCGGTCATACCGCCGATGATAGCGTAATCATCGACGGAAACATGGCCGCCCAGCGTCGCGTTATTCGCCAGGATGCAGTGATTTCCCACGACACAGTCGTGAGCTATGTGCGTATTGATCATCAGCAGGTTATCGCTGCCGACTTTAGTCACCCCCTCGTCCTGCGCTGTTCCCCGGTGGATAGTCACGCTTTCGCGGATGCGGTTGCGATCGCCTATCTCAACGCGGGTCGGCTCGCCTGCGTATTTCAGATCCTGATTAACTTCACCGATCGAAACAAACTGATAGATCTCGTTATCGTTTCCGATACGAGTGACTCCGTTAACCACGACGTGCGATTTCAGCACCGTTCCCGCACCGATCTCTACCTGAGAACCGATCCAGCAGAAGGGGCCGATGTGTACGCCGGCACCGATGACGGCTCCGTCTTCAACAATCGAACTGGGATGAATAAAGGCGGTTTGATCAATCACGTTATCAGGCCTCCCGACGACGAGCGCACATCATCTCTGCTTCACAAGCGATTTCACCATCCACTTTCGCAACGCCTTTGAAACGGGCGACGCCACGGCGTTCTTTGATGAATTCCACTTCCAATACCATCTGATCGCCCGGCTCAACAGGACGTTTGAAGCGCGCATTGTCGATCGCGGCAAAATAGTACAGCTCGCCGGGTTCCAGTTTGCCGACGCTTTTAAACGCCAGGATACCCGTGGCCTGAGCCATAGCTTCTAGGATTAGCACGCCGGGGAAAATCGGTTTACCTGGGAAATGCCCCTGGAAAAAGGGTTCATTAAAGGAAATGTTTTTCACTGCACGTAAAAATTTGCCTTCTTCGAAATGCAGTACGCGGTCTACCAGCAAAAACGGATAGCGGTGCGGCAACAGTTCCAGAATCTCTTCAATGTGCAGAGTATGGGTGTCAGTATTCAAAATACTCTTCCTGTCTTAATAAAAACGTCATCAACAATGCAGACCGCGGCTCCCCAATAGAGGGAGCCTCACACAGTCTGCCAATAACAAAGCAAAACAGCTTTGCCCTTCCCTGCAGCAAAGCTCGGTAGAACTGAAGCCAACAGACTTAACTTTTATCGAGTTTTCGCTCTATGGTCTTCAATCGCTTGCTCATGTCATCAATATTCATGACCAAAGCCGCCGTTTTACGCCATGCTTTATTCGGCTGCAGTGGTATGCCCGAGGAGTATACACCAGGCTCGGTGATAGGACGCATAACCATCCCCATTCCCGTCACCTTAACTTTGTCACAAATTTCCATGTGACCATTTATTACGCTGGCGCCGCCAATCATGCAGTAACGTCCGATTGTCAGACTACCCGCCATGATAACGCCTCCGGCAACTGCGGTATTGTCGCCAATCACCACGTTGTGTGCAATCTGGCATTGGTTATCAATGATGACGCCGTTGCCGATGATTGTGTCATCCAACGCGCCACGGTCGATCGTCGTATTGGCGCCAATCTCTACGCGGTCGCCAATCATGACCGTGCCCAACTGAGGGATCTTCACCCAGTTGCCGCGATCGTTGGCATAACCAAACCCGTCCGAGCCAATGACCGCACCGGACTGAATCAGACACTGTTCGCCCAGCACAACATTGTGATAAATCGTGACATTGGCCCACAAACGGCTGCCCGCGCCGATGCGCGTATTCTTGCCGATGAAACAGTTAGCGCCGATGACGGCACCATCGCCCAGCTCAACGCCGGACTCAACCACCGCATTCGGGCCGATTGAGACGTTTTTACCTACGCGTGCATCCGACGCAATCGTCGCCGCAGGCGAGATATCTTCGGCCGGCGCCGGCGTCGTATCCATCACCTGCGCCATACGCGCATAGGTCAAATAAGGGTTTTTCACCACCAGAGCGGCGGTATGACAGAAAGGCAAATCGGCTTCGGTCACCACAACGGCGGATGCCTGGGTGGTCGCAAGGCGATCGCGGTAACGGCTGTCAGACAAGAAAGTGATCTGACCTGACTGAGCAGAATGCATTGATGCGACAGCGGTGATGACGATATCGCCATCACCGTGCAACTGTGCATCCAACTGTTGTGCTAAAGCATCCAGTCGAATTGAAAACATCGAATTATTTAACCTGTTTCAGCACGTCGGCAGTAATGTCTTTCGCGTTGTCCGCGTAGGCGACAGCGTTAGCATCAATGACGATGTCATAACCCTGTTTGCTGGCAACACTTTTCACAGCATCCTGAATACGGCTCAGGATTTTGTTACGTTCTTCCATCTGGCGACGACGGTTGTCCTGATCAAATGCCTGCGCTTTAGTCGAGAACTGCTCGCGCTGTGCCATGATGCCTTTTTCCATCTTGCTGCGTTCGCTGGCTTTCATCGTAGAGCCATCACGCTGCAATTTTTGCATTTTCTGCTGCAGATCGCGTTCCATATTCTGAAGCTCTGACGCACGGCCGCGGAACTCACTGTCCAGCTGCTTGGCGACGGTTTCGCGTTGCGGCAATTGCTGGAAGATGCTGGATACGTTTACCACTGCAATTTTATCAGCAGCTTGAACGCCCGCTGATGCAGCTAATGCCAGGCCAAGACCTGCGGCACACAACCACTTTTTCACTATAAACTCCTCACGCTAACCTATTTGTGTCTTAACACACTCGTGTATGCACAACAGGCAGCGATGCGACGCTCCGTAAAGGCCGGCGTCCCTCAACTCTGCCTGCCGTGCGGCTTGCCTGCATACGTTCTGCTGGCCTCAGATTACCAAGTTTTGCCTATGTTAAACTGGAACTGCTCCGATTTATCCCCATCGTATTTCTTGATCGGCTGGGCATAAGAGAAGACCAAAGGCCCCAGTGGAGACATCCACTGCAACGCAATACCACTGGATATGCGGAAATTACCCGGTTTGCTGTAATCCGGCACGCCCGCGGCAATCGAGGCCGGGGTATTTTCCCAATGGGTATCCCACACCGTACCACCATCGACGAACAAGGAAGTACGCACGGAGTTAGCATATTTTTCGCTGATGAACGGCGTAGGCACAATCAGTTCGGCGCTCAGCACCATCACCGCGTTACCGCCCACTGCATCATCAAGATTGTCCTTATCGATCGGACAACCGGCATAGGACGACTCCGTACCGCTACATTTGTAGTAGGCGGCCTTCGGACCGATGGTATTCGACTGGAAACCACGAACCGAGCTTGAACCACCGGCGTAGAAGTTGTCGTAGAACGGCATCTCCTTACCGCCGAGACCATCGCCATAACCCAGACGAGAGCGGCCCATCAGCACCCAGTTACGATTTTCGGTCAGCGGCAGATAGCTGGTCGAATCCAGAGTGACTTTATAGTACTCGTTGTCCGAACCCGGAATCGTCACCTTACCGTTCAGCGTCACGCGGCTACCCGACGTCGGGAAATACCCCCGGTCCAGGTTGTTGTATGTCCAACCCTGCGTCAGGAAGAAGTCATCTGCTGAGAAGTCCGCGCTGTCGGAGCTACCGCTCACAACGCCCGGTTCAACACCGGATTTATAGAGATAGCGCCACATCGCGACCTGCGGTTCCATATCGGACAGGTCGTTGTGCACGTAGTCGAGGCCCAGACGCAACGAGTTGTTCTCGTTAATCGGGAAGCCCAGCGTCGTGCCCGCGCCATAGCTGCGGTTGGTGTAGTCGGACAAATCGGCGTCATACGCCTTAAAATCGTTATAGAAGACACGACCGCCCAGGCTGACTCCGTCCACCGTAAAGTACGGGTCGGTCATCGACAGTTCGATATAGGTCTGGTAATCGTTCTTCGTTCCGGTGATCCCAACAGAGTTCCCCGTACCCAGCCAGTTGTCCTGCTGGACCCCAGCCTGGAAACTCACGCCGCTTTCAGTACCGAAACCGATACCAAAGTTCAGACTACCGGTATTACGTTCTTTCACCTTGTAGACCACATCGACCTGATCCGGCGTGCCGGGAACGCGCTGCGTTTCCGTATCCACGCTTTCAAAGTATCCGAGGCGATTCAGACGCTCTTTACCCTGGTCGACCAAATCATTGCCGAGCCAGCCGCCTTCCATCTGGCGCATCTCACGACGCAACACGGAGTCTTTAGAGGTGTCGTTGCCTTCAAAACGAATACGACGAACGGAGAAGCGGTTACCCGCGTCCACGCTGATGTTAAGGCGTACCGTCTTATCAGCATCGTTGATTTCCGGCTGCGTGATTACGCGCGGATAGGCGTAGCCATAACGGCCCAGCAGTTTCTTGATGCTTTCTTCCATCCGGGTCACTTTCGTGCCGTTGTACAGCTCGCCCGGCTGGATTTTGGTCAGCCCTTCGATTTCAGCGGAGTGCCCGGCCAAATTGCCGCGGACATCGACGCCAGAGAGTTTGTACTGTTCGCCTTCCGTCAGGTTGATGGTGATATAAATGCCTTTTTTATCCGGCGTCAGACTCACCTGAGTGGAATCGATATTGAAACGCGCATAGCCGCGATCGAGGTAGAAGCTGCGCAGCGTTTCGAGGTCGCCGGACAGTTTCTGCTTCTGATATTTACGGTCACCCACCACGTTCCACCAGGGCACCTCGTCGCGCAACTGGAAGCGCGAAATCAGCTCATCGCTGCTGAACGCTTTGTTGCCAACGATGTTGATCTGTTGGATTTTGGCGGAGACGCCTTCGGTGAAGACCAGCTTGAGATCGACACGATTACGCGGCAGCGGCGTGACCACGGCTTTCACCGTGGCGCTGTATTTACCGACGCTGTAGTAGAAGTCTTCCAACCCCTTTTCGATGTTGGAAATCATCGTACGGTCAAGCGCTTCCCCCACGCGAACGCCGGATGCTTCCAGGTTCTCTTTCAGCATGTCCTCCTTCACCGACTTGTTGCCGGAGAAGGTGATGCTGGCGATGGTGGGACGTTCTTTCACCTGCACGAGCAGCGTATTGCCATCCCGCAGTACTCGAACATCTTCGAAGTTTCCGGTCGCAAATAAAGCACGGATAATATTCCCGATATCTTCATCGCTGACGTTATCTCCAACACGGACTGGCATGCTGAGCAATGCCGCACCGACGGCAACCCGTTGCAGGCCCTCGAAATGAATGTCTTTCACTACGAATCCGTCTGCACCGTATACGGTGGCGCTACTGAACAGTAGCGACGCTAAGAGCAACTTTTTAATCGCCATCGTTGTTATGCGTTTTTCCTAACTTAATCCACACCTTAAAGGCGGGAGAAATCATTGAAAAGTGCGAGTCCCATTAACATCATCAGCAGCACTGTGCCGATGCGATAACTGAAGTCCTGCACACGCTCGGAAACCGGCCCACCTTTCAGCTTTTCTATCGCCAGAAAGAGCAGGTGACCACCATCTAGTACCGGCAGCGGGAACAGATTGATGATCCCCAGATTGACGCTTATCAGTGCCAAAAACATCAGGTAATAAATCAATCCATAATCAGCTGACATTCCTGCACCCTGAGCGATGGATATCGGCCCGCTCAGGTTATTCAGCTTAACGTCGCCAGCAATCAGTTTCCCTATCATGCCAACTGTCAACTTCATCAACTGCCACGTTTTGTCAGTGGCTTCGTAAACAGCGCTGAACGGTCCGTACTGGCGAACGGTTCTATACTCTTCAGGCAGCGGCGTCACGCGCGGGATAACGCCGGCAAACCCTTCGATTTTGTCTTTTCCTACCGTTTTGCTGTCGGGGATCAGGGTGGTTGTCACCGTTTCCCCTTCCCGTTCCACCGACAACTCGACGCGCTCACCGGGGTGTTCGCGGACGGCAATGACAAACTGTTGCCAACGCGACAACAGTTGACCATCGACTTTAACGATCCTGTCCCCAGCTTGCAAACCCGCTTTTTCAGCGGCTGAATGGGGCTGAATTCCGGCCAACACCGCTTCAACCTGCGGCCCGCGGGGCACAATGCCCAGAGAAACCGCGGGATCCTGCTTATCCGGTTCAAAACTCCAGCTGCGCAGATCCAGTTTTTTCTGTTCGATAAGCGAAGACCCGAGCGGGGCCGTGCCTATCGTCATCGCGGCGTCGCCAATCTTACTGATAAACGCAAGACGAACACTGTCCCAATCAGGCGTTTCGATACCGTCAATTGACTTTAGTTCCATCCCCGGCGAAATTTGCGCCTGCGCGGCAATCGAGTCGGGTAAAACTTCGCCAACCACCGGACGCACGCCAGGAACGCCAAGAATAAAGACCAGCCAATAAGCGAAAACGGCAAAGATGAAGTTGGCAATAGGACCCGCGCTGACAATGGCCGCGCGCTGCCAGACGGTCTTGCGGTCAAATGCCTGACCGGCCAATTCAGGTGGAATCTCCGCCACCCGACCATCGAGCATTTTGACATAGCCGCCCAGCGGGATGAGTGCGATGACGTATTCGGTGCCCTGACGATCGCGACGTCGCCATAGCGCCTTTCCGAAGCCGATAGAAAAACGCTCCACCCGGACGCCGCACCGACGGGCGACCCAGAAGTGGCCGAATTCATGAACCGTTATCAACACACCAAGGGCGACGATAAATGCGGCCAGACTCCAGAGAATATTCATCATAAACAGGCTCTACCGGTATTCCTAAACAGCGTTGAACAGTAACAGCATCAGGCAGGAAAACACAGGCACCGCCGCCGTAAGACTATCAATGCGATCCATCACCCCGCCGTGACCGGGAATAAGATGACTACTGTCTTTAACGCCCGCTTCGCGTTTGAACATGCTTTCGGTCAGATCGCCCAATACGGAAGCCAGCACGGCGACAATTGAGCAGATCAGAAGGATATGACCCGAGCTTGTCAGCGGAACAAAATGATTAAAAACAACGGAAATCAGCGCGGAGCTCGCCAGCCCGCCGATCAGTCCTTCCCAGGTTTTTCCCGGAGAGATTTTCGGCGCCAGCTTATGTCGGCCAAAGAGCTTACCGAAGGCGTAAGCGCCGCTGTCGGCGCCCCACACCAGCAGCATGACATACAGCAACCACCAGGCGCCGGTAAATGAGTTGGCTTCATAGCCCAACTGACGCAGCGTCACCATGCCCCAGAAGAACGGGATGATGGTCAGCATGCCGGCGACCAGCCGCAGTATGCGCGAATGCCGCCAGGCGAGAGCCGATGCCGGGTAGGACAACACCATCACCAGCGCCACGCACCACCAGACGACAGAGGACCACAGCGACGCTGATACCTGCACCACATGCACCGAGCGTTGGTAAGCCGGTATCGTCAACATCATGACGGCCAGCAGCAGCCCAAAGAGCAACGCCAGCCAGATACGTTGACTGTATGAAACGAATCCAGCCAGCTGTCCCCACTCCCAGGCAGCCAGCATGCAAACAGCCAACGTCACCAAAGAGAATCCCAGCAGCGGCAGGAAAAAGAGCGCGGCAATAACAGCAGGAATAAGAATTAAAGCAGTAATCAAGCGATACTTCAGCAAAAGGTCCCCCTAGGATGCAACGACATCGTTAGGCGTGGTTCCTCCGAAGCGACGCTCTCGTTGAGCAAAAGCATTCAGCGCACCTTCAAAGACTTCTTCATCAAAATCGGGCCAGAGGACATCAGTGAAATACAACTCAGCATAGGCTATTTGCCACAATAAAAAGTTGCTGATGCGATGTTCTCCGCCCGTTCTTATTACTAAATCGACCGGCGCCTGCTCGTTAAGGCAGGTGTACTGGCACAGGGTGGCTTCATCAATGGTATCGGGACGCAGCGCACCTTCCTGTACCTGCTCGGCGATTTGTCGGACTCCCTGAATGATATCCCAACGGCCGCCATAATTCGCAGCAATATTCAGGGTAAGGCCGGTATTATTCGCTGTCAGCTCTTCCGAAAGACGGATTCGCTCCTGCAAACGTGAACTAAAACGACGGGTATCCCCGATAATGCGCAGCCGGACATTGTGTTTGTGCAAGCTTTTCACTTCGCCGTCCAGCGCTCGCATGAATAGCTGCATCAACGCAGATACTTCTTGGGGCGGACGACTCCAGTTCTCGCTGCTGAACGCATAGAGCGTTAAGGCATTCAACTGATGACGGGCGGCAAAACTGACTGCCCGGCGAACGGATTTCACTCCCGCCTGATGGCCGAAAACGCGTAGTTTACCCCGCTGCTTCGCCCAACGCCCGTTACCATCCATGATGATGGCGACATGACGAGGACTGCATAACTGCTGGCTTTGGCTGCCTTGTTGATTTTTGGAGGGCATAGCGTGTACTGATTTCCTCAAGCAAGAATATCGATAGGTTCTTTCAGTCATCGGACCTGGCAGCGCAAAAAAAGCCGTGAACGTACACAGCTTATCGTTACCGTTGGCTTATCGCGTAAACAGCCTACACCTAGCGGCGCAGACTATACCATTTCAAAACACCTGCCACAAACGCGCACCCCCGCCCCATCAGCGGTAATGATGCAGTTCCTGTCGTGCCTGTATCCTTGCCCAGCGGTCGATAGCTAGTACATCGTCTACACTGTCGGGCTCCGGTAGTACCAATTGATCCAGTACCTGCCGGTTGACCTGCGCGATGTCCGTAAAACGGATAGCCGACTGAAGAAAAGCCTCGACGGCAACCTCATTGGCGGCATTTAATGCCGTTGTCGCCGCCTGTCCGTGGTTACAGGCTTCTATCGCCAGCGTGAGACAAGGATAACGCTGATAATCCGGAGCCGAAAAGGTCAACGCGCCCAGCTGGCAAAAATCCAGTTTCGGTACCCCAGAGGCGACGCGTGCCGGATAGGCCATCGCGTGCGCAATCGGCGTACGCATATCTGGAGATCCCAACTGCGCCAATACGCTGCCGTCCCGATAACGCACCATGGAATGGATGACCGACTGAGGGTGAATCACCACTTCCATCTGTTCATCCGATGCTTTAAACAGCCAGCGGGCTTCGATGTATTCCAGACCTTTGTTCATCATGGTCGCAGAATCCACGGAAATTTTACGCCCCATCGACCAGTTGGGATGAGCGCAAGCCTGATCGGGCGTCATCGCCCTCAGGTCCGCCAGCGCGGTATCACGGAAAGGCCCACCTGAACCGGTAAGGACAATCTGTTCAACGCCGTAATCCATAAGGCCAGCGTACCCCAGCTGATGCTGAATTTGCTCAGGTAAACTCTGAAAAATAGCATTATGTTCGCTGTCGATAGGCAGTAGTTGGGCTCGGTTAGCCGCAACTTCACGCATAAACAGGTGACCACAAGTGACAAGCGATTCTTTATTCGCCAATAGTACCTGCTTACCTGCGCGAATCGCCGCCAGCGTCGGCAACAGTCCGGCCGCGCCCACAATGGCCGCCATAACCTGGTCGACGCCATCCAATCCGGCCAACTCGCAGGCACCCTGCTCGCCGCACAGCACCTCGGTTTTACAGCGCTGCTCTTTCAACTGCCGACGCAATTCGCTTGCGCTGTCTTCATCCGCCATCGCAGCAAATTCAGGGCGAAATTCCAGACATTGTTCTACCATTCGCGGCACATTCCGCCCGGCGACCAGCGCTTTGACCGAAAAATCGTTTGGATTCGCCCTGACCACAGCCAGCGTACTCACGCCGATCGAACCCGTTGAACCCAAAATTGTCAGCTTCTTCATAGGAATGCTCTAATACGTACAGCGGTTGATTGTCAGATGTGGCAGCAGGCGGGAGTTCGACTCTTCCATTGCTGTCGGCAATGCCGGTTGAGCCGGTATAGATACCGCCAAACCTGAATCAAGGAAGCATAAAAAATAAAGCGCCGCGAGAGGGAGGAATAAACCTTCACCTACTGGCGGCGCTGTCCTGACTGATGGATTTAGAAGTCCATCAGTTCCTTTTCTTTATCAGCCAGCGCGGCGTCGATTTTCTTGATAAAGCTGTCGGTCAGCTTCTGAATATCGTCCTGAGCGCGGCGTTCTTCGTCTTCGCTGATGGTTTTGTCTTTCAACTGCGCCTTCAGCTTGTCGTTCGCGTCACGGCGCACGTTACGAACGGAGACTCGCCCCTGCTCGGCTTCGCCGCGGACCACTTTGATCAGGTCTTTACGGCGCTCTTCAGTCAGCGCAGGCAGCGGTACACGAATGACCGTCCCCGCGGACATCGGGTTCAGACCGAGATCGGACGCCATAATCGCTTTTTCTACGGCCGCGCTCAGAGAGCGGTCAAAGACCGTCACAGCCAGCGTACGGGCATCTTCCGCAACTACGTTGGCGACCTGACGCAGCGGCGTTGCGCTACCGTAATATTCCACATGAATGCCGTCCAGTAGGCTGGGAGAAGCCCGTCCGGTACGGACTTTGCTGATTTGGTTTTTGAAAACCTCTACGCATTTTTCCATGCGAGTATCAGCATCTTTTCTGATTTCATTAATCACGTTGTGAACCCTTGAAAACTGGTTGCCTGTCAGATCACGCCGCAGCATGATCCAGTGAATAATTTATGCCAGCCGTAGCGGGCAGCGATAGCGCTATCTTGTATCGCCGAAGCAGGATATTACCCTACTTTGACGTTAGCCGTTATTACTGATCAACGTGCCTTCTTTTTCACCCATCACCACACGACGCAGCGCGCCGGGCTTGTTCATATTGAACACGCGGATCGGCAGGTTGTGGTCTCGCGCCAGCGTAAATGCAGCAAGATCCATCACCTTCAGTTCACGTTCAAGCACATCCTGGTAGTCCAGCGTTTCGTACAACGTCGCATTCGGATCTTTTACCGGATCGGCAGAGTAAACGCCATCGACTTTAGTCGCCTTTAAAACCACGTCGGCTTCGATCTCGATGCCGCGCAAACACGCTGCGGAGTCAGTGGTGAAGAAAGGGTTGCCGGTGCCGGCCGAGAAAATCACGACGCGGTTATTGCGCAGCAGGCTGATAGCCTCCGCCCAACTGTAGTTATCGCATACGCCGTTCAGCGGGATCGCCGACATCAGTCGAGCATTGACGTATGCGCGGTGCAAGGCATCACGCATCGCCAGACCGTTCATTACCGTCGCCAGCATCCCCATGTGGTCGCCCACAACACGGTTCATTCCCGCCTTGGCGAGCCCAGCGCCGCGAAACAAGTTGCCGCCGCCGATAACCACACCGACCTGAATGCCCAGCTCAACCAGTTCTTTCACTTCCTGAGCCATGCGATCCAGAATGCTAGCATCAATACCGAAACCGTCCGCGCCTTGCAGGGCTTCGCCGCTCAGCTTGAGCAGGATACGTTGATATACGGGTTTTGCGTTGGTTGCCATGGTGTTTTGTCCTAACAGGCTGTCGTCGTATTGGGGATGGTTACACTGCTTACACCCGGTTTCGCAGAATAGCGAGTTACCCGATGTCATGAACTCTTTGGCTGGATAAAAAGGAACCGCCAACCGGCGGCTCCTCTTTTTTCTTAAGACTGCTTGCTCATTGCTGCAACTTCAGCAGCAAAGTCAACTTCAGCTTTCTCAATACCTTCACCGACTTCATAACGAATGAAGCTGGTGACGTCTGCGTTGTGCTCTTTCAGCAGCTGGCCGACGGTTTTGCTCGGGTCCATCACGAAGTGCTGGCCGGACAGAGAGATTTCGCCGGTGAATTTACGCATACGGCCTTCGACCATTTTTTCTGCGATTTCACGCGGTTTGCCGGACTGCATGGCGATATCCAGCTGGATCTGGTGCTCGCGGGCAACAACGTCAGCCGGAACATCTTCAGCTTTCACGTATTCAGGCTTGCTGGCGGCGATGTGCATGGCGATGTGCTTGATCAGCTCTTCGTCTGCGCCCGTCGCGGCAACCATAACGCCGATACGCGCGCCGTGCAGGTAAGAACCCAGCGCTTCGCCGGACAGTACGGAGATACGACGGATGTTGATGTTTTCACCGATTTTAGCCACCAGCGCAGTACGCTGATCTTCAAATTTGGCTTTCAGCGCTTCAACGTCGGTAATGCGATCGTTCAGAGCGGCGTTAGCGACTTCTTCACCGAACGCTTTAAAACCGGCATCTTTGGCAACAAAGTCAGTTTCACAGTTCAGTTCAGCGATGACGCCGTATTTGCCGTCTTCAGCAATCTTGGTCAGGATGATACCTTCAGCAGCAACACGACCCGCTTTCTTGGCAGCTTTGGCCTGGCCAGACTTACGCATGTTGTCGATGGCCAGCTCAATGTCGCCATTCGCTTCAACCAGCGCTTTTTTACATTCCATCATGCCTGCGCCAGTACGTTCGCGCAGTTCTTTTACCAGGGCAGCGGTAATTTCAGCCATTATCTTTTCCTCGTTATCTCATGGGGGAGATAAGTAAAAGGGGGCCTTTACAGGCCCCCTAACCAACATATATCAATACCTGGTTAATAAGGGCTCGACAGAGCCAGCCTTATTATTCAGCTTCGACGAAGCTCTCTTCAGCCTGCTCAACCAGGTCCTGAGAACGGCCTTCGCGCACTGCTGCGGCAACGGCATTCAGGTACAGGCTAACGGCGCGGATGGCGTCATCGTTACCAGGGATAATGTAGTCAACGCCATCGGGATCGGAGTTGGTATCAACGATTGAGAATACCGGGATACCCAGGTTGTTAGCTTCTTTGATCGCAATGTGTTCGTGATCGGCGTCGATCACAAACAGCGCGTCAGGCAGACCGCCCATGTCTTTGATACCGCCCAGGCTGTTTTCCAGCTTGTCCAGTTCACGAGTACGAACCAGGCTTCTTTCTTGGTCAGCTTATCGAAAGTGCCGTCCTGAGACTGCGTTTCCAGATCTTTCAAACGTTTGATGGACTGACGAACGGTTTTCCAGTTAGTCAGCATGCCGCCCAGCCAGCGATGGTTCACGAAGAACTGATCGCAGTTGGTGGCAGCTTCTTTTATCGCTTCGCTTGCTGCGCGTTTGGTACCAACGAACAGGATTTTGCCTTTGCGAGAAGAGATTTTGCTCAGCTCAGCCAGTGCGTCGTTGAACATCGGTACGGTTTTTTCAAGGTTGATGATGTGAACTTTGTTACGAGCACCGAAGATGAAGGGCTTCATTTTCGGGTTCCAGTAACGGGTCTGGTGACCAAAGTGTACGCCAGCCTTGAGCATGTCGCGCATGGAAACAGTTGCCATGATTACCTCTATAAATTAAGTATGGGGTTATGCCTCCACGTGTCCCATTACGCCGACCCCGCAGCATGCTGCAGAGCACCCCGGCAAATGTGCCGACACGTGTGTGTTATTTACACATAGTGAGTATTTAGTCACCCGACGGCGAGATCAAAGTTTGGAATTCAAAGTCCGATCGCAACCCAGCCGGATCACCGGCGCGCTTTATACCATAAACAGCCCCCTGACACCAACTTTACTTACGCTTTCACGCCCGCGCGCCAATGATGATTTGGCAGGCCTTTGCAGGGCTGATACCATAAGTCACTCTTTGCTGACCCTATTTTCGTTAGGAACATTCACACCTGCGGACACACTCAATGGCTATTTCTATTAAAACTCCGGAAGATATTGAAAAAATGCGCGTAGCTGGGCGACTGGCGGCTGAAGTGCTTGAAATCATCGAGCCTCACGTCGTACCGGGAGTCACTACGGGTGAACTGGATCGCATTTGTCACGATCACATCACCAACAAGCAGCATGCGATTTCAGCCTGTCTGGGTTACCACGGCTTCCCCAAGTCGGTGTGCATCTCCATCAATGAAGTCATCTGCCACGGCATTCCTTCCGATGAAAAACATCTTAAAGACGGCGACATCGTCAATATTGACGTAACTGTTATCAAGGATGGTTTCCACGGCGATACCTCAAAAATGTTCATCGTCGGCAAACCCACGATTCTGGGCGAGCGTCTGTGTCGCGTCACGCAAGACAGCCTGTACCTGGGAATCAAAATGGTAAAACCCGGTATTCGTCTGCGTTCGATCGGCAAAGCCATTCAGCAGTTTGTTGAGGCACAGGATTTCTCCGTGGTGCGCGAATATTGCGGACACGGTATCGGCACTGGCTTCCACGAGGAACCGCAGGTTCTGCATTATGATGCAGACGATGGCGGCGTCGTACTGAAGCCCGGCATGGCGTTCACCATTGAACCCATGGTTAATGCCGGCGATTTCCGCATTCGCACCATGAAAGACGGTTGGACGGTGAAAACCAAAGATCGCAGCTTGTCGGCGCAATACGAGCATACTATTGTGGTGACCGAGGACGGATGCGAAATAATGACGTTGCGTAAGGATGACACCATCCCAAAAATCATCACGCATCAGGAATAAACCGCTGCCGGCAATCGCCGGCTTTTTTATGGGCGCCGTACATGAACGAAATCGATCAGGACCTGCCGCATATCTCCCCCGGGGCGCCGACGCTGGCCCACCCTGCCCCCCAATCTCCGCTGACATTCAGCGACGACATGCTGGAACGGCAAACGCTGAAACAGCACCTTGAACAGTTCCAGATATGGCTGACGAGCGAGTTCAAGTCAGGCGTCAGCGCGGAAACCTTGATCGACGCCCGTACGCAATTCATCGACCGCTTGCTGCAACGGCTGTGGCATTTCTACCAATTGGACAGCACTGAGCAGACGGCCTTGGTCGCCGTCGGCGGCTACGGACGCGGAGAATTGCATCCGCTTTCCGATATCGACCTGCTCGTTCTGAGCCGTGACGGATTTGACGAAGCGCAGTCGCAGGCCGTCAGCCAGTTGATCACCCTGCTTTGGGATCTACGTCTGGAGGTGGGCCACAGCGTACGAACGCTGGATGAATGTCTGGAGGAAGGTCGGGCTGATATTTCCGTAGCGACCAACCTTATCGAATCCCGCATGATCTGCGGCGACGTCGCCCTGTTTCTTTCATTGCAGAAACACATCTTCAGCGACGACTTCTGGCCATCAGCTTCGTTCTTCGCCGCCAAAGTCGCCGAACAGCGCGTACGTCATCAGCGCTATCACGGCACCAGCTACAATCTCGAGCCGGATATCAAAAGCAGCCCCGGCGGCCTGCGCGATATTCACACGCTGCTTTGGGTCGCGCGTCGCCACTTCGGCGCAACGTCCCTGAATGAAATGGTCGGCTTCGGGTTCCTGACGGAGGCCGAACGCAACGAACTGAACGAATGCCAAAGCTTCCTGTGGCGCATCCGTTTCGCCCTGCACTCTCTGCTGAGCCGCTACGACAACCGATTGCTGTTTGACCGCCAGCTTAACGTGGCGCAACTGTTGCAATATCAGGGTGAGGGGAATGCGCCCGTCGAACGCATGATGAAAGACTTCTTTCGCGTCACGCGACGGGTTTACGAGCTTAATCAGATGCTGCTTCAACTGTTTGATGAAGCCATTCTCGCCCTTGATCCACATGAAAAACCGCGCATGCTGGACGACGAATTTCAGCTACGCGGCACGCTTATTGATCTGCAGGATGAAACCCTGTTCGACCGCAAGCCCGAAGCCATCATGCGCATGTTCTATGCCATGGTGCGCCACACGGAAATCAGCGGTATTTACTCCACGACCCTGCGTCGTCTGCGCTACGCCCGCCGTCACCTCGCCAGCCCATTATGCACCATCCCGGAAGCCCGTAGCCTGTTCATGAACATTCTGCGCCATCCGCGCGCGGTCAGTCAGGCGCTGTTGCCTATGCACCGGCATAGCGTGCTGTGGGCCTACATGCCGCAGTGGAGCAATATCGTCGGCCAGATGCAGTTCGATTTGTTCCACGCTTATACCGTGGACGAACACACGATTCGCGTTTTGCTCAAGCTGGAAAGCTTTGCCGATGAATCCACGCTGGAAGAACATCCGTTATGCGTCAAACTTTACCCCCGTTTGCCGCAGCCCGAGCTGCTGTTGCTGGCCGCGCTGTTCCACGATATCGCCAAGGGCCGCGGCGGCGATCACTCGGAGCTGGGCGCGAAAGATGCGCTGGAGTTCGCCGCCTTGCATGGCCTGAACCTGCGCGAAGCGCAGCTGGTTTCCTGGCTGGTGCGCTGTCATCTGATGATGTCGGTCACCGCCCAGCGCCGCGATATCCAGGATCCGGCGGTCATTCAGCAGTTCGCCGAGGAGGTACAGAGCGAAACTCGGTTGCGCTACCTGATTAATTTGACCGTCGCCGATATCTGCGCCACTAACGAAACGCTGTGGAATAGCTGGAAACAAAGCCTGTTGCACGAGTTGTATTTCGCTACCGAAAAACAGCTGCGACGCGGCATGCAACACTCACCCGACCTTCGGAAACGGGTACGACATCATCGTCAGCAGGCGCTGGCGCTGCTACGTATGGACAACATCGACGAAACTGCGCTGAATCGTATTTGGAGCCGCTGCCGCGCCGACTATTTCCTACGTCACACGCCCAATCAGCTGGCCTGGCATGCCCTCCACCTGGTGAATCACGATCCCGGCAAACCGCTGGTGCTCATCGGCGACGACACCACGCGCGGCGGCACGGAAATCTTTATCTGGAGTCCCGATCGCCCTTATCTGTTCGCCACCGTAGCGGGCGAGCTAGATCGCCGCAATCTAAACGTTCACGATGCGCAGATTTTCACCAGCCGTGACGGCATGGCGATGGATACCTTCATCGTGCTGGAGCCGGAGGGCACCCCGGTCGCGCAGGATCGTCACAACATGATTCGTCTGGCGATTGAACAAGCGCTGACGCAGAAGGATTACCACACTCCCCGCATCCGTCGCACATCGTCCAAACTCCGCCATTTCAGCGTCCAGACCGAAGTCAGCTTTCTGCCGACGACGCATACCGATCGCCGCAGCTATATGGAGTTGGTCGCCCTTGACCAACCCGGCCTGTTGGCTCAGGTCGGCGAGGTCTTCGCGGAACTGCATATATCACTGCACGGCGCTCGTATTTCCACCATCGGCGAACGCGTTGAGGATTTATTTATTCTGGCGGACAACGATCGGCGGGCGTTAGGCCCTGAATTGCAGCTTAAATTGCAACAACGGTTGACAGAGGCCCTTAACCCAAACGATAAAGTAGGCTTGTGTTAATTAATTATTACCTTGGTAATCACGAGATAGAGAGTCAGGATGCAACAATTACAAAACGTCATCGAAACAGCCTTCGAACGCCGCGCAGAAATTACGCCGGCTAATGCAGATACCGTCACGCGTGAAGCGGTCAACCAGGCTATCAGCCTGCTGGACAGCGGCGTGCTGCGCGTCGCTGAGAAAATCGACGGTCAGTGGGTCACTCATCAGTGGTTGAAGAAAGCCGTACTGCTTTCCTTCCGTATCAATGAAAACCGCATCATCGATGGCAACGAAACACGTTACTACGACAAAGTGCCGATGAAATTCGCCGACTACGATGAAGCGCGCTTCCAGCGCGAAGGTTTCCGCGTCGCACCGCCGGCCAGCGTTCGTCAGGGCGCTTTTATCGCGCGTAATACCGTCCTGATGCCTTCCTACGTCAACATCGGCGCCTATGTCGATGAAGGCACGATGGTTGATACCTGGGTTACCGTGGGCTCTTGCGCGCAGATCGGTAAAAACGTCCATCTGTCCGGCGGCGTCGGCATCGGCGGCGTTCTGGAGCCGTTGCAGGCCAACCCGACCATCATTGAAGACAACTGCTTTATCGGCGCACGTTCCGAAGTGGTTGAAGGCGTGATCGTTGAAGAAGGTTCCGTCATTTCGATGGGCGTATTCATCAGCCAGAGCACCCGCATTTATGACCGTGAAACCGGCGAAGTCCACTTCGGTCGCGTCCCGGCAGGCTCA
>NZ_LUTP01000013.1 GCF_002111585.1 Lonsdalea iberica
CCAGGGACATAACGTCACGCAATGTCACCACGGAGGCGAATTCTAGAGATTTTACGGCCGAGGTCAATGATTATTTCCCCTACGCGCGTGGGTTTGCTGCAAAAAGCGGCGGTTAATCAACCGGAGCAGGCGCAATACAGGCCTGCAACCAGTCTACGACCACCTGAATCCGCGGGGCCAGGAAGCGTCCGGCCGGGAATATGATGTAAAGCGGCATGGGCGGAGGCGGCAGGTCCGGCAGAATCTCCACCAGAGATCCCCGTTCAATAAGCGGTCGAAGACTTATACTCGGCCCTGAATAATCCCCAAACCGGCCTGAGCGGCGGCGATATACGCATCTACCCCGCTGATGTCCACCCATGTGGGCAGACTGTGCGTAAGCAACTGCCCTTCCTGTACGAACTCGAGGGGATAGCGATGCAGATTGCGCAAAGAAAAATAGCCCACCATCCGGTGACCAGCCAGCTCGGCCAGAGAGGCCGGAATGCCGTGCGCAGCACAGTAATCCACGGAGGCGCAGGAAAGCTGCGGCAGAGACGGCAGTTGACGGGCGGAGAGCGAATCATCCTCAAGCTGCCATGCCCGCACGACGCAATCCACCCCCTCGCGCTGGACGTTAATCGCCGCATCGTTGGCGCTTAGCACCAGCCGGATGCCCGGATACTGACGATAAAACGCCGGAAGCGCAGGAATAACCAAGTTACGGGCCATCGAGTGCGGCATATCGATGCGCACCTGCCCGCTGGGCTGCTTCCGCTGTTGGGTGAACATAGCATCGCTTTCATCGAAAGCCGCTAACAGCTGCGTGCAGCGTTGATAATAAAGCCGCCCTTCATCCGTAATGCGAACCTGACGCGTTGTCCGCTCGGCTAACCGGACGCCCAACCGCAACTCCAGTCGTTTCATCGTCTGGCTTACCGTCGCTCGTGGCAGCCCCAAACTCTCGGCCGTGCGGCTGAAGTTTTCCGTTTCTACGATGCGGACGAACACGCGCATCGCCTGTATGTGATCCATGACCCCGCCCGCAGGATTGTTTGACATTTACAAACAGTGTTGCATGAAATGCGTGATTTATCTTCATCAAGCAAACAACCACACTGGCATTCTTCTTCTCTACCGAGGACGTCAGCATGCAACAGAGAACATTAGGGCCTAAGGGGCCGCAGGTTTCCGCACTGGGACTAGGCTGTATGGGCATGAGCGATTTTTATTCCACCCATCAGGATGCCGACGAGTCCCTTGCCACCCTGCACCGCTCGCTTGAACTGGGCATCACGCTGCTGGATACCGCCGACATGTATGGGCCGTATACCAATGAGCTACTGGTGGGAAAAGCGATCAAGGGTAAACGCGACCGCGTCTTTCTGGCGACCAAGTTCGGGATCGTGCGCGATGCCCTCAATATGGACGAACGCGGGATCTGCGGCAGACCGGAGTATATACGTCAGTCGGTGGAAGGCAGCCTGAAGCGGCTTGGGGTCGAGACGATCGATCTTTACTATCAACACCGGGTCGATCCCACAGTGCCGATTGAAGACACCGTCGGCGCGATGGCTGATCTCGTAAAAGAGGGCAAGATTCGCTTTATCGGATTGAGCGAAGCTTCCGCCACCACACTCGAGCGCGCGTACCGCGTTCATCCTATCACCGCGCTGCAAAGCGAATATTCGCTATGGACGCGGGATGTCGAAACGGACATTCTGCCGACCTGCCGCACGCTAGGCGTCGGTTTCGTGCCCTATAGCCCGTTGGGGCGCGGTTTCCTGACCGGCGCAATCCGTGATTTGAAGACGTTGGCTAACGACGATTTTCGTCTCAAAAATCCGCGTTTTCAGGCAGATAACTTCACCCGCAACCTGCGTCTGGTCGAACATGTGGAGACATTGGCGAAGGGAAAAGGCGTGACGCCCGCGCAGCTGGCGCTGGCTTGGGTGCTGGCGCAAGGGGAACATATCGTACCGATCCCCGGCACCAAACAACGCCGCTATCTGGAGGAGAACGTCGGCGCGTTGGATGTGACATTGACCGCCGCGGAACTGGCCGCCATCGACACCCTGTTTCCGCTACAGGCCGCCGCGGGCGAGCGCTATGGCGTGGAAGGTATGAATACCATCAATAACGACTGACTCTCTGCATCCGCAGTCCAACCCCCGCGGCTTTTTGCCGCAGGGGAATCATGCCGATTTAAGCGCGCGATTTGGATTTGGCGCCGCGTCCCATAACCGATTGATACACTCGGAAACGGCCGTTTTGCGCCAGCACTTCGTGGCTGCCGAACGTTTCATCCAACAACGCCGGATAGGGCAGGAAGGCGTTGGCGACGATACGCAATTTGCCGCCGATGTTCAGATGCGCCGCCGCGCCGCGGATGAGCGCTTCCGCCGCGTGCAGGCTGGTTTGCATCCCGTCGTGGAAGGGCGGGTTGGAAATAATCATGTCGAAACGACCGGCAACATCCGAGTAGACGTTACTGGCGATGACGGCGCCTTCCAGCTCGTTACGCGCCAGCGTCGCCCGGCTCGCTTCCAGCGCAGCCGCGTTCACATCACTCAGCGTCAGACGGATTTTCGGCGCGCGCTGGGCAAACGCTACGGCCAAAACGCCCGCGCCGCAGGCGATATCCAGTACTTTGCCTTTCGAATGCGGTTCCAGCGTGCCGAGCAGGAGCTGGCTGCCGTTATCCAGCCCATCGCGGCTAAACACGCCCGGCAACGTACATACCGGTACGCCGTCAACATCATATTCATGCCACCAGCGCGCCAGATCAAAGGCCGGCGTCTGTTCCAGACGGCCGTGATACAAACCACAGCGACGCGCACTGTCGATTTTGGTCAGCGCCGTCAGGTCCGCCAGCAGCGTCTCCGCGCTGCGTACGCCGCTGCGGTTCTCGCCCACCACGAAAATGTCGCAGCCGACGGGCAACAACGACAGCAGGTTGGTCAGCTGGAACTGGGCTTCCTGTTTGCTTTTCGGCCAGTAGTAAATCAGGGTGTCACAGCCCGCTACCATGTCAGCATCGGCCAGCAGGGCGAAATGTGCCGCATCGCCCATCGTCCGGTTCAACTGCTGCCAGTGGTGGTACTGCATCGTGTGCACGCGGACGTCTTCCGCCTCAAACTGGGCGGGCAAGGTATCTTGCAAATCACCGGCAAACAGCACTCGGCGGGTGGAAAAATCATCGCTGTGACGCAGTATCACTTCACTGGCGGGGGTAAATGCGGACATCAGGCTTCAAACTCCTCAATTAACTGAGCGACGATTATAGAGGTTTGTTGCCGCATGTTCGATGGGTTTGCTAGCATAGCGGCGCATACTCGCGCTCCGGACAAGGTAAGGCATGACATCACATCGGGACAGGCTGCTACAGCAATTGGGCATGACGCAGTGGACATTGCGCCGCCCCGCCGCGCTGAAGGGCGAAATCGCCATCAGCTTGCCGTCGACAGTACGCCTGCTGATCGTCGCCGATCCGCTCCCTGCGATCGATGAACCGCTATTGCAGGATGTGCTCAGAAGTCTGCAATTGACCCCCGAACAGATCTATAGCCTGCTGCCGCAGCAGGTGGAAATGTTGCCGGACACCCGCGATTGCCCGGCCTGGTGGCTGGGCGCCACTCCCATGCAGCCGCCGCAAGGCGTGCAGCTTACCAGCCCGGCGTTGTCCGAGCTTGACCATAACCCGGACGCCAAGCGCGCGCTGTGGCGGCAAATTTGTCAATATGAACACGATCTCTACCCTGACCTCCGCCGATCTGACGACCGCCTTTCAGATTGAGCGCCTGAGCCACGCCTTTCCGTGGACGGAAAAAACCTTTCTCAGCAACCAGGGCGAACGCTATTTCAACCTGAAACTGAGCCATGGCGAGCAGATGGTCGCCTTCGCGATAACGCAGATCGTGCTGGATGAAGCCACGCTGTTCAACATTGCGGTGCATCCCGAGCATCAGCGTCGCGGCTACGGTCGGGCGCTGATGGAACACCTGATCGCCGAGATGGAGCAACGCGGCATTCTGACGCTGTGGCTCGAAGTTCGCGCGTCGAATCAACGCGCTATCGCGTTATATGAGTTTTTGGGTTTTAATGAGGTTTCCATCAGGCGGAATTACTATCCCTCGGCAGAAGGTCGCGAAGACGCCATCATGATGGCCCTGCCGCTGGGATAATCGCTGTCAGACACTTTCTGGCGGGCGAGTAGCGAATTCTTCCCATCTTGGCATAAAAATTGAAATGGAAATTATTCTCAATTAGAATGCCGGCCTCTTTTTATATTCAGGGACTGAAGGAACTCGATATTCATTATGTCTGCGGTTAACGTACCGACCTCGCCCGATTTTTGCCAGCTCTACCAGCAGCACCACGGCTGGTTGCAGAGCCTGCTGCGTAAACGCCTGGGAAACCGGTGCGACGCATCCGATCTGGCGCAGGAGGTTTTTCTGCAGTTACTGATGAAGCCCCGCGAGTTCGACAGTCACCACGGCACCCGCGCTTATTTGAGCGTCATGGCGCAGGGGATGTGCGTCGACCTCTGGCGACGCAAGGCGTTGGAACAAGCCTGGCTGGAGTCCTTGCAGCATCATGCGTCGGACGCCTCCCTGTCGGCCGAACAGCACTCCATCGTGCTGGAAACACTGTTTCAAGTGGACAGCATGCTACGCCATCTCCCTGAAAAAACGCGTTCGGCATTCGTGATGTCGCAAATTCAGGGGATGACCTACGCGCAAATCGCCTCCGTGCTGCATGTGTCTGAACGTATGGTGAAAAAGTATATGGCGCAGGCCATGCTGCACTGCATTCTTCTCGAAACAGACGCCGCCGCCGCGCCGCCGCCCCGGCGCAGCTGAGTCAGTCAGGTCGATTCCCCATGCCCTTCTCCCCTTCCCCGCCGCCCAAGCCCGGCTTCGAGTCTCTGCAAGAGGCGGCGGACTGGTATGCGCAATTATTGGAGGAGGACGGGGAGCACAGTGAGCTGCGCCAACGCTGGCAGAGGTGGCTGGATGAAAGCGCCGAGCATCGGGAAGCCTGGATCTACGTGCAGACAATTAGCCAGCGCTTTCAGCCGCTGCGGGGCGAACTGCACCAGCCGAGCGCGGAGGCTCTCCTGCGCTCGCCGCGCGTCAGCCGCCGCCGAGCGCTCAAGCTGACGGCGCTGCTGACGTCCGGCGCGCTGTTGTCCTGGTTGGGCTACCGCTATACCCCGCTGCGCGAGTCGCTGCTGGCGATGACCGCCGACAATCGCACCGTGCTGGTGAGATTAAATCCATGACGCTGACCGATGGTTCGCGTATTTGGCTGGATACCGCCAGCGCCATGGATATTCGCTATACGGCAGCGGAGCGGCAGTTGATTCTGCGCGCTGGCCAGATATTCATCGCCACCGCGCCTGACCCCCTGCGGCCTTTTATGGTCGTCAGCGAACAAGGCAGGATGCAGGCGCTGGGCACACGCTTCAGCGTCTGCCAGCAGGACGAGAGCACGCAGCTCAACGTCTACGACGGCATCGTCGCCGTCACGCCCCGACAAGACGGCGCCGCGCGCCGCGTCAACGCTGGTCAGCAATGGCGTTTCACCGCCGACGGTCTGGGAACGCTCGATCGTTTGGACAGCGTCGATGCCGACTGGCGACGGGGTAAATTAAGCGCCGACGATACCCCGCTTGGCGAAGTGATCGCCCGTCTGTCGCGCTACAGACGCGGCTATTTGTCTTGCGATCCGGATATCGCCGCGCTCCGGCTGGTGGGAACCTTCCCGCTGGACGACACCGACAAGGCGCTGGATATGATGTCCCGGGCGCTGCCGATCCGCATTCATCGACGTTTGTCCTGGTGGGTGACGGTAGAAAAAAAAGTTTAGCGATCGCTTCCGTTTTGGTTCCCTTTTTAACCGCTCGTTCGATTCAGTATAAAAACAGGTTTTATTTCTTTTGACTCTGGGTATTAAAGGCTATTCCTATGTTATTCACCGCACCACCTCGCGCTCTCCGGCCGTTGGCTCTGGCCGCCCGTCTTGTTGTTCTGGGCTCACCGGCTCTCGTTCTACCTACTGCGCCTGCCAATGCGGCGGAAAACGCCGCCGTGCAGCACTATGCCATTGCCGCGGGTTCGCTAAGCGAACAGCTTAATCAGTTCGCGCGCCAGTCCGGCATCGATCTCGCGGCCGATGCTGCGCTGACCCAAGGTCTGAACGGCTCCGCCCTGAACGGCGATTATGGCGTGGAGAACGGTCTGACGACGCTGCTGCAAAGCCACGGTCTGCAGGCGGTGAAACAGGCGGACGGCAGCTTCCTGCTGCAAAAAACGCCGACAGAGGACGAATTGGTCGTCGTGGCGCAGGTGAACCATCAGGGGATGACGGAAGGCACCGGTTCCTACACCACTCGCAGTATGAGTACGGCGACAGAATTGGCCCTTTCGCCAAGAGAAACGCCCCAGTCGGTCAGCGTGGTCACCCGCCAACGGATGAACGCGCAGCACATGACCTCGCTGGATGAAGCCATGGGCCAAACCACTGGCGTTAATGTGGTGAATAATAGTTCCTATCAGGTGCAATTTCAGTCACGTGGCTTCACGATGGACAACATCAAAGAAGACGGTGCAAATTCCTCCTCCCAGAACAGCGTATCTGGCATGGGATATTCCGAGGCGGCCTCCGAATCGCCCGATCTGGCGATCTACGATCACGTCGAGGTCTTGCGCGGCGCTTCCGGCCTGACGCAAGGCAATGGAGAACCGGGCGGCACCGTTAACCTGGTGCGTAAAAAGCCACTTACAACTTTCAGGGTTACGTCAGCGCGGGCGCGGGTTCCTGGGACAATTATCGCAATGAAATCGACGTTTCCGGTCCTCTGAACGACGATGCCACTTTACGCGGGCGCTTTGTCGGCGTTTATCAGGACAAGCAAAGTTCGGTGGACTATGTCGATAGCGACCGCAGCGTGCTATATGGGACGCTAGCCTGGGATATCACCCCGGATACGACACTGACGACCGGCGTCAATTGGCAGAAAACCCATACGGTGCCCGATCTGTACGGCATCCCGATGAGCAGCGACGGCAGCAGTCTCGGTCTTTCACACTCGACGTTCCTCGGCGCGAGCTGGAACCGCATCGAGTTTGATAAAATCAATCCCTTCATCGAATTTGAGCATAAATTCGAAAATGATTGGGCGCTGAAAAGCACACTGAATTACACACACGCCGAGGCAACAAGCAAAACTATCGGGATCTACGGCAGCGTATCGCCGAAACTCAATAACGCCCTCCAGCGTGATAATCAGTCCGACCAATGGAGCTATAACCTCAATCTAAAAGGACCTTTCGAATTGCTGGGCCGCTCCCACGAACTGGTGATCGGCGGCGAGTATCAGAAAGAAAACTTTGACAACCTCTATGGTCGAATCCTTAAAAACGACGCGGTCAATATTTACCGCTGGAACGCCAGCGAACTGGCCGAGCCTGAATGGCCGGACTACACCAATCGCTATCGCTATAACCTCTACCAACGTGCATTGTTCGCCACGACCCGACTGGAGTTGGCGGATCGCTGGAAGCTCATTCTGGGCAGCCGCTATAGCGCCTACAGCTATGACATGTACTCCACGAATCGTACTACTGACGTCACCAATCACAGCAGCGGTTACAAGGTACGCGACAAACTGATCCCCTTCGGGGGGCTGCTGTGGGACTTCAGCGATCATTACACCTGGTATGCCAGCTACAGCGATATATTCAAACCTCAGGAAGATATTGATCGCTCAGGTAATATGCTGCCTGCGGTGACAGGGAAAAACTACGAAACGGGGATCAAGGGCGAGTTCTTCGACGGTGATCTGAACACGTCTGTCGCGCTCTATCGCATCATTCAAGCGAATCGCGCCGTGGAGGACACTAACTGCCTCACCAGCGAGTACTGCTATCGTTCACAAGGTAAAGTACGCAGTCAGGGGGTAGAACTGGAAGCCTCAGGCAAGCTGGCGGAAGGATGGCAGCTATTCGCAGGCTACACGCTGACCAACACCAAATACCTTGAAGGCGAAGAGGGCGAAAAAGGGCAGACTTACAACCGCTATACGCCGCAGCATATGTTCAAACTGTACAGCAGCTACACGCTGCCAGGCCGCCTCAACCAGTGGAGCGTCGGCGTTGGGATGACCGCGCAAACCGACACCAGTTCCAACTACGATATCCATCAAGGCGGTTACACGCTGTATAACGCCAACGTCAGCTATCAGTACAACAAGCACCTCAGCTTTAACCTGGTGGGCAACAACCTGACGAATAAAGAGTATTACCGGACACTGAATAACCGCATTATCAACGGGAACAACTACTACGGCGATCCGCGTAACTTCATGCTGACGGCGAAGTGGGACTTCTGATGACCTTGATGACTCACTCTTTTAACGTGCTACGCCATGCAGACGCTTAAGCGCTTTTATCAACTGGTCGCGCCGCTGTGGTTATCGGCGCAGGCCATCGTCTTGTGGCTGCTATTGCTGGTCGTGATTGCGCTGACGCTGTCCGTCGTGGGCATCAGCGTGCTCTACAACAACTGGAGCAAGGACTTTTACGATGCGCTGGCGGACTTCTTCCAGCACGCTTCGGTGGCCGATCTGATTTGGCGCTATCTTGGGTATACCGCGCTGTTCGTCCTGGTGATTATCAGCGGCAACTGGCTGAAAAAAGCGCTGATCTTGCGTTGGCGCGACATGATGACCCAACACTACGAAACACAGTGGCTACGGGATCACGCGCATTATCGACTGCAACAGGATCCCTCGGGCACGCCGGATAACCCGGACCAACGTATTGCCGAAGATATCCGCCTGCTATGCGAGCAAAGTCTGGAACTGCTGCTATCGCTGCTGAAAAACGTGGTCGGCCTGCTGTCCTTTATCGCCATCCTGTGGGGCATTTCCGGGGTACAGACATTCACGATCGGCGGGCATACCGTCACGATCCACGGTTATCTGGTGTGGATTGCGCTGATCTACGCCCTAGTCGGCAGCATTCTTACCCACGCACTCGGCTTTCCCCTGCATCGCACCAACCATCAGATGCAGAAGGTCGAGGCCGACTATCGCGCCAGCCTGATCCGGGTCAACAGCCATAGCGAACAAATTGCTTTTTATCAGGGTGATGCCATCGAAAACAGGCGGCTTCGCGATCGTTTCCGCGCCGTGCTCGCCACCGGCTACCGTCTGATGGGGCAAGAGTTTCGATTGGAAAGCTTTACGGTCAGCTATTTTCGTTTCAGCCTGATCGTGCCGGTTTTCGCTGTGCTGCCGCTGTATCTCGCCCATAAGGTCTCGTTGGGCGCGATCATGCAGGCCAAAACCGCCTTCGGCTACGTGCTGGACGCCTTCGGCTGGTTCGTGGACAGTTATCGCCAGTTAGCGCGGTGGTCCGCCACGATCGAACGTCTCTGGCAGTTGCAACAGCGGTTGGCGGCGCTGCCGCCAGCGACCACGCGCATGCCTCAGGGCGAAGCGCTGCAAATTCACCAGTTGACCGTGCTGCGGCCACAGGGCCGGGCGCTGCTCGCCCCCTGCTCCGCACGGGTGAAACCGGGCGAGTGGTGTAGCCTGCAAGGCGCCAGCGGGATTGGCAAAACCACGCTATTACGGGCGCTGGCCGGACTGTGGCCTTATACGACCGGACGCTGGTATCTGCCAGCTGGACGCGTGCTGTTTCTGCCGCAGAAACCCTATCTGCCACAGGGTACGCTGCGGCAAGCATTGACCTATCCGCAAACAAAAGAGTTCAGCGACACGGTGTTGCAAGACGCGCTGGTCGATATGCATCTGGGGCATTTGAGCACAGAGCTGGATACTGATGAACCTTGGGCGCAACGGCTGTCCGGCGGCGAGCAACAGCGGCTTTCGCTCATCCGGGCGATCCTGATGAAACCGACGCTGCTGTGTCTGGATGAGGCGACCAGTCAGTTGGATGAGGAGACAGCAATTGAGGTGATGAAACGGCTGCGCCGACAGTTGCCGGGCACCATTGTGCTCTCCGTCACGCATCAGTCGGTGCTTAATCCGCTGTTCGAAACTCAGATCCATCTTCAACCCGCGTCACAACCGTAACCTGGTGAAGCCGGATAGCGATGCCAGCTATCCGGCCGACGGTGCCCAACGCCAGTCCTCCGCGTTTGACCCCAACGAGTCAACCGTCTCGCCTTACCCCCCATCCAACGATAGATTTTCTGCGTGCAGGCTTTCATAATCGGCAAATCAATCATCATGCTTCGCCAGGGAAAGATCGTGTAATTCGCGGTCCAATCCCAGCATTCATGCACCCTTGCCGTTAGGTATGCCCGGCAGCTTTTCTCCAGGAAACAAAGCTATGTCTCAGTCCCCGTCTGAGGTCGCTCAGCCATCGCGGCTGATCGTCTTTATTATTCTGACCCTCCCGCCGCTACTGTGGGCTGGCAACTTCATCATCGGGCGCGCGGTGCGCAACGAGGTCCCGCCGGTGACGCTGACTCTGGTGCGCTGGCTGATCGCGCTGGCGTGCATCCTGCCCTTTGCATGGAAATATATTCGCCGCGATGCCGGGCGCTATCGGGCATTTCCTGGCCGTATCGTTGCCATATCCCTCAGCGGGATCGTTTTCTTCAGTCTGCTGACCTATATCGGCTTGCATCACACTTCCGGCACCAATGCGCTTCTGCTCAACTCCTGTATCCCGGTGTTAATTATGTTGTTCGCCGGCCTGTTTTACGGTCAGCCCCTGAGGCTCTCGCAGGCGACAGGCCTGCTGATTTCTTTCTGCGGCGTATTGGCCATTATTTTCCACGGCGATCTGGCGGGGTTGCTGTCACTGTCCTTTTCGTCCGGCGACCTGATGCTGCTGGGCGCGATGGCCAGCTTCTCGCTTTATACGCTGTGGCTGAAAAAAATCCCGCCAGAGGTGAGCCGTTTAGGGTTGCTGGGCGTGCAGGTGATTATCTCGCTAATCGTCATATTTCCCGTCTGGCTATGGGAGATCCACAGCGGCGCGAGCGCCGTTTGGGATCGCACGACGCTGTCAGCCGTCCTCTACTTGGGGATCTTTCCGTCTTTTATCGCCTACCTGCTGTTTGGCCGCGGCGTCGCGCTGATCGGCGCGGCGCGAGCTGGTCTGACGATCCATCTGATTCCCGTGTTCGGCGTGGCTTTATCGGTGCTGTTTCTGGGCGAGAAAATCCATCTTTATCATCTGGCGGGGATTGCCACTATTCTGGAGGGCATCTCGCTGGCGAGCCGCAAATCAGGCACGCGATAACCCGGTTAAGAATGGAGATCAATGGGGAGCAGGCAGGAAGGTACGGCATAAAACACAGACGCCCCGCTGGATCGGGGCGTCTGGAAAGAGTGCGGTCCGGTGAAACCGGGCCACTCTCGTGACGGACAGGATTAGTCTTTGTCGCCCAGCAGAACAGATTCGAGCGCGATTTCAATCATCTCATTGAAAGTGGTCTGACGCTCTTCCGCCGTGGTCACTTCCTGGGTACGGATATGGTCGGACACGGTGCAAATCGCCAGCGCTTTAGCGCCGAATTCAGCCGCCACGCCGTAGATGCCCGCCGCTTCCATTTCCACGCCCAGCACGCCGTGTTTCTCCATGACGTCGAACATCTGCGGATCCGGCGTATAGAACAGATCGGCGGAGAACAGGTTACCAACGCGGACTTTGACGCCACGAGACTTGGCCGCATCTACCGCATGACGCAGCAGATCATAGTCGGCAATCGCCGCAAAATCATGATCCTTGAAACGCATACGATTCACTTTGGAATCGGTGCAGGCGCCCATGCCGATCACCACATCGCGAACCTTCACGTCTTCGCTGACCGCGCCGCAGGAACCAACACGAATAATTTTTTCGACGCCGAACTCGGTGATCAGTTCTTTCGCGTAGATAGAGCAGGACGGGATGCCCATGCCGTGTCCCATTACCGAAATACGACGGCCTTTATAGGTGCCGGTGAAGCCCAACATACCGCGTACGCTATTCACTTCCACCGCGTCTTCCAGAAAGGTGTCGGCGATATATTTTGCGCGCAGCGGATCGCCCGGCATCAGTACCACGTCCGCAAAATCACCCATTTCAGCATTAATGTGAGGCGTAGCCATCCTTATTGTTCCTTTTTCATCAGCATAAATAGTGGTTGTTCCGTCAGCCTACCGGCTCACAGCATTGAGGTTCCATAGTCCATCGGCGACACGCCGAAATAGCTTGCCACCGTCTGCCCAATATCCGCGAAGGTCGTGCGATGACCGCGCGATCCCGGCTCAACCCGCGGACCGTAAATCAGTACCGGTACGTGTTCACGCGTGTGATCCGTGCCTGGCCAGGTGGGATCACAGCCGTGATCCGCCGTCAGGATTAGGATATCGCCTTCACCGACCTTCGCCATCAGCTCAGGCAAACGGCGGTCAAACAGCTCCAGCGCGGCGGCATAGCCAGGAACATCGCGACGATGGCCATAGGAGGAGTCGAAGTCGACAAAGTTGGTAAACACGATTGTCTCGTCGCCGGCGGCATCCATTTCTTTCAGCGTTGCATCAAATAGCGCGTCCAGACCGGTTGCTTTGACCTTTTTGGTGATGCCGACGTTGGCGTAAATATCGGCAATCTTGCCGACCGATACAACGTGGCCTTTTTTCTCATCCACCAGCTTTTTCAGCACGGTGGGCGCCGGCGGCTCGACAGCCAGGTCGTGACGGTTCCCCGTCCGCTGGAAGTTGCCCGCTTTGTCGCCCACGAACGGGCGCGCAATCACGCGGCCAATGTTGTAGCCGCCCTCGGTCAAGGCTTCACGCGCGATCTCGCATAGCGCGTACAGGTTGTCCAGCCCGTAGGTGTCTTCATGGCAGGCGATTTGGAATACCGAATCCGCCGAGGTGTAGAAAATCGGCTTGCCGGTCTTCATGTGCTCTTCACCCAGCTCATCCAGAATCACCGTTCCGGAGGAGTGACAGTTGCCGAGATAACCGGGCAGGTTGGCGCGCTCAACCAGCAGGTCAAGCAGCGGCTGAGGAAAACTGTTCTGCGTGTCGTGAAAATAGCCCCAGTCAAACAGGACGGGGACGCCCGCGATTTCCCAATGGCCCGACGGCGTATCTTTCCCCGAGGAGATTTCGCTGGCGTGGGCATAAGCCCCGATAATGTCAGCGTGTGCATCCAGACCTGCCGGGAAGCGGCCGGTTGATGCTTCCGCCGCCTTGCCCAGACCCAGGCGGCTCAGATTCGGTAAAGACAGCGGTCCCTGACGTCCTTGATCGGCGCGGCCTTCTGCACAGGCCTGCGCGATGTGGCCCAACGTATCCGAGCCGACGTCTCCGAACCGCTCGGCATCGGCAGCGCTGCCGATGCCAAACGAATCCAGCACCATAATAAATGCACGTTTCATTTCACTCTCTCCTGCGTTCTTTTCTGGGGCCATGCTCCACACACTATTCGACAGCGTCGGCATCAGAGATGTTCAACCGGCGATAAATCATCGGGGGCGCCTCCGATGCCCGGTCGCTTACCGTCACCGCTGCCTGAATTTGCTGTGCGGCCTGCTGCCATTGCACTTCGGTATTGGCATGAATAATGGCCAGTGGACGCTGAGAATCCACCTGCTCTCCCAGGCTAACCATGTCGCTCAATCCCACGCTGTGGTCAATAGTATCATCTGGCCGCAGGCGACCACCACCCAGGGATACCACTGCCATACCTATGGCGCGTGTGTCCATGGAAGCAATCACCCCTTCGCGTTCGGCAAAAACGGGTTTACTGAGGGTGGCGGGTAGCAAGTAGCGCTCATAATGTTCAACGAAATCTGTCGGTCCACCTTGTGCGGCGACCATGCGGCCAAAGACCTCCGCCGCCCGGCCGTTTTCCAGCACGGCCATGAGCTGACGCCGGGCATCAGGTGCCGAGGTGGCCAGGTTTCCCGCCACCAGCATCTCTTCGCACAGCGCCATCGTGACCTCGAACAGCCGGGGATTTCGCTGATCGCCGGTCAGGAAGCGCACCGCTTCCCGCACTTCGAGCGCATTTCCGGCGCTCGACGCCAGCGCCTGATTCATATCGGTCAACAGCGCGCTGGTTCGGCACCCGGCATGATTGGCGACGCCGACGATAGCCCGCGCCAGCTGCTCCGACGCCGAGTAGGTCGGCATGAAGGCGCCGGAGCCTACCTTGACGTCCATCACCAGCGCATCCAGTCCTTCCGCCAGTTTTTTCGCCAGAATTGAGGCAGTGATAAGCGGGATGGTATCTACGGTGGCGGTCGTGTCGCGCGTGGCGTAGAAGCGCCGATCTGCGGGTGCCAGTGAATGGGTTTGCCCGATGATCGCGACCCCAACCTGCTTAATCATCTCACGAAAGCGATTGTCATCAGGGTAGATATCCAGACCGGGAATGGACTCCAGTTTGTCGAGCGTACCGCCGGTATGCCCGAGCCCCCTGCCGGAAATCATTGGCACATAGCCGCCGCAGGCGGCCACCATCGGCCCCAGCATCAGCGAGGTAACGTCACCCACGCCGCCGGTTGAATGTTTGTCCACCAGCGGTCCGTTCAAGTTAAGCGATCGCCAGTCAAGCACCGTGCCGGAATCGCGCATCGCCAACGTCAGCGCCACTCGCTCATCCATGGTCATATCATGGAAATAGATCGTCATCGCCAGCGCCGCAATCTGCCCCTCCGACACGGTATTGTCGCGAATACCATTAACGAAGTGGCGAATCTCATCCTCGCTGAGCGGGTGTCCATCACGTTTCTTACGAATAATTTCAGGGATTAACAACAAGGTAGCGCCTCCAACCCGCCCTGCCGTACTTTATCGCTGTACTGAGCGGGGTGCCGCCGGCCGCGTCGGCCAGCGGTGATGACTAATAATCGCTGCGAGCGGTTTCGGTAGTGCGCCCGAGCGTGTTCAGCAAGCTGCTTAACAGTCCGGAAGCCCCGAAGCGGAAGTGCCGCGCATCCGCCCAGCCCACGCCCATAATCCTATCTGCCAGCAGCAAATAGCGTGCCGCCTCTTCAGCGGTGCGCACGCCGCCGGCCGCTTTGAATCCGACCCGATCGCCGACATGCATGTCTTTGATCACGTTCAGCATGACCTCCGCACTGTGCAAGGTGGCATTAACAGGGACTTTGCCGGTCGACGTTTTGATGAAGTCGGCACCTGCGTTAATCGCGATTTCGCTGGCCTGTCGAATGCGCGCGTCCTCTTTAAGCTCACCGCTTTCGATAATGACCTTGAGTAATACCTGATGTTCTACGCACGCCTGCTTGCAGGCTTGCACCAATCGAAACCGCGCCGTGTTTCACCAGCCAGCATCGCGCGGTAAGGAAATACCACGTCGACTTCATCGGCGCCGTAAGCAATCGCGGCGCGGGTTTCCGCCAGCGCTATCGCCATATCATCGTTGCCATGGGGAAAATTGGTCACCGTCGCGATACGGATTTCCGGCGAGCCCTGTTCGCGCAGCGCCTTGCGCGCCAGCGGAATAAAACGGGGGTAAATACAGATCGCCGCCGTCTGCCCGGCGGGACTGTTAGCCTGCCGACATAGATCGCTTATTTTTTTGTCCGTGTCGTCGTCGTTCAGGGTCGTCAGATCCATCAGCCCTAGTGCGCGCTGCGCGGCAGCGGTTAATTCAGTCATATCGCCACTCCAATTGAAAGTCGACGGTGATCTTCAAGCCTCTCGACCCTCGCCCCGACCCTAGCGTTTAGCTACTGAAAGGGAGCAAACATCACATCACCGATAAAAAAGGAAGCTTTGCTACTGCCGCTATTGGACCACAGTAACGTGAATAATTTGTGCTGACGCTTCCCAGAAATAACAATAAGCCACAAAACGAAGACTCGCTATGCCTGTTTGCGCAACCAAATAAACGCGTGTTGGCGGTTTTATAAGGGGGTTATCTCGCGTTTTTTTCAGATAATTTACCTCCGCCGGGAACATGACCTGTTGAGCACACATTTATATCCACAAGCGCGATGACAGAAATATCAAGACACCAGGGATTTATGACCGCCAGCATCGCCGATCATAAATCTTGACACCCATTCAGATTACCAGTACCTAATAGCCGTTCCATTTTCGGAATATTTTAATAAGGATGTTATTCGTGAAAAAAATGACTTTTTCTATTTGTGGTTTACTGCTGCTCTCCGCTGTCGCTGGTCCTGTTATGGCGGCAAGAAGTGGGCTTGTGATCAACAAACCGAAGGATGATTCGGCGATGTGCTGTATTGCCGATGAGTGCCTCCCCTGCTCTTGATTGAGTGATAGGATGAAGAGGACCACGCGGCCTCTTCATCCATTTCAAGCCAGACAACGAGTTATACCGCTTGGGATAACTGCGCATAACACGTTGACGCTGCGCCTCTTCATATACGTCGGGACGAAAGATTATATTGTTGATCGCGCTGTTCAAAATAATGACTCGTCAGCATGACGCGGTAAAGAAAAGTGTAAATTGGAAAACCTCAATGGCATTTACGCTTTGACGGATACGGACAGAAAAATATCTCTAACTCCGCCTGATTTACCCTATATCTTCGAAATGCTTATGACTCCGTTGATGTTTTGTCGAACATCCCTGAAACGATCATGAGATTTTTTTTCCTGTCATGAAATAATGGAAAGGACGCCCATCTCGCGGCAATAAACAGACGATGACGTTCCTGCCGTCATGAATGTTATTGGCCATTCATCATCATCCGTGACCCATATAGCGACAGGCATTCACCTTTCAATCCAGAACACCGTAAAATAGCCTTTTAGTTTATCTTCGAACGAGAAAGCCACAACGATGCAGGATGCTCCATCACCAGACTGGTTTGTCTATATGCTGCGTACAGCCGGCGGCATGCTGTATACCGGCATCACCACAGATACCGCGCGCCGTTTGGCGCAGCATCAGGCGGGCAAAGGCGCCCGCTCGCTGCGCGGAAAGGGCGAACTCTCATTAGTGTATAGATGTGGGGCGAGCAGTCGCTCTGTCGCGTTGCAGTGGGAATATCGCATCAAACAGCTGAGCAAAGCACAGAAAGAGCGGCTGGTGCGCGACCAGCCAGTGTCTATCGCCCGCTTTTTAGCTGAATCTAAACGCGATTGAATGGGTCGGCGAATTCCACTTTCCCACTGACGCCTTGGAAGTGATTGTCGGCCAGCGGGTAGATCTGGAAAGTGGATGAAGGGTCTTCCCGACCGCAGCTAAGCTGATGTTCCGACGCCGCGACAAAGCCAAAACGGGAAAAGTAAGCCGGATCGCCGAAAACGACCACCGCGGTGTAGCCAAATTCATTGAGCGAATCCAAACCTTCATACACCAGTTGCTCGCCCAAACCTTGCTTTCTCAGACGCTGATCGATCGCCAGCGGCGACAGTCCGACCCACTGAAGATCCTCCCCTTCAATGCTGACCGGGCTGAAGGCGGCATAGCCCACCACGCCGCCTTCGTCATCCGTCGCCACCACACCCAGTGTTAGTTGGCCGTTTTCACGCAGTTCTTGCACCAGTTCAGCCTCAGCCGACGTCGGGAATGAGCGTCGAAGGAGGCGATCGATCCCTGGGGCATCGACAGGGATTTCAACGCGGATTAGCATGATGCCGGCGCGTGTGCCGGAGCCTGATCCGCGCCCTCCCGCAGTCCCGACTCGACAAAGTCCGCCAACTGCAGCAGCGCAACACGCAGCGGAGTCGGCATGCTTTCCAGCTCAACGGCATCCATCAGATTCTTCACGTACAGACCCAGCTCTGTATCCCCTTCGATGCGCAGACGACGCTGGAAAAACAACGTATCGGGATCTTCTTTACGCGCCGCGATCAGAATCAGATCGTTGGCATCAGCGCTGAAAGTCACTTCTGCGATTTCGTTGCGACTAACCAGCAGGCGCCCCTCTCGCTGCGTCATAAACCAACGCAGTCCCATGTCTCGGACTTCAATCTGCAACCAGCGATCTTCCAGAAACTCCAGATCGCCATCTTCCAGCGCCTGACGGAACTGCCACTTCAGCAGTTGTTCCAATATCCGGCGCTGCACGGAAAAGGGCGTCAACGCTAACGGTTTGCCCAAAAATCCCGGCCCCTGACGCACAATTTGCGCCCGTAGTTGTTCCAGCACTGGCGTACTCCTCTAAAGCTAAAGCGATACAGACGACACGATACTGCACTATTTTGCCACATTGCAGACTCGCGACAGCGGCTTACATCAACAATGTAGCCGGTTATCGCTCAAATCACGAAATACGCGCGTCTGCTATATTAATTTCATCACACTATATACTGGTTTAAATCAAAGTGTTGCCACAGCGGGTTAACTAAGATGCCTTTTCGTCAGAATTTTTAATTGACTGATAACCTGCTTCATCAATCAGACAACATCATTGATCGCCTCCGTTTAAATATAACGAAGGCCTTGATGAGTGAAGGAATAGGTATGGAACTGCTTTGCCCTGCCGGTAACTTACCGGCGCTAAAAGCCGCTATTGATAATGGTGCAGACGCGGTGTACATCGGGCTTAAAGATGATACCAACGCACGACATTTCGCCGGACTAAACTTTAACGATAAAAAACTGCAGGAAGCCCGCAGCTATGTGCATCAACATAAGCGCAAACTGCATATCGCCATCAATACCTTCGCCCATCCAGACGGTTTTCAACGCTGGCAACGCGCCGTGGATAGCGCCGCAAACGCCGGTGCCGACGTCCTGATCCTGGCTGACCTGGCGACACTGGAATACGCCGCGGAACGCTATCCGCATATCGAACGCCACGTTTCCGTGCAGGCCTCGGCCACAAACGAACAGGCTATCCGTTTCTATCAAAAACATTTCGACGTGGCGCGCGTCGTCCTGCCGCGCGTGCTGTCTATCCATCAAGTCAAACAGCTTGCTCGCACCAGCCCGGTGCCGCTGGAGGTCTTCGCCTTCGGCAGCCTGTGCATCATGGCGGAAGGACGTTGTTACCTCTCCTCTTATCTGACCGGGGAGTCGCCCAATACCGTGGGCGCTTGCTCCCCGGCGCGTTTTGTCCGTTGGCAGCAGACCGACAAAGGGATGGAATCCCGTCTGAACAATGTGCTGATTGACCGCTACCAGGATAATGAAAACGCCGGTTATCCCACGTTGTGCAAAGGTCGTTATCTGGTGGACGGCAAGCGCTACCACGCGCTGGAAGAACCGACCAGCCTGAACACGCTCTCGCTGCTGCCGGAGCTAATGGCGGCGAACATCGCCTCAGTGAAAATTGAAGGCCGCCAGCGCAGTCCGGCCTATGTCAGCCAGGTCACGCGGGTGTGGCGTGAGGCTATCGACCACTGCAAGGCATCGCCCGAACGCTATGTCCCTAACCCAGAATGGATGGACGCCCTGGGCGCCGTCGCCGAAGGGACTCAAACCACGCTGGGCGCTTATCACCGTGAATGGCAGTAGTCAGGAGAACACTATGAAGTATGCATTGGGAGCCATCCTTTACTACTGGCCCAAAGCAGATATTGAGGCTTTTTATCGGGCGGCCATGTCCAGCAGCGCGGATATCGTCTATCTCGGTGAGACCGTTTGCAGCAAGCGCCGTGGCATGAAAGTCAATGACTGGCTGGAAGTCGCCCGTCAGGTTTCCGCCAGCGGCAAACAGGTAGTTATTTCCACGCTGGCGCTGCTGCAAGCGCCCTCAGAGTTGAACGAACTCAAGCGTTACGTCGAAAACGGCGACTTTCTGATTGAGGCTAACGATCTCGGCGCCGTCAACATGGCAGAAGAGCACCACCTGCCGTTTGTCGCCGGGCATGCACTTAACTGCTACAACGCCTATACGCTGAGGCTGTTGCACAAACAAGGGATGGTCCGCTGGTGTATGCCGGTTGAGTTATCACGCGACTGGCTACAGCATCTGCTCAACCAGTGCGACGAACTCGGCTTCCGCGATAAGTTCGACGTCGAAGTGCTGAGCTACGGTCATCTGCCGCTGGCCTACTCTGCCCGGTGTTTTACCGCGCGCTCCGAAAATCGCCCCAAGGATGAGTGTGAAACCTGCTGCATTCATTATCCTCAGGGCCGTAAGGTGATGTCGCAAGAAAATCAGCAGGTATTCGTGCTCAACGGTATTCAGACCCAGAGCGGGTATTGCTACAACCTCGGCAACGAGCTGACCTCCATGGAGGGTCTCGTGGATATCATCCGGCTCTCGCCGCTGGGACTAGAGACGCTGGAGGTACTCGAGCAGTTCCGCGCTAACGAACACGGCACGCGGCCGCTGCCGCTGCATCAAGAAAGGGAGTGCAATGGCTACTGGCGCCGCCTGCCTGGGCTGGAGCTAGTAGATTGATCTTTCCGGATGCCTCGCAGTTTGGGGCGTCCGCACTCCTCATCCGCTACTGCCGCTGAATATTACGTACTATGATCATTCAATACTATTCTGCGGTTAGCCTGCTAACGGGTTGACCCACAATCCGCTGAGCCAAACCTATGTCACAACAGCCTGTTACTTTCTCCGTACTGGATCTGGCCCCCATTCCTGTTGGGGCAACCCCGCGCGATGCCTTTCACCGCTCTCTGGATTTGGTCAGACATGCTGAGCAATGGGGGTATCATCGCTACTGGCTCGCCGAGCATCACAATATGACCGGTATCGCCAGCGCAGCCACTGCCGTTCTTCTCGGCTATTTGGCGGCAGGTACCGAACATATTCGACTGGGCTCCGGTGGCGTTATGCTGCCCAACCATGCGCCGCTGGTGATCGCCGAACAGTTCGGAACGCTGGAATCACTGTATCCGGGACGTATCGATCTGGGACTGGGACGCGCACCGGGCAGCGACCGTCGCACCATGATAGCGTTGCGCCGTCATTTAAACGGCGGAGAGGATGATTTTCCTGCGGATGTTCAAGAGTTACAGCACTATCTGGCCCCCGCTCAGCCGGATCAAGCGGTGCAGGCCGTACCGGGTCAGGGACTCAACGTCCCGATCTGGCTGTTGGGGTCCAGCCTGTACAGCGCGCAGTTGGCCGCCGCGCTGGGGCTACCATTTGCTTTCGCCGCTCATTTCGCGCCGGATATGCTGATTCAGGCTTTGCAACTCTATCGCGAAAAATTCCAGCCGTCAGAGCAACAGTCGCAGCCCTATGCGATGGTCTGCGTTAATGTCGTCGCCGCGGAGAGCATGGCCGATGCGCGTTTCCTGTTTACGTCGCAACAGCAGCAGTTCATCAATTTACGCCGTGGCGCACCGGGGCCGCTGCCCGCGCCGCTACAAGAGATGGATAGCATCTGGACACCCGCCGAACAACTTTCTGTGGAGCAGACATTGCGACTCTCCATCGTGGGCGATCGCAAGCAGGTACGCCATGGATTACAGATGCTGCTGAGGCAAACCCAGGCGGATGAGCTAATGATTAATGCCTCAATCTTCGAGCATCAGGCCAGACTGCGTTCCTTTGAAATTGTGGCGGAATTACAGCAAGAAGTGGCGCGGGAAACGCGGATCGACTGACATAAAAAAAGCCAGCCCAAAGGCTGGCTTAATACGTGTTACCACGTTAGTCCGACGTCATTACGAGTTGGACGGCTGACGTGGCGCACGGTTACCGCGACGTTCACCACCGCCTTCACGACGTTCGCCGCTGAAAGAGCGACCGCGACCACCGTTACCCGGACGACCACCGTTAGGACGGTCACCGAATGAACGACCACCACGGCCGCCGTCACGACGCTCGTGCGGCTGAGCATCGCCCAGAAGCTGCATGTTCATCGGTTTGTTGAGAATACGCGTGCGCGTGAAGTGTGACAGAATATCGCCCGGCATCCCTTTCGGCAGCTCAATCGTAGAATGAGTACCGAACAGTTTGATGTTACCGATGTAACGGCTGCTGATGTCGCCTTCATTTGCAATCGCGCCCACAATGTGACGAACTTCAACGCCATCATCACGGCCCACTTCGATGCGATACAGTTCCATATCACCGACATCACGACGCTCACGACGCTGCGGACGGTCACCGTCGCGCGCATTATCACGGCGACGTTCGAAACGATCGTCACGATCGCGCATTTCACGACGCGGACGGCGATCGAATACCGGATCCGGCGGCAGAATCAGCGGACGTTCGCCCTGCGCCATTTTCAGCAGCGCAGCAGCCAGCGTTTCCATATCCAGCTCTTCCTGCGGCTGCAGTTTAGCCAGCAGCGCACGGTACATATCCAGATCGCTGCTTTCCAGCTGAACTTGAACCTTGGCGGCAAACTTGGCCAGACGGCGTTCGCCCAGCAGTTCTGCATTCGGGAGTTCCACTTCAGGGATAGTCAGCTTCATGGTGCGTTCAACGTTACGCAGCAGACGACGTTCGCGGTTATCAACGAACAGGATTGCACGACCGGCACGTCCCGCACGACCAGTACGGCCGATACGGTGAACGTAGGATTCCGCATCCATCGGGATATCGTAGTTCACAACCAGGCTGATGCGGTCAACATCCAGACCGCGTGCAGCAACGTCAGTTGCGATCAGGATATCCAGGCGACCGTTCTTCAGACGCTCCAGCGTTTGTTCACGCAGGGCCTGGTTCATGTCGCCGTTAAGCGCGGCGCTGTTGTAACCGCTGCGCTCCAACGCTTCAGCCACTTCCAGCGTCGCATTTTTAGTACGTACGAAGATAATCGCCGCATCGAAATCTTCCGCTTCAAGGAAACGGATCAGCGCTTCGTTTTTACGAACGCCGTGCACCATCCAGTAGCTCTGGCTGATATCCGGACGCGTCGTCAGACTTGACTGGATACGCACTTCCTGCGGATCTTTCATGAATCGACGAGTAATACGACGAATCGCTTCCGGCATCGTCGCGGAGAACAGCGCAGTCTGATGTTCAGCCGGGATCTGCGCCATGATGTTTTCTACGTCTTCGATGAAGCCCATACGCAGCATTTCATCGGCTTCATCCAGAACCAGACCGCTCAGGTTGGACAGGTCCAGCGTGCCGCGTTTCAGGTGGTCAAGCAAACGACCCGGCGTACCGACCACGATCTGCGGTCCCTGGCGCAAAGCGCGCAGCTGTACGTCATAACGCTGGCCGCCGTACAGGGCAACCACGTTGACGCCGTGCATATGTTTAGCGAAGTCATTACAGGCTTCAGATACCTGAACCGCCAGCTCACGAGTCGGCGCCAGCACCAGAATCTGCGGTGCTTTCAGTTCAGGTTTCAGGTTATTCAGTAACGGAACCGCAAACGCGGCGGTTTTACCGCTGCCGGTCTGTGCCATACCCAGCACATCACGACCATTCAGCAGGTGAGGAATACATTCCGCCTGGATCGGCGAAGGCTTTTCGTAGCCAGATCGGTCAGGGCATTAATAATCGGAGCAGACAGCCCCAAATCGGCAAAAGAGGTTTCAAGCTTAGTCATGTACACGTGCCTCGTAGATGGCGGCCAGTCTACATAACTCGTCGAGAAAATTTTCAGTCATTTTCATTGAAAAGTGTGAACCGGCTCAAATTGGATTAAAAAGCGAACAAAAAAGCCCTCACCAGTTAAGGCGATGGAAATCGTTTTGATTCCAGGCTGAATAATGTTCGTCAGCTATTGCTGGTCCGATCCTGATAGGTCGTCTTGCTCTTGGCCTAACTGCGCCAATTCCAACAATGCATAGCGGTGCTCAACAAAGTTATGAACGTTGTTAGCTACCGTCAGCTTGAACAGCGCCGAAGCGGTGTCCTTGTCCCCCAGACTTAGGTAATGCTTACCTAAATAGAAGTCAGTTTCACTGAGATGCTCAGCGAGCGAAGTGTTATCCTTTGCTTCTTCCTGCAAGCGCTGCATCAGTGTCTTTTCACTGATATCGCCCAGGTAGAATTCGACAATAGTCCATCCCCATACACCTTTCTTTGCTCCCTCGTAGCGCGTTCTTAATGCGCTTACGGCCTTATCCGGGTCGATTTCTCTTTCGACCAGATACAGCCACAAGGAACGGAAAGGATCATTGGGATCGTCTCGATAAAACGCTAGCAGATCATCCTGCGCCAATTGGTACCGACCGCCGTAGTACAAGGCGATCCCCCGATTGAGACGCACATAATTATAAGTTGGATCAAGCTCTAGTACAGAATCAAACGCTTCATAGGCAGCATCAAAATTGCCTGCCTGCGTTAAGTAAATCCCCAGATAATTGAAAACCTCTGGGATGTCGGGACGGATAGAAAGCGCTTGTGAAAAATCATTTCGCGCCAATGCCCGTAGCCCTAAGCTATCATACAGCACTCCGCGCTCATATAACAGCTGTGCTCGTTCATCAGGAGTGAGCGCTCGGCTGGCCAGGATTTGCTCCATACGAGCCAGAATGACTTCCTGCTGCAGCGTGGGCTGCAACGGGACCGCCAAAACGGCATTTTTGCGCCAATCCATACTGCTACATCCTGCCAGCATGAGTGCTGCCGCGACATATGACCAGCGCAAGAAAGGCTTCATTACCCACTCCCGAAGAAGACAAACAAAGGATGAACATCCTGTCCCGCGACGGTTTCTATAAGGATATCCGCTCCCTATCATACACGCAGCTCCCTAACTCGGTAAGGAGCTGCTAAAGGATTATCCGTTATTCTTGGTCTGGGGCTGCCGCAGGTTCCTGAGACTGAGGCGTCGCTTCCTTCATGCTCAGGCGGACACGACCCTGACGGTCGACTTCCAGTACCTTAACGGGAACTTCCTGACCCATTTCCAGATAATCAGTCACTTTCTCAACACGCTTGTCGGCGATCTGAGAGATGTGAACCAAACCTTCTTTACCGCCGCCAATAGCGACAAACGCGCCGAAATCAACGATACGGGTTACTTTACCCTGATAGATACGGCCGACTTCGATTTCAGCCGTGATTTCTTCGATACGGCGAATCGCGTGTTTAGCTTTTTCACCGTCGGTAGAAGCAATTTTCACCGTACCATCATCTTCGATTTCGATCGTCGTACCGGTTTCTTCGGTCAAAGCACGGATGACTGAGCCGCCTTTACCGATAACATCTTTGATCTTATCAGTGCTGATTTTGATGGTATGAATACGCGGTGCGAATTCAGAGATATCGCCACGCGGCGTGCTGATCGCTTCTTCCATCACGCCCAAGATGTGCAAACGCGCGCCTTTGGCCTGGTTCAGCGCCACCTGCATGATTTCACGGGTAATGCCTTCGATCTTGATATCCATCTGCAGCGCGGTGACGCCATCACGGCTACCAGCAACTTTGAAGTCCATGTCGCCCAGGTGGTCTTCATCACCCAGAATGTCAGACAGTACGACGAAGTTCTCGCCTTCTTTCACCAGACCCATCGCAATACCGGCAACAGCCGCTTTGATCGGCACGCCTGCATCCATGAGCGCCAGTGAAGCACCACATACGGAAGCCATGGATGAAGAACCATTGGACTCCGTGATTTCAGAAACCACACGTACGGTGTACGGGAATTCGCTCGCCTTCGGCATAACGGCCAACACGCCGCGTTTCGCCAGACGACCGTGACCGATCTCACGACGTTTAGGCGATCCGACCATACCCGTTTCACCCACAGAGTAAGGAGGGAAGTTATAGTGTAGCAGGAAGCGGTCGGTGCGCTCGCCGGTCAGTTCGTCAATGGTCTGCGCGTCGCGTTCTGTACCCAGAGTGGCGGTCACCAGCGCCTGAGTTTCACCGCGAGTGAACAGTGCAGAACCATGCGTACGCGGCAGAACGCCTGTGCGAACGTCCAGACCACGGATCATATCTTTTTCACGACCATCGATACGCGGCTCGCCGCTCAGAACACGGCTACGAACGACATTTTTCTCAACACTGCCCAGAATGTCGCTGATTTCACCTTCGTCCAGCGTTTCGTCTTCGGCCAGCAGCGTAGCAGCGACATCAGATTTGATGACATCGACCTGAGCATAACGCTCCTGCTTCTCGGTGATACGGTAAGCGTCACCGAGACGGGATTCGGACAGCGCTTTCACACGGCTGTACAGCGTTTCATTCACTTCTGGCGCATGCCATTCCCATTTCGGCTTGCCAGCTTCTGCGACCAGAGAATTGATATTCTCAATCACAACCTGCTGCTGTTCGTGACCAAAAACAACCGCGCCCAACATCTGATCTTCGCTCAGCAGGTCGGCTTCTGATTCCACCATCAGCACAGCACCTTCTGTACCAGCGACAACCAGATCCAGACGACTCTCTTTCAGCTCATCGGTGGTCGGGTTAAGCACGTACTGGTCGTTGATGTAACCGACGCGAGCGCAGCCGATCGGGCCGTTGAACGGAATGCCAGACAGGCTCAGCGCAGCGGATGCGCCGATCATCGCGACGATATCCGGGTTCACCTGCGGATTCACGGAAACAACGGTAGCGATAACCTGAACTTCATTCAGGAAACCTTCCGGGAACAGCGGACGAATAGGACGGTCAATCAGGCGAGAAATCAGTGTTTCGCCTTCGCTCGGACGCCCTTCACGACGGAAGAAGCCACCCGGGAAGCGGCCAGCAGCGTAAGTACGCTCCTGATAGTTGACGGTCAGCGGGAAGAATCCCTGACCCGGTTTAGGCTGTTTAGCGCCGACAACAGTAACGAATACCGCGGTGTCGTCCATGCTAACCATAACGGCAGCCGTGGCCTGACGAGCCATCATACCGGTTTCGATGGTGACGGTATGCTGACCATATTGGAATTTACGAATGATCGGATTTAGCAAAATTATATCCTTGTCACAGAGGGTTGCTGCGCCACTTATCTCGGACGCTACAGACCAGTTTACACCCGATCCAGTCACTACATCCTCGCGACTAATGACAATCTTCAATCTGCTCCTCGGCAGAATAAAGTCTCTCATTAGCCGCGCGAATAGCTGTAATAACGGACCATTTTTTACTTCAGCAATACATTACTCTGTTTCAGCAACGCATCCTAGAAGAAAGGGGCCATAATAGGCCCCTTTCTACTGAAACTCGTCGGATTAGCGACGCAGACCCAGACGCTCGATCAGGCTGGTGTAGCGTGCTACTTCTTTACGCTTCAGGTAGTCCAGCAGCTTACGACGCTGAGAGACCATGCGCAGCAGACCACGACGGCTGTGGTGATCTTTTTTGTGCTCAGCAAAGTGACCCTGCAGGTGGTTGATCTGTGCGGTCAGCAGTGCAACCTGAACTTCAGTAGAACCGCTGTCGTTAGCATCACGACCAAAATCCGCAACAATTTTTGCTTTAGCTTCAACGCTTAGAGACATAGTAGAACTCCAATAATATTATATAAGATAAAAAGGGTGCCGATCTCTAATTCAGCGACCCGGTACTTGAGCCGCGCTATTCTACCCGCAGTATAAGGTGATAGCAAGGCGGTCAAACAACCTCAGGTTCGGGGTATTCGACCACCAGACGGCGAGGTGCAACGCGGCCTTCATCGTCGATAACGCCCATACCAATAAACTTTCGCGCGTCGCCTTCTGTAATGCGTACCATCCCTTCATCAGGGGCGTTGGCGGCACGCACCGCCTGTCCCAATTTCAGGTATCCGGCAACGACTTCCGGCAGATTGACCTCAGGAAATTCCTGAACAGCGCTGTCCATCGGCAAAAGTAGAGGATCAAGCAGCGCGCCGACTGGCTGTTCTTCTTCAGCGGCACGATCGGCCAACGCTCGCAGCTGTTCCAACGTAACCATCCGTTCTACCGGATACGTTGCCACCTGGAGTCGGCGCAGATAAATCACATGTGCGCCGCAGCCAAGTTTTTCACCCAGATCGTCAATAATCGTACGGATGTAAGTGCCCTTTGAACAATGAATCTCCAGTTCCAGCTCATCCCCTTCCCAACGAATCTGCTGCAGCTCATAGACCGTGATTTCACGCGCTTCGCGAGGAACGGTTTGCCCCTGACGGGCATATTCGTATAGCGGGCGTCCCTGATATTTCAGAGCAGAAAACATGGACGGGACCTGCGGGGTTGTACCACGAAATCCATCCAATGCCTGCGCCAACGCGTCGGGTGTAAACTTCACAGGACGCTCTTCGACGACGTTACCATCGGCATCCGATGTATCCGTCCGCTGGCCCAACCGAGCAATTACGCGATAACGTTTGTCTGAGTCCAGCAAATGCTGGGAAAACTTGGTCGCTTCACCCAGACAAATCGGCAGCATCCCCGTCGCAAGCGGGTCCAGCGCGCCAGTATGTCCGGCCTTGTTAGCATTAAAGAGACGTTTAACTTTTTGCAGCACATCGTTGGACGATGTTCCCTGCTGTTTATCCAGCAGCAGAACGCCATGAACGTCCCGGCCGCGACGACGAGGACGCCCCATCAGTCCTCCCGATCTTCATCCGAAGAGGAAGAAGAGCGACGCTCGGCATCTTTTCTGACGACATTGGTCACCAGATTCGACATCCGCATACCTTCAACCAACGAGTTGTCGTAGGAGAAGGTCAGCTCGGGCACCACGCGCAGGCGCATTGCTTTACCCAGCAGTACGCGAATAAATCCGGAGGCGTCTTGCAACGCTTTGATGCCGGTTTTCACCTGCTCGGGCTCGTTATCGTTTAGAAAGGTCACGAAAACTTTGGCGTAAGCCAGATCGCGGGACATTTCAACCCCAGAGATGGTCGCCATACCCACGCGCGGATCTTTTACTTCGCGCTGCAGAATGATGGCGATCTCTTTTTGCATTTCCTGCGCCACACGCTGTGTGCGGCTATATTCTTTTGCCATGATAAACCTCACGGAAAAATGAGGGGGCACAAAGGCCCCCTCACTGGAAAAGTAGAATGGTGTGGCGATGGAAGTATTACGCAATAGAGCGTTTAATCTCGATGATTTCGAACACTTCGATCATATCGCCAGAACGAACATCATTGTAGTTCTTAACGCCGATACCACATTCCATGCCGTTACGAACTTCATTGACGTCATCTTTGAAGCGACGCAGAGATTCCAGTTCGCCCTCATAGATAACGACGTTATCACGCAGTACACGGATTGGGTTATGACGTTTAACCACACCCTCGGTCACCATACAGCCTGCGATTGCGCCAAATTTCGGTGATTTGAACACGTCGCGAACTTCAGCCAGACCAATGATTTCCTGCTTGTACTCAGGCGCCAGCATACCGCTCATTGCCTGCTTAACTTCATCAATGAGATCATAGATGACTGAGTAATAGCGCAGATCCAGACTTTCTGCTTCGACAACTCGGCGAGCGGAAGCGTCTGCACGCACGTTAAAGCCCAACAGAATAGCGTTGGATGCCGCAGCCAGCGTAGCGTCCGTTTCAGTAATCCCACCCACGCCAGAACCGACAATTTTGACTTTCACTTCGTCGGTAGACAGCTTCATGAGAGAGTCGGAAATCGCTTCGCAAGAACCCTGTACGTCGGACTTCAACACGATGTTCAATTCAGAAACTTCGCCTTCGCTCATGTTCGCAAACATGTTTTCCAGTTTAGACTTCTGCTGGCGAGCCAGTTTGACTTCACGGAATTTGCCCTGACGATACAGCGCGACTTCACGTGCTTTCTTCTCATCGCGAACGACTGTCGCTTCGTCACCTGCTGCCGGCACGCCGGACAAGCCCAGAATTTCGACAGGAATAGAGGGGCCCGCTGTGGCGACTTCGCGTCCCAACTCGTCACGCATCGCACGAACACGACCATACTCGAAGCCACACAGGACGATATCGCCTTTGTTCAAGGTACCTTCACGAACCAAGACAGTCGCAACCGGACCACGGCCTTTATCCAGGAAGGATTCGATCACCGCGCCACTAGCCATACCGTTACGGATTGCTTTCAGCTCCAGAACTTCGGACTGCAGCAGAATAGCGTCCAGCAGTTCATCGATACCCGTACCCGATTTGGCAGAAACGTGTACGAACTGGCTTTCGCCGCCCCAGTCTTCCGGCATGATGCCGTGCTGAGACAGTTCGGTTTTAACGCGATCCGGATCGGCTTCCAGCTTATCGATTTTATTTACAGCAACGACAACCGGCACTTTGGCGGCTTTAGCATGCTGAATAGCTTCGATAGTCTGCGGCATCACGCCATCATCTGCGGCAACCACTAGAACGACGATATCTGTCGCCTGCGCACCACGTGCACGCATTGCGGTAAACGCGGCGTGTCCTGGGGTATCCAGGAAGGTAATCATGCCGTTGTCGGTTTCTACGTGGTAGGCACCGATGTGCTGAGTGATACCACCCGCTTCGCCAGAGGCGACTTTGGTAGAGCGAATATAGTCGAGCAGAGACGTTTTACCATGGTCGACGTGACCCATGATAGTGACGACAGGCGCACGCGGTTCAGCAGCGGCACCGGTATCACGATCGCTCATCAGCGCTTCTTCCAGCTCATTTTCGCGGCGCAAGATCACTTTGTGACCCATTTCTTCCGCAACAAGCTGAGCCGTTTCCTGGTCGATAACCTGGTTAATGGTCGCCATTGCGCCCAGACGCATCATCGTTTTGATGACCTGAGAACCTTTAACGGCCATCTTGTTCGCGAGTTCAGCCACCGTCACGGTTTCGCCAATCACTACATCGCGGTTGACCGCCTGGGCAGGCTTGTTAAAGCTCTGCTGCAGAGTGCTTGGTTTACGTTTGCCTTTACCACCGCGAGTTACAGCGCGCGCTTCTTCGCGATCGGCTTTAGATTCAGACAGGCGACTGCCTTTCTTCTGCTTGGTCGCTTTACCGCCGCGAGTGCGAGCACGACGTTCGCCTTCAACCTTGCGGTCATTTTCATCTTCGGCTTCACGTGCATGATGCGATGTCGTTACGTGGTAGTCAGAAGTTTCGGTTTCGTCTTTCTGATTTTCCCAACGACCGGCGTTTTCTTCAGCCATGCGGCGAGCTTCTTCTGCCACGCGGCGGGCTTCTTCTTCAACCTTCTGGCGTGCCGCTTCTTCCGCTTTGCGCTTAAGCTCTGCTGCTTCGGCTTCGCGACGCGCTTTCTCAGCCTGAGCTGGTTTGGTCATGGTGTTGTTTTGTTGATTGGTCACTTTTTCTTTTTCCGCTCCGTCGCGCTTAGCTTTGTCGGCGGCCTCACGTTTGGCTTGCTCTTCAGCAGCGCGCTTCGCTTTTTCAGCAGCTTCGCGCTGGGCTTTTTCTTCAGCCTCGCGTTTAGTCTGCTCTTCAGCAGCGCGTTGTGCCTGTTCTTCCGCTTCTCGCCGCGCCAGCTCTTCTTCGGAGGCCTGCTGACCATCCTGAGAATCGCGTTTTACATAAGTGCGTTTCTTGCGGACTTCGATCTGTACCGCTTTACTCTTACCACCGGTACTTGGAACATTCAATGTGCTGCGCGTTTTGCGCTGCAGCGTCAGTTTACCCGGCGCACTGCCGCGTTCACGGTTCAGGTGCGCCAGCAAGCTTTCTTTCTCGTGCTGGGTCACAGAGTCTGATGCGGACTTGGTTATACCGGCATCAGCAAACTGCTGTATCAGGCGGTCAACCGGAGTCTGAATCTCTGCGGCCAGCGATTTTACGGTTACATCTGTCATGCTGTTCCTTTCCTGCTACAGTTCGTTATTCGTTGTTGTCGCCAAACCAACAGATATTACGCGCGGCCATAATCAGCTCACCAGCTTGCTTCTCATCAAGCTCTTCAATATCTGTCAGGTCATCGACACCCTGCTCAGCAAGATCTTCCAGCGTACATACGCCGCGTGCAGCCAGAGCAAACGCCAGCTCACGGGATAAACCAGGCAGGTTTAGCAAATCATCGGCTGGCTGACCGTCACCGAGGCTTTCCTCGCGAGCCAGCGCCAATGTTGTCAACGCTGCCTTCGCACGGTCACGCAGCGCCTCGATCGTTTCTTCGTCCAGCCCGTCGATTTCAAGCAGTTCTTTCATCGGCACATAGGCCAGCTCTTCTAAGGTAGAGAAGCCTTCTTCCACCAGAACGATGGCGAATTCTTCGTCGATGCCTAGATGCTTGGTGAAGACATCAATCGCCGCATGCGCTTCGGCCTGATGTTTAGCCTGCAGGTCTTCAATCGTCATCACGTTCAGTTCCCAGCCGCTGAGCTGTGATGCCAGGCGAACGTTCTGACCGTTACGGCCGATTGCCTGAGCCAGATTTCCTGACTCTACAGCAATATCCATGGTGTGATTGTCTTCATCTACTACGATGGAGGCAACATCTGCTGGCGCCATCGCATTGATAACGAACTGAGCCGGATTATCATCCCACAGCACGATATCGATTCGCTCACCGCCCAGTTCGCTGGAAACGGCCTGAACGCGCGCACCGCGCATACCCACACAAGCGCCGACGGGGTCGATGCGTTTGTCGTTGGTCTTAACGGCGATTTTAGCGCGTGAACCTGGATCGCGCGCTGCAGCTTTAATTTCGATAACTTCTTCGCCGATTTCCGGTACTTCGATGCGGAACAGTTCGATCAGCATTTCCGAACGAGAACGGCTGACGAACAGCTGAGCGCCGCGCGCTTCGGGACGGACAGCATATAGCACGCCGCGAATTCGGTCGCCGGGACGGAAGTTTTCGCGCGGCAGCATGTCTTCACGGCCAATAACCGCTTCGGCGTTGCTACCCAGATCCAGAGAGATGTTATCGCGGGTCACTTTCTTAACCACGCCGGTGACAATCTCACCTTCTTGCTCACGGAACTGCTCAACGACCATAGCACGTTCAGCTTCACGTACTTTCTGTACGATAACCTGTTTAGCCGTTTGGGTCGTGATGCGGTCAAAGGTTACAGATTCAATCTGATCTTCAACGTAGCCGCCCAGCTCAATGCTCGGGTCTTCGAATTGCGCTGCTTCCAGCGTAATTTCGCGGGTGGGCTGAGTCACTTCATTGACGGCGACCCAACGGCGGAATGTGTCAAAATCGCCAGTTTTGCGGTCGATGCAAACACGTACGTCAATTTCCTGCTCGTATTTTTTCTTGGTTGCCGTTGCCAGTGCGATTTCCAATGCTTCAAAAATCTTTTCACGCGGAACAGCTTTCTCATTGGAAACTGCTTCAACAACAGCCAGAATCTCTTTGTTCATCCTAGTTGCCTCATCCAAACTTTAAAAGTGGGGTACCAGATTCGCTTTCTGGATGTTGCTCAGCGCGAACACTTCATCTTTGCCTTCCACCGTTACCGTGATCATCTCACCCTCAACGGCTTTGATTATTCCTTGCCACTTACGGCGGTTCTGGACAGCCATACGCAATACCAGACTCACTTCTTCACCGAGGAAACGCACGTAGTGTTCGGCCGTGAATAAAGGACGATCCAGACCTGGCGAAGATACTTCCAGGTTATAAGCTACGGTGATCGGATCTTCAACATCCAGCACCGCACTGACCTGATGGCTGACATCAGCACAATCATCAACAGTGATCCCATCGTCACTATCAATATAGATACGCAGCGTCGATTGGCGACCCCGGACGAACTCAATGCCCACCAGCTCAAAGCCTAATGCTGCAACGGGTGCTGAAATCATCTCTGTTAACTTTTGCTCTAATGTGGACAAGCCCACCCCCAAGACATAAAAAAAGGGCTTAATAGCCCAGTAATTCTGTTGTCAGATAACAAAAAACCCCGATATACGGGGCTTTATGCAACTGGACCCTATTACCACGGATGTCCGCGGTATAACTTACCGTTAAGAATTCTTTCAAAACTGACTATGGAATCAATAGAAACTTACTGAGCAGCTTTGAAAGAAAACCTACAGGAAAGTTAATTGGTTGCGGGGGCCGGATTTGAACCGACGACCTTCGGGTTATGAGCCCGACGAGCTACCAGGCTGCTCCACCCCGCGTCCGAAAACGTGGCAAATACTACGCTGATAACCGCAAAAATGCAAGTTATCTCTAGGATTGGTACCGAGGACGGGACTTGAACCCGTAAGCCCAATTTGGGCACTACCACCTCAAGGTAGCGTGTCTACCAATTCCACCACCTCGGCATCATTTCTTACTTCTTACTTTGGCAATAATGTTGGTTGCCGGTAACGCTATATTACTTAGGAATATCGCTCGACGGCGTAGCTGGTGCCGTATTCTGCTGAGTTTTCGCCGGTTCAGGCTGGCTTAAACTTTCCCACTCACTGCCTTTTTGGCTGTGGTTAGAGCTCATGTTGCCCAGAATCAGACTGATGACAAAGAATAGCGTTGCCAAGACAGCCGTCGTCCGAGTCATAAAATTGCTGGAGCCGTTTGAGCCAAACAGCGTAGCTGACGCACCTGCTCCGAACGAGGCACCCATATCGGCACCTTTACCTTGCTGCAGCATGATCAAAACAACCAGACCAATTGACACCAGCAGGAAAATGACTAAAAGCGCTTCGTACATAGATGTACCTATTACTTTATCCCCAATGATTTTATGAGGATGCTGAATTCTTGCGGCCAAACCGCTCGCTATCCGCAGTCGGAATATAAAAGCCATCCCTTATAAAGCGGGTTTGAATACTAACCAAAGCATTCTGTCTAAGCAAGGCTAATTTGGCGCGCAATGATTGATTGGAGGAAAAATCAGCAACAGAGTTGAGTACGCCAACAAGCCTTAAACTATCTGGCTGATTCTTTGGTAATTAACGCCATTGGAAAATGCAAGAATATCACCGATGGCGTTACCATTTCAGAAGATGAAATTACCCCGCCGCTTTCACAGCATCGGCAATCCCATTGGCTAAAGCCGTCACCGTAGGCTCATCTTCACCTTCAACCATAACTCGGATCAGCGGTTCGGTGCCCGACTTACGTAACAGAACCCGACCGCGGCTGCCCAGTTGTAACTCCGCATCCTGCACAGCCTGTTTAACTGCGTCGCTTTCCAGCGGGTCATGTTCGCCGGCGAAGCGGACGTTGACCAGCACCTGCGGAAACAGTTTCATGCCGCTACACAAATCGTGCAACGTCATGTGGTTGCGGGCCATTGCGGTCAAGACCTGCAACCCAGCGATAATACCGTCCCCTGTGGTCGTTTTATCTAGCAGGATCACGTGACCTGAATTTTCAGCGCCAATACGCCAGCCTTTGGACTGCATCAGTTCTAACACATATCGGTCCCCGACCTTTGCTCTGGCGAACGGAATGCCAAGCTGCTTCAGAGCAAGCTCCAGACCCATATTGCTCATTAACGTCCCGACAGCACCACCGCGGAGCTGACCTTGACGAAGGCCTTCGCGTGCGATGATGTACAAAATTTGATCACCATCGACCTTATTACCCTGGTGGTCGACCATAATCAGGCGATCGCCATCTCCGTCAAAGGCCAAGCCCACATCGGCTTTTTCCGCGAGAACCCGATTCTGAAGCTGTCTTACATCCGTTGCGCCACACTCTTCATTGATGTTCATTCCGTTGGGATTACAACCAAGCGTGATCACCGTCGCGCCCAATTCTCTCAATACGCTGGGCGCAATGTGATAAGTCGCGCCGTTGGCGCAATCCACCACGACTTTGAGGCCGTTAAGGTTAAGCTCGCTCGGGAAGGAGCCTTTGCAGAATTCGATGTAACGACCTGCCGCATCTACAATTCGACTTGCTTTACCGAGCTCGGAAGACTCGACGCAGGTGATGGCCTTCTCCATTTCGGCTTCGATCGCTTCCTCAACTTCGTCAGGCAATTTGGTGCCGTCGATGGAAAAGAACTTGATGCCGTTATCGTAGAACGGATTATGGGAAGCCGAGATCACGATGCCGGCTTCAGCCCTGAAGGTGCGAGTCAAATAGGCTACAGCGGGCGTTGGCATCGGCCCCGTGAAGGATGCTGATAATCCCGCGGCAGCCAGGCCGGCTTCCAACGCAGATTCGAGCATATAACCCGAAATTCGGGTGTCTTTACCGATGATGATCTTTCTGGAGCCGTGCCGAGCCAAAACCTTTCCGGCCGCCCAGCCCAGCTTTAATACGAAATCGGGGGTAATGGGAGAGTCACCGACTTTGCCACGAATACCGTCAGTACCAAAATATTTACGGCTGCTCGTCATCTTTTATTCCTTAGCTGAAAGTGTAGCTTCAACAACACGCATAGCATCCACGGTTGCTTTTACGTCATGAACACGAATGATTCGCGCTCCCTTTAGCGCAGCAATGACTGCGCAGGCGACACTGCCATAAACACGTTCTTTAGGCGGAACATTGAGCAGTTGGCCAATCATTGATTTTCTGGACATCCCCACCAATAGGGGTAAACCGAATTGATGCAGGCTTTCCATTTGAGCCAGCAGGCTGTAGTTGTGCTGCAAGTTTTTGCCAAACCCAAATCCGGGATCGAGTAATATTTGCTCGCGAGGAATTCCTGCAGTCGCGCAGCGACTGAGATGATGCTCAAAAAAGGTGAAAACATCCTTCATCAGGTCATCATAGTGCGGAGCCTGTTGCATCGTCTGCGGCATTCCTTGCATATGCATCAGACATACGGGCAGTTGTGTCGCGGCGGCGGCATCCAACGCGCCCTTTTCCTGCAAAGAGCGCACATCGTTAATGAGATGCGCTCCAGCGGCAGCCGCCGCGGTGATCACTTCCGGTTTTGAGGTGTCGACGGATATCCATACCTCAAAACGCTGCGATAACGCTTCTACGACGGGGACGACGCGATCCAGCTCTTCCGCGACGCTGACTTCATCCGCACCAGGCCGTGTTGACTCGCCGCCGACATCAATAAATGTTGCGCCAGCCATGACCATATCCTGTGCATGAAACAGCGCTTTATCGAGAGTATTGTGTTGGCCGCCATCGGAAAACGAATCCGGTGTCACATTCAAGATGCCCATCACCTGCGGGCAGGAGAGATCAATGACCGATCCCCGAGCGTTCAATTTCATTCCTTCTTCCTCAAAACCACAGCCCGCCCATGCTGCTATGCCTGGACGTAATCAGCAAAAAACCCCGGCAAGCCGGGGTTTATAAACTACTGGTGTCAGTTTCAGCAACACGCTGTCACACCGCGCTTACTTGTCGCTCAACGGACCTGACATAGAGTTGCCCGTGCCTGGCTTCTCCGGTTCATCAACCGGGGTCGGCGCATTAGGCGTTCCGCTATCATCAGAGTTGTTATTGTTGGACGAAGGTTCTTCCCAGCCAGCCGGCGGACGAACATCCTTGCGCCCCATCAGATCATCAATCTGCGGCGCATCAATGGTTTCATATTTCATCAACGCATCCTTCATGGAATGCAGGATATCCATATTCGCCATCAACAATTCGCGAGCACGCTGATAGTTGCGTTCGATCAAGGCTTTAACTTCCTGATCGATGATGCGGGCCGTTTCATCTGACATGTGTTTCGCTTTCGCCACGGAGCGTCCAAGGAATACTTCCCCTTCTTCTTCCGCGTAGAGCAACGGTCCCAGCTTTTCTGAGAAGCCCCACTGCGTCACCATGTTACGAGCAATAGAGGTTGCGACTTTGATGTCGTTAGACGCCCCCGTCGAAACATGCTCAGAACCATAAATGATCTCTTCAGCCAGACGACCGCCGTATAGCGTTGAAATCTGGCTTTCAAGCTTCTGGCGACTGGCGCTAATGGCATCGCCTTCCGGCAGGAAGAAAGTCACGCCCAGTGCCCGGCCGCGCGGGATAATAGTCACTTTATGCACAGGATCGTGCTCTGGCACCAAACGTCCGATGATGGCGTGGCCCGCTTCGTGATAAGCAGTCGACTCTTTTTGAGATTCCGTCATCACCATAGACCGACGTTCTGCACCCATCATGATCTTATCTTTGGCTTTCTCGAATTCGACCATGGAGACAACACGCTTGCTGCCGCGTGCGGCAAATAATGCGGCTTCATTGACCAGGTTAGCCAAGTCGGCACCGGAGAACCCAGGTGTGCCGCGGGCAATCACAGAAGCATCAATATCTGGTGATAGAGGAACGCGACGCATGTGGACTTTAAGAATCTGTTCACGACCACGGACATCCGGCAGCCCTACTACAACCTGACGGTCGAAACGACCAGGCCGCAGCAGCGCAGGGTCAAGCACATCAGGTCGGTTGGTTGCAGCAATGACGATAATACCTTCATTACCTTCGAACCCGTCCATTTCCACCAGCATCTGGTTCAGCGTCTGCTCACGTTCGTCGTGACCGCCGCCCAAGCCGGCGCCGCGCTGACGACCAACAGCATCAATTTCATCAATGAAGATGATACACGGCGCCGCTTTTTTCGCTTGTTCGAACATGTCACGAACGCGGGATGCGCCCACGCCCACGAACATTTCGACGAAATCAGAACCGGAAATCGTAAAGAATGGGACTTTCGCTTCGCCCGCGATAGCTTTAGCCAGCAAGGTTTTACCGGTACCTGGAGGGCCGACCATCAGCACGCCTTTCGGTATCTTGCCGCCCAGCTTCTGGAAACGGCTAGGCTCACGCAGGTACTCGACCAGCTCGGCCACTTCTTCTTTGGCCTCATCACATCCGGCAACGTCCGCAAACGTCGTTTTGATCTGGTCTTCGGTGAGCATGCGTGCTTTGCTTTTGCCGAACGACATGGCACCTTTGCCACCACCGCCCTGCATTTGACGCATGAAGAAAATCCAGACGCCGATCAGCAGAAGCATCGGGAACCATGAGATAAAGATAGAAGCCAGCAGACTCGGTTCTTCTGGGGGTTCGCCGACTACTTTTACGTTTTTAGTCAGAAGGTTATCCAGCAACTTGGGATCGTTGACAGGAATATAGGTCGTGTATCGGTTGCTGTCTTTTTTGACCACAGTGATCTCACGCCCATTGATTCGTGCTTCACGGACCTGATCCTGATTCACTTCAGTTAAAAAGGTTGAATAATCCACCCTACGGCCATTCGACTCGCTGGGCCCAAAGCTCTGGAATACAGACATCAGCACAACTGCGATGACTAACCAGAGAATCAGGTTTTTCGCCATGTCACTCAAGGGATTAACCTCATATTACAACTGTGTTAAAAAATAGCGTAAGGGTACTACAGTTTACGCCCTGTCGCTACAATGTACACCTCGCGGGACCTGGCCCGGGAGGATTCAGGCTTACGCGTCTTCACCGTCGTAAACAGGGATCTTACTTCACGTAAATACTCGTCAAAGCCTTCTCCCTGAAATACTTTAACGACAAAACTGCCGCCCGGAGCCAAGATATCTCGACACATCTCCAGCGCAAGTTCCACCAGATACATGGAACGCGGAATATCGACTGCCGGAGTACCGCTCATGTTAGGGGCCATGTCGGACATCACCACCTGAACTTTCTGATCGCCAACCCTTTCGAGCAACGCTTTCAGTACCATTTCATCGCGGAAGTCGCCCTGAAGAAAGTCGACACCTACGATAGGATCCATCGGTAAAAGGTCGCAGGCAATAATCCGCCCTTTACCACCAATTTGACTGACGACATACTGCGACCAGCCGCCTGGAGCGGCCCCCAAGTCCACCACGGTCATGCCGGGTTTGAACAGTTTGTCGCTCTGCTGTATCGCATCAAGTTTAAACCAAGCGCGTGAGCGAAGCCCTTTTTTCTGCGCTTGCTGCACATATTTATCGCTAAAGTGTTCCTGCAACCAACGACTGGAACTCGCAGAACGCTTTTTGTTAGCCATCTATTTTCCAACTATTCTTAATTAAAGCGCTTTTGTCGTACTAAACGTCTCATTGAGCGCCAACCAACCACTCTACAATGGTGATAATGGTGAGATGGCGGTAGAATGACCCGTTTTCAATCCCAACCTAAGCAAAAAAGACCATGAATCTGAGTAACAAACAAAAACAGCACCTAAAAGGCCTGGCACATCCATTAAAACCAGTTGTCTTGTTAGGCAACAACGGCCTTACCGAGGGTGTACTGGCTGAGATCGAGCAGGCTTTAGAACATCACGAACTGATCAAAGTAAAAATCGCTGCTGAGGATCGTGAAACCAAAGGGTTAATCGTCGAAGCGATCCTGCGCGAAGCCAAAGCCGTCAAAGTCCAGGTTATTGGCCATACCTTAGTGCTCTATCGTGCCGCTAAGGAACGGAAAATCGTATTGCCACGATAACATTTTTTACCTCAGGTTACTTTGCATTGACTGCAAAGTGCCATGACCTCTGGTAAGAGAAAAGGCCGCGTGCGGCCTTTTGCTTTTCTTTACAAATACTGTCGATATCACGAGCAATCAAAGGTACTCGACCTTCAAAATCTCATATTCCACCAGCCCCCCGGGGGTGTTGATGGCGACGATGTCGTCTTCTTCTTTGCCGATTAAGCCGCGCGCGATGGGCGAGTTAACCGAGATCAGATTTTGTTTGAAGTCAGCCTCATCATCACCAACGATGCGATAGGTCTGTTCTTCTTCTGTATCGACATTCATCACTGTAACAGTGGAGCCGAAAATAACACGACCGTTAGCGGCCATTTTGGTGACGTCGATCACCTGAGCGTTTGAAAGCTTCGCTTCGATTTCCTGAATACGGCCTTCGCAGAACCCTTGCTGTTCACGGGCTGCATGGTATTCCGCATTCTCTTTCAGGTCACCGTGTTCGCGCGCATCAGCAATCGCCGAAATGATTTCTGGTCGGCGAACCATTTTCAGATACTCAAGCTCTTCGCGTAACTTTTCAGCGCCACGTAACGTCATCGGAAACTGTTTCATATTGTCTATACCTCTAAAAATCCATAGGACTTAAATCACCGTCTTCCTGACGCGATAGAATTAACGTGCGACGGGGTGTCTTTCTTCTGCAGCGTACCCTGACAATTCAAACAAAAGCGGCCCAACCCGGAAATAATTTTTCCAGGGCAGGCTCAGTTTTGCATTTTGATACGTATTTTACCCCAGAGTTCCATGGGGATCATCGTTTACTTTAGCCCACCTTGGGCCGTAGTATTGCCACACGTTACCCTGTGCTAAACCGAGATTATGCGTTTTTCATCTATTGTTACCGGCCTTCTCTGCACCTGTATTCTGCATACTGCCTCGGCTGCCGCCCCGGTAGAAGACTATATACAATACCTGCCTGACGGCGCCAATCTGGCGTTAGTGGTGCAGAAAGTGGGGGCGCCGTCTCCCGTGCTTGATTATCACAGCCAACAAATGGCGCTCCCGGCCAGCACGCAAAAAGTCATTACTGCATTGGCGGCATTACTCCAGCTCGGTCCTGACTTTCGATTCATAACGACAATGGAAAGCACAGGCTCTGTCAGTAACGGCGTTTTGCGTGGAAATCTGATCGTGCGTTTCAGCGGCGATCCAACGTTGAAACGCCAGCAGATTCGTTCCATGGTACAGGGATTGAAAAAAAATGGTATCCGCGAAATTACCGGCGACGTGCTGATCGATACTTCCGTATTCGCCAGTCATGACAAAGCACCCGGCTGGCCGTGGAACGATATGACGCAGTGTTTTAGCGCGCCCCCGGCCGCCGCCATCGTCGATAGAAACTGCTTCTCGGTATCGCTCTACAGCGCCCCTAATGCCGGTGACAATGCTTTTATTCGCGTAGCGTCTTATTACCCCGTTCAGATGTTTAGCGAAGTCAGAACGCTCGCGAAAGGCTCAGCCGATGCGCAATATTGCGAACTTGATGTTGTTCCGGGAGAACTAAATCGTTTTACCCTTACCGGCTGCTTAACGCAGCGCCCAGACCCCCTCCCCCTGGCATTTGCCATTCAGGATGGCGGAAGCTATGCCGGCGCAATCGTGAAAGACGAATTGATGGAAGCGGATATCCGTATCGGCGGCAGCCTGCGTAGGCAAACCCGGCCGGGAATAACGGGACCAATTTTGGCACAGACGCAGTCCGCCTCACTGCATGAACTCCTGACCACCATGCTGAAAAAGTCAGACAACATGATCGCGGACACCGTCTTTCGCACCATCGGGCATGAACGATTCAATGTGCCTGGCACCTGGCGGGCAGGCTCGGATGCGGTGCGTCAGATCTTAAGGCAGAAAGCGGGCGTCGATCTTGGCAACAGCATCATCGTGGATGGCTCCGGGTTGTCGCGCCACAACCTCCTTGCCCCCGCCACCATGATGCAGGTGCTGCAATACATCGCTCAGCACGATAATGAGTTGAACTACATCAAGATGCTGCCGTTGGCGGGATATGACGGCACGCTTCGCTATCGGGGCGGATTACATGAAGCAGGCGTAGACGGCAAGGTTTCAGCAAAAACGGGAGCGTTGCAGGGCGTATACAACCTGGCTGGGTTTATCACGACGTCCAGCGGTCAGAGAATGGCCTTCGTCCAGTATCTCTCCGGGTACTCCGCCGATGACCAGAAAACGCGTCGTGTTCCACTGGTTCGCTTTGAGAGCAGACTCTACAAGGATATTTACCAGAACAATTAAAGCGCGTGAGCGCCTAGATAAAAAACACCCTTATCTGCATAAGCAGATAAGGGTAACTGATACAACAAGCAAACTTTTATTATTCGTGAACAACATCTATTATTCGTGAACAACATCGGGCTTAATGCTGGTAGATAATCTCTACGCCATCATCATCCTCTTCGTCCCAGTCATCGTCCCACTCTTCTTCTGCTTCGTCTTTAACCGTTTCAAGCTGTTCGCGATGATAGTCATCCCACATGAACTCAACTTTCTCTGGTGTCGCTTTCTCTTCTTCCGCCTGCATTTTCGGCTGCGTTTTCAGGAAGCTCATGACATCCCAGCACAGGGCATTGACGCCATCATGGCTCGCGGCGGAGATCAGGTAGTAATTACCTTCCCAAGCCAGCGCGGCGGCGATATCACGCGCGCGTTTCTCTGCTTCTGCTTTGTCCAGTAGGTCGCTTTTGTTGAAGACCAGCCAGCGCGGCTTCTCAGCCAGCGTCTCACTGTACTGATGAAGTTCATTGATGATGACTTTCGCATTTTCGATCGGATCGGATTCGTCTATCGGCGCCAGATCAATCAGGTGAAGCAGCACGCGGCAACGTTCCAAATGTTTCAGGAACCGGATACCCAGACCTGCGCCTTCGGAAGCACCTTCAATCAGGCCTGGGATATCAGCGACGACGAAGCTTTGTTCGCTATCCATACGCACAACACCCAAGCTCGGAACTAGTGTTGTAAACGGATAGTCGGCCACTTTAGGTTTAGCCGCAGAAACAGCGCGAATGAACGTTGATTTACCCGCGTTAGGCAATCCCAACATCCCTACATCGGCCAGCAGCAACAGCTCCATCAGCAGTTCGCGCTCTTCGCCCGGCGTGCCATTCGTTTTTTGACGAGGAGCCCGGTTAACCGAAGATTTAAAGCGGGTATTGCCCAGACCGTGCCATCCCCCTTTCGCTACCATCAGGCGTTGCTGATGACGGGTCATATCCCCCAAAATCTCCCCAGTGCCAGTATCTTTGATACGGGTCCCGACAGGAACTTTGATGGTGATATCTTTACCCCGTTTGCCCGTACAGTCGCGGCTTTGACCATTCTGACCACGTTCTGCGCGAAACGATTTTTCAAAGCGATAGTCGATCAGGGTGTTCAGGTTCTCATCGGCAACGAGATAAACGTCGCCGCCATCGCCGCCGTCCCCACCATCAGGGCCGCCGTTGGGGATATATTTTTCACGACGGAAGCTGACGCAACCATTACCACCATCGCCAGCCACCACCAGAATGTTGGCTTCATCTACAAACTTCATGAACTCTCTCCGCAAAAAAACCAATAGAGAATAATTGACTTTTTTTAACTGTTATTGGTTCTCTTTGGCGTAACTCTTTGATTTTATAAAGGACAGCTATTGAAGCCATCCGTCACTGAAAACGACGCAGTCAGAACCATCACGGTAAAATGGGCGCTGATTGTACCTGCTTAGCGCGAAGATTTCACCTGTATTAAAAATAAACAGTCATTACGACCCGTGAAGATTGACCGACAAGCTGGCTCATTTATCATCTGAATTGATGCCCGGAGCTTTGCTTACCTGCTGTTTTACCGGGAAAAAACGATGCCCAATCGCTGAAAACATCGCCCCAGCCACGACCACAAAAGCACCGATGTAACCAATAAAATTGAGCGAGAGAGGAGTAAAGACCGAAGGCCACCCCAATGCCAATAAATCGGAAAACAACAACGTGAACAAGGGGGTTAGCGTAATAATGGCGCTGACCTGAGCCGCCTGCCATCGCGCCATCGCCTCTGCCAGCGCACCATAACCTACAACCGTGTTTACGCCGCAAAATAACAGGCATATCAGTTGCCAACTACTCATTTGAAACACGACGCCGGGTTTTGCTATCGGCGTAATAAAAATTACGCACAGTACATAGAGCAGAAACAGCAGCTGTTGGGATGACAGACGTCGTAGAAGGACTTTCTGAGCGACGCCATAAGTGACCCAGACCGTAGCGGCCCCCACACCTAATAACACGCCCAAGGTGTAATCACTCAATCGAGTAAAAATCTCAATCAGGCTGGTATTAAAAAACATCAACAAACCGCTTAATAGCGTGATCGCGCCAATCACCTGCGTCACCCGCATCTTTTCTTTTAGAATGAGAACGCTGGCAAACATCATCCCAACGGGAGAGAGTTGGCCGATGACTTGAGAAGCGGTGGGGCTAAGATATTTTAATGATGAGCTGAACAGGACAAAGTTACCCAGCAGCCCGCAAGTTGCGATAAGCAGCAATATCCACCAGCGCCGACGCCGCAGCAAACGAAATCGGGGTATCGTCCCTTTGAAGTAGATAAGGATAAAAAGCCCGAACGCAGCCATCAGAAATCGATACCAAACAACGGTATACGGATCCATAACACTCAAAACTTGCTTCATGGCGATAGGCAAAGCGCCCCAGCAAACAGCCGTGGTTAAAGCCAGAGAAAGCCCCAAGCCTGCATTCTGTTTCATAGCGTTATCCGCAGCGGATGATGTTTACAGTATTGCCAAACGAAAAAAGCCCTGCAACATGTGCAGGGCTTTTATAAGGCTTAAAAACTGTAATTATTCAGCAACGATGCTGATAAATTTACGGTTTTTAGGGCCTTTGATTTCGAACTGAACTTTTCCGTTAGACAGTGCAAACAGCGTGTGGTCTTTACCACAACCAACGTTAGTGCCTGCATGGAACTTAGTACCACGCTGACGAACGATGATGCTGCCTGCCAGAACGGATTCACCGCCGAAACGTTTTACGCCCAGGCGTTTGCTTTCTGAGTCACGGCCGTTACGAGTGGAACCGCCAGCTTTTTTATGTGCCATTATTCGCTCTCCTAAGACTTAAGCGCTGATGCCGGTGATTTTCACATCAGTGAACCACTGACGGTGACCGGCTTGTTTACGGTAGTGTTTACGGCGACGAAACTTAACGATTTTAACTTTCTCGCCACGACCGTGAGCAACAACCTCAGCCTTGATTTTACCGCCATCGACGTAAGGAACGCCGATTTTGATGTCTTCACCATTAGCGATCATCAGAACCTGGTCAAACTCAACGGCTTCACCAGTTGCGATTTCCAGCTTTTCCAAGCGAACGGTTTGGCCTTCGCTTACTCGGTGTTGTTTACCACCACTTTGGAAAACTGCGTACATATAAAACTCCGCTTTCCGCGCACCCTATTGATTTTGGAAGTGCGCTATAAATATTCACAATAGGGCGCGAATTCTACGCAAAAATCCGAAGCATGACAAGTGCAGAATTGAGCAACATGAAGAAAAAGGATACAAGCCATTAACTGCCGTTTATCTGCGTCATTTTTCAAGTACAATCACCCCAACCTTTTCTTATTTAACGCCGATCAAGAACATCAGTACGGCGATAGCGTTGAAGAAATCAGCTGGCAGAAACAATGAATCTAGAACAAATCACAGCGTTGAGCTCCCAGGATATGTCCGCCGTTAATACGATTATCCTGGAACATCTGTCCTCCGATGTCGCGCTTATCAATCAGTTGGGCCATTACATTGTCAGCGGCGGTGGGAAACGTATTCGGCCAATGATTGCTGTTCTGGCTGCCAGAGCTTTAGCCTATCAGGGCGACAAGCACGTTACCGTTGCGGCGTTAATTGAATTCATCCACACCGCTACCCTGCTGCACGACGACGTTGTCGATGAATCTGACATGCGTCGGGGAAAAGCAACAGCAAATGCCGCCTTTGGCAACGCTGCCAGCGTCTTAGTCGGCGACTTTATCTATACACGCGCTTTTCAGATGATGACAGGGCTTGGTTCGTTGCAGGTTCTCACAGTGATGTCCGATGCGGTCAACGTCATCGCAGAAGGCGAGGTATTGCAGTTGATGAACTGTAACGATCCTGATATCACCGAAGACAGCTACATGCGTGTGATTTATAGCAAAACGGCACGCCTATTCGAAGCCGCCTCTCAGTCTTCCGCTATTCTGGCCGGCGCGACCGTTGAGCAAGAGAAAGCGTTAAGGGACTACGGACGTTATTTGGGAACCGCATTCCAGCTTATTGACGACTTGCTGGATTACAGCGCTGACGGCGAGACGCTGGGCAAAAATACCGGTGACGACCTTAACGAAGGCAAACCTACTTTACCGCTGCTGCATGCCATGCGTCATGGCACCCCAGAACAAAGCGCTATGATCCGTGAGGCGATTGAACACGGCAATGGCCGTCATTTGCTGACCCCGGTGCTTACGGCGATGCAGAAGTGCGGCTCTCTCGGCTACACACGCCAGCGAGCGGAAGAAGAAGCAGACAAAGCCATCAGCGTCCTGCAATGTCTGCCAGAAACCCCTTATCGCCTTGCCTTGGAAGGGTTGGCGCACATGGCCGTTCAGCGAGAGTTCTGATCCTCCCTTTGGGCATCGCTCGCTTGCGGCGAGCTGCCCAGCCGAGCCAACATCGCCAGAGCGCCTTCATGCAGAATGTGGTTTATCAGTTGCGTGCGTTCGCTTCCCGTTAATTGATGATAAACCTGAATCCACGTCGTCAATAACTCAGTCTCTGCCGGTGTGGCGTACTCTGGAGCAGGTGACTCCTCCATCATCAGCGAATGCTTAACGCTATCAGGTAAGCTCCAGATAGCGTATTCCACGCCTTTCCCCTGAACGCCTTTACGACGCCGTTTCTCCCAGCCGTTTTCTTTAGCCTTCTTATTCAGTCCCTGTCTGGACGTTGGTAATCCAGCCACACCCAATAATTCTTTAGTCGCAAACCACTTCTTATCCATATATCCCTCCGCGTTGGCCTGACATTCCATGCTTAACAATTCCCAATAGGACGAGAGTAGACAACAAGATTACATAAAGTTTCCACATAATAGATCAACATAAAGGAAAGCTCTAATCATTAAGCATAAGAAGAGTCGTAATGCGTTAACGCACTATAAAACGTGAAGCCAGGGGGTAGATAAAGAAGGTATAAGCACAAGAATCGCTGCCATTCCTGCAACAGGAATGGCAGGAAGATCATTCAGAGGTCTCGTTTGTAATGGGTGAGGTAGAGGGAGCGTACAACCCTAACTGTTTAAGAGTCGCATAGACGCCTTCCCGCATAATGTAGCTAATCAACTTTTCGCGTTCAGAGACTGAAAGCTGCTGATATATCTGCATCCACACCGGTAGCATATCCGATGGCTTCGCTGAATATTCTCCGGGTGTCTCCTGCATCAGCAATAAAGACTGCTGTACAGATTCGGGCAAGCTGTGGATAGAATATTCAACTCCACGCCCTTGCACACCTTTTCTGCGACGTTTTTCCCAACCATCTTCTCGGGCACGTTTATTCAATCCTTGCCGTGATTTAGGGAGTCCGCCGATGCCAACCAACTCGCTGGTCGCAAACCACTCTTTTTTCATGTCCATTTCATCCCGATAGTGCTACTCATTACAAAAAAAGATTTATTGGGAAATTAATTTGGAAATAATTAGAAAACTGATGATATATTATTTCCAAATAATGGTTTTTTAGTTAATGAAACCATTTAACCCAATTCGTTAGTTATACCACTAATACACTGTCGTCTTATAGCACTAAGGGAAGGATTATGAATTCAAGGAAACATGACTGGCACCCTGCTGATATCATCGCGGCGTTGAAGAAAAAAGGTACCACCCTTGCCGCGGTATCACGGTCTGCCGGATTAAGTTCGTCCACGCTTGCTAATGCTATATCTCGCCCATGGCCGAAAGGAGAGTGGCTGATTGCGGACGCGTTAGGGGTTCATCCTGCCGAAATTTGGCCCAGTCGGTACTACAATCCTGAAACGAATGAACTGATCGATCGGAAAAAATTGATTCGGCCGCAGTGAACAAAAAGCCGGAGAAAGAATTCTCCGGCTTTTTGTTCAAGTGTTAGACGTACCAGTAACGGCTACTTATTGACGAAGGCGACGCCCATCGCAATGTCTTCTTGTAACGTCTCCAGCATCTCGTCCAGAGAACGCTGCTCGAAGTCGCTCAGAGAACCAATAGGCATACGTTGGGCAATGCCCTCTTTGCCCAGTAACAACGGCTGAGCGAAGAAGCGGGCGTATTCGCTATCGCTTTCAACGTAAGCACATTCAACAATATCGCCTTCGCCTTGCAACGCGCGAACCAAAGAGACGCCGAAACGTGCGGCTGCCTGCCCCATAGACAAGGTAGCAGAGCCTCCTCCGGCTTTGGCTTCAACGACTTCCGTGCCCGCGTGCTGAATGCGATCCGTCAGCTCAGCCGCTTCTTGTTCGGTAAAGCTGAGTCCAGGAATCTGCGACAACAACGGCAGAATAGTCACGCCGGAGTGTCCCCCAATCACAGGCACTTCGATGTCCTGCGGTTGCTTGTCTTTGAGCTCGGCGACAAAGACATTGGAACGAATGATATCTAGCGTGGTGACACCGAAGAGTTTGTTTCGATTATAAACCCCAGCCTTTTTCAACACTTCTGCGGCAATCGCCACGATGGTGTTTACCGGATTGGTGATAATGCCAAGGCAGGCGTTAGGGCAAACATGAGCGACTTGTTCAACCAAGTTACGGACGATGCCGGCATTCACGTTAAACAGGTCAGAACGATCCATGCCCGGCTTACGAGCAACACCGGCGGAGATGAGAACGACGTCAGCCCCACTCAGTGCGGGAGTCGCATCTTCACCGCAAAAACCTTTGATTTTTACCGCGGTGGGTATATGGCTTAGATCTACAGCAACACCTGGCGTTACGGGCGCAATATCATAAAGCGATAGCTCTGAGCCTGAAGGAAGCTGGGTTTTGAGAAGAAGTGCCAGAGACTGACCGATACCGCCGGCGGCTCCAAGAACAGCAACTTTCATCTTAAATTCCTTATTTTATTATCATTAGTTAAATATGCCGTGGATTTGTTTCGTTACAAACGTCCGTGCTCATAATAAAAAGTAGAATCAGGCAGCCAATCAACGCGTCGAGAGCGCATCGAGGCTCATAATAAATTAAAATCCACATAGGTTACAAAATTGTAACTAAGGTAATTAAAGTAATAGGACGCTATGCCAGACAGAATTCATCCTGTTCATTACCTGAACACATACAGATTAATCATGGCAAAAAAATAACAACGCGCAGCATTTGCGTAACACCACGATCACCTTTGTGTGAGTAGGCGCACATTCTCCATTTTTATTTTCGACTAGCAACTTTTTCCTTACCCATGCCTATTCTATCGATTGGTTAGGCGCCTACATTGCATAAAAATTCATTTAACCGCATAATATAGCCATGAATAACTTTGATGGACCGCAGCCAAATGCGTCATTCAACTAAGCAAGAAGATTTGGTTAAGGCGTTCAATGCGCTATTAAAAGAAGAAAAATTCAGTTCTCAGAGCGAGATTGTGCAGGCATTGCAGGACGAGGGATTTGAAAATATTAACCAATCCAAAGTGTCGAGGATGCTCACCAAATTTGGCGCAGTTCGTACGCGTAACGCCAAGATGGAGATGGTTTACTGCCTCCCCGCTGAACTTGGCGTGCCGACCACATCCAGTCCCTTGAAGAATCTGGTGCGGGACGTGGACTTTAATGAATCCGTCGTCGTCATTCACACCAGCCCGGGTGCTGCACAGCTCATCGCTCGTCTATTGGATTCTCTGGGAAAATCGGAGGGGATTCTCGGGACAATCGCCGGGGATGACACCATATTCACTACCCCGGCAAAGGGGTTCAGCGTGAAGCAGCTCTACGAAGCCATTCTCTCTTTGTTCGAACAAGAACTCTAAGCCGCCTTAGAGAGACGGCAACTCCGCCAGCGGCCAACGCGGCCGCACCGTTACACCTAATGACGTTTCCCCACCTTGCTGCAGACGGATGGCGCCTGCGTAGGCGATCATCGCGCCATTATCCGTACAGAACTCGGGACGGGCATAAAACACTTCGCCACCGCGTTTAGCCATGACCTCGGCCAGCCTCTCCCGCAACGTACGGTTAGCGCTGACTCCGCCGGCGATGACGAGTCGTTTAAATCCGGTGTCATCCAGCGCACGTCGGCACTTGATCGCCAACGTATCCACCACCGCATCTTCAAATGCACGTGCGATATCCGCCTGGGTCTGCTCATCGTTGCCCTGTGCACGGATAGTGTTTGCGGCAAAAGTTTTCAGCCCGGAAAAACTGAAATCCAACCCAGGTCGGTCGGTCATAGGCCGTGGAAAAGTGAAGCGTCCAGCCTGCCCGGACTGCGCCATTTTTGACAACAGCGGGCCGCCGGGATAATCGAGTCCCAGCAGCTTGGCCGTTTTATCAAACGCTTCTCCAGCCGCATCGTCGATTGACTCACCCAACAAGCGATATTCGCCGATCCCCGTCACACTGATTAACTGGGTGTGCCCACCAGAGACCAAAAGCGCAACAAAGGGAAACGCCGGAGGATTCTCTTCCAGCATGGGGGCCAGCAGGTGCCCTTCCATATGATGTACCGGGATAGCCGGCACATCCCACGCGAATGCTAAGGAGCGCCCGACCGTCGCGCCAACCAGCAGCGCGCCGACCAATCCAGGCCCCGCGGTATAGGCGATCCCGTCGATGTCTTTACGCTGCATCCCGGCTTCCTGCAATGCCGCTTGAATCAAGGGTACGGTTTTACGGACGTGATCGCGTGAAGCCAGCTCAGGGACCACACCGCCATAATCCGCGTGCAGTTTTACCTGGCTGTAGAGCTGGTTTGCCAGCAGACCGGCTTCAGTGTCATAAATCGCGACTCCCGTTTCATCACAGGACGTTTCAATACCCAATACGCGCATTGCTGTTTTTCACTCTCGGTTACGGTTAACAAGCGGCTTGCTTCAAGCGGCGAATAGTCTACCATAAGCGCTCCCATTTGAGCGTGGACATAAGACCGCGAGGTTTGTTATTGCCGCAGTGCTTTACAACAGCCTCGTAGTTGCAGTAGAATTCCGCACCATTTTGAAAAGGCTGGCACCAGGTCAGCGACAAACCGAATTTATTGAGGTGAGAGGCACATGCCGGTAATTAAAGTACGTGAAAACGAGCCGTTCGACGTAGCTCTGCGTCGCTTCAAGCGTTCCTGCGAAAAAGCAGGAGTTTTGGCCGAAGTTCGTCGTCGTGAGTTTTATGAAAAACCGACTACTGAACGTAAACGCGCTAAAGCATCTGCAGTAAAACGCCACGCGAAGAAACTGGCTCGAGAAAACGCACGCCGCACTCGTCTGTATTAATTTTAGGAGGTGCCGCCTCCGATCGCGTGATTAATCCGCAGACTTAGCAGTTGCATACGAAGGCCGTGCATTTCCGAAAGGAATGCGCGGCTTGTTGTCGTTTATAAGCTATGAATCAGGGGCTTATGGCTGGACGAATCCCACGCGTATTTATTGGTGACCTGTTGGCTCGCACCGACATCGTCGACTTGATCGACGCGCGCGTGAAGCTGAAGAAACAGGGCAAGAATTATCACGCGTGTTGTCCATTTCATCACGAGAAGACCCCTTCGTTCACCGTTAACGGCGACAAGCAGTTCTATCACTGCTTTGGTTGCGGCGCCCATGGTAATGCCATCGATTTTTTGATGAATTTCGACAGGCTGGAGTTTGTTGAAAGCATTGAAGAACTGGCGACCATGCACGGCCTTGAGGTGCCTTACGAGGCCGGTTCAGGGCCCACTCAGCTTGAACGTCATCAGCGGCAAAGTCTGTACGAGCTGATGGAACAATTAAGCGCGTATTACCAACAGACTCTACATCAGCCCGCCGGCACCCCAGCCAAAACCTATCTGGCGAAACGTGGTCTAACTGACGACATCATCAGGCATTTTGCGATTGGATGTGCGCCGCCCGGTTGGGATAACGCGTTAAAACGTTTTGGCCGCAGCAGCGAAGATAAAAGAACGCTGAACGATGCGGGCATGTTGGTGACTAACGATCAAGGGCGCACTTACGACCGGTTCCGCGAACGCGTTATGTTTCCTATTCGGGACAAACGAGGACGCGTTATCGCCTTTGGCGGTCGAGTATTGGGGGACAGTGTTCCCAAATACCTTAACTCGCCGGAAACGGAAATCTTTCATAAGGGTCGCCAGCTTTACGGCCTGTATGAAGCCCAGCAAAAACACCCCGAGCTCAGACAGCTATTGGTGGTTGAAGGGTACATGGACGTCGTCGCTCTGGCGCAGTTCGGCATTGACTATGCCGTGGCTTCGCTGGGGACGTCAACGACCGCTGATCACATTCAGCTGCTCTTCCGCGCCACCGACCGTGTTGTCTGCTGTTACGACGGTGATAGAGCCGGGCGGGATGCGGCATGGCGCGCGCTGGAAACCGCCCTGCCTTATTTGGACGATGGACGCCAACTGCTGTTCATGTTTTTACCTGATGGCGAAGACCCGGACACGCTGGTGAGGCAAGAAGGAAAGGCCGCTTTTGAGCAGCGTATCGAACAGGCAATGCCGCTATCTTCATTCCTGTTCGACACGCTGTTGCAGCAGGTCGACATGAGCACGCCGGATGGCCGCACCAAGCTGAGCACGTTGGCGCTGCCGCTGATCGGTCAGGTGCCGGGCGAGACGCTGCGGTTGTATTTGCGCCAGCAGTTGGGCAAAAAACTGGGATTGCTGGATGATTCCCAGCTTGATCGTTTGATGCCTAAGACGACGGAGCACTCATCGTCTTATCAGCCTCCACGGCTAAAAGTCACAACTATGCGTATACTGATAGGACTTTTAGTACAAAACCCCCGGCTGGCGGCCGAGGTGCCTGAGCTGGCTCTGGAAGGCAGTGACGAAAGTAAAATGGCGGGACTGGGCTTATTCCTCGATCTGGTTCAGACCTGCAATGAAAGTCCAGGCATGAGCATGGGGCTGTTGTTGGAAAGATATCGCGACAGTCAATATCGCAAACAGCTTGAAACCATGGCCGCCTGGAACCATATGATCGTAGATGAGGAGATCGAGGAAAAATTCAGGATTAGCCTGGCTGAACTTTACGATCAATTGCTGCAGCTTCGTCTGGACACACTGATAGCCCGAGACCGAACACATGGGCTCAGCGCGGAAGAACGAAAGGAACTCTGGTCATTGCAGCTGGCCCTTACAAGAAAAAACTGATTACCGAGGCTTAATTGCCGATGAATAGTAGGGTTGAACCCTACAGAGTGCCGTGACGGGGGCTGCGGCGATAGCAAAAACCCCTACTGTTATTGTCAGCGATTACGCTGACCGACACCAACCCAAATACTCTGAAGTGTGGATACCGTCTTATGGAGCAAAACCCGCAGTCACAGCTCAAGCTTCTTGTCACCCGTGGTAAAGAGCAAGGCTACCTGACCTATGCTGAGGTCAATGACCATCTGCCGGAAGATATCATCGACTCCGACCAGATCGAAGACATCATCCAGATGATCAATGACATGGGCATCCAGGTGATGGAAGAAGCACCGGATGCAGATGATCTTCTGCTGGCAGAAAATACCAATGACGCAGACGAAGATGCGGCAGAGGCAGCTGCGCAGGTGTTATCCAGCGTTGAATCCGAAATTGGCCGCACGACCGACCCAGTGCGCATGTACATGCGTGAAATGGGTACCGTTGAACTATTGACGCGTGAAGGTGAAATCGATATCGCCAAACGCATTGAAGATGGTATTAACCAAGTTCAGTGCTCTGTGGCCGAGTATCCGGAAGCCATCACTTATCTGCTGGATCAGTACGATCGCGTTGAAGCAGGCGAAAGCCGCTTGTCCGATCTGATCACTGGCTTCGTCGATCCCAATGCGGAAGAAGACATCGCGCCTACCGCGACTCACGTGGGCTCCGAGCTTCCTAGCAAAGAACTCGAAGATAGCGATGACGACGATGACGATGACGACAGCGATGACGACAACAGCATCGATCCAGAACTGGCTCGCCAGAAATTCACCGAGCTGCGCGATCAGTATGAAGTGACCCGTCAAACCATCAAGGCCAACGGTCGCAGTCATGCCAAGGCCGCGCTGGAAATTCTAAATCTGTCCGAGGTCTTCAAACAGTTCCGTCTGGTACCTAAACAGTTCGATTTCCTGGTCAACAGCATGCGCACCATGATGGATCGCGTGCGTACGCAGGAACGTCTGATCATGAAGTACTGCATCGAGCAGTGCAAAATGCCGAAGAAAAACTTTGTGACGCTGTTTGGCGGCAACGAAACCAACGATAAGTGGTTCGATGCGGCTCTGGCCATGAATAAACCATGGTCCGAAAAACTGCGCGAAGTGCAGGACGACGTTCATCGCAGCATGTTGAAACTGCAGCAGATCGAAGAAGAAACCGGACTGACGATCGAACAAGTCAAAGACATCAATCGTCGTATGTCGATTGGTGAAGCGAAGGCGCGTCGTGCCAAGAAAGAAATGGTTGAGGCGAACCTGCGTCTGGTGATCTCCATCGCTAAGAAATACACCAACCGTGGCCTGCAGTTCCTGGATCTGATTCAGGAAGGGAACATCGGTCTGATGAAAGCCGTAGACAAATTCGAATACCGTCGTGGTTACAAGTTCTCAACTTACGCCACGTGGTGGATTCGTCAGGCCATCACCCGTTCCATTGCCGACCAGGCGCGCACCATCCGTATTCCGGTGCATATGATTGAAACTATCAACAAACTCAATCGTATATCACGTCAAATGCTGCAGGAAATGGGTCGTGAGCCGACGCCGGAAGAGTTAGCTGAACGTATGCTGATGCCGGAAGACAAGATCCGCAAAGTGTTGAAAATCGCCAAAGAGCCGATTTCGATGGAAACACCAATCGGTGATGACGAAGATTCGCATCTGGGTGATTTCATTGAAGATACCACGCTGGAGCTGCCGCTGGACTCAGCCACGTCTGAAAGCCTGCGCTCCGCAACGCACGACGTTCTTGCTGGCCTGACGGCACGCGAAGCGAAAGTGCTGCGTATGCGCTTCGGTATCGACATGAACACCGACCACACGCTCGAAGAGGTCGGCAAACAGTTTGACGTCACACGTGAACGTATTCGTCAGATTGAAGCTAAAGCGCTGCGCAAACTGCGCCACCCCAGCCGTTCTGAAGTGCTTCGCAGCTTCCTGGACGACTAATCCTGTCTGTTTAAGTATAGGGTCGGCAAGCCGATCCTATACTTACCCTTCCTACAGACATACAGGCAAAAACAGATGAAAACCTACTACCTCAACGCAGGCATCGCTCTTGCGGCATTACTCACCTTTTCCTCCTTCGCCGCCAACCACGCACTGAGCGGTTGTCAGGCAAAAGAGCACAACATCGAGCAGGAAATTTCGCAGGCCAAGGCGCACGGTAATCAAAACCGCGTTGCCGGACTGGAAAAAGCGCTGAAAGAAGCGAAGGCGAACTGTACGGATAGTGCGCTGCTCCATAAGCGTCAGCAAAACGTCGATGAGAAGCAGCGCAAGGTTCAGGAGCTCGAACGCGAAGTTCAGGAGGCTAAACAGTCTGGGAAAGCGGATAAAGTGAGTAAGAAAACCGCCAAACTGGAAGAGGCGCGCCATGGCCTGAAGCAGGCCCAGGCAGAGCTTAGCCACTAAGTCATCATCACCCGGTTGGCAGCTAATGGCGGTGCTGGCATCCTTCCTCCGACCGGGTTTCCTTTATTTCCTCACCTTCGCTAGGCATGCAACGCCTGATATAGCTCGTGATAGGATGCCGTCAGCGATTCCAACGTCGCGCGATTCAAGCCACTCGGATTCGGCAAAACCCACACCTGAGTCTCTCCCAGAGAGATATTTTGCTGACCCCAGTCCACTTTACTTCGACCGAATGCCTGAGAATAGGCCTGCTTGCCCAACACAGCGAGCGCTCGCGGCTGAAATCGCATGATCTTTTCACGTAATCGCTCCCCACCCTGCTTTAGTTCGTGGCGAGCCAACTCTAAGGCTTCCACGGTGGGCCTTTCCACTAGCATGGTTATTCCGCAGCCATAATCCGGCAGGAGGGTTTCCTCTTCCGGCGCCAATTGGCGATCGGTAAATCCCGCCAGATAAATCACCCGCCAGAAGCGATTGTTGGCATTCGCGAAATGATAGCCGTGATGAGCCGTTGAAAGCCCCGGGTTAATACCACAGAAAACCACCTGCAGATGTGGAGCCAGAATATCCGTAATCATCTCAACCTCGTTATGTTACCCCGAATGTTTATGACAAATTCCAGCAATAATAACAACAGGCTAGCCCTGTCTAGAAAACCGCCACCTGGCCGTACGTCTATAGACCTACCTATAAAGGGTAACGTATAATCAGCACCCGCTGGCCCCTTAGCTCAGTGGTTAGAGCAGGCGACTCATAATCGCTTGGTCGTTGGTTCAAACCCAACAGGGGCCACCAAATTTAAGCTTTAAAACTATGAAATTAAACCACTTTAACCAGAGTGGTTTTTTTGTTGCTTGAATATAGATGGGCAGCAAAATGGCAGCAGGTAATTTCCCCAGACCAATAAACATCCCGCCGTAGCAAAGTAGCGAATTCATTTGTCAGAAATTCATATGCCCCTGGCCATCATTTGATGAATGCGGAGAAGTATGTTCATCAACCCCGGAGCAACGATTTAGCACATGACGGTTTCATGACTCACAAAGGTGGCGACACAATTAACATTCTGGCACTGGTGATAAAGTCCATTCGTTTCACGTGAGATAGAGCAGCTGTTCTTGGCATAGGCGGCGGTTTGGCAAAACGGGCAACACCCCGCAGCAGCGTTTAATCATGACACCCTGGCAGGACATAGGTAGCCGTGTAATAATTGATCATCGGTCTATGATGTAACATCGCCGGTTATGCCAGGACGGCTCAAGCCTTTCCGACACAACACCCTATTCTATTGATATTGTTAATTTTATAGTAAAAGGATTGTTACTATGCCGGGAGCCGCCCGTCTCAACGATATAGGCAGTGGTCACGCGTGTTTTCCAGCTACTCCCGTCGTCGAAGGTAGTCAGGACGTTATCATCAATGGCCAGCCCGCCGCACGACAAGGTGACGCCGTTCAGCTCCACGGTTGCCCCTGCCCCAATATGCCCCACGGTCTTCATCCGCGTCAGATAGCCGCAGGTTCCTCCACCGTCATCATTAACGGTAAGCAAGCCGCCCGTATCGGCGACGATATCAACTGCGGTGGCAATATAGTGACCGGAAGCAGTAACGTCATTATCGGGGATACCCCCTATCAATCTCCGGTTGCTGGCTGTGCGCAACAATCCGCCCAGCGGCGTGATCCGCTCCTCGCTTTATCGCCTATGTTGACCATCCCGCCGGTTTTTGCGAAATCCTGCCTGCGCGGTGAAGGCTGTACTGACGCGGGAACGGAGAAAGAGACGGTTGATAACTTTGGGCAGATGGCGTTATTTGCTCAGCCCGTCGTCGACGATTGCTGTGGGTATCATCACCCTCACGTAAACAAACCGGTGGTGCAGCACGCGCAAGCTGCGAAGAAGAAAAAAACCTCTCAGTTGACTGAACCGACCGCGGCATCAAGACCTGTTCAACTCACTGGCTCGGAGCCTGGTATAAAACGCTTTATTACCTGATGTCCTCAAAGGAAATAGCAGTAACGCCGACGCCATTGGCTAAATCAGCCATCACGCCAGTTGCCGCTGCCGCGGTTCCCGTGGCTACGATGTCTGCCGGAAACACGGTAGCAACCCGAGCCGCCGTCACCACGATGACGCAGGTTTGGGGGCAAGTGACATTGACTGAAGGCACACTGGCAGCATCAACTACGGTGCCTTTACTCGGTGTGCTGTTTTCCGCGTTGTACAGCCCTGCCGTTGGCGAAGGTAGCGACAAGGTACCGGGACGTGATGAGCACTGGCTGGAAGACACACTACGGCAGAAAGGCTGGGCAGGAGAAACCGCTACGACCCGCGTGCGTTTTTTCTGGCGTCCCGACATTCACGGTAATATGCAGGTCTACGGCGTGCATACCGGCGAAGGCACGCCGTACGAAGGTGTGCGCGTCGCGAATATGGTGTGGAAACCCGAGCAAAGCCGCTATGAATTTACGCCCGCACCGGGCGTCGACGGCCCCAAAATCACCTGGACGCCCGCCAATCCGGAGGGCTCTGAGCCAATATCGCAGACAGAGACGCCGGTCGCCCCTATCGATCAACCAACCATCCTGGTACACCCGATCCCGGACAGCGCAGAGGAAACAACAACTCCGCCGTTCCCGATGCCGGATGAGCAAGACTTCAATGACTGGATACTGGTATTCCCGGCGGACGCTGGCATAAAACCGATTTATGTTTACCTGAAATCGACAGCAAGAGATGAACCCGGCGTCGTGACTGGACAAGGAGAAGTCCTGGCCGGCGAAGGGAAATGGCTGGACACCGCCAGTTCAGGACTGGGCGCACCAATACCGGCACAAGTTGCCGATAAACTACGTGGAAGAGAATTCAAAACATTTGACGCATTCAGAGAAGCATTTTGGTTTGCAGTTGCCAATGTTCCTGAGTTATTTATCCAGTTTAAACGGGGTAACTTAGGTAATATTAAAAGCGGCAAAGCACCATCGCCAAAAGAAGTTGAACAAGTCGGCGGTAGAATTAAGTATGAGCTTCATCATGTTAAACTTATAAGTGAAGAGGGTGAAGTTTATAATATTGACAACATCAGAGTTGTAACCCCTAAACGACATATTGAAATTCATAGAGGTAAATGACATGAAATCTATCAACGACTATACAGAAAAAGAATTCTTAGAGTTTGTTCATAAAATATTTAATGTCGACGGGACTACAGAGAAAGAGGATGTCGCAAATGTCCTTGAGTTCAAAAGATTGACTGAACATCCAGATGGATCTGACTTAATTTATTATCCACCAGATGACCGTGAGGATAGTCCTGAGGGTGTAGTCCAGGCTGTTAAAGAGTGGCGAAAATCGAAAGGCCTCCCGTTATTTAAAGACTCAAAATGATTATGTAGGGCTGACAAATCACTGTCAGCCCCCATACACCCTAAGACTTTATATGTTGGTCGTCATCCCAGACAAGATATCACAGCAGCAAAAAGTGTATTCACAGGGAGAAGTAATCATGTGTATAAAAAATAACTTAAGTGACTATACCGAACATGAATTTGAGTTATTTATAAACGGTATTTTCCGTGAAAATATCGCAGAAAATGATGAAAAACTTGATGAATTACTTGAACATTTTGAAAAAATAACATCTCACCCTGACGCTTCGGATCTTTTCTTTTACACACTTGAAGATGACCAATGCACCCCTGATGGTGTTACTAAATACATAAAAGAATGGCGAAAATCGCAAGGATTACCACTTTTCAAAGATTCGAAGTAACCATTGGAGAGGATGGTTAATCCTCTCTAAGAAATAAAAACGCCTATTTTTTCTTCATTCAGCAACGGCGATAAATGGCTCAACCTTGCTTTAAGCACGAATGACGATTCAAGCCCCAACAGGGTTAATTTCAGTTTGAAGTCTGCTTAATCTTAGCAAAAGTTGCGATTTGTAAAAAACGGTATTAACTGCAATTACTGGACTGAGATATAATCATGCTTGGCGGAGTTTAAATAACAATAAAATAACTAAGGAATGACAATGTTTGACTATAAATCAGCATCAAAAGAACAACTGAAAGCAGAAATGAAACGACTATGCTCTGTAGTATCAGATGTGCCGTTCGCTACCAAGAAAGAGTTTTTTCATCTCCCTGAAATACTTAGTGAAGGTGAAACACCTTTAGCGGTAGCAAGTGGAGCAATGGATGGCAACACATGGTTGATTACACTGACAAATAAGCGTGTCATCTTTTTAGATAAGGGTATGTTCTATGGGATTAAGCAGATTGATGTCAATCTAGGCAATATCGTTAGTGTGGGTGGAAAGACAGGAATACTTCTAGGTGAAATTCTCATTTCTACTAGCGGCCAGAACTACACTATAAAAAATATAATGAAAGAGTCTGTTATTCCTTTTACAAACTTAGTAAACGAAACCCGAAATAACCAAAAAGAATCATCGAAACAGCCGAATGAACCTTCGATTTCTTTTGATGAAAAAATTGAACAAATTAAGAAATTAGCTGCAATGAAAGAAGACGGAATTCTGACTGAGGAAGAATTTCAAACACAAAAACAGCGTATTTTGAACGATTAAATATGCCTGTTCTTAAACAAGCCGATGGGCAATGGATAGCTGATTTATCTACTGTTGACCGAAGTAACGGCAATGAAGGCAAGCGCTCCCCTAAAAGATTCTTATCAAAAGGCGAAGCGCTTGCCTTTGAAACCTACACCCTGCATAAAATTGAAGATGCTGCCTGGCTTGAGGATGAGAAAGACAAGTGGCGTTTGTCCGATCTTGTGCATCTCTGGTTTGCCCCCCACGGTATAACTCTACGTGACGGTGAAAAACGGAAAAGCGCAGTGCTTTGGGCTGCTGAGTGTATGGGAACGCCGCTGGTTATCGGTAGAACGCTCAGTTGTTTGCTGCATATCGAGCCAAAAGGCTTGAGGGATAATTTTCTCGAACCAAACACGTTAACTACGTATCGCCCCGAACCATGAATCTCGAACACGCCTATTTTTTAGCTGTGTCTAATGAGTTGTGAAGGCTGGGAGAATATGTAGTCCCTCCGGCTTATGGTGCCACCGTCGATGAGGATCTCCGGCCAGTTTCTGCCTCGTATAGATAACAGGTGGCATATCACCCAGTGAGCTATGCGGACATTCTTCGTTATATTCTATGAGCCAGTTTTCTGTCAGCTCGTGGACTTCTGGCTGTGTTCTGAACAGAGACATATCGTGTATTTCTGTTCGTAGCGTTTTGTTTAATCACTCAATAAATCCGTCTGCATCGGCCTGCCTGGCTGAATAAAATCGAGCATCGCGCCGTGCAATTCTGCCCGTTTGGCTAAAACAGCGGCTGTGAGTCCTGACCCATTATCGCTGCGTATAAATGCCGAATTGACTTTACTATGTATTGGGACAATACGTCCCCCCCCATTTTTATTTACTTAGGGTGTCTTTTGACACCTTTCCATCATTAAATAACTGATATTCCGTAATCATCTATGGATTTAATAACGGGAAGACAGGGAGGTTTATCTTATAGTCATCTAGACTTGTGAACTTCATATTATTTAAGCAGAACAATTGATGCCCGAACCTAACTATTTTTATCTCAATACTATAACGAATAGTATTTATTTTATGCGTAGCGGAAAGGCCGCTAGACTGCGTTTTAAAAGAAAAAACCCAAGGGAGTTACAACACTAATCCCACACTAAAATTTAGTCTTTTGAACCAAAAAAGATCAAAAAACCAGCACATAAAATCGATAACACCGCCTTAAACGATACATTAAATTTAATTAACTTCTAAATTTGGCTTAGTACTTAAAGCCCCTATAATTTGAATTAATATATCTCATTAAGATAGGAGAAGCAGGCAAGTTCATTCGACTAATAATGAATTCAGGGTTATTAATACCCTAGCATTTAATTGATTAATGTCTATCGTCGCTTGCCATTTATAATATCAAGCGCTGTATATTTCAATTACCCTACCTATATATGTTTCTTTATTATAAGGATACATATAAAGGAGTGGTCACCTATGACTGAGGAATAATATGAAAACAGTACGTCCTCTCGCTCTTTCACTGCTGAGCACTGCGCTGACGTTATCTTTTGTTGGTGCGGCTCATGCGGCTACGGGGTCATTGACCGGAGAGATCGGCGTTCAACTGACCATCGGTGAAGGCTGTACGGTTTCCAACAATAGTTCGTCCAGCGGCACGAACGAATGGGGAACCTTGAACTTTGGTGAATACGCCGACTTGACCAACGCCGTCAACGGTACCGTTATCGGTAAAGATGGCAGCAGCACCGTGTCCATCACCTGCAGTAATGGTCTGTCCCCTTCTTTGGCTTTAGATGGCGGCCTATACGGTACTTCCTCGGTTCGTAATCTGTCATCCAACGGCGGCAGCACCGTCATTCCTTACCACCTGTACTCCGACAGCGGGCGTAGCTCAGAAATCGCAATTAACGGCTCTTTGTCTCTAAATGCCGACGGCAGCGCGCAGAACATCCCGATTTATGGCCGTATTTCTCCGGCGGATCAGTCTACTACCGCGCCGGCGTCCGGTACTTATACAGATACTGTGACAGCCACACTGTCCTGGTAATACATGCAGCCAAAGAGAGACGCATTGAGATTCATTATTAAAGCAAGTTTGGGGAAGCGTTTATGGCAGTGGATGCCGCTCTTCACCAGCCTGTTTGTATCTCCCTGTACCCCGGCCAGTAGCGTCAGCAAACAGTTTACAGTAGCGGCAGTCATTGACAGCGGTTGTGTCTTTGGCAACAGCGCCAAAAGCTCGGCCACCAGTTTAGGCACTTTGAACTTCGGCGAAAGGGCCTCTTTAGATAGCAATATTGACGTGACCAGCACGACCGGCGGCGGCTCCATTGTCGTGACTTGCACGCCAGGGCTCGCCATCAGTATCGCGATGGACTTCGGGGTAAACGGCGGAAACAGTTCATCACGCTACATGGTAGGGAGCAACAGCAGCGATACCATTGCCTATCAACTCTATCAAGATGCCGGACGCAGCGTCGTCTGGGGAACCGGTGCCCAGGCCTATGGCGTCTCTTCCTTTCCCAGCGGTACACAAAGTTATCCGGTCTATGGCCGCCTGTTTTCATCCACCACCCAACCTTCGGCAGGCACCTATACGGACACGGTTACAGTGACTCTCACTTATTGAAAATAAATAAAATGGAAAAAATACTCACAAAATGGCATTTGGCGCTCTTTGCAGTTTTGCTCGGTTTATTCACTTCTTCCGTACTGGCGGCAAGCTCCGTGCTGGTCTGGCCTATTTATCAGGTCATCGAGTCGGATGAAAAGGGATCCGCCCTCTGGCTGGAGAACCGCGGTTCATCGCCGGTAACGCTTCAGATCCGCGTGCTAGCCTGGCAACAGCAGGACAGCAAGGATCGCTACGCGAATCAGACCGATGCTATCGCCAGCCCACCTTTCGCCACCGTCCAGCCTAATCAGCGCCAGATGATCCGACTCATGAAAACGATCTCCGTGGCGCCGCAAACTGAACGCACCTATCGCATCGTGATCGATGAAATTCCGACGCTCAACACCGCCGATAAAACACAGTCGGGACTAAAGCTGCAGATGCGTTATCTGCTGCCGTTGTTTATGACCGGCGACGGCATCAAGCTCAAGCCGCCCAAAAATAAACATGCGGACGACTCGATGCTAACCCGGCCATTACTCAGTTGGCGCCTCATTCACAAAGGCGATCAGACTGAGCTTGCCATCAAAAATAGCGGCATCGTCCACGCGCGCCTGAGTAATACCTTTTTCGGCGATAAGCCCCGCGCCACTAAGTCATCAATTTCGCTGGCTCAAGGCTTTTTCGCTTATGTCCTTCCGGGCCAGGAGGTCCGATGGCCGCTGCCTGCGAATAAACGCCCCGCAATGCAGAGCCACCTCTATGCCCAACTAGCCGATAACCGCCAGCCAACGCTCATCAGCCCCGCGCCTTAATGAGGGAACAGAATGCTTATTTCATGCCATGGATATTGGCTGCGGCGCCATATCGAGGTCATCCCCCTCCTCGTTTTAGCGTATGGCGCGCCGCCGGCCGCGGCGCAAGAGTATGGCGATTTGCCCAAACCGCCGCAAACTGCGCCCGCCGTCGAGAACACCACGTATTACCTGACGTTGATTGTGAACGGCGTTTCGGATCGTCAGGTGGTTCCGGTGCAGTACAACCGCGGACACTTCTCGGTGGAGTCCGGCGTTTTAGCCAAAAACTACATCCATACCGGAACGCAACACTCTGGATGGGTCGACGTCAACGCGCTCCCCGAGGTGAAGGCTTACTATGATGCCGGCAATCAGTCGTTAAAACTCACCGTTCCACTTGAGTGGCTACCAGAGCAGTCGGCCAACAGCGGAATGATGGTTGAGGCGACGAAAGCGCAGAGCACGCCCGGCCTGGCGTTTAACTACGATGCATATTACTTCAAAGGCTACCAGTCCTCGCAAAGCGTAACCGCCTGGCTGGAACAGCGGCTGTTTAACAATTACGCCCTCATCTCCAACACGGGAACCTATTCACACTACTTCGGCCACACTGAAACCGACAGCGGCAACCAAGGCTACCTGCGCTACGACACCTTTTGGCGCTACAACGATATCGACGATATGTACACCTTCCAGGCGGGGGATTTCATCAGTAATTCGCTAACCTGGAGCAATTCAGTGCGGATGGGCGGCGTGAGATTTAGCCGCGATTTTGCAGTACGCCCGGATATTGTCACCTACCCGTTGATTCAGTACGCCGGGGCGAACCCGTTGCCGAGTACGGTGGATCTATTTATCAACGGCTACAAGGCCAGCAGTACCTCGTTGAATTCCGGTCCTTTTACCCTGACCAACGTGCCCTATATCAATGGCGCTGGCGAAGCGACGGTCATCACGACCGATGCGCTGGGACGACAAGTTTCCACCAGCGTCCCCTTTTACGTATCCAACACTTTGTTACGTCAAGGACTGGATGACTTTGATGTCTCTCTCGGTATTTTGCGCCGCAACTATGGCGTGAAAGATGCGGATTACGGTCAGTCGGCGGCAAGCGGTATTTATCGTCGTGGTCTGACGAACTGGCTAACCCTGTCGAGCCATCTCGAAACCTCGGAAAATCTGCTGCTGGGCGGCGTCGGTGGCGACCTCGCCATCGGCCACTGGGGGACGCTGAGCAGCGCCTACAGCCATAGTCAGGACAACGGTCAAGGCGAGCAATACGTCGTGGGCTACTCCTATTATGCGAATACGATGGGGATTGCGGCGCAGCACGCCGAACGCAGTACCCGCTACCAGGATTTAAGCGTGGCCTCCAGCGGCGGCCACCTCAGTAAACAGTCCGATCAGATAACCTTCAGTACGACGCCTTTCGGGCTCGGCAACGGCACGCTAGGACTGGGCTATTTCGACATTCGCGCGCACGACGATACCCGAACTCGTTTGGCCAACCTCTCCTACAGCTGGTCAATTTGGGATAGGGCCAGCATGTATTTCTCATTGAATAAAAACATCGGGGGTCACGGCTACGGTGCGCTCCTGCAAATGATCGTTCCGCTGGACAACGGCATTTCCGCTAGCGCCAGCGTGCAGAAAAACTCGATGGACGAATATACCGAACGCGTATCTATGACGCGCACCACGCCGACAGAAGGCGGTCTAGGGTGGAACCTCGCCTACTCGGGCGGCGACAGCCACGACCGACAGGCCAGCTTGACCTGGAAAACACAGCGAGCGACTTATCAGGCAGGCATGTACGGCGCAACCTCGGCTTACAACTACTGGGGCGATCTAAGCGGTTCGGTACTGTATATGGACAACACATTTTTCGCGGCCAACAAGATTAACGACGCCTTCATCGTCGTCAGTACCGAAGGCTATCCCGATGTTCCAGTCAAATATGAAAACCAGCATGTAGGCACAACCAGCAACACCGGCCACATCCTTGTACCCTGGGTCAGCGCCTATTATCCGGCCCGCGTTGAAATCGATACCTTGGAACTCCCTCTGGGGATTGATGCTCCCGAGACAGAACGACGCGTGGCAGTCAAAGAAGGCAGCGGCGCGCTGGTAAAATTCAACGTTAGGCAGGTCCATTCGTGCAACCTCAATCTGGTGGACGACAAGAAAGCGCCGCTGCCGGTAGGCTCTTACGTCACGGATACCGTCAGCGGACAAACCGCCCTCGTCGGTTATGACGGTCAGGTGTTCATGGAGCAGGTGACGCCACACATCCAGCTGCGCGTTCAGCGTTCAGACAGCGGTACCTGCGTATTGAATATCGATTTGCCGGATAACAAGCCGGGCATCGCCATTCTGGGAGAGAAAGTGTGTACAGCGTCGGAAAAAAGGGCCGATACCGCGCCCTCGAAGGATAAATAACATGACTATGTTTCGGTTACTTATGATGCTGTTATTGGGGGGGGCGGGTCTGTCCAGCGCCTATGCCGGCTGTAGCTCGTCGTCCAGCAACTCGTCGTTCGGCTCCATTAGTTCATTTTCGCTCGCCAGCACCGCGCAAACGGTGGAATCCGGCAGCGGATTTACTTGCTCTGGCAGCCTGCTCTCACTGATCAGCACCAACACCGTGACGGCCACCATTTCGTCGACCAGCAACGCCTCTGGCTCCACGCCGCAGCTGTATAACGCCAGTACCGGCGAATACATCCCCTACTCCATTTGCAAGGACTCCGGCTGCAGCGCCACTTATCCGATTGGGGATACCATCAAATGGAGCAGCACCACGCTGCTCGGGTTGCTGGGGCTGTTCAACTCCAGCGACGGGTCGCTGCCTATCTATCTGAGGACGTCGACAGGCTCTAATGTGGCCGCAGGCACCTATACCGATAACATTACTCTGTCCTGGTACTACAAAATCTGCTTTGTAGGAGTGCTGGGCGTCTGCGCCTATACCACGGGGACGGACACATCGGTCGTCCCGGTCTCCATGGTCGTCACCAACGACTGCTATATCGACAGCGCGCCGGACGTCAACTTCGGCACCCAAGCGCTTCCCAGTAGTTTTTCCGCCATCAGCAATGCGCTCAGCGTACGGTGTACGCGCAACGCCACTTACACCGTCGGCCTCACCAGCCTTAACGCCGGCAGCGGTAATTGGCGCCAGATGAACGCGCTCATCAATGGCTCGACCTACTCATTACAATATCAGTTCTACCGATCGGACGGCACCGAGTGGACAAGCGAGAATGACTACGGCGCGACGGGATCGGGAAACTCGCAAAACATCAGCTACACCGCGAAAATCAACCCGAATCAGAGCAATGTACCGGCGGGAGCCTACAGCGACACGGTTACCGTGACGGTGACCTATTAGCCCGGCAAAGACAGACGGAACGCACCCGGTCCGTCTGGTCTCATCAACTATTGGCCGGGGTGCTGCTCCAGCCATTTCTGCATCTGTTCGATTTCCGGCTGTTGCGCCTTGATGATGTCTTCCGCCAATTTACGCAGCTCGGGATCTTTGCCGAATCGCAGCTGTGTTTTCGCCATCGCGATCGCGCCCTGATGGTGTGCGATCATGCCTTGTGCAAAGGCGGCGTCCGGGTTCTGGACCGACATGCTTTTCATCATATCGCGATGCATGTCGTCCATATCTTGCTGATAAGCCTGCTCAAAACCCGTTGAATCCTTGGACGTGTGGTTACCGTTGTGCATGCTTTCAGCCGCCAACGCGCTTAACGGAGCCAGAAGAAAACCCACTAACAGCCAGTGACGATGTTTCATAATCTAGGACCTCATCATGGTGGGAGAAAGAAAAACATATCCCCTGTCATCGGGGGAAAGGTCAAGGCGTACCGCGCATCAATGTCGTCAGCAACGCGAAAAAACCGCCATCTGCGGATCAAGCGTGAGACGACAGGCAAAAAAAACCGCCGAGCGACGAAACGTCACTCCGGCGGTTGACGAGCCGATGGTTATTGTTCGGCTTTAGGCGCGTTATCAGGCTTAGGCGCGTGTTCGCCTTTAGCCAGACGTTTTTCAAAGTTCGCGTTGAACTGTTTTTTCTGCTCCGGCGTCAGCACGTTATAGATCTTGTTCTGCGTTTCAAGATGCTTCAGCGTACGCGCTTTGCTGGCCTCTACCATCTTGTCTACCACGCTTTCAGCTTTAGCCGCATCGAAACTATCGGCGGCGATGACGTCATGCATTGCGCTGCGGTCTTCCGGCGCCGGGCGAGGCGCGTCTTTACGGGCGCTCTCCATGATCTCATGAATTTTCTGCTTTTGATCTGCGGTCAGGTTCAGGCCTTTGAACATCATGCCATGTTCCATCCCCTGGCCCGCGCCATGATGCTTCATCATGTGCTCGCCATGCGACATCGCTGGTTTGCTGTCCTGTGCGTTAGCAAAGCCAGCTGCGCCAAAAGCGAGTACAGAAGCAATCGCGATAGCAGTTAATTTAGACATAGACTCCCCTCATATATGGTTTATCAGCATTAACGCTGTTCATCATTCGTTGTCATGGATGAGTATAGGTCACATAACTTAAGGTAATGAGAGCAAGGGTAAAACTTTGAAAGGAGAATCGGCGAGAAAACCGCCGTTTGTGGGCAAAGCGATAAAATTACGTAAGCACAAATGAAGATTAACAGAATGTTGCAGGGATAAAGGAGAGTGTCCGACGCCTCTCCTTTTCCCTGTCAGGGCAAAGACTGGCAGAACGCCTCGGCGTCTTCGGCCAACGCATCGATATGGGTACGAATCACGTTGACCTTCTGTAGCAGAGGATTGCGCTCCGGCGATGCGCTAACCGAATTCATCCGCGCCACCAGCGTTTCTATCTGCTCTCTTAGTTCCGCTTCCTGCTCCCGGGCCAGCGTCAATTGCGCATTGAGCTGCTGAACGTGCTCGCGACAATGCTGCTGCTGTTGCTGCACGCTGGACTCCAACGCTTGCAGCGCGCTGTCCAGTCGCGTTTCCCACTCATCAATACACATAGAGATTCCTTTGCCTGAATATCCCGCGAATTATAATGACAGTCTCACTTGACCACAAATCGCCCATTCAGGCTCAGGACTCCGTTTACCGGGCTAGCGGCGTTTAGAGGCGCTTTTCATGGCGCGCAGCACGACGAATTTCGGATTGCTCGCAATAGTTTCGCAATTCCCAAACAGACGCTTCAGCTTCTGGAAATAGTTCAGATGGCGATTGCCGACAATTCGCAGTTCCCCGCCGACGCTAAGACAACGCTTCGCATCCGTGAACATCTGCCAGGCGATATCGCCAGAGATCGCCTGCTGCTGATGAAACGGCGGATTGCACAGCACAGCCTGAAGACTCCCGTCGGCGATACCGGCCAGCGAATTATTCACCGCAAACCCACAACGATCGAGATCCTGCGGCCGGTTCAGCGCTACATTCTTACGGCTGGTGGCGACCGCCATATAAGATTCATCCAGGAAGCTGATGGTGGCCTGAGGATTCAGATCAAGAGCGGTCAGCCCTACCACGCCGTTGCCGCACCCCAGGTCGACGATCTGGCCTTCCAGCGCCTGCGGTAAATGCTGCATGAAGAGCCGCGCGCCGATATCAAGGCCACCGCGCGCGAAGACGTTGGCGTGATTGGCTATCTGAAAACCGTGTTCAGGTACTGGCCACTCTGTAAGCGGCAAGGGGACGCTGGCTTCCCGCCCGTCGGGCTGGCAATGAATCAAGCGCGCCTTCTTCCAGGCCAGAGAAGTCCGGGTCGGGCCTAGGAACTGTTCGAACAACGTCAGCGTAGAAGTATGAATGTCGCGCGCTTTCGCCCCGGCAATGATGACCGTCTGCGGCGTCACCACCTTGCTGAGCATCCGCAATTGGTGCTCCAGCAGCGCCAGCGTCTTAGGGACTTTAATGACGGCCAGCGCCGGAGCGGCGGGCAGATCCGACAGGCTATCCAGTAAAGTAACCGCCTCGGCGTCAAAACCGTTCTGCGTCAAATTGTGCCGTGTCGCCAGCTGGCTGAGGTGCGAATCGCTGACGCTGTAAGGCGATTGCGCCTGTAACCCGCAGGCCAATGCGCCAAACGCATCGTTAAAAATTAGGCGGGGTCCATCGCTCAACGACATTTCCGCCAGTTCGCGCAACAGATATTCGTCGGCCGCTTCCCAGGCCTGCAGTGCGGTCTCCTGAGCCGAAAGGGGGTAGCGCACCAACGTCAAGGTGCTCGTTTCCAGATCGAGTTGGCTCATAGCCTCTCCTGTAAAAATGCAAATTTGCGCTGTTTATCCCCTAAAAGAACGCGTCAGTAAATGCTTTTCTCGTCGTTGCGTTTCCCTTGTGTGAATACAGCCGGCGGCATCGCTGTCTTGCTCCCGTCGACAGAGGACGAAGTCGGTTTGACCGAGGTCAATATTTCACCTATCTTCAGTCACGCAAAGGGGAGTAACTTCTTCGCCGGTTAGTCGTCATCACAGTGCGTTTGCACTCGGTTACCGGGCAACCTTAATGCGTACGCACATTAAGTTGTAAGTGAGACCTTGCCGGGAGGCGAGGTTCATTTGCGAATAATGCGCGCAAACGGCCCACGCCTAACGACGTGGGCCGTTTTGTTTTTACACTTTAAGGATATGAACTATGGCTTCCATAGGCACACCGTGGTTATGGGGCAGCTTCGCTGCCATTGTTGTGGTCATGCTGGCTATCGACCTTTTCTCTCAGGGAAAAAAGGGGTCGTCGGTCATGACATTTAAGCAGGCGGCCAGTTGGTCTATCGTGTGGATCACGATGGCCGTACTGTTTAACGCTGGTTTCTGGTGGTATCTCAACAGCACGATGGGAAGGGAGATTGCCGACGCTCAGGCGCTGGCCTTCTTTACCGGGTATCTGATTGAAAAAGCGCTGGCGGTCGATAACGTCTTCGTCTGGCTGATGCTATTCAGTTACTTCGCCATCCCAGCGCAGTATCAACGCAGAGTGCTGATTTTCGGTGTGCTGGGCGCCATCGTGCTACGCACTATCATGGTGTTCGCGGGAAGTTGGCTGGTAACGCAGTTCCAGTGGCTGCTGTATATCTTCGGCGCATTCTTGCTGTTTACCGGCGTCAAAATGGCGATGGCGAAAGAAGATGACGCGGCGGTCGGCGACAAGCCGGTGGTCCGCTGGCTTCGCAAACATCTGCGGATGACGGATACCCTGCAAGGCGAACGCTTCTTTACCCGCCAGAACGGCCTGCTTTATGCCACGCCGCTGTTCCTGGTGTTGATCATGGTGGAAATCAGCGACGTGATTTTCGCCGTGGACAGTATTCCCGCCATCTTCGCGGTAACGACCGATCCCTTTATTGTGCTGACTTCCAACCTCTTCGCTATTCTGGGTCTCCGTGCCATGTACTTCCTGCTGTCCGGCGTGGCCGAAAAGTTTTCACTACTGAAATATGGTCTGGCGGTGATCCTGATCTTCATTGGCGTCAAAATGATGCTGATCGATCTTTTCCATATTCCTGTTTCGCTGTCGCTCGGTATCGTAGCGGCAATACTGTTGGTGACCATACTGATCAATATCTGGGTCAATCGACGCGCGGCACGCTAATCTCATTGACGTCATTTTCATGGTCCTGAATCACGCGCCCGGTAAACACCTTACCGGGCGTTATCTTTTTTTATTATCACCAGGCTTGTCTATACTGAGCCTGTTTATCGCCTTTTTGCCGGGCGGAAATAATCGAAACAATAGGAAAAAAGGTCATAAAACGTCGATTTCTGTCAACAAGTGTAAAATATGACTGTATCCACGATTATCGCAGCTAAAACCGCGAATTATCTGACTTTTACCGCTGATATTTCCCTATCTCAGCCCTACCTATTTTGTTACAGTTATGGCGTTTTTTTATATGTTTATCGGTAGCAGTTTGGGCAAAACCCCTGAAACGGGTTGTCAGTCATTTTAACGAGGCATGACTCCGCGTTTTCATGGCTATCCGCTGTATTGCCGTCGTCGATTCAGGTATGCCAACTCAGGATCGTTCGAATAATAAAATCAATAAATAACGCGCCATCGAGCAACGTTTCATTGCCGATGCATCAGCCTAAGCCTGCTTCTCGCCGAAAGAAGCCCCTTTGGCGCAAAATGACGCTATGGCAGCAGGATTTGAAACTTACCGTGACCTATTGCCGTTCATGGGGGGCAGAGAATTTATCCCCATGCCGCAGTACAGGAATACCAGATGGAAATGATTAAAGAACTTCTTAATGCACTCTGGCACCAAAACTTCGACATTCTCGCTAACCCCAAGCTGGTTTGGACGATTTACGGGCTGTTGTTCCTGATCCTCATACTGGAAAACGGTTTGCTGCCCGCCGCCTTTCTGCCGGGCGACAGCCTGTTAATTCTTGTCGGCGTGCTCATCGCCAAAGGCACGATGAACTATCCATTTACCATCGCTCTGCTGACCACGGCGGCCAGCCTGGGCTGCTGGATGAGCTATCTGCAAGGCAAATGGCTCGGCAATACGAGGCTGGTGCAGAGTTGGCTCTCGCACCTGCCTGTTCATTACCATCAAAGAGCGCACCAGCTGTTCCACCGTCACGGTCTGTCGGCGTTGTTGATCGCGCGTTTCCTCGCGTTTATCCGGACACTGCTGCCTACGATCGCGGGGCTATCCGGGCTTAATAACGCCCGCTTCCAGTTCTTCAACTGGATGAGCGCCTTCCTGTGGGTCATCATTTTGGTCTCGCTCGGCTATGCGCTGGGCAATACGCCGGTCTTTCGTAAATACGAAGGCCAGCTGATGTTTTTCCTCATGATGCTGCCCTTGGTATTGCTCTGCATCGGATTGGTGGGATCATTGGTCGTACTTTGGCGCAAGAAACGCGCCGTTAATAGTGGAAAAGGACATTAAGACATGGTGAGCCGCTGGCTGAAAAACAAGCCCGTCTGGCGTCTACTGCTACTGCTGCTGCCCGTTATTGTCATGGTGACGTCATCCCACCACACGCCAGATGAAGTCACCCTACATATCAGCCCACAGCATCAGGGCGCCCCCCTTCCGGATGGGTTTTACATTTATCAGCGTCTCAATGAACGCGGCATCGGTATTGAAAGCATCATCCCGGCGCAGGACAGCATCGTGGTAAGGCTATCTTGCCCGGAACAGAGCAGAGACGCGCGCGACGTGCTGCGCATGGTGCTCCCACAGGTCAATGTCGTGGCTCAGATTGCGAAAAGCGGCCAACCCGCGCAGAAGTATTCACCGCCGCCATCATCTCATTTGGGATAAATCCTCGGGGTTATCTCACCGCGCTTTTGTCACTGCCGTTGCGGCGTACTTACCGCCATCAACGCAAGGGGTGACCGCGCGCAAATTGAAATATCGTCTATAGTTGAATATCAGCTTTCATCACATTAGGGAGTTTTGCTATGTCTCGTGAATCCAGTTCAGAACAGCAGCTGCGTGAAGAATTACGATCTCTTGGCGATACGCTGGAAGAAGTACTGCGTAGCTCCAGCGAAAAGTCCAAGGGCGACCTGGAAAAACTGCGCGAAAAAGCGGAGGGCGTCCTGCAAGAGTCCCGCTCCCGTCTGAATGAAACCGGTGAACGTATCAAAGCTCACACACGTGAAGCGACCGGACAGGCTGAAGATTATATTCGTGAAAAACCTTGGGCTGGCGTTGGAATTGGCGCGGCCGTAGGCCTCGTTGTCGGCATTCTGCTCGCACGTCGTTAATCGCTATGAGTGATCAAGAACGACAGGGCCCCGCCATTGCCTGCGTAGCGACGGTGAAACGCATCATCACCTTGCTCGCCGGGATGGCTGAAACGCGGGTCAAGCTCGCCGTCGTCGAGCTCGAACAAGAAAAGAGCAATCTGGTTCAGTTGCTGCTGTTGGTTGGGCTAACCCTGATATTCACCACGTTTGGTCTGATGTGCCTGATTGCGCTGGTGATTTGGAGCCTGGAACCTGAGTATCGCCTTCTGGGACTCTGCTGGATAACCGGTATTCTGCTGGGACTGGCGATTATCGGCGGCCTCTGGGCGCTGCTGCGCGCGCGCAGTGCAACGCTGCTGAAAGAGACCCGGAAAGAGTTGGCTAACGATCGGGCGTTGCTGGAGGAAAAGCTGAAGTGAGCCGTAAACGGTATCTGACACAGGAAAAAGCGCGGTTGGTGAGTCTCATCCATCAGCAACGCATTGAACTGGTCTCGGAAAAAAGGCAGTGGCTTGAAGCTACTGAACCGTGCGATCGCTATTGGCAAAAACTCGTCGGCATGCGTAATTATCTGATTGCTGGCGCAGGGCTTGTGGCCGTCGTCGGCCTGCGACGTCCCGGCCGTCTGCTCAAGGTTGCTCGCAAAGCCGCGGGCGTTTGGGGTGCGGTCAAATTAGTGCGCAACATCCTCCCACGCGCCTAGCCCACGAAGACATAGCCATGCCCTTCGAGGCATGGCTTTTTTTATGCCCCCACCGTCGAATCAATTTAATTGAACAAAAAAGACAATATTACTTGCTGTCTTACCTCTCACTTCCCTTCTAACATCCTCATTAACCGTCATTTACGGCTAAGAATAGACTGATTATCGAGAGATAATCACCCTCAGCGTACTGAATCGCACTATGCCGACCGGAGAGAGAATTGATGAAAATATTAGACAATGCCCTGATATTGGTTGCCCGTATCCTCATGCCGATACTGTTCATTTACGCCGGTTACGGCAAACTGGGCGACGCCTATGCCGGCACCCAGCAATACATGCAGGCGATGGGCGTACCCGGCGCGTTGCTGCCCCTGACGATTCTTCTGGAGCTGGGCGGCGGACTGGCGATCCTCTTTGGTTTTCTCACTCGCACCGCCGCCATCTCGACGGCAATATTCGCTCTTCTTACCGCGCTTATTTTCCACCACGATTTTACACAGGCGGGTAATGAGCTGATGTTTATGAAAAACCTGTCCATAACCGGCGGTTATCTCCTGCTATTCGTCACCGGGCCCGGCGCTTACAGTCTCGACCGCCTACTGAATAAGAAGTGGTAATACCCGGAACAGTCGTGCTGTACTTGTTTCAACCGGCCGTGTGAAACGCCATGCCACAGCTTTCAAGGCGTTTCACGCAGTCGGGTTGTGACTCAAGAGATAGCCGATATAACCTGGCGTTCTGAGCGACATCATTTTGGGGAGGAGAGCACGATGGGACAATTAGTTGAAGGGCAATGGCACGACATCTGGTATGACACCTCGTCGACGGGCGGACAATTCCAACGCCCGCCAACCTCATTCCGCCATTGGGTGACGCCGGATGGCCGTCCCGGCCCCAGCGGCGTAGGCGGATTTCGCGCAGAGTCTGGCCGCTATCACCTGTATGTTTCGCTCGCCTGCCCGTGGGCGCACCGGGCGCTGTTGCTCCGGAAGCTGAAGGGATTAGAAGCGCACATCGGCGTCTCCGTGATGCACCCTCTGATGTTAGAACACGGCTGGACGTTCGCGACTGATTTTCCCGCGGCAACCGGCGACAGACTCTATCAACACAGCTACCTTTATCAGCTTTACCTGCACGCCAAGCCCGACTATAGCGGCCGAGTGACCGTACCCGTGTTGTGGGATACGCAACAACAAACTATCGTCAGCAACGAGTCGGCGGATATTATTCGCATGATGAATACGGCGTTCGACGAGGTGGGCGCGACGCCGGGCGATTACTATCCGCTGGCGCTGCGCGCGGATATTGATGAATTAAACGAATGGATTTACCCCCAGGTTAACAACGGTGTCTACAAGGCGGGCTTCGCCACGCAGCAAAGCGCTTACGACGAGGCAGTCGCGCAGCTGTTTGAAGCGCTGGGACGGTTGGAACAACGGCTGAGCCAACAGCGTTATCTGACCGGCTCACGTCTGACGGAGGCCGACCTGCGGCTATGGACCACGCTCATTCGCTTCGACCCGGTCTATCACACCCATTTCAAGTGCGATCGCTGGCGTTTGACGGATTATGAAAATTTGTACGGTTTTACGCGGGATATCTATCAATTGCCGGGTATCGCTGACACGGTCAATATGGATCACATTCGCCACCACTATTACCGCAGCCATGCCACGATTAACCCCTGCGGCATTATCTCCATCGGCCCTGAGTTATCGTTGACAAAGCCACACGACCGAGAAAGCCGGTTCCGCCACTAACGCCCAGTCGGGGCAGCGTGACGGCAGAACCGTGGGATACTCCCGCGTTGCCGTCCGGCGGTCATCAGGAGTCACGCAATACTTTGGGGATCTCTCGCAGCAGCCAGGATTTGGCTTCGCCCATATTGTCGCGGCGCCAGGCCATGATGACCTGGCTTTCGAAGGTGCTTTCCGGGCTGACTACCCGCAGCCGCCCCTCGGCGATATCCTGCGCCACCAGTTTGTATGGGATCGTCGCGACGCCTAGCCCGGCGAGCAACGCCCGGCGTTTATCGTCCATCGTACTCACCGTCAGGCGAGGCTGTTTATCTAACAGCTGTACCGTGAGCACAGGGCGGTCTCGGGCGGTATCAGCAATGGCGATACCTCGATACTTGACACGAGTCACTTCTGACAGCGGTTCGGGTTCATCGTGAATGGGATGATCGGGGCTGGCGACGTAGACGCTTTTTACCGAATAAAGCTTGCGCGTATTAACCTCCGACGTCGCACGGAAGTGCATATCCGGTGAGATCACGATATCGGCGCGATCCTGTTCCAGCCGTTCCCAGGCGCCCGCCAATACCTCGGTCAGAATAGAAACCTGCGTGTTGGCTTTCAGCGCCAACTTGTCCAGCAGCGGAAAGAGGCGCTCCGTCGGCACCAATGCTTCCGCGACGATGGTGACATGGGTTTCCCAGCCGCGGGCGAGCGCTTCGGCGTCCGTTGTCAGCTTATCTGCGGCTTCCAGCAGCACTCGCCCACGCTCCAGCAGCATCCTCCCCACATTAGTAAATTTAGTGCGATGACCCGAGCGGTCGAATAACACCACATCCAGTTCATCCTCTAATTTTTGCATCGTGTAGCTCAGCGCCGAGGGCACTCTGCCTAGCTCATCCGCCGCGGCCGCGAAGCTGCCCCGACGATCGATAGCATCCATTACCCGCAACGCTTCCAATGTTAACGCCCGATCTTTCGACATAGATATTCTCATTCAGGATTTTTGAACGTCCCCACCAGATTAACTAGCTAACAATCTACCGTCCAGCCTATTACCCTTGTAAAGTCGAATAATTAAGGGGGCCTGACACCATGATGATTAGCAGAGCAGCAGAGCACTGCGGCAAGGCTGACTACGGGTGGCTGCAAGCACGATATACGTTCTCCTTCGGCCATTATTTTGACCCCGACTTGCTGGGATTCGGCTCGTTACGCGTGTTGAATCAGGAAGTCCTGGCGCCCAAGGCCGCCTTCCAGGCGCGGATCTATCCGCGCGTTGATATCCTTAATCTTCTTCTACAAGGCGAAGCCGAATATCGGGATAGTAACGGTAATCACACGCAGGCCAAAGCTGGCGACGTCATGTTGCTGTCGACTCAGCCCAACCTCAGCTATAGCGAACAAAATATTTCCGTCGACACGCCGCTGACCCGCATTCAGCTGTGGCTGGATGCGTGTCCTACGCGCGAAAACAGCGCGCTACAACGTATGTCTCTGAACGACGATCGCTGTCAGTTGCTGGCTTCCCCTGACGACGAAAATAGCAGCCTGCATCTAAGACAACAGGTCTGGGTTTACCATCTCAATCTGGCTGCGGGAGAATCACTGACGCATACCTTCAAGGGTAATCGGGCCTACGTTCAGTCTATTCACGGTGAAGTTGGCATCCGCTGCCAATCCGATGAGGGCAAAACATTGCGTTGCGGCGATGGTGCCTTTATTCAGCAGGAAACGGCCATCGCCCTACAGGCGATAACGCCGACGCGAGCCCTGCTGATCGATTTGGTGGTGTAACGCTTTCCCTGCCTGACTCGGCGTTTTTGCGGAGTCATGGTAAGATAAATCACTATCTTCACCACTTTTCTTCAGGGTTACAGCGATGGATTCGACCGATCCGGCCAAACTTCTTGCCCAGGCTGAGCGACTATGCCAGCAACGCAACGTGCGACTTACGCCGCAGCGTCAGGAAGTGCTGCGTCTGATGGCCCAACAGCCTGGCGCCATCAGCGCCTACGACCTGTTGGACCTGCTGCGTGTCGCTGAACCTCAGGCTAAACCCCCCACCGTTTACCGTGCGCTGGATTTCCTGCTGGAGCAAGGATTCATCCACCGAGTGGAATCCACCAACAGCTACGTGCTGTGCCACCATTTCGAAGAACATAGCCACACCTCAGCGCTCTTTATCTGCGACCGTTGTCGCCAGGTAACGGAAAGCCCCACGGAAGGCATCGAAGAGATACTGCAGCTAATTGCCGCCCAGACGGGATTCTCCCTACGCCACAGTGTAGTTGAAGCGCATGGCATGTGCGTTGAGTGCAGGAAAGTCGAAGCCTGTGAGCATCGCGACAGCTGCAACCACGACCACAGTATCGTCATCAAAAAACGCTGAGCCGCATGTAGTTTCCAATCTCGGCCTTATCGACGTTGAACGGTGATTCTGAGATTGGCAGCTTAGGAAGAGAAAATCAGAGAAGGGATGAAGTATTAAGCCGGTGGATAATGTCTGACTTTATTTTGGTTTCGTCCGCTACGTTCAGCAAGAAAGACCGAACGTAACGGAAGATGCATAAACGGGGCGTTCAGCAAGCAGGTCTATCAACTCCAGTCGCTGTTGCGAATGACGCCGACGGCCAACCCTTCAATGGAAAAGTTTTCCTTACTTAGATCTACCACGATAGGTGAAAACTCTTTGTTTTCGGCCAACAGCTGCACTTTGTTGCCCTGCTGTTTCAGTCGTTTGACCGTGACTTCATCTTCAATGCGCGCCACAACAACCTGACCGTTGTGAACATCCTGCGTTTTATGCACAGCCAGTAAATCGCCATCAAGAATACCGATGTCTTTCATCGACATACCGCTAACTCGCAGCAGAAAATCGGCATTTGGCTTAAACATGGCCGGATCGACCTGATAATGACATTCGATATGCTGTTCAGCCAGCAGCGGTTCCCCTGCGGCGACGCGACCAATCAAAGGCAGACCGAGCGACTCTTCTTCCATCAACAGACGAATACCGCGGGATGCGCCGGTGACAATCTCAATGACGCCTTTACGGGAGAGGGCTTTCAAGTGTTCTTCAGCGGCATTAGGAGAGCGGAAACCCAGCTGCTTAGCGATTTCTGCTCGGGTGGGTGGCATACCGGTTTGTGAAATATGATCGCGAATAAGATCATAAACCTCTTGTTGTCTGGTCGTTAAAGCTTTCATTCCGCCCCCTGGTTGTTTATACAGTTTCGCTGTGAGTATATACAGGGAACCTGCCTATGGGAACTGAGAAATCGCGTTATGCCTTGTTTTTTGGCGTCATTCATGAGAGCCATCACGCAAAATGGCCCCACAGCAAGACACCCCAGACCACGGCCGCCAATAGGCAAGCCACCAGCACCGCAGCCGATCCCAAATCTTTTGCTCTCCCTGCAAGCTCATGATACTCCGGGCCAATTCTGTCCACCACGGCTTCGATAGCGCTGTTCACCAACTCGACGATCACAATCAGCACTACCGCGCCAATCAACAATAACCGTTCTAATATTGAAACTGGCAACCAACAGGCAATAATAATGCCTGCCAGAGTAAGAATGGTTTCCTGACGAAAGGCCGCTTCATGCCTCCATGCTTGTTTAAGTCCCTGCAACGAATAGCCCGTTGCTTTGACAAGGCGGGTAATCCCGGTCGCCTTATTCATGATCCTTGCTTACTCCCTTTTTATTTAGTTTCGAACGCAATTTTCGCGTCACCCCATTGTCTCATGACCACAGATATCCGATAAGGTTTCTGTTATCCTTGCGGCGCATTGCTAATAAGAGGTTCTCAGTTGTTATGTCAGGTTGGCGTAAAATCTACTATAAATTATTGAATTTCCCTCTGAAACTTTTGGTAAAGAGCAAAATCATTCCTCTGGATCCGATTGCTGAGCTGGATATCGATCCTACACGTCCTATTTTCTACGTTCTGCCCTACAACTCCAAAGCGGACTTACTGACACTGCGCGAAAAGTGTCTGGCGCTTGGTCTGCAGGATCCGCTCGAACCATTAATTGTCGACGGTCAAGCGTTGCCGAGCTACGTCTTCGTCAATAATGGCCCGCGCGTATTTCGCTATTACGTACCCAAAGAGAAATCCATCAAGCTTTTTCACGACTATTTGGATCTGCATCGCGACAATCCGTCGCTGGATGTCCAGATGGTGCCGGTTTCAGTCATGTTTGGTCGCTCGCCGGGCCGTGAAGGGCACCAGCAGGAAGCGCCTCAGTTGCGCCTGCTGAACGGCATCGAAAAATTCTTCGCGGTTCTGTGGCTGGGACGCGATAGCTTCGTCCGTTTCTCGACGCCAGTATCGCTGCGCTATATGGCGACAGAGCACGGCACGGATAACGCCATTGCCCACAAACTGGCCCGCGTGGCGCGTATGCATTTCGCTCGTCTGCGATTGGCCGCCGTCGGCCCGCGCCTGCCGGTTAGACAGGAGCTGTTCAAGAAACTGCTGTCATCGAAAGCCATCGCCAAGGCGGTGGATGACGAGGCGCGAGCGAAGAAAATCTCCCGAGAAAAAGCCCAGCAGAACGCCATTGCGATGCTGGAAGAGATTGCCGCCGACTTCTCTTATGAAGCGGTACGTCTGACAGACCGCGTGCTGGGCTGGACCTGGAACCGGCTGTATCAAGGGATCAACGTCCATAACGCTGAGCGCGTTCGCCAGTTGGCTCAAGACGGCCATGAAATCGTTTATGTTCCTTGTCACCGCAGCCACATGGACTACCTGCTGCTGTCTTATGTGCTGTATCACCAAGGGCTGGTGCCGCCGCACATTGCCGCGGGCATTAACCTGAACTTCTGGCCTGCGGGGCCTATTTTCCGCCGCCTGGGCGCATTCTTCATCCGCCGAACCTTCAAAGGCAGCAAGCTTTATTCCACCCTGTTCCGCGAGTATCTCGGCGAACTGTTCACCCGGGGTTATTCGGTAGAGTACTTCGTGGAAGGCGGACGCTCGCGCACCGGTCGCCTGCTGGATCCGAAAACCGGTACGCTGGCGATGACGCTTCAAGCCATGCTGCGCGGCGGCACGCGCCCCATTACATTGGTGCCGATTTACATCGGCTACGAGCATGTCATGGAAGTCGGCACGTACTCCAAAGAGCTACGCGGCGCCACGAAGGAGAAAGAAGGTTTTCTCCAGATGGTGCGTGGGCTACGCAAGCTGCGAAATCTGGGACAGGGTTACGTCAACTTTGGCGAACCGCTGCCGCTGATGACCTATCTCAACAACAAGGTGCCGCAGTGGCGTGACGCCATTGACCCGATTGAAGCGCAGCGACCCGCCTGGCTGACGCCTACCGTGCAGGATATCGCCTCCAACATCATGGTACGCATCAACAACGCCGCGGCGGCCAACGCCATGAACCTGTGCTCCACCGCCCTGCTGGTATCGCCGCAGCGGGCGATGACCCGTACGCAGTTAGAAGAACAGCTCGAGTGCTATCTGCATCTGATGCGCAATGTGCCGTATACCGAAAATGCGACGACTCCAGATAAAACGCCTGCCGAACTGATCGATCATGCGTTGAAGATGGACAAGTTCACGGTTGAAAACGACAAGCTGGGAACCATCATCAGCCTCCCAAGCGATCAGGCCGTGCTGATGACCTATTACCGCAACAATATTCAGCACTTGCTGATCCTGCCGTCTCTGATCGCCAGCATCATTGTGCATCATCGACACATTACGCAGGCTGAGCTGTTGCGCCAGGTCACCTTAATTTATCCCTTGTTGAAGGCGGAACTGTTCCTGCATTACGACACCGGGCAGCTGGCTGATGTGCTGCAGGCGTTAACGTCCGAGCTGGCGAATCAGCAGCTCATCGTGATCGAGGGCGAAAACCTGACGCCTAATAGCGAACGTAGCCGCCCATTGCAGTTGCTGGCAGCCGGCGTTATCGAAACGCTGCAGCGGTACGCCATCACCTTCTTGCTGCTCAAAGGCAATCCGACCATCAATCGCGGCACGCTGGAGAAAGAGAGCCGTGCGATGGCGCAGCGCCTGTCTCTACTGCATGGCATCAACGCGCCGGAGTTCTTCGATAAGGCCGTCTTCTCGACGCTGGTTAATACGCTGCGTAGCGAAGGCTACATCAGCGATAGCGGAGATGCGGTGCTGGAAAAGGTACAAGCAATCTATGCGATTTTGGGCGATGTGATTACGCCCGAGGTCAGATTGACCATTGAAAGCCCCGCCGTCGCCGAAACGACACCGACGGTGCGGCAGAGTAAAGAAGTGAAGTAACACGACATAGGCCTGCGGCAAGTCTGCCGCAGGCCATCTTGCTAGAGACTCAACGCAATCCCGATGAACAGCGCCATCCCTACGTAGTTGTTATTGCGAAAAGCCTTGAAGCAATTATCTCGCTCCCGTCCCGCAATCAGCGTTTGCTGATAAACAAACAGTCCCGCAGCGACCAGCAACGACCAATAGAACACCGCGCCAAGATCGGCAATACGCCCTAAAATCACCATCGCTCCCAGCATCAATAACTGCAGTATGCCGATGATGACGGTGTCGTAACGACCAAACAGGATAGCCGTCGACTTCACGCCGATATTGAGATCGTCATCCCGGTCCACCATTGCATACTCGGTGTCGTAGGCCACGGTCCAGCATAGATAGGCAAAAACATCAGCCAGCAGCTTATTGGCAACGACTCGCTAACGGCGGAATAAGCCATCGGAATCGCCCAGCCGAAAGCCGCGCCCAGCACGACCTGAGGCAGGTAGCTGACCCGCTTCATAAAGGGGTAAATCCAGGCCAGAGCCAGCCCGCCGACCGATAACCAAATCGTCATGGTATTCAGTGTCAGCACCAGCGCAAACGACACCAGCGCTAAAATCACGAACAGCGCTTTCGCAGACTGTTCACTGACCATGCCACTGGGTAGAGGTCGCGATGCGGTGCGTTTCACATGACCGTCAAAATGACGATCGGCATAGTCATTGATGACGCAGCCTGCGGCTCGCATTAAGAATACACCTAACACGAACACCCAGAGCGTCCAGCTCTCCGGCGCGCCCCGCCCCGCCAGCCATAACGCCCATAGTGTCGGCCACAGCAGCAACAGAGAGCCGATCGGCTTATCGATCCGCATCAGGCGACAATACGCCATCCACCGTCCCGTCGTTAAAATTCGTTCCAACGCATCGTCTCCTCTCTACCGTTCAGCATCAGAACTGAGCGGAGAATAAATAGGGGCATCAGGCAAAAAAACTTCCGTCAGTAATAAAGGATGGCCTGCCAACCGCAGTCGTGAGCGGCGAGCCCACAGATCGCCACGACGGCCCGGGTTGATAAAGTCGCGCTCTGGTGTGCCCGCTTGGAACAAATATCGCCCAAGTGGAGCACTTCCTATACGTGCCAACGCGAGGTTGGACATCTGCAACGTGCGCTCAGGGACCACCGTTCGGCCAAACAACCAAGGCCTACCGTCGCCATACAGCGTCACTTCCCGCAGCCAGAAGCGGTCGCTGACCGGCAACAAAGGCAACGCCTCACCTAAGTCCGACGGCGAGATAAAACCTTCACGGATGACTTCTACATCAAGACGCTGGCAATGCATCTCCAAGCGAGTGGTCATTGAGTCTCGATGACCAAGCCAATCGGCGGCGGCGGCGGGGACATCGGCGAACTCACACCATGTCACCGGACGCAGGAGGTCTACAGTCTCATCTGTCATTGTTCCCCCTTCGCCTCGGGTTTAGTAAATAAAGTAAACGATTTCCATTGTAGCGTAGAATAGCGCACTGATAACTTGTTCTGCCCTTTCGATGCATGATCTGCATGATTTTCATACTTTCGTTACACCCAAAACTCGCCCGAAGCTAATAACCGGTTTTCGCGTTACATAAGCTCAGGATAACGATTTCCCGCCGGCCACCTAACTGAATTTCATCATATTTCAATACAATGACACCAGAATGTATTTACGGGTCAGCGCTCGTTAGATGCGCTATTAATACAATAAAAATTCAGCTATTAATAGGGCGGCTTATTTTCACTTTTCGCGATTAGAACAGCTTGCGACGAAAAAGGCTAATTATCTGATTGTAAAGATAAAAAACCACACAATTGCAATGGATAATCTTTCTCCCTAACAAATAAAATTCAGCGCGTCGGAAGTCAGAAAAAACAGGGTCCGTCTCTCCACAAATTTTTCTGCATTATTCATCCCCCCGTCCTTGGCTTATTTATCACCGAGGATAGATCTCAGAATTCAATTAACTTTGTTATTGATGAGCCAGCGTTTTTTTCGCGACACCCACCATTTTCCCTTTATTTCCCTTTTTTATACGAAGGTATTTAATCATTTGTTTCTTTGCTCAAATATCAATTTCGCCAATACCAGGCAGTAGCAATATACAGCGCATTCCATCGATTTAAGGAGAAGGACAACACAAGCAAAATGCATCGCCGAAAGGCATAAAAAAACGACCGGTCAATGTTGACCCGGTCGTTTTTGATTGGCTATTAGGGCTGGGGGAAACCTGCGGCGTGATGAACGCAGTCAGTCTGTCCCAGCGCTGATGCTACGATGCTTAACGCATCTTACATCATGCCGCCCATACCGCCCATGCCGCCCATACCTGCGGCGCCTAAATCCGCTTTGTCTTCTTTCGGCAGGTCAGTCACCATACATTCGGTGGTGATCATCAGGCCAGCGACGGAAGAAGCGTACTGCAGAGCAGAGCGCGTGACTTTGGTCGGATCCAGGATACCCATGTCGATCATGTTGCCGTACTGTTCGCTAGCAGCGTTGTAACCGTAGTTACCTTCGCCCGCTTTCACGTTGTTGGCAACAACAGACGGCTCTTCACCGGCATTGGCGACGATCTGACGCAGCGGGGATTCCATCGCGCGCAGCGCAACACGGATACCCACGTTCTGATCTTCGTTTTCGCCAGTCAGAGAACGAATGGCGTTAGCAACGCGCACCAGCGCAACACCACCACCGGCAACCACGCCTTCTTCAACCGCAGCACGAGTGGCGTGCAGGGCATCTTCAACGCGTGCTTTCTTCTCTTTCATTTCAACTTCAGTAGCCGCACCAACTTTGATGACGGCAACGCCGCCAGCCAGTTTCGCTACGCGTTCCTGCAGTTTTTCACGATCGTAGTCAGAGGTCGCTTCTTCAATTTGCTGACGAATCTGAGCAACACGGCCCTGAATGGTCGCTTCTTCACCCACACCGTCAATCACAGTGGTGGTGTCTTTGTTAATGACAACGCGTTTAGCCTGACCCAGGTCTTCCAACGTCGCTTTTTCCAGTTCCAGACCAATCTCTTCAGAGATAACGGTACCAGAGGTCAGCGTCGCGATGTCTTGCAGCATGGCTTTACGACGGTCGCCGAAGCCCGGAGCTTTCACTGCAGCGACTTTCACGATACCGCGCATGGTGTTCACTACCAGAGTCGCCAGGGCTTCGCCTTCAACGTCTTCAGCAATGATCAGCAGCGGTTTGCCTGCTTTGGCAACCGCTTCCAGTAACGGCAGCAGTTCGCGGATGTTGGAGATCTTTTTGTCAGCCAGCAGGATGTACGGGCTTTCCAGCTCAACAGAACCGGTTTCCGGCTTGTTGATGAAGTAAGGAGACAGGTAACCACGGTCGAACTGCATACCTTCAACCACGTCCAGTTCGTCCTGCAGGCCAGTGCCTTCTTCAACGGTGATCACGCCTTCTTTGCCCACTTTTTCCATGGCTTCAGCAATCAGCTTGCCCACGGTGTCGTCGGAGTTGGCGGAGATGGTACCTACCTGAGCGATGGCTTTAGAGTCAGAGCAAGGCACAGACAGTTTTTTCAATTCTTCGACCGCGGCGATAACGGCTTTGTCGATTCCGCGTTTCAGGTCCATCGGGTTCATACCCGCGGCAACGGCTTTCAGGCCTTCGTTGACGATGGACTGCGCCAGTACGGTAGCGGTAGTGGTACCGTCACCCGCAGCGTCGTTCGCTTTGGAAGCCACTTCTTTGACCATCTGTGCGCCCATGTTTTCGAACTTGTCTTCCAGTTCGATTTCGCGGGCCACGGATACGCCGTCTTTCGTGATGGTCGGAGCGCCGAAGGATTTATCCAGCACTACGTTACGACCTTTCGGCCCCAGGGTGACTTTTACTGCATCAGCCAGTACATTCACGCCGCGAAGCATTTTGACTCGAGCGTCGTTACCGAAAATTACGTCTTTAGCTGCCATTGGTTGTTTCCCTTAAATTCGTTCAGTTCAGAGGATTACGCGCGATTAGGCTTCAACGATGGCCAGAATGTCGCCTTCGGACATGATCAGGACTTCGTCGTTGTCGATTTTTTCTGTCTTCACGCCATAACCATCATTGAAAATAACGATATCGCCAACTTTCACATCCAGCGGTTTAACTTCACCGTTTTCCAGGATACGCCCATGACCCACAGCCAGGACTTCGCCACGGGTGGATTTACCCGCTGCAGAACCAGTCAGAACGATGCCGCCAGCAGATTTTGATTCAACTTCTTTGCGCTTGACGATAACGCGGTCATGCAATGGACGAATTTTCATTGATAGCTCTCCTTTGAGAAAGTCCATGTCAGTTTAGGTAACATGCCGAATACGCATTTATATCCGACCTTGTGGAAAAGTAAGTGGGGACGTTTCGACGGGCTTCAAGGGAGAAAGGAAAAATTTTTTCGCTTTGTTCGCGCTTTTTTACGACCCTCGAAAAAAAACGCAGCAGATCAGAGAGCTAATAAAAAAGACCGCCTGAATCAGCGGTCGTCATTTTCATCATGTTTCTCTAGTCGATCAGGGCGTTGATCCTTACGTTGGTATTCACCCTCGAAGACATCGCCCTGCGATCCTGCCGGACCCGAGCGCGAACGCCAGAGATGCAAATGCGGCATCAGTTTCAGCGTCAGATGTTTTTGCAGCGCTGGCAGTAGCAACAGTAGACCGAGGAAGTCGGTGAAGAACCCCGGCACCAGCAGCAGAAATCCCGACATCACCAGCGAAACGCTTTTCACCATCTCTGCGGCCGGGCTTTCTCCCGCTTCTATTTTTCGCTGCATCTGAATAAAGGTTCTGATCCCCTGATTGCGGACCAGCGAAACACCCAGGCAGGAGGTAAACACCACCAGCAGCAGCGTGATAGCGATACCCAGCACGTGGGCGACCTGGATGAAAATGAAGATTTCAATGTAGGCCAACAGGAAAATCAGTATTAAAGGTATCCAGCGCACCCGGTGCTCCTGTAATTGATATTTAACGTATTGATAAAAAGTATATTCCTAAAACTTGCGCTCGTAATATGCTATTGACGCAGTCATAAACGGCTCTCTGTAAGAGCACTCAACGCGCCCGTCAACTCGTTACAATACTGTTGAGATGGTAGTTCATACGCTACTTTTCAACCTATGTACGCGGTTTTTTTTGGCTGCTATCGTTTTTCGGCTATAGTCACGCCGAGTGACTATTCGTTAAGATTCACTCAGGAGACAGACCATGGAATGCCCAGATGTGATCAAGGCGACTATTTCACGCACAGGTTAAGAATATAATAATGGAATAGTCGGTAATATCGGTCAAATACACCACCCCTCTTGGGAAAAGGCATTACGATAAGCTGTATAAACGCTAACTTATAGAAGAGTAAAAGAAGGCTCTTTATGTCAGACGATATCCGTATTGAAGAAGATCTGTTGGGCAGCCGAGAAGTACCCGCCGATGCTTATTACGGCATCCATACCCTTCGCGCTATTGAAAACTTTTACATCAGCAATCAGAAAATCAGCGACGTCCCCGACTTCGTCCGCGGCATGGTCATGGTGAAAAAGGCCGCAGCAATGGCCAACCGAGAACTGCAGACCATCCCACGAAAAATCGCCGACGTAATCATTCGCGCCTGCGACGAAGTGCTCGACAACGGCAAATGCCTGGATCAATTCCCGGTGGATGTCTTCCAGGGCGGCGCAGGCACCTCGTTGAACATGAACACCAACGAAGTGCTGGCCAATATCGGCCTCGAACTGATGGGACATCAAAAGGGCGAGTACCAATACCTCAACCCCAACGATCACGTGAATAAATGTCAGTCGACCAACGATGCCTATCCGACCGGTTTCCGTATCGCGGTATACAATGCGATCCTAAAACTGGTTGATGCCAATACGCATTTGGGCGAAGGATTCGAGCGCAAGGCCAGAGAGTTTGAAAACATCCTGAAAATGGGAAGGACCCAACTCCAAGACGCCGTGCCGATGAGCCTGGGTCAGGAGTTCCACGCCTTCAACATCCTGCTGCTGGAAGAGAACAAAAACCTACTGCGCACGGCTGAACTGCTGCTGGAGGTGAACCTGGGCGCAACGGCGATCGGCACGCGGCTGAATACGCCAGACGGCTACCAACAATTGGCGGTACAGAAGTTGTCCGAAGTGAGCCATCTGCCCTGCGTTTCTGCAGAAGATCTGATTGAAGCCACGTCCGACTGCGGCGCATATGTGATGGTGCACAGCGCGCTCAAACGTCTGGCGGTCAAGCTGTCGAAAATCTGTAACGACCTGCGTTTGCTCTCTTCAGGCCCGCGCGCGGGTCTCAATGAGATCAACCTGCCGCAGCTACAGGCTGGGTCATCCATCATGCCCGCGAAGGTCAATCCGGTCGTTCCCGAGGTAGTCAATCAGGTGTGCTTCAAGGTTATCGGCAATGACACCTGCGTCACGATGGCGGCCGAAGCAGGCCAGCTACAGTTGAACGTGATGGAGCCGGTGATCGGACAGGCTATGTTTGAGTCCACCCACATGTTGACCAACGCGTGCTACAACCTGTTGGAGAAATGCGTGAACGGCATCACCGCCAACCAGTCGGTCTGTGAGTCTTACGTGTTCAACTCGATCGGTATCGTGACTTACCTGAACCCATTTATCGGTCATCATAACGGCGATATCGTCGGTAAAATCTGCGCCGAAACCGGGAAAAGCGTACGCGAAGTCGTGTTAGAACGCGGCCTGCTGACAGAAGCGGAACTGGACGATATTTTCTCCGTACAGAACCTGATGCATCCGGCTTACAAAGCGAAACGTTATACCGACGAAAACGAACCGCAGTAACCTTCTCAGCTCCCTTCGGCGACAACCCAGACGTCGAAGGGAGATTCAGTGACTCCTCTCATTTCCTGAAGCGTCTATTTTCGACGCGATCCGCGCTTACGCTCACGCGGGCCTCAAGGTATAGTGTGGCGATAATTTCACGTTTCCGCTGCCGAGGTCATTATGTCTGAACTCATCGCCTGCGACGCCGTGGTGGTGCTGTGCACCGCCCCCGACGACGCCAGCGCCAGATCGTTAGCCGCCGCCGCGCTGGAAGCCGAACTGGCGGCCTGCGTCACACTCCTGCCGGGCGCCGTCTCGCTTTATCGTTGGGAAGGGAAATTGGAGCAACAGCAGGAGATCCAGCTGATTCTGAAAAGCGACCAGGCGCATTTGCAAGACCTGTTCACGTTGCTGAAACAGCAACATCCTTACCAAACGCCGGAATTGTTGGCGCTTCCGGTTCACGACGGCGATAACGATTATCTCTCATGGCTCAACGCGTCCTTACGCTGATTATCCTCTTCGGCACATTGCTCTTTACCGCGGTCGCCCCTGCCGAAAATCTCTTCGGACGTGCGCAAACATCCCGTTTTTTGCCCGCCACGCAGGCGTTTGTCTTCGACTTTCAGCAACAAGGGAAGCAGCTCAAGCTTCAGTGGATTGTCCACCCGGGCTATTACCTGTATCGCCAGAAAATAGCGATTCGCTCCGGCAACACCACGCTGACAAAGATTGAGTTTCCGGCGGCCGAACGGCATCAGGACGCGTTCTTTGGCGTGGTCGATATTTTCCGGGATCAGTTGCAACTGAATGTTCCGCTGGACGGACTCCCACAGGGCAGTACGTTAACGGTTAGCTATCAGGGCTGCGCCGATGCCGGGTTCTGCTATCCGCCGGAGCAACAAAACATCCCGCTCAGTAAATGGGACACAGACGGAGAAACGACGTCCACCGCGCCACCGCTGCCGTTTTCCCCGTGGTGGGCCATAGTGATCGGCATCGGGGTCGCCTTTACGCCCTGCGTGCTGCCGATGTACCCACTGATCTCCAGCTTGATTCTGGGGCGGCGGGAACGTCTTTCCACTCGACGCACTCTGCTGCTGGCCTTCGCGTATGTGCAAGGGATGGCGCTGACCTATACGCTACTGGGATTGGTCGTGGCGGCAGCCGGCCTGCGCTTTCAGGCGGCGCTACAGCATCCTTATGTATTGATTGGATTGGCGTCGCTGTTCACCCTGTTGGCGCTGTCCATGTTCGGGCTCTTTAGCCTGCAATTACCTTCAGCCGTGCAAACGCGCCTCGTTGACTGGAGCAACCGGCAGGAAAGCGGTTCATTATCCGGCGTCTTTTTGATGGGCGCGCTCGCCGGTCTGATTTGCTCCCCCTGCACCACTGCGCCGCTCAGCGCGCTGCTGCTGTATATCGCTCAGAGCGGCCATATGCTAGCGGGCGGAGGTGCGCTATATCTCTATGCGCTGGGGATGGGGCTACCGCTGATTGGCGTCACCCTGTTTGGCAACCGTATCCTCCCGAAAAGCGGTCCGTGGATGAACCATATTAAAGAGGCCTGCGGTTTCGCGATGCTGGCGTTGCCGATATTCCTGCTAACGCGACTGTTCGGCGACCTCTGGGCCTGGCGGCTATGGGGCCTGCTCGGCGTTGCGTTTTTCGGTTGGGCGTTGGCCCTCAGCCTACGCGGACGAGGTAGATGGATACGCGGACTGCAAGTATTGCTGCTGCTAGGAGCTCTTGTCTCCGTAAGGCCGATACAGGACTGGCTGTTTACCCCAGCTGCGTCGAAAGATGAATCGGCTTCCGCCATCGCTTTTTCGCCTATCAACAATCTGGACGATCTGAACACCGCACTGCGCGGCAGTCACGGCATTACCATGCTGGATCTCTACGCCGACTGGTGCGCCGCCTGTAAGTCGTTTGAGAAGGTCACGTTCAGTAACGGCGAAGTACAGCATCAGATGGCTCGCCTACGGCTCCTACAAGCCGACGTCACGGCCAATACGCCTGAACAGAATGCCCTATTGACGCAATTGCAGGTACTCGGCCTGCCAAGCATTCTCTTTTTCGACGCTTCCGGCAAAGAAATTCCGGGGTCACGCGTCACCGGTTTTATGGATGCGGCGCAGTTCCGGTCGCATTTGCAGAAACTACCCCCGTCAACGACACTTGTTGATTAACGGCCACGTAATGAGAGGAGAACACATGCAACGGGAAAAAGTACTGGAGCATGCGCTGACCTTGCTGGAACAACATGGTTTCACCGCCATGACACGGGAAAAACTGGCCGACAGTCTGCATATTTCCCTGGATGCACTGGCGCCGTTCTGGCCCGACGATGAGGCGGTGCTGTACGACAGCCTGCGCTATCACAGTCAGCAGATCGATGGCTGGCGCAGACGATTGCTGCTGGACGACGCGCGGGATGTAGAGCAAAAGCTGTTGGCGCGTTATCACGTGTTGAACGAAGCAGTGAAACAAGGGCGCTATCCGGGCTGTTTGTTCATTGCAGCCTGCAGTTTCTACCCTGACATTCACCACCCCATTCACCAACTGGCCGAACAGCAAAAGCAGGCGTCATACCGCTATACCAAGGCGCTGCTGAGCGAATTGGACATTGATGACCCCGCGATGGTCGCACAGCAGATGGAGCTGATTTTGGAGGGTTGTCTGAGCAAACTGCTGGTGAAGCGCCAAATCGCCGATATTGCCGTCGCCAAACGGTTGGCGGAGGACGTTTTGCGCATCGCCTGCTGCCGCCTAAACGGCGCGCTGAGTTGAGCCAGGTCTATGATATCTATCAGATAGCATGCCTTTGACTGAAAAGTCAGCAGTCAGCGCTAATTTCCCATAAAGCCGTTGACGGCGCGAAACCAATACGGTTTAATGCGCCCCGTTGCCCGGATAGCTCAGTCGGTAGAGCAGGGGATTGAAAATCCCCGTGTCCTTGGTTCGATTCCGAGTCCGGGCACCACTTATTAAAGAAACCAGCCTAATGGCTGGTTTCTTGCTTTCCGGAGTATGGACTCTCCATCGAACTCCGTTCGATTATTCGCCGCAAGCGGCTCACCCCTTCGGGGCCAGCGCGGAACGCGCTGTTCAACGCCTGCGGCGTAGTCCGAGTCCGGGCACCACTTATTAAAGAAACCAGCCTAATGGCTGGTTTTTTGCTTTCCGGAGTATGGACTCTCCATCGAACTCCGTTCGATTATTCGCCGCAAGCGGCTCACCCCTTCGGGGCCAGCGCGGAACGCGCTGTTCAACGCCTGCGGCGTAGTCCGTGCCCATGCTCCCCCTTCTTTTTTATGCTTCCTTATTAATCACTATATTGTTTTTATTCAATAAATTGGCGCGGGAATCTTTTCCGATGCATTTTGATTTATCCCTTCGTATCCGGAAAATTGGGGGTCAGATTACGGGTCGTTCAGTTCGATGAATGAAGGCGCCCCACACCTTTCAGGGTAATCCCCCTGAACAAGCCGATGAGCGAAAACACCATCAACAAGGCGCTGCGCGTGATTGGTTACGACACTAAAACCGAGGTGGATGACCACGGTTTCAGAGCAATGGCCTGTAGCGCCCTAAAAGAGTCCGGGTTGTGGTCAAGGGATGCCATCGAACATCAGATGAGCCATAAAGAGCATAACGGCGTGCAGGCGACCTATGCACACAAAGCGGAGCATCTGGAAGCACGGATGGAAATGATGCAATGGTGGTCGGATTATCTGGACATAAACCGTGAAAGTTATGTTGCACCGTATATTCACGCACGGCACGACAAGTTCCAGCTGAATAACTAACTGATAAAAAGCAGGCCCCACCGGAAGGGGACTTATTTTTATAATCTTATAAAAAACAGAGAACTAACAAGTGTAAACAGTTAGGAAAATCAAGGACTGCCCCACAAGCCGCTCACCGATTTCACGGGCAGACAGCTGTCCATAGTGTTGTTCCACAAACGTAATTTTAGCGACCGTCGACCGTGTCTGGTGATTCCGGTGATGCTGCGTTTTATCCACCATTTCAGACCTCCCTGGTATCAGTCACGTTGTTTTTCCTGCGCCAGCGTAGAGATTTGAGCGTGGAGGCGTTGCTCAGCCTGCCGGACCTGCTGCTGACGCAGCTGCGAGTCTTCAGGGAGCAGCTTCAACTGCCGAAGCTGTTCTTCCACGGGGACGGTCTGCCGGAAGCTTGTCAGTATGCTAAAGACCTGCGATTTAAGTTCACTGACGGTAATGTATTTTCCTCTCTGACCATCAAGCGCATTCAGTTTATCGGCAAGAGCCTGAAGCTGCATCATACCTTCATGCCAGCCGTTCATTGTATCGACAGGAAGTACTGAGACATTAATCTGTTGCTGCAACTGTTGTACCAGGGGCTTAGCCTGTTCCGGCCATAGCACCAGAGCCTGTTCTGTAAGTTTTCGGCTGTAAGTAATATTCCAGTCAGGAGGCAATTTATCCATCCGGGCAAGCTGCTGCTGTGTTTGGGCAATAAGTTCTTTCGACAATGGGGTCTGCTGACGCAACATATCCAGCTGTTCAGGCGCGAGAGGTGCAGGGAACGGAGCCAGTGAGGCAGCAAGCTGAGTCTGTAGCGGGTCAGGCCGGTGAAGATACCGCCAACTCCACACTGCGACGGCGCTTATTACCAGCATGGTACACAACCCGGCAGCGAAGGATTTCCACTTTATTACCGGAGTGGGCATTACCGCCAGTACTTCAACGTTCGCCTGGTGCTCGGGCTGCGCAACGTACACCCACTTCACTGCCCTGTCAGGCGTATCTTCAGCCGGACTACCAGCAAGATCCATCGTGGATGCTGTCGCAGCATTCACCACGGTGGCAGGCAACACAACACCAGGCTGAATGTTCGACCCGGTGCTGGTTATGCCATCGCTGTTTTCCAGCCGAACAGCACTATTATGCATCAGGGTACGCAACGTATCGAGCTGGCTCAGATGCTTAAGCTCCAGACGCTGCAACACCGCCCCCAGACCGGTAAGCAGTTGCTCCGCCCGATACAACTGGCTGAGGTCACTGTAATTCAGCGGGAGCGAGCGCATCCGTTGCTGAAGGCGCTGACTCAGACTGCTGAGGATTTCCATGCGGGCATGGACTGGCTGAGGCCACAGTGTCCCCCACTGATGGCTTATCAGTGCCTCGAGTATCGTCAGCCCTTCATTGAGCCCGAATAAGCCGGCCAGTTGCGTGCGGGCTAAGGTGTACCAAGCCGCCGTCTGTAACTCCACACCGTTCTGTTCAAACAGTGAGAGACAGAGGTTTTCGGCATGACGCCAGTTCACATCCGGGCGAGCCGGATGTGTCAGCTTACTCAGTTCATCACGCAGAGCTGCATAGTCCGGCAGCGCTCTAGGGTCGCCACCGGTTTTGATTTTTCGTGGATTGATGTCATTCATGGCTAAATATCTATATGAAGGGTGTGGTGTGGTGTGGTGCTGTACTTCCTGTTTATGAAACTTCGCGCGGGTCGGCTGGTACTGCCAGGTTAACCGCTATGGAAGAAGCGCTAAAATTAGACCAAAAAAAGTACTTTCATTAAGAGGTTGCCCTGTGCGCGGTAACATCCCTGGGGGAGTAAAGGTCCATTCACTGAAATGACCTGCCCGCATGAAAAGGCGGCCCGGGGAAGTGATACATCCTTTTGCATGGAGCGTTATCTCCACACACCCGGTCACACCCTGGCCGTACAGGAATACCGGCACAAATTTTACAGACCGGTCGTCGATACGCAGAATAATACCGGTAATATCAAAAGCCCCGTTCTCCACCAGCAGGTCCGTAACGGATGTACTGAGCGTCTCCGCATTCAGCCCGGTATCCTCCAGCCAAGCGTCCATCTGCTCCTGAAGTTGCGTCATTCGCAGGCGAAACTCAGCGATATCGGCCTGACTCTTACTGACAGATGAAGCCGGAGCAGGCTGCCTGGTCTGCAATTTTTCGAGAAACTGTGATTTTGCTGACATGGTGTTATCTGGCCTTACATTCGGGTTGCTGCATCGAGATACTGCTGTTGCTTCAGATGTCGCAGGAGAACCCGCCCTTCGGGCATAAACTCTGTGCCATAGCGCACGAGGCCAATACCCTTAAGTTCAGCATCAATGGCATAGCGCAGCTCGCCGGGAATGTTCTGCTCCAGCAAGACAACGGTTATTTTCTTCAGCCGTGGCTCATATTTGAGCAGAACGGCCGACAGGGTGCCCATAAGCTCATGGGCGGTACCCGGCATGCCCTGCAGTATTTTTGCCATATCGGGCAGACCATAGTCCGGCAGATGCGCCAGCACTCCTGAACGGCAGTTAAGGATACGTTGCATGTTATCGAGCACGGACAAAATCACCTGATTTTGTTCACTGACCTGATGGAGATCGAGGCCGCCGGTGAAGTTGCCGTAGAGTGTTTCATACAGTGACGGACGGGGTGACTCACTCATCTTTCAGCGCCTTCAGAGTCAGGCGGTTGTTCCCCGCTTCGATGACGCGGGCCTTATCCGGATCAAGGTCATCGCGACTGAGTACCACTCGCCAGGTGTTATTATCCTGGTCCGGTGACATAAACATCCCGGCCACCGCCACGTACTGCGCATTTTCCTCCATCGGCATATCGACTGTGACCGCCCCACCCGGCTGCAGGCGGATATCTTTCTCAGCTACCAGGTCTGCTTTAATGGCCTGACTGTCAGCCTTAAACAGTGACGGGTAGTCCGTCGTATCGAATGTTTTCCGGTCTTTGAGCTGGTAAACACGCACCACCGTCGACAGTGCCACGCCGCCTGCATTGCTGTTGACGGCCTCGCGAGCGCGAATATCCAGATTCAGGGTCTTTATTTGCTTATAAAAAATCGATTTGGTCACGGCAACGGTGCGTCTGTCACTTTTTGAGTCAGCCCACAGCCAGCCAGTATCAGTGTGATACTGGCGGCCAGCGCAGCTAGAGGAAATTTACCAGCGGTAATCGCCATCTTCATCAGTCTCCCTGCGGTGAATATTTTCCTGTACCCGCTCATAGCGGCCAAGATTGATGGTTATGGTTTGGGGGTACGTGACGGTGTTCGCCGCATTCAGCGGCCGCATCACGGCGGTGCGGCCCAACTGCACTGCTCCGGCGTTGGGTTTAGTGCTCATTGTCGCGTCCGGCAGTAGGCTACGGTCGACAGACAACTGCAGGCGCACATCCAGGCGAGCCCCAAGATAAACGTGCAGCAGCGCCATCAGGTCCGTGTGAAGCTCCCCACCCGGTAACCAGCCCTGTACTTCAGCCGGGTCAGAGGTAGTCAGACGCATCAGTACCTGGCTGTTTACATCGGTGGCATAGCTGCCCATCACCGGACGGTTTGTCAGGGTGACGGGCTGGCTGACGCTTATGGTCAGGGGCTTCTTCAGGGGTAACCGGCGTTTGTCGTGGTGCCAGATTTTCGCCTGCGTATTGGGTGCCAGCAGACGCACCAGTGAAGCCATCCCCTCTGAAGTCCGACCTGGCAGCAACATGACCGGCAGAAGCGCCAGAAAGCGTGAGGCCGGCGTGGCAATGCTTTGTGCGCAGCCGTTAATCCCGAGCCCGGCCAGTCCCAGCAGGTACTGCGAGGTATTGTCCTTACCGCCTTCTTCGAAAGTCGCCGGGTAGGAATATTTACGCCAGATACGGTAGTACTGGGCAATCAGCCGGTGGTTGAAGATATCGAGGAAATCCGCGGTGGCCTCATACCCTTCCCGTCGCTGGGTAATGTCATCGATATAGTGCGTCGGCAGCGGGGACTCCACGCCGTAGAGCCCCATAAAGGTGATGCGCACCGTCGGCGGCAGATACGAATACTCAGACTGCTCAATCCCTTTGATTTCAGATGCCGGAAAGCCCATCCCCGGATGGGGCCGGAAGCGCACCGGCTCATGCCGTACCTGCCAGGTGCTGCCAGTGACCGGTTTATCCGGCTGGCTCTGTTCCAGCAACTGGCAGAAGCGGTAAAAGTTGATATATGGCAGCCGGTCCCCCAGTTGCGCTATCAGCCGGGCAGACGCGGACTGTGATTCTCTTTCCACCGGATGCATTTTCCTTCTGGCTGAACAATTAGGGTGAGCTGGTTAAACTGGTTCATATCGGCATACAGCGCAAAGAACCGGTTGAGCATTTCACCGAACAGGTGAATATCGCCCTCACCGGTGAAGCCGTTGCTGTCGAGTGTCACTTCGATATCCAGCCCCCGCAGCAGGTAGCCCTGCTCAAACCGTTGCAGGCGGTGGTGCTCCACATGCTGAATCGCCTCCAGACGCCGGGTATTCAGTTCATCTTCCTGCCAGTTATAGAGTGCCAGCGTCCCGCGCAACACTTCGGCAGTACTCATCATATTCAGAAACCCGGATCCCAGGTGGCTCAGTACCCGCCAGTGGAAACGGTCTTCAGCAGGCGGGTAAACCGGCAGCGTGGGTTTGCAGAGATTGCGCACTGAAAGCGGTGTACTGACCACCTGCTCACAGCGGTCGAGCAGCGTGCTCTGCAGCGCCCGGCGCGGCAGCTGGCCGTTGGTGCCGGTGATTTGCAGCGACACGGCTTCACGCTCAAACAGTCGGTCATCTTCCCACTGGTGACCACCGAGGATAAGCCAGGTGTCATACAGCCCGGTGACACCGCGCTTAACGCGGGTGTGGTAATAGCGGGGTGGCGCATGACGGCGCATCATCCCGCCCTTGTGGCGGAAGCTGCTGAACGGCACGTATTCGGCATCACTGGTGCGGTTTGAACCGGTAACCGAATCCACCGAATAAATCTCAGTATGCCCGTCCTGGAGCCGCTTAGGACGCAGCAGGTACTCACTTTCTAGCCCCGTAATGGTGAGCGGGTCCGCTTCCAGGGTGAAGAGGTTAATCACTGGCACGCAGTGTAGACGAACGGCATCATCGGTGACCGGCAGGTCTGATGGCCACGGCGTGCTGAGCACCACTTCGATATCGAAGTACTCAGCTCCGGCAGGCGGCGTGATCCCGTCCAGACCGTTGAGGTGGACAAACATAAATTTGTCGCGAAAGGTGAAGTACTCCAGCAGCAGCTGGTAACCACTAAACGCGGTATCACCTTTTGGCCACAGCCCGTCCTCCTCCGCAAATCCCCCCGGCGAGAAGTATCCATCGAGGCGAATACGGTCGGTCTGCCCGGCAGACGCATATACAAAGCAGCCTGCCGTTTGGTCAGCATCAGGTGCAGCTGGCTGCTGACGGGCGCATCAGCGCCAAGGTACAGACTCAGGTGACTGAAGTCAGAATGGGACCAGTCCGCCTGCGTGCTACAGGCAAAGCGCATCCGCAGCAGCGAACGACCATCAGGCTCGGTGGTCATGGTCACCCCTGAGATGTTCAGCGGGTTGAGCATCACATCGCGGGTGGTGCGGTAACGGCAGACCGTGTTTTTCGGCCCCACTGGGCGGGAATACACTTCCAGTCCCGCGGGCATCACTTCTGCCATTTTCACCGCCTGAAGTGCAGGCGTAAACGCCACCACCGAGAGCGACGGAATGGTGCGCAGATAGTGTGGCCAGAGCATGCTGACCAGCCCTTCGGTCAGTTCCGGCAGGTCATCGTCAATCTTCTCGCGCAGCCGCCCCATCGAGAAAGCGAAGCCTTCGAACAGACGCTCGACATACGGATCGGGTGTACCGGCCTTATCCAGATCCAGCATCGCGGCCCGGTCCGGGTGGGTTTGAGCAAATTCTTTGGCGGCTTCACGGAGGTAGCGCATTTCCGCGTCGTAATAACTCAGGGTTAGATCTTTCATGTGTATTTCCGTAGAAACCGGCTTCAGTGAGGTCCCATCATTAAACGCAGAAACTGAAGAGAGATTGGGAAGAAAACAATATCAGC
>NZ_LUTP01000014.1 GCF_002111585.1 Lonsdalea iberica
GTTTTTAATCAAATTAATCAGGAAATTGCCATTGCTCCACCCTCTGGATGGACCCTAGATGACCTGCTAAGATTTCTGGAGCATATCCCTGCCGGGCTGAAACGGTGGACATGGGAAGACTCAGGGCGAACCAAAGGCGCAGAACCCGTACAATGGCAAGTCGATAATGAATATCATGTTCAGAATCTGCTTTATATTCTACTTGCACCAATATTCAACGATATTGCAGATGAGGTGAATCTTCAGCCTGTTGGACAAAAAAATCCCCGCATTGACCTTTATTTGCCATCACTGCACACAATTATTGAAGTAAAGTACCGAAAAGATACAAAAAAATCTTTTCCAACATTAATTGGAGAAATCGCCGAAGATGCTTCTCTCTATCGTGTTGACGAAATTTATAAAAATTCTTATATCATCAGCTTCCTGTGGGACTGCACACGTTCAACGCAAGAACATACGAAGTTCAAGGAGGGGGTATTGAAGATAAATGGCATTGATGGTTGCGTGGTAATAAGCGCACCTTCAACGATGAGTTTCAAAAAGAAGGAATAGCTCTATTCTTTGCACACACAAAAATAACTTAGTTATTGCATTTAAAAAATAAAAATACCATGACACTGAATAGCCTTTCATCTTAATAAATCAATATAAACCCCATGTAATAAAAACCACATAACTTGTCTCCGTTCATAGACATTCACTTAATATGTCTTTTGCATGCGCCAATAATTTATTACCCACTTCTGTACTCTTCCATGAAGAAAAGTTCACTATATTGTTGAAATAATTAAAATCAAAATCTATTGATTTACGATAAAGCTCTCTAGGTTTTTCGCCATTGACTTCCAAGAGAATAACCATATCCATGGATTCACTTAGGATATGCTCAGTTACTGCAGAATGATGTCGTGTATAGTATAAACTTAACTCAATCCTTTTTTTACAAGTAGTAGCTTTAACAATATATCCTCTTGATGTCATATCTAACTCATCAGGAGCAAGCGACACAAGCTTTTGTAGGAACTTAAGATCATTTATTTTTTTGAAAAGAAACTTCTGATTATCAGACATATAAGCAAATATCCATGGGATATTCATTAACGTGGCTTTCGAGTACAACCATCCCTCTTCTTGCTTGTATTGTTTCAGCATATCCAAAGCTAGTTTCTCATCGATCCTTATACCTGTCACAGTACTTAGCATCCAAATCACTTTATCAAAATTCTCGATAAGTATCTCAAGTATCTGTCGACTAAGCTCGCTGGGAGTTCGCTTTCCTTTATCAGATGAAGTTGATTTTCTTGTATCAGAATAAGGACAATCTAAATAAGCTTCATGATCAAAAATACCAACCCCAGGAACTGATTTTCCATAGTGTTTGGCAAATGGAGAATTAACATTTGATGGTAACTTGTAGAACCCAATGATCTGTATTGGATTGTTGCATGCAGGACAAATAGCAAAATAGCGCGGTTTCCCTTCATCACTCATTTTATACCACGGCGAGCGGCGAGCTGTACGTTGCTCATACTCATCTTTATTTAAAAACCAGTAACCTTGTGTCCGTACGTTCAACTTGTAAACATTCATTCTTCAGCCTCCAGCTTTAGCATTCCAACGAAGCAAATATAAGATATCGTATAGCCTTATATTGCACTAAGATGCCGATGAGCTTTAATAATACTGCCTAATATAGCTGTATGCTTTCTCAAAAAGTTCGTCATCTGCATGTAACTTATATTTGAATAGTGCCTTTCGTAACGCCTTCTTAACTTCTCTCTCACCAGCTAGCGTACTTTGCCAACCAGGAAAACGGACCAGACGAACAATTTCGTCTATGTCTGCAACCACTCGCTCAACTATAATTGGTGTATCTGCTGTCTTTACTTCATTGAATAATTCGGTCAAAGCAGCTTTGCCATGATCCAATTCCTCTTCTGGAGGCGTTGTTTTCTCTGTTTGTAGTGTTTCTTTAGCTATTTCGAGTAGTTGTTTTAAAAACTCAATACTGTTGATTTGACCTGATTCGAAACGATCTTTGAGCGCATCAAGCCGTTCAGAGAGATGTCTAAATTTGGGATTATTACCATGCCCTCGTAGCCGTCGCTTGAGTTTGATTTCAATCTCTTTGGCCTTCTTAGGTTCAGGATTTGAAAGAACGGCTTCCAGCAGATCGGCATCAAGCACTAGAGTATCAAGATCGTCACGAACTGCATCGACATGGACGTTCTGATGGATTAACTCAATAGTTTTGGCCCCCAACGAGTGCCAGATTAATTTTCCATGGCCGCTAGAAGGCAGGACTGACTGGTAAACCTGAGACAACCACTTGTAATCTTTCTCAAAAAGACCGAGAACAACATCGGGTGATAACGCTTCCCATATACGGGAAAGGACACTGTATTCAGAAGCAAAATTGTCTCGGATTTCGTTGTTAGGCAAGCATTGCTGAGCAGCAATCAAACCTTCATACCCCTTCAACGTTCGATCACAGCCAACAAAAAAAGCCAAACACTTCTGCATAGCTTCGGGTAGCTTCTCTTTCAGCTCCAGAATATTACTCACTAGCTGCTTAACACTTTGATCATCGAATTCTAAGGCTGCAGCTACATCATCAAAAATCCCCAGATAGTCAACAATAAGGCCATGGGTCTTCTGCTCGGAATAGGTGCGGTTTACTCGGCAGATAGCTTGTAACAACGTATGGTCGCGCAGTGGTTTATCGAGGTACATAACTTGCAGAATAGGCGCATCAAAACCAGTCAAAAGTTTAGCGGTCACAATGATGAGCTTAAGCGGATCTGCTGGGTCGCGGAAGCGATCCAGTAATCTTTCTTCTTCGTCACGGGTACGATCGTATGGAGCATATTCAGGATGCTCTTTCTTATCTGACGCCTGAACAGACATCACGATATCTGTCGCTTCTGATGGCAAAAGCTTGTCCAACTCAGCTTTAAAGAGCAAGCAGGATTCCCTATCAAACGTAACTATCTGACCTTTGAGACCATTTGGTTCTATCTTGCTTTGATAGTGTTGGACAATGTCTGCACATACCTTGCGAATACGCTCGGGTGTTTTTACCAGAACTGCCATTTTTGCAGCAGTCTTTGCCAAATTATCTTTGTCGAGGTCAGACAGACCACCAGTCAAATCTTTATATGCTGCGTCCAGTTCCGCCTTGTCGATATGCAGATCGATCAATCTGGGTTCAAAATGCAACTTAAGCGTTGCCCCATCACGGATTGATTCGTCGAAACCGTAACGACTCATGTAGCCTTTGTCATCTTCTTCCGCCCCGAAAGCATAGAAGGTATTACGATCTGACCGATTAATTGGTGTACCTGTCAGGCCGAACAGAAATGCATTCGGCAACGACTCTCGCATCTTACGTCCAAGGTTACCTTCCTGGGTACGATGTGCTTCATCTACCAGAACAATTATATTGCTACGCTCGTTTAGACAGCCGTTAGCCTCACCAAATTTAAAAATGGTCGTGATAATAATCTTGCGCACATCTTGTGATAGCAGTTGCTGTAGTTTCTCGCGACTATCAGCCTTTTCAAGATTAGGGATATCCGCACCAGTAAATGTACCCGTAATCTGGCTATCAAGATCGATACGATCAACCACAATTAAAACAGTTGGATTTTTCAATCCGACATGCATACGTAATTTTTGCGCTGCAAAAACCATTAATAGCGATTTACCCGATCCCTGAAAATGCCATATCAATCCTTTTTTGGGATAACCAACCAGCACCCTTTCAACGATCTTATTCGCCGCCTCAAATTGTTGATAGCGGCAGATGACCTTAATACGCCTCTTTTTCTTATCCGTAGCAAATATGGTGAAATTACTCAAAATATCGAGCAGCACTTGAGGCCGTAGCATACTTTCGACAGATGCTTTGAGTGACTTCAGCGGGTGATGCTGACCATCATTATCGTCGCCATCCAGATGCCATGGCCCCCAGTCTTTTACTGGCAGGCCAACAGAACCATAACGGAATAACTTGCCTTCAGTAGCTACCGAGAAAACGTTACAGACAAAAAGTTCTGGAACAAACTTCTCATAGTCGTCATGCACCTGTATTGCGCCATCAATCCAACTAATGCACTTTTTAACCGGAGTTTTTGCTTCAATGAGAACTAATGGTAAACCATTTATTAATAGGACCAAGTCAGCCCGTCGCTCAGTGGCACCTGCGCGATAAGTGAACTGTTGGGTTACAACATATTGGTTTTGAGACAGATCCTCAAGATCGATAAGCCGCACCGGCACATGTTCGTTATTTTGGCCGAACGGCATAGACCGTTCTCCGCGCATCCAAGCAGTCATTTCTTCATTAGCGCGGATTAGACCATCTGAGCGCACCGATAATATAATGGCACGTAGTTTGTAGAGCACTTCGTCGGCGAGATCGGGTTGCGCTGCGATTTCGGGATTTAGACGGCTCAATGCATCTCGCAACCAAGATTCGACCAAGATCTCCTGAATCTGTCGTGGTATTTCCGCAGGTGCGGCATAGTCCCAACCAATGCCTTTCTCCACAGAAACATTACTGAAAGAAAGAGCTGTTGTTAACTCTTTTTGTAGCGAGCCAACCAGTAAGTCCCTAAGGTAAGCCTCGACAGTGTTCGACTCGTTAAAAATCATTGAAAGCTCTCTCCAAAAATTTCTTGCAAGAACCTCTGCTTCATAGATTTAACAACATCATTTCTTTCAATTAACATTTTTTTTGCTATATTTGTCTGCTTAAGAATATGAGACATATGCTCACGCTGGTCTTTCGTCAGATCAACCATTGGTCCTGCTAGGAATTTATTTTGAGAAATATTCTTTGCCTCTGTTCCTGAGCAAAGTGCTTCAATATATGAACGGAATATTGGAAGCTTCGTCCAAGCTAATATAAAATCTAGCGGAGGAGCATCCTCATTAAAATTAATTCGCCAAGTTTTATCACTCAGCATGAGATTACTTGGTGAAGATTCAACTATGCATGTACGAGCAACACCCTGAGGCTGTGCATTTGCTCTTGTCACAAGAAAATCACCAGCCCTGACGATGGCATCTTGAACAAAATCTTCTGGGTTCAGTAGAGTTTTATTTTCTGCTGGATTATATCCGGTTGAACCCACAGCGCTTACTTTTAGTACACCTAATTGCTCAGGTTTTGCTGGCAATGATGATGCTTTGGGGCTTTTTCCAGCCTCAATATTTTTTACAATATTTTTCATTTTCACGATGCGCCAGCTATGTTCCTGACCTAACACAAACTGAATTGCTGCACGTTCTGAAACTCTCAATTTATCATGAGCTATGCTCATCTCATTTGATAAATTGTCAAAAGAAAAGAGAGCTGACACCAATCTATTTTGCTCCTCCATCGGAGGCAACATGAATTGTTGTTCTGCCATTGTCTTCCAATTTATAGTCGGTGACAAAGAACCAACTGATATCTCGACCGCACGATTCATGAATACATCACTCTGCATGAAAAACGGTAAAAACTCAGGCAATACCACTTCCGGTTTCGCTCGTAAAACCATTGCATGGGCTGAACAAATCCCATCAAACTCAGCAACACCAAGCTTGCGTTGATAGGCTCGACGGCGACCAAAAATGATATCACCCTCCTTGAACATCAGTTTGGTAGCGGCAACATCATCAGGACTTCCCCAACGACGAATCTTAAGCGAGTCTGAATCGAGATGTTCGAGACCAATATAGTATTCCATGCCCGATTCAGACGGATTGTCAATACGGACATTGACATTGGTAGCCATCTGGTCAAAACGCCAAATTTTCCAGTTCGGTTTTACAATTTTTTCTGTCATTACTGTATTCTCAAAAATGGCGTAACATATCCGATAAATTCTTCATGCTGTGTTCTATTTTCTTGCCATCGATACGGATTTGAAGGCGGCGTTTCTCTGCGATCAGAAACAGTAAGAACCAAACGTTTTTTCGCACGTGAAATACCCACAAAAAATGCACAACGCTCTGCATCAGGTTTTCCCCAGAACGTTTGACTCTCGATGCCTAAAATAATAACTGAGTCAAATTCGAGTCCCTTACTTTTATGAATAGTCAGAATGCGTACAGCCTGATCATCCGCAAAACGTCCCAACGCTTTTGGCAAATCTGGGTCTGACTTTAGCAATTCTTTAATCCGTGCAAAGGTTTCGCGTATAACATCTTTTAAACGTGCACGAGTTTCATAGTCAGGTGATAAAGCGACCAACATTTTGGTACCAATATACTTTATAAATTCTATCGCCAATTGTACCCAATCCGAAAACGGCGAATCCGTACTCCTAGCATCAGATACTTTTTTGCGTTGTTTTTTAATTAATAGGTCAAGATCCTTTCTCGCACTTGACTGTATTTCCTCATCGGCAAAAGGAATCAATTGATTCATCAATCGAATCCAAGCCTTAGGTTCACGCTTACCGTAGAGACATGATAAATAATCTACGATCAAACGTGCTGCAGGTTCTATAGTGATATCCTGCAATTGTTGCTCGTTACGATATGGAATACCGCGAGCGTCCAACTCGGTCATAAGGTGGTCAGCATAAAGTTCCAACTGTTTAGAAACCAAGACTGCAATTTCTGCAGGTGGTAATTGTTCTGTATTTATCCACCCATTTATTAGATCAGCCAAATAGACTGCTTCTTTACAGCTGTCTTCAAAACGCCAGGCATAAACCTCTCCTTCATCGCCATCCAATTGTTCATCAGGCATAATAGAGTCAGGATCAAGCGTACGAATAATTTCGTTCTGAACCCGCAGCAATTGTGGTTTAGAACGGAAATTGCGATACATGTTAAGTGGTACAGCATTAAAATCATTGACAAAGGTTTGGAAAATACCGTCCAGCGCTCCAGCCCAAGCCATAATTTTTTGTTTAGTATCACCTACCGCAGTAAGGCGAAGACTAGTCCCTTGGAAAGCAAGCTTAACTAACTCATACTGTAAATTCGTGCAATCCTGGAACTCATCCAAGAAAATATCGCTGTAAGTTTGCTGAATTGCATTACGGGCAATTTTTGAGGTTTGCAATATTTGGATTGCCAACGGGACCAGATCGCCGAATTCAATTTGAGTACGAGAGGGGCCATTTTTCTTATCTACAATTGTATAACCCGCATCCAAGGCATCTTTCCCCGTGAGCACCGGCCTGAAACGATCGATGATACGCTTGGCAAATGCATGGAAGGTATAGCTGTCAAAACGCGAGGCAAGATTGGACCCGCACCGCCGTTCTACACGCTCTTTTAGATTTCTGCTGGCATCAACCTTGAAGGAGATCGCGAGAATCCGCTTAGGATACCGACATGTTCCTGTACGTAAAAGGAAGTCAGCTCGTTGCGCAAGCATTTCCGTTTTACCCGCACCAGGTCCAGCTGTGAGTGCCAAGCAGCGCTTACGTGCTTTTGCTGCTCTTTTTGCATTTGGTTCCAGCGTCAGGCCATCGGCGGGTTGCCATGCTTCTGCAGCAATCATTCTGGCAACTCCTCGAGTTTGGCAATAACCACATCTGCTAGCCTGCTTAGTGACTCAGGCATGTTTTCAAGCAATTCAGTATCCGTTAGCTGAGTTAATGCCTCAATGTGTGCTGCAGGTTTGCTGCCAAGCTTAAAGCGTTTGTGATAGGTGCTGAACAACGTTAATTCGTCTTCACTGTATTGAGAAGAATCGTAATGGCTTTTCCCGAGGACGGCCTTGATTGTTGACTCGTCCGGTTTTTCTTTATCAACATCATAAGCTTCGGGATAAGCTAATAACATTGAAAAGTCTAAATCCATTGGGGAGGAAAAAAAAACGCCACGTTCTTCTAGCAACTCGCAATAGTTTGAGAATTCTCGAACCTTATTGGTAGCAGAATTCCATTTTGGAATGTGGTGATCTTCCGGAAGTTTCTTCTTCGGCCTATGCTCACCCAACTGATCATTAGCATACTTAATCCGTCCCCAGCCAGCCTGATGACGAGCAACATCCAAATCAAGCAGAGTGAAATACGGGATTTTCAAAGCAGAAAGTAAACGCCAGAAGTGATTAACATGTCTACCGCCTAATGGAGCTATTGTGATAGCCGATTCGTCAACGGGCGCACCTTTGGCCTGAAGCAAACGTGGCAATACAATCTCTTCACTATCACCTTCGCCCAGCACTACCAGACGCGAGAAATAGATCTCAGGAAATGCCTGGACTGCTTCCCGAACAAACTTGTGTGCATCATCAGATTTCTCAGGCAATTTAATACAGGTGACTCGTGTCTTTCTAGACTCAGTTAACCGTAAATAACGTATTAACTCAGGAGCAACGCGACGCAGCATTGTGGGCGCATGTGTAGCAATGAGAGCTTGTGCATCCACATTTTTCGTCATGATATTCAAAGCACTGACGATACGTCCTAGGTAATGTGGAGAAAGACTATTTTCTGGTTCCTCCAAGGCAACCAAAGTAAAGACCGGCGGACGTAACTTATCGGGATCAAAAGATACATCTTCCTCAGCGAGTACAGCTCTTCCAATCGCTTGAGATGATAATACTAGGGAAAGATAAAGCATTGACTTTTGACCATCACTCAACCGCGAGAAATCGACAAGTGAACCATCGTGCCCTGGGGTAAAAGATACCGACAAATGCCGCAACAGCGCTTCAATCTCCGATGTTACAAAGGTGATTTTCGGATCAGCGAAGAATTTACCTTTATGCAGAGTAGCCCAGCTTGTTTTTAAATTTTCACTAAATGCATTTACAGAAGGGTTTGCCGCGAGGCTGTCGCTTATTTGATCGGTCAACCCCTTAATCGTCTCGCGCTCAGCATCCCAACGTACAGCGCGAAGCAGACGACCCAGTAAGGCGTTTGCACCGTAAGCAATATGATCCGCAGGATCACGTCTGGCAGGCAGATAATGTACCTGGATATGATTACGCTCTGCCCGTGGAACCTGTGCGATATTTTGAGGAGAGCCATCGGCATTGATATCTAATACATATACGAAATTCTCCTCGATATCCCCATCCAGTCCCATAGTAGCCGTGAGGCGAAAACGCACTCGTGGAATACCTTCCGGCTCATCTAATCGCATATGGCCAAAATGAGGTGCTACGGTACTGTTATCTTCGTCTCCTGCAAGTTCGGGAAATAAAAAGTCTGCTTCTATCCACAACTCGCGCTCAGGAGGAACCTCCTCCTCTTCAAAATGGACATGGAAATCTGAACGCTGGACACGTCGCAATGTCGGATCGAATGCAAAGAGCCGGCATAAAGCCTGAAGTACTGCAGTCTTACCTGAACCATTAGGACCAATTAGATAGGTAATATCTTCCAGGCTCAGCTCAGTTGGTTCCTGACCAAAAGACTGAAAACCTGATAACCGAATTGTTTCAAGCTTCATGCTACTCCCTTCCTCAGTTCAAGTTATCCAATGCATCAACTAACGAATCCATTTGTTGCCAAAAAACACGACCATCATTCTGCCATTGCTCCCATGCAGAATTTAATAAGAGAGTATCTCCATCGGCATCTTTAGCGGACGCGGTATTAATTTTCTTAACGTAGAGTGGGATCGATAAGTTGTTCGCGTTTGCTTCGATGCCAGCTAGCGTTGCGACTTTTGCAAATCCGGGCTCATCGGCAAATTCTTTATACGCAACTAAAATCCGTTGTTGCTGTGCTTCTGTAAGGAAGCTTTGTGCTCGTTCACGGGTTACTTCATTAACGGCATCAATGAAAAGTACTTTGCCCTTACGGCTAGCTGGTTTGTTTCGATTACAAACGAGTACGCATGATTCCATTGGTGAGTTATAAAACAAGTTTGGCCCCAGACCTATAACTGCTTCGACCCAATCCTGCTCAATCATTTTGGTGCGCATCGTTTGTTCTTCGTTACGGAACAACACACCATGTGGCCAAAGCGCAGCACTCCGCCCTTTTTTGGTGAGACTGGCCAAAATATGTTGCTGGAAAGCGTAGTCGGCACGTCCCTGAGGTGGAGTACCAAACATGTTGCGCCCCCACGGATCACAACTCCAAGCCTCACGGCTCCACTGTTTGATTGAGTAAGGGGGGTTAGCGAGGATCACGTCAAACTGACGGAGACTGTCATTTTCGATGTGCTTAGGTTCGGCTAAAGTATCACCACGAATGATCTCGAAATCTTCAACACCATGCAGAAAGAGATTCATCCTCGCGATGGAAGAAGTGATCAAATTGCGCTCCTGCCCATAGAGCTTCAATGTCCGATATTCACCACCAGAACGTTTTACTTCGTCTAATGCCGAGATCAACATACCACCGGTGCCACACGTGGGATCATAGATCGATTCGCCAGCTTTTGGAGCCAAAAGCTGGGTCATCAAATGGACAACCGTACGATTGGTATAAAATTCGGCAGCCGTATGCCCAGAGTCATCCGCAAATTTTTTGATCAGAAATTCGTAAGCATTACCCAGTTCATCTTCAGGTACATTAGCGACTGATAGCACTCGGGTAGAAAAATGCTCAATGAGATCTTTAAGGGTCTTGTCAGGCAGGCGCTCACGGTTTGTCCATGCCGCATCACCAAATATACCGTCAAGCATATTTGGGTTAGCTGATTCGATATCCCTCATTGCCTGCTGAATGGTAGCTCCCACATTCCTTGGAGTTTGCCTTATGTCATTCCAGTGAGCTCCTTCAGGAATCTGGAAACGATGGTTTTCAGCGAACTGAGCGTAAGAAAGATCTCCATCAGATTCTTCAAGTATCGACTGATATTCTTCATCCCAAACATCAGACACTCGCTTGAAAAACAACAACGGAAAAATGAACTGCTTGTAATCACCCGCATCAATCAAACCACGCAATAATACAGCAGCTCCCCAAAGGTAACTCTCAAGTTCCTGTTGAGTTATACGACTCATTTCAGCCATCCTCCCTCTTTCATTACTTGCTCAAGTCTCTCTTCCGCAGCCTTACAACGAGCCAGAACGTCCTTAAAAGCTTCGATCGCATCAGGTAGTTCAGGGATTTCTTCTTGCACTGGAGGGAGAACATAGCGTGATATATTCAGCGTCCAATCTTCCGCCTCAATATCAGATAGGTTGACTATGCTGACAGCATCTTTGACATCGCTAAGGTTTTGATACCACCGCAAAATCTCAGCAGCATGCTGAAGTTCCATAAAGTTTTGAGCTCTACCGCGTTTGAACAAACGTGACGCGTCGGCAACCATAACTTTATGCTGCATTTCCACAGTTTTTTTCTTACGTAACACTAAAATACAAGCGGCTAAGCCCGTGCCATAAAATAGATTTGGGGCCAGCCCTATGACAGCCTCAACCAAATCCATTTGCAGTAATTTTTGGCGAATACTCCCCTCAGCGCCCTTGCGAAACAAAGCTCCTTGAGGCAATACCACGGCCATTCGCCCAGTGCCTTCAGCCATGGATTTGACCATATGCTGCACCCAAGCAAAATCACCGCTGCTTGAGGGAGGAAGTCCAGCAAAGTTTCTGCCAAAGGGATCATTTACCCAAAGCTCCTCACCCCATTTTTCAAGTGAAAACGGAGGGTTTGCAATCACACAATCAAATGTAGCCAGCTGGTCCCCATCAAAAAAAGCAGGATTGCGCAAGGTATCATCACGCACTACCTGGAAATCTTCTATTCCATGCAAAAAAAGGTTCATTCGGGCAATAGAGGACGTAGTAAGATTTTTCTCTTGGCCAAAGAGTTTGCCCCAAAGACGCTTCACATCACCGTGTTTATCTTTCACATGCTGTACTGCGGCCAGTAACATCCCACCTGTACCACAGGCGGGATCGTAAATAGTGTCAGTCTCTTCAGGAGAGAGCATGTCGATCATCAACCGGACGACGCTTCGCGGGGTATAAAACTCCCCGGCTTTTTTGTTCGTTGCGTCTGCAAACTTCTTGATCAAGTATTCATACGCATCACCAAGTAGATCAGAGTTGATGTTCTTATTACCAAATGGGAATTTTGAAAAGTGCTCGATAAGATCTTTAAGCAAAGCATCTGAAAGTCTTTCTTTATTTGACCATTGAGCATCACCAAAAACGCCGTACAGGGTCTCTGGGTTAGCCTTTTCAATCTCACGCATAGCCCGCTGGAGAGCAGCCCCCACATTTACCGCTTTGGAGCGAATATCATTCCAGTGGCAATCATCAGGGATCTGAAAACGATGGGATTCGGGAAAATGTGCCAAGGATTCATCACCCGATTCGACAAGAATTTCTTTGAATTCTTCATCCCATACATCACAGATGCGTTTAAAGAAAAGTAGCGGGAAAATATATGTTTTAAAATCAGCAGCATCAACGGGACCTCTTAAGATATTTGCTGACTCCCAAAGATGGTTTTCAAGCTGACTCAGAGTGATAGTTACTTCGTTCAATTCAACGTTCCTGATTAAAAGAGGCTATGAGTCAGTGAGTTACGAAATCTGACGCCTAGCATGTTCGGCTCGGAAGCTGGCAACAGTCAATAATGTGTCATCTTCTTGAATGACGATTAGTTTATCCCGAAGCCAGTCTTCCAACCATAGTTTGGCTCACATCGGACTAAGACTTACCAGAGAAAAACTTCGCAAAATCAAATGGACTCACTGCCTGTTCCCGATTCGCATCAAGAAAATCAGCCCACCACTGCAGCATCAGTCTGCGCTCATCAAGATGCTCAGCCTTATGAATATAAGCTGCACGTACTGAGTTACGTTCCATATGGCTCATTTGCCGTTCCACGGCATCCCTCGACCACAATCCAGACTCAATCAATGAACTACAGGCCATTGTTCTGAAACCATGTCCACAAACCTCTACCTTCGTGTCATAACCCATAACGCGCAGCGCCTTGTTCACCGTGTTCTCACTCATCGGTTTGCGATGGTCGTGATCGCCAATGAAAACAAAAGCGCGATCGCCACTAAGTTTGTGTACCTGTTTAAGGATTGCTAACGCCTGACGAGATAACGGCACCAAATGAGGCGTACGCATTTTTGAGCCACGCTGGGAGTGCTTCACCCCTTCAATAGCTTCTCGCTCTGCTGGGATCGTCCACATCGATGTTTCAAAATCGATCTCAGACCAACGGGCAAAACGTAGTTCACTGGAGCGGATAAAGACCAAGAGAGTTAGCTCAACAGCAAGGCGAGTTAGTGGCCTGCCTGTATAGCGGTCAATGCGTTGAAGCAGTTCAGGGGTACGTTTCAACTCCAATGCAGGTCTATGCTGCCTGTTACTTGAAGCAACAGCACCAACCATTTCCTGTGCGGGATTGTAATCAAGTAAACCACTCTGAACGGCATATCTCATAATTGCAGTAGTTCGCTGTTGTAGCCGGGAAGCCACTTCTAGCCTCCCCGAAAGTTCTACAGCTTTAATAGGGGCTAACAGATCTCGCGTTTTTAGTTCGGCAATATTACGTTTGCCAATGGCAGGAAAGAGATTGTCTTCCAGGCTTTTCAGCACACGTCGGCTATGTTCTTCCGACCACTTTTTATTTGTGGCATGCCACTCAATAGCGAGCTGCTCAAAAGTACGCGCCTCTTCCAGCTCAACCTTATCATTTTTCTTTTTATCTCCCGGATCGATGCTGTTTGCCAAAAGCTTACGAGCTTCATCACGGCGGGCTCTGGCATCTGCAAGAGATACGTCAGGGTAAACCCCTAAAGCCAGCATCTTTTGCTTTCCGCCAAAGCGGTACTGCAAACGCCAGTATCTTGAACCATTGGGATGGACGAGAAGATGCATACCGTTGCCATCGGTCAGCTTATATTGCTTATCTGTCGGCTTAGCTGTTCTGACTTTGATATCTGTTAGAGCCATGCTTATCCCCTCCCTGTTGGTACAAGCATTATCGAACCGGAAATACCATCATCTGTACCAACACTTGTTGGTAGATGTACGTTGATGTCGGTTGACCTTGAGAGAGTTAATATAGCGGGAAAGATAGGTAAATACTGGATTTCAGGCACAAAAAAAGACGTCCGTTGACGTCTATTGATGTTCCGATGGTGCCGAAGGCCGGACTCGAACCGGCACGTATTTCTACGGTTGATTTTGAATCAACTGCGTCTACCGATTTCGCCACTTCGGCACTGAAGTAGTATGCGGAAAACGGGGGGATTATACCGTGCAGCCACGTCCGCGCAACCTTAATCCATCAATCCGCGGCTAAGTGATGAAAAATTCGTCTCATCACCGCCCTGCCCGATGACAGCCAGGTTCCACAGAGTCGTCAGCGGCTGATATGCATAATCGCTTGGCCTGTTCAGAGCAAAACAGGGTAACCTTATTGTATGAATAAAGAAGCTGAACTGAAACGCGCCAAACGTATGGCGCTGTCATGGCTCGCTCTTGCGGCCGCCATCTTTGTGATTACCCTGTGCCTCCTCCCCAACTTTTGGGTTAGTGGAGCGAAAGCGATCGCCGAAGCGGCGATGGTTGGGGCTCTGGCGGACTGGTTCGCCGTCGTAGCCCTATTTCGCCGGGTGCCGCTGCCATTGATATCCCGCCATACCGCGATTATTCCGCGCAATAAAACGCGGATAGCAGACAATCTGGCCCGCTTTGTTCAGGAAAAGTTTCTCGATACCGAATCGCTGTTAGCACTGATTCGTCGACACAATCCCGCTCACATCGTGGGGCGGTGGCTGCAAACCCCCGAGAACGCCGAACGGCTAGGCAGCTACCTGCTGCAGTTTATGCGCGGCATTTTAGATATGGCGGATGACCGACGTATTCAGCGATTCATCCGCCGTGCGGTCCACAAAGCTATAGATAAAGTGGACCTCACCCAATCCGTCGCCGTTCTGCTGGACAGTCTGACCAAACATAATCGCCACCAAGAGTTGCTGGACACGGTCATTGAACAACTGCTGAGGAGGGTGAACAAACCTGCGACACGCGAATTTATCGCGCTCCAGATCGTTCGTTGGTTGAAACGGGAGCATCCGATGACGGAAAAGATCCTGCCCTCGGAATGGCTGGGCGAACGCAGCGCCGAGGCCGTCGCCAATGCGGTCAACACGCTGCTCGACGAGGTGGTGCGCGACGAGGGTCATGAGCTACGACGGCACTTTAATCGCACCGTCGTACGGCTGATTGAACGACTTCGCACCGACCCGGAAATGGCGCGGCGGGCCGAAGCGATAAAGCTTTATTTAAAAAATGACGAAGCGTTCAATCACTATCTGAGCGATCTTTGGGCCGACCTGCGCGCCTGGCTCAAGGCCGACCTCAATCAAAGCGACTCCGCCATACAAACCCGCATTAGCGCCATCGGTCAGTGGCTAGGACAAACGTTGATGCAGGATGAGGGACTGCGAACGTCGCTGAATCATCATCTGGAAGAGGCGGTGCGCGCTCTTGCGCCAGAGTTCGCCGACTTTCTGACGCGCCATATCAGCGATACGGTGAAAAGCTGGGATGCGCAAGAGATGTCGCATTTGATCGAACTGAATATCGGTAAAGATCTCCAGTTTATTCGCATCAACGGCACGCTGGTGGGGGGAAGTATTGGATTGGGGCTATATCTGCTGTCGCAACTGCCTGGCCTGATTGTCATGCTGCGCGCTTAAGCCGCGCTTTGGCCGAAGATTCGTTGCAAAAGACAACGGGCCCGCAGGCCCGTTTACATCACCAATGGAGCACGTCTAGCGCCGTTTCAGCAGCAGCATTACGCTGATTGCCAGGAACAGGAGACTCGGCAGCAAAGCGCCCAGCAGCGGCGGCATGTGGTAGACCAAACTTAACGGGCCGAAGATCTGGTCAAGCACGTAAAACAGGAAGCCGAAGCTGATACCAATGACAATACGCACACCCGCAGGCACATTTCTCAATGGACCGAAAATGAACGACAGCGCCATCAGCATCATCACCGCTACAGACAGCGGAGAGAAGACCTTGCTCCACATATTGAGCTGGTATCGGCCCGACTCTTGTCCGCTCTGTTTCAGGTAACTGATGTAGTTATGCAGCCCGCTGATGGAAAGCGCGCTGGGTTCCAGCGCCACCACGCCCAGCTTGTCGGGCGTCAGGCTCGTATGCCACTCACCGCTTAAGGTCTGGCTGCCGCCGATCTTTTTGCTGTCGGTTAGTTCAGATGTATCAACCTGCGACAGCCTCCATACGCCGCCGTCAAAGGTGGCAGAGGCCGCATAACGGACCGACAACAGCTTACGGTCGTTATCGAAGTGATAAATACTCACACCCGCCAGCTCTTTTTCGCCCACAACACGCTGAATGAAAACGAAATCAGCACCATCTTTGGCCCACATCCCGTTCTGGGTAGACAGCATCGAACCACCGAACATCATCTGCGAACGGTAATTGCGCGCCATCTGTTCGCCCTGCGGCGCCACCCATTCGCCAATGGCCATTGTCAGCAGCACCAACGGGATAGCGGTCTTCATGACCGCGCCTGCAATCTGCAGTCGGGAAAAACCGGACGCTTGCATGACGACCAGCTCGCTGCGCGTCGCCAGCGTTCCTAGTCCCAACAGTGCGCCTAACAGCGCCGCCATCGGGAAAAATGTTTCAATATCTTTCGGGACGCTAAGCAAAGTATAGAACCCCGCGCCCAATGCCGAATAACCGCCCTGCCCGACTTTGCGCAGCTGCTCGACGAATTTGATGATGCCGGATAGCGATACCAGCATGAACAGCGTCATCATGATGGTATTGAAAATGGTTTTACCGATATAGCGGTCTAAAACACCAAACATTAGGCCGCTCCTCTTTGTGTCAGGCGGTATCTCAATTTACGCAACGGAACGCTGTCCCACAGGTTAAGCGCCAAGGCAATCGCTACATAAACCGCGTTGGTAAGCCACATCCATACCAGCGGATCGAGCTTGCCCTTACCGGCATTGGATCGCAGCGAAGTCTGTAGCAGGAAGAAAATCAGATAAAGCAACATGGCCGGCAGCATGCTCAACACGCGCCCCTGACGGGGATTCACCACGCTGAGCGGTACGACGATAATCGCCATCACCAGTACGGACAAGATCAGCGTCAGACGCCAGTGAAACTCGGCGCGAGCGCCGATTTCGTCGGAACGCCACAGCGTCCTCATGTCCATCTGCTCAACGTTGTTAGGATCGACGGTGACCGCCTGATGTCCTATCAACGCCTGATAGTCCGTGAAGTCCGTAATGCGGAAGTCACGCATCATGGCCGTCCCTTCATAGCGGGTGCCTTTGTTCAACGTCACGATCTGCGATCCGTCGTCGCCCTGCGCGACGGTGCCGTGATCGGCCACCACCACGGAAGGCCGCGCGTTGTCACGGGGGCGCATCTGGGCCAGGAAGACATGTTCGAATTCCTTGCCGCTGACGTTACCCACAAATAACACCGAATTGCCGTCCTGAGACTGCTGGAACTGCCCTTCCGCCAACGTCGCCATGCCAGGATTCGCCCTGGCCTCGGCCAGCACCTCGTCCTGATGCCGCGACGACCAAGGGCTTAGCCACAGCACGTTGACCGTCGCCACCACGGCCGTCGCTAACGCCAGCCACGCGGCAGACTTCAGCAGCACATTTCTGCTCAGTCCGCATGCGTGCATCACGGTGATTTCGCTTTCGGCATACAGTCGCCCAAAGGTCATCAGCAACCCGAGAAACAGGCTTAGCGGCAAAATAAGCTGCGCCATTTCCGGCACGCCCAGTCCCAAAAGGGATAAAACCAGATTAGTCGGGATATCACCGTCCACCGCCGCGCCCAGTATTCGCACCAATTTCTGACAGAAAAAAATCAGTAGCAGAATAAACAGGATAGCCAGCTGGCTTTTAAAGGTTTCCCGTACCAGATATCGAATGATGATCACGCTCAATACGCCTGTGAAAACTTGTCTTTTTGCAGGAAAGTCGATAGTTTTTTCGCTAACTCGCCATTTATACTCATTTGTGGCAACCTTCTCGTAGCTAAACCGGTATTACAACATCCTGCGTTCGGGATGTGCTATCAGAACCTGCAAAGCCTTATTACAGATTCGCTACGTCGTTCAGATTAACACAGGTTATGTTAACGCGACGGTGGGAAAGTATTACGGAGTGCCACATTCTAACCATAGCACCCGCTATTGTCTTTAAAGATTCAGGAGAGTACATGGAGTTCAGCGTAAAAAGCGGTAGCCCGGAAAAACAGCGCAGTGCCTGCATTGTCGTCGGTGTGTTCGAACCGCGTCGTCTGTCACCTATCGCCGAACAACTGGATAAAATCAGTGACGGCTATATCAGCGCCCTGCTGCGCCGTGGCGAGCTGGAAGGCAAAGTCGGCCAGTCATTGCTCCTGCACCATGTACCGAACATTCTTTCCGAACGCATCCTGCTTATCGGCTGCGGAAAGGAGCGCGAGCTCGACGAGCGCCAGTACAAGCAGGTAGTCCAGCGCACCATCAACGCCCTTAACGATACCGGCTCGATGGAAGCCGTCTGCTTCCTGACCGAGCTGCATGTAAAAGGTCGTAACACTTATTGGAAAGTGCGCCAGGCCGTTGAAACGGCGAAAGAGACGCTGTACACATTCGATCAGCTAAAAACCAATAAGGTCGAGCCGCGTCGTCCGCTGCGAAAAATGGTCTTCAACGTCCCGACTCGCCGTGAGCTAACCTCGGGCGAACGCGCCATTCAGCACGGTCTGGCCATTGCCTCCGGCATCAAAGCCGCCAAAGACCTTGGCAACATGCCGCCCAACATCTGTAACGCCGCCTATCTGGCTTCGCAAGCCCGTCAGTTGGCTGACACCTACGGCTACATCACCACCCGCGTCATCGGCGAACAGCAGATGAAAGAGCTGGGGATGAACGCCTATCTGGCCGTGGGACAAGGCTCTCAAAACGAGTCGCTGATGTCGGTGGTTGAATATAAAGGCAACCCAGACGCCGACGCTAAACCCGTCGTGCTGGTCGGCAAAGGACTGACGTTCGACTCCGGGGGCATCTCCATCAAGCCCGCCGACAGCATGGACGAAATGAAATACGACATGTGCGGCGCCGCTACGGTGTATGGCGTCATGCGGATGGCGGCGGAACTGGAACTGCCGCTAAACATCATCGGCGTATTGGCGGGCTGCGAGAACATGGTTGACGGGCGCTCTTATCGTCCGGGCGATATTCTGACCACCATGTCAGGCCAAACGGTGGAAGTCCTGAATACTGATGCGGAAGGCCGTCTGGTCTTGTGCGACGCCCTGACCTATGTCGAGCGTTACGAACCGGATGTGGTTATCGATATCGCCACGCTCACCGGCGCCTGCGTGATTGCGCTGGGCCACCACATCACCGGCCTGATGTCGAATCACAATCCGCTGGCGCATGAGCTACTGGGCGCTTCAGAACAGGCTGGCGACCGGGCATGGCGTTTACCGATGCTGGACGAATATCAGGAACAGCTGGAGTCCAATTTCGCCGATATGGCGAACATCGGCGGGCGTCCCGGCGGCGCCATTACTGCGGCCTGTTTCCTGTCTCGCTTCACGCGTAAATACAGCTGGGCGCACCTGGATATCGCCGGCACCGCCTGGCGTTCGGGCAAAGCTAAAGGCGCAACGGGCCGTCCGGTAGCACTGCTGTCGCAGTTCCTGCTGAACCGTGCCGGTCTGAACGACGTCGAGTAAGGGTACCTCCCCGCGCTGACGTTGCATCCGGCGCATCACGACGCTTAGGCGATTCCCGCGCAGGCGGGAATCTGCGTTTAACGCAGGCCTTGTCGACCCGCTCCAGTCAGAAACCAGCGACGGAAATTTAGGTAATCATGAAAAACGCAACGTTCTATCTTCTCGAAACAGAAGACCAAAGCGGAGAACTCAACGCGGTGGAAGCGCTGACCTGCGAGCTGGCCGCCACACTGTGGCGATCAGGCAAACGGGTACTCGTGGCCTGTGAAGACGAGGAGCAGGCGCAGCGGCTGGATGAAGCGTTGTGGCAGCGTCCGCCGCAGGCTTTCGTGCCGCACAACCTGGCGGGGGAAGGTCCGCGTCAGGGCGCCGCCGTAGAGCTGGCCTGGCCTCACAAGCGAGGCAACTCGCCGCGCGAGGTTCTAATCAACCTACAGCCTCAGTTCGCAGATTTTGCCACCGCTTTCCATGAAGTGATAGACTTTGTCCCTTACGAAGAATCCCTGAAACAGTTGGCGCGCGACCGTTATAAAGCCTATCGCAGCGTCGGCTTCCGATTGACCACGGCTACACCGCCAACCCACTGAATTTTGAGCATAATGGAAAAGACATACAACCCGCACGATATAGAGCAGCCGCTTTACGAGCACTGGGAAAAACAAGGCTACTTCAAGCCAAACGGCGATACCGAGCAAGAAAGCTTCAGCATCATGATTCCGCCGCCCAACGTCACCGGCAGCCTGCACATGGGTCATGCTTTTCAGCAAACCATTATGGATACTCTGATCCGCTATCAGCGCATGCAGGGCAAAAATACGCTGTGGCAGGCGGGGACCGACCATGCCGGTATCGCCACGCAGATGGTGGTTGAGCGCAAAATCGCCGCCGAAGAAGGCAAAACGCGCCATGATTACGGTCGCGAAGCCTTCATCGACAAAATTTGGCAGTGGAAAGAAGAATCCGGCGGCACCATCACGCGCCAGATGCGACGTCTGGGCAACTCCGTGGACTGGGAGCGCGAGCGCTTCACCATGGATAAAGGCCTGTCCGACGCCGTGAAGGAAGTCTTCGTCCGCCTTTACAAAGAAGATCTTATCTATCGCGGCAAACGCCTGGTGAACTGGGATCCGAAACTGCGTACCGCCATCTCCGATCTGGAAGTGGAGAACCGCGACGTCAAAGGTTCCATGTGGCACCTGCGTTACCCGCTGGCCGACGGCGCCAAAACAGCGGAAGGCAAAGACTATCTGGTCGTCGCCACTACCCGTCCCGAAACCGTGCTGGGCGATACCGGCGTGGCGGTAAACCCCGAAGATCCTCGTTATAAAGATCTGATCGGTAAAGACGTCATTCTGCCGCTGATCGGCCGCCGCATTCCTATCATTGCGGACGAACATGCCGATATGGAAAAGGGCACCGGCTGCGTAAAAATCACGCCAGCCCACGACTTCAACGACTATGAAGTCGGTAAACGCCACGCGCTGCCGATGATCAACATCCTGACCTTTGACGGCGACATCCGTCAGCAGGCGGAAGTATTCGATACTAACGGTAATGCCTCCGATGTCTATGACGACACTATCCCGGAAACCTTCCGCGGCATGGAGCGTTTCGCCGCGCGTAAAGCGGCCGTGGCCGCTTTTAACGAATTGGGTCTGCTGGAAGAGATCAAGGCGCATGACCTGACAGTGCCTTACGGCGACCGCGGCGGCGTGGTGATCGAACCGATGCTGACCGATCAGTGGTACGTTCGCGCAGCGCCGCTGGCCAAACAGGCGGTGGAAGCCGTCGAAGACGGTCGAATCCAGTTCGTACCGAAACAGTATGAAAACATGTACTTCAGCTGGATGCGCGACATTCAGGACTGGTGTATTTCCCGTCAGCTGTGGTGGGGTCACCGTATTCCGGCCTGGTACGATGCCAACGGCAACGTCTATGTCGGCCGCGATGAAGCCGAAGTGCGCAGCGAAAACCACCTGGCGGACGATGTGACGCTGACGCAGGACGAAGACGTGCTGGACACCTGGTTCTCCTCTGGGCTGTGGACCTTCTCCACGCTGGGTTGGCCGGAACAAACGCCAGAGCTGAAAGCCTTCCATCCCAGCAGCGTGATGGTTAGCGGCTTCGATATCATCTTCTTCTGGATCGCCCGCATGATTATGCTGACGATGCATTTCATCAAAGATGAAAATGGCCAGCCGCAGGTGCCGTTCAACACCGTCTACATGACCGGTCTGATTCGCGATGACGAAGGCCAAAAAATGTCCAAATCCAAAGGGAACGTCATCGACCCGCTGGATATGGTCGACGGCATCTCTCTGGAAGCGCTGCTGGAAAAACGTACCGGCAACATGATGCAGCCGCAGCTGGCGGAAAAAATCCGCAAGCGTACAGAGAAGCAGTTCCCGAACGGTATCGAACCGCATGGAACCGACGCCCTACGCTTCACGCTGGCGGCGCTGGCCTCCACCGGCCGCGACATCAACTGGGACATGAAGCGCCTGGAAGGCTATCGCAACTTCTGTAACAAGCTATGGAACGCCAGCCGTTTCGTCCTGATGAACACCGAAGGACAGGATTGCGGTATGCAAGGCGGCGAACGTGTCCTGTCGCTGGCCGACCGCTGGATTCTGGCTGAATTCAATCGCACGGTGAAAACCTACCGTGAAGCGCTGGACAGCTACCGCTTCGATCTGGCGGCGAACATCCTTTATGAGTTCACCTGGAACCAGTTCTGCGACTGGTATCTGGAACTGGCCAAACCGGTGATGAACGGCGGCAACGAAGCGGAGCTGCGCGGCACCCGTCATACGCTGGTACAGGTGTTGGAAGCCTTGCTGCGTCTGGCGCACCCGATTATTCCGTTCATTACGGAAACGATCTGGCAGCGCGTAAAAACGCTGAAAGGCATCGATGCCGATACCATCATGCTACAGCCGTTCCCGGCCTTCGATGCCGCGCTGGAAGACAGCCAGGCGCTGCACGATCTGGAGTGGATCAAGCAAACCATCATCGCCGTACGTAACATTCGCGCCGAGATGAACATTGCGCCCAGCAAACCGCTGGAAATGCTGCTGCGCGACAGCGATGCCGAGGCGCAGCGCCGGGTCGCAGAGAACCTCAGCTTCATCAAAACGCTGGCGCGTCTCGAGAGCATCGACGTTCTGCCCGCCGGCGATAAAGGCCCGGTTTCCGTCGCCAAGCTGGTGGACGGCGCCGAGTTGCTGATCCCGATGGCCGGTCTGATCGACAAGGCTAGCGAGCTGGATCGTTTAGCGAAAGAGGTCGCGAAGATTGATGGCGAAATCTCGCGTATCGAAAGCAAACTGGCGAACGAAGGTTTTGTGGCGCGCGCGCCGGAAGCGGTCGTCGCCAAAGAGCGCGAGAAACTGACCCACTACGCAGACGCGAAAGCCAAACTGCTGGAACAGCAGGCGACCATCGCCGCGCTGTAAGTCGAAGCGCCTGCCGCCTGTAAACATCAGGCGGCCGACACAAAGGGAGATCGCCCAGATCTCCCTTTTTTATTGCTCCCTAATACCTCTCATCCACACAACGCCGTCCCATCGGGGGAATATCGATACACGTAACGCAAACCTTTGAACAATCTGGGGAGGCGGCTCGTGGCAGGATAATTCCGACGATTGCATTCGAGCTGGATAAAGTGTTATTACAGTCGGTGTATCCACTTCCCTCATTCGGTCACAACGATCAACTGAAAAGCGAGCATCCAAGCACCATGACAATCGCAACGCCCATTCAACTTTTGACTCGCCCCATCACCGCGGCCGACAACGTCGCGATGGCTGGCGTGATCCGCCGCGTGTCGGCTGAGTTCGGGTTGACGGCGGACAAAGGCTACACCATCGCCGATCCCGATCTCGATTCGCTGTTCCAACTGTACAACCGCCCGCAGTGCGCTTATTGGGTGGTGGAGTGCGGCGGCGAAGTGGTCGGCGGAGGCGGCGTAGCCCCACTGTCAGGGGGGGATGCGAAAATTTGCGAGCTGCAGAAGATGTATTTTTTACCGGTCGCACGCGGACGGGGGCTGGCCAGACAGCTCGCGCAGCAAGCTCTGGAGTTTGGCCGTCAGCACGGCTTTACCCGCTGCTATCTGGAGACGACCGGCCACCTCACCAGCGCCATTCGGCTTTACGAAAAGTTAGGATTTCACCAAATTCCCTATGCATTAGGGAGTACCGGTCATGTGGACTGTGAAGTGAGAATGATGAGGCCGCTATAAGAAATGGCTGCCGGCGGCGACGCCGGCAACATCGCGAGGCCCGGAGAAGCGAGCCGCCGCAGAGGTTGAAGGATTAGTGACGCTTGCCGTCATCATCCTCGTCGTAAAATTCACCTTCTCCCTCATCGTCTTCGTCAGAGCCGTTCGGGTCTTCGAAGTAAGTGCCCCAACCATCGTAATTGACCTCATGGCGCTCGGCCAATGCCAGCAGCTGTTCGACCTGAGCGTCGATGATTTCGGCGTTGAGCGACACTTCGCTGATCACGTCGCAGCACATCAGCAATACGCCCTCTTCAACTTCCAGCTCTTCCGCATCCGTGACTTCGTAGCCCAGTTTGAAGGCGTCAACCGCCACCTTTTCCAGCTCTTCGAACTTCTCAGCGGAGAAGTGATGCTCGATAGTGTAGACCGCGTCAGGATCGCTGCCATCGTCCAGCAACTCTTCAATAATCAGCCGCGTTTCTTCACGCTGCTCTTCCAGTAATTCACGGTTTACCATGACTCAGTCCTCATTAATCGGCGAGATATCGCCGCATTGTCCCACAGCCCCGCACCCGGCTCCACCACAAAGTTTGACCTCGGCACTTGAAATTGAATATTTACACATATAAAGTGAATTTTAATTCAATCATAAGGATTGTTCGCACGGAGATAAGCACTATGAACCCGTTCTACAAACGTCATTTTTTGAGACTCATGGATTTTACGCCAGCAGAAATCAGCAGCTTGTTATCCCTGTCGGCAAAACTAAAATCAGACAAAAAAAACGGGGCTGAAACCCGTCGCCTGCAAGGGAAAAACATCGCACTCATCTTCGAAAAAGATTCGACCCGCACTCGCTGCTCTTTCGAAGTTGCTGCGTACGATCAGGGGGCGCAAGTCACTTATCTGGCCCCCAGCGGCAGCCAGATTGGTCACAAGGAGTCCATGAAGGATACGGCGCGCGTGCTGGGCCGGATGTACGATGGCATTCAGTATCGCGGCTACGGGCAAGAGCGTGTCGAAACGCTGGCGGAGCTGTCCGGCGTTCCGGTGTGGAACGGACTGACTGATGAATTCCACCCCACCCAGCTGCTGGCGGACCTGCTGACGATGCAAGAACACGCGCCCGGCCGCTCACTGTCCCAGTTGAAGTTGGCTTACGTCGGCGACGCCCGCAACAATATGGGTAACACCATGCTGGAAGCGGCGGCGTTGACCGGACTGGATCTGCGTCTGATCGCACCGAAAAGCTGCTGGCCGGAAGCGGGGCTGGTAGCGGAATGTCAGGCTGCGGCAGAAAAAACCGGCGGCAGCATCACGCTGACGGAAGACGTGGGGACGGGCGTCAAAGACGTCGACTTCATCTATTCCGACGTGTGGGTCTCCATGGGCGAACCCAAAGACGTATGGGCGCAACGTATCAATTTGCTGAAACCCTATCAGGTCAACATGGCGATGATCGCGGCGTCGGGCAATCCGCAGGTGAAATTCCTGCACTGTCTGCCCGCCTTTCATGACGACCAAACCACCATCGGCAAGCAGATGGCCGAACAATATGGCTTGCACGGCGGCATGGAAGTCACCGATGAGGTTTTCGAGTCCAAGCACAGCATCGTGTTCGATCAGGCGGAAAACCGGATGCACACCATCAAAGCCGTGATGGTCGCGACCCTAAGTACCAGCATGTAATCAGCCGCCACCGCCGTCCCGGCCCTGTGATCAACCGGTCGACGGCGGTGAAACAGACGCGCTCGCAACCGATTGCATGCACGCAAAACCTGCGTTTTTCGCTTGAATTCGCCTCTTCCGCGCGTATAATTCCGGGCAATTTGCCGGGAGGAATCATGTTCAACGCAGCCAACTTTGTCGGTCATCAACCGCAACTGCCTTCTGGCAGCCACGCCGCGTTTTTCCTCCCCGTACATCCTATTTCATTGAAAAAAGCCCCTCGTTGAGGGGCTTTTTTTTGTCTGTCGAAAAGGGCGTCAGGCCGCCAACCTGTAGACCGTGCCGAACCGTTAGGAGAATAGCCAAATGGTCAATCCGCTTTATAAAAGACACATTATCTCAATCAACGACCTCAGCCGGGACGATCTGCTGCTGACGCTGAAAGTCGCCGCCAGCCTGAAAGCCACCCCGCAGCCCGAGCTGTTGAAACATAAAGTGATTGCCAGCTGCTTCTTCGAGGCGTCCACGCGCACCCGTCTTTCGTTCGAAACCGCCATGCACCGTCTGGGCGCCTCCGTGGTGGGCTTCGCCGACAGCAGCAACACGTCGCTCGGAAAAAAAGGCGAGACGCTGGCGGACACCATTTCCGTGGTCAGCAACTATGTGGACGCCATCGTGATGCGCCATCCTCAGGAAGGCGCGGCTCGTCTGGCAGCGGAGTTCTCTCATGGCATCCCCGTCCTTAATGCCGGCGACGGCGCCAATCAGCATCCCTCCCAAACGCTGCTCGACCTGTTTACGATCCAAGAGACTCAGGGGCGGTTGGATAACATCAACATCGCTATGGTCGGGGACCTGAAATATGGTCGCACCGTTCACTCACTGACACAGGCGCTAGCCAAGTTCGAGGGCAACCGCTTCTACTTCATCGCGCCCGATGCGCTGGCCATGCCGGACTATATTTTAAAAATGCTGGACGACCGGAACATTCCTTATAGTCTGCATAACAGCATCGAAGAAGTCGTGCCGGAGCTGGATATCCTCTACATGACGCGCGTCCAGAAGGAGCGGCTTGATCCATCCGAATACATCAATATCAAAGCGCAGTACATCCTGCATGCCGCAGATCTCGCCGAGGCGCGCGCGAATCTGAAAGTGCTGCACCCCCTGCCACGTATCGATGAAATCACCACCGACGTCGACGGCACGCCCTACGCCTACTATTTCCAGCAGGCCGGCAACGGCATTTTCGCGCGTCAGGCCCTGCTGGCCCTGGTGCTGAACAGCGAATTGGTTCTGTAAGAGAGGAAGACACATGACTCACGACAACAAATTACAGGTGGAAGCCATCAAACGCGGTACGGTGATCGACCACATTCCGGCGCAAATCGGCTTCAAGCTGCTCACCCTGTTCAAGTTCACCGACACCGACCAGCGCATCACCATCGGTCTGAATCTGCCGTCCAACGAGCTGGGCCGCAAAGATCTGATCAAGATCGAAAACGTGTTCCTGACGGAAGAACAGGCCAATCAGTTGGCGATGTACGCGCCACAGGCGACCGTCAACCAGATCGACCAATACAACGTCGTACGCAAGCTGCATCCCCAACTCCCTGAGCATGTCCACGGCATCCTGACCTGCCCGAACAGCAACTGCATCAGCCGCAGCGAACCGGTCACCTCTTCCTTCACCGTAAAATCTCACGAAAACGAAGTGCTGCTGAAGTGCAAATACTGCGAAAAAGAGTTTGAACGTCAGGCGGTGCTGAACAGCCGCTGAGCGAGCTGATATCAGAAACCTATTGCCTCGTGAAGCGTCTCGCGGGGTAGAATGAGGTTACGTTTCAGGAATAATGAATGCTGCAAGCACTCATTCGGACTCAATCAGGAGAAAACATGTCTCGCATTATCAGTACGGAACACGCTCCCGCCGCTATCGGTCCTTATGTTCAGGCCGTTGATCTGGGCAACATGGTACTCACCTCGGGTCAGATCCCAGTCGATCCTAAAACCGGTTTGGTTCCCGATGACGTTTCCGCGCAGGCGCGTCAGTCGCTGGAAAACGTCAAAGCCATCGTTGAAGCCGCCGATCTGAAGGTGAGCGACGTGGTGAAAATGACGGTATTCGTCAAAGACCTGAACGACTTTGCGACGGTGAACGCGACTTACGAAGCTTTCTTCAATGAAAACGATGCCCCGTTCCCGGCCCGCTCCTGCGTGGAAGTAGCACGCCTGCCGAAAGACGTGAAAATCGAAATCGAGGCCATTGCCGTTCGCCGCTAAGCGCCGCACGCTTGCCAGTAAAAAAGACGCGACCCGAAAGGCGCGTCTTTTTTGATCTCCGAGTCAGGGTATCGACCTTTCGAAGTCGTTTAGAATAGCGGCGCGGAAACGCACACATCCCTTAATTGGCGTCGCTCTCGTTCTCCGCCATTACTTCCTGCAGCCAACCGCAGCGCATCTCTGGTACGGCGATCAGCAACTTGCGGGTGTAGTCGTCGAGTGGCGACGACAGCGCTTCCTCTACTCGTCCCTGACGGACTATCCGCCCCTGACGCAACACCGCGACGCTGTCCGCGACTTCCCGCACCACATGCAAATCATGCGTAATGAACAGGTAAGAAACGCCGGTTTCCTGCTGGATCCGACGCAGCAGCGCCAACACATCGCGAGCCACCAGCGGGTCCAGCGCGGACGTCGGTTCATCACAGATAATCAGTGCCGGCTGAGCGGCCAGCGCGCGGGCGATGCAGACACGCTGCTTCTGGCCGCCCGAGAGCGACGTGGGCAGACGCTGAGCAATGTCGGCGGACAGCCCGACCTGCTCGAGCAACGCATTAACACGCGCGCGGCGTGCGGCGAGGCCAAGATCCGTCAGGCAGACCATCGCTCGCTCGATCTGCACGCTCACAGAGAGACGCGGATTCAGCGCCATGTCCGGGTGCTGGTGAATCATCTGAATAGACTGCAGCTGTCGTCGGCTACGTTTCGCCAACGTCGCGGGCAGCGTTTCTCCCCGCAGTCGGATATCTCCTCGGCTGGGCGCCAGTAATCCACACACCGTCCGCCCGAGCGTCGATTTGCCCGAGCCGGACTCACCAATCACCGCCAGCGTACGCCCGCGCGCCAAACGCAGCGAAATGTCCTGCAGCACCGGCTGACGCTGATAGCGCGCCTCTAACTGCTCGATGTCCAGCAGAACCTCGCCCTCATCCGGCTGCGCCATTTTGGGTTCGCCGCGCGCCTGCAACAGCTGACGGGTGTACTCCTGCGTCGGGCGCGCCAGAATCGCCTCCGTCGCGCCGACTTCCACCTGCCGACCACGGCGCAGCACCATGATGCGCTGACTCAACTGCGCCACCACCGCCAGGTCATGACTGATGTAGAGTGCCGCCACTCCGGTCATGCGGATGATGTCGTCGATCGCTTTGAGCACGCCCAGTTGGGTCGTGACGTCCAGCGCCGTCGTCGGTTCATCAAAGATAATCAGATCCGGTCCCGCGCACATCGCCATCGCGATCATCGCCCGCTGCAACTGCCCGCCGGACACCTGATGCGGATAACGCTGGAAGAAGCTCGACGGATCCGGCAACGACAGCTGAGCGAACAGCGTCATCGCCCGTTCTATCGCCTGCCGACGCGACATCACGCGGTGACGCACCGCTGTTTCGATCACCTGCTCACCGATCTTACGGGCCGGATTGAAGGCCGTGCTGGCGGACTGCGCAACGTAAGCGATGCGGGGACCGCGCACCCGGCGCAGCTGGCGTTCCGACAACGCCGCCAGATCGGTTCCCTGGTACCAGATATGACCACCCTGAATCTGCATCCCGTGGCGGCAGTGACCGAGAATCGCCTGACCAATGGTGGACTTGCCCGCACCGGACTCGCCAATCAGCCCCAGCACCTCGCCTTTTTTCAGCGAGAACGAGATGTCCTGAACCAGCGTGCTGTCCCCCGCCACCACTTTTAATGCGTCGACTCGCAGCAGCTCACCCATGTCGACCTCCCTGCCAGCGACGGCCGTCGCGACTCAACAGCCAGTCGGCCACCACGCTGAGCGATATCGCCAGCAGCGCTATCGCCGCGCCCGGCACCAGCGCGGCCCAGACGCCAAACAGAATGCCATCTTTATTATCCCGCGCCAGCCCGCCCCAATCGGCGGTCGGCGGCTGGATGCCCATCCCCAGAAACGACAACGCGGAGAGGAACAGCAGAATGAAAATAAAACGCAACGCGAACTCCGCGATCAGCGTGGTCAGCGCATTCGGCAAGATTTCCCGCCACAGGATCCAGCGCATTGATTCACCGCGCATCCGCGCGGCTTCGATAAACTCCTGCGTCGCCAGATCGACCGCCAGCGCCCGCGCCACGCGCAGTACCTGAGTCGCTTCGAGCACGCCCAGCACAACGATAATGACGAACAGGCTTTTCGGGAGCAGCGCCAGCACCACCAGCGCCAGGATTAGCGTCGGGATCGCCATCAGCACATCGTTGACGCGCGAGATGATTTGATCGACCACGCCGCCGCATACCCCGGCAAGAAAGCCAAGCAGCGTGCCGAGAACAAACGCCAACGCGGCCGCCAGCGCCGTCACGGTCAGCGACGTCCTCGTCCCCCAAATCAGTCGGGAAAACAGGTCGCGGCCCAAATTATCGGTGCCTAGCCATGCGCGATCCATCGGCCCTAACCATGCGCCGCCGATCACCTGATCGGCTGGAAAAGGCGCAATCCAGGGGGCGAAAACGGCCACCAGAATAAACAGGCTCAGCCCTGACAGGCCGAGTACAACGGAAGGTTTCACAGGAGGCATGTACTCTTATCCATTACCATCGGGACCCTGTTGCGGGTCGTACCGCGCGGGTTCATCAGTTCGACTGCCGGGAATGGCGTAAACGCGGATTGGCCATCAACGCGACCACGTCCGCCAGCAGGTTTAGCAGAATATAAATAGCGGCCAGCACCAATGCGCAGTCCTGGATCACCGGAATATCGCGTTTGCTGATGCTGTCGACCATGTACTGTCCCAGTCCGGGATACACAAACACATTTTCCACAATCACCACGCCCACCATTAGGTAGGCCAGATTCAACACGATCACGTTAATGATTGGCCCCCAGGCGTTGGGCAGCACGTGGCGCAAGAGGATGCCGGAAGGCGACAGCCCTTTCAGCAGCGCGGTATCGACATACGCGGCATTCTGGGCGCTGATGAGCGCGGCGCGCGTCATGTTGCTCATATGACCCAGTACCGCCAGCAACAGCGTCATGGCGGGCAGCGCGACGGCGGTTACGCGGTCCGCGAACGGCATCCCCTCATTCACGCTGCTGTTGCTCGGTAGCCAATATAGCGTGATAGAAAACACGAGGATAAGCAGATAGCCCGAAAAAAACTCCGGCAACGCCACCGCCGTGCGGGTAAACAGGTTAAGCAGTTGATCGAGCCAGCTGCCCTGATAACGCACCGATAGAAAGCCGATGAGCAGCGCCAGCGGCACCGCGACCGCTGACGTGCAGGCGGCCAGAAATAGCGTGTTTTCGAGCCGATAAGCCAACACGGGTCCGACCGGCTGGCGGCTGGTAAAGCTATGACCGAAATCGCCGTGGGCGATACCCGACAACCAGCTGACATAGCGCGCCAACGCTGGTTGATCCAGCCCGAGCTGAAGATTGAGCGCCTTCACGGCGTCCGGCGTGGCCGTCTGTCCCAGGATGGCGGTCGCCGCATTCCCCGGCAACAGCTGGATCCCGGCGAAAATCAGCGCCGACACCACCACAATCATCACCCCGCCCGCCAGCAAACGACGCAAAATCATCGTCAGCAGCGGCATGCGGGCACTTACGCTATCAAGCACGCTCATCTTATCTCACCTATCGGCCGAGCAATCCTTATGCCAGCCACAATTTTTCTGCGGCGCGGTTGCCGCTCAGCGGGAAGCCAGGAATTGCCGTCAGCCCTTTAACGCGTTGGCTGCAAGCGTCGAGAGAGTCGGCATACAGCGGAATGATTTCGCTGCCCTTTTCCACCAGCATCAGCTGAATATCATGATAAATCTGACGGCGTTTGTCTTCGTTGACTTCACCACGGGCCGACTGCACCAGTTGGTCGAAAGACGGCTCTTTCCAGCCGGATTCGTTCCACGGCGCACCGCTGGTGAACACCAGCGACAGCAACGCATCCGTCGTCGGACGCATAGACCAGTTCGAAGACACGAACGGCTTCTTCATCCACACATTGTCCCAGAACGCGTCGTCCGGTACACGCTCCACCTTCAATGGAATTCCCGCTCGCTGAGCGGAAGCCTGATAGAGCTGGCCCGCATCCACCGCGCCGGGGAAGCCCGCATCGGCGACGGACAGCACCAGCGGTCCATCAAAACCGGCTTTCTGCCAGTGCCATTTGGCCTTTTCCGGGTCGTACGGGCGCTGCGGGATGTCTTTCGCAAAGTAGCGGCTAGAAGGGAACACCGGGTTATCGTTGGCGACGGTGCCATAACCGCCCAGCACGGTGTCGATGATCTGCTGGCGATCGATCGCGTATTTAAGCGCCAGTCGACCGTCCTGCGAGGTGAACGGCGGCAGGCTGCCGAGGCCGGGGAACGTGAAGATCTGGCTGTCGTGCGACCGCAGCAGCTGTAGATTCGGCATCTTCTCGATACGACCGACGATGCGCGGATTGACGCGGTTGATGAGATGCGCGGAACCGCTCGCCAACGACGCGACGCGGGCCGTGGAGTCGTTCATCGCCAGCGTTTCGACCGAGTCGACGTGGCCGCGCGCGCTGTTCCAGTGATTCGGGTTGCGTTTGACCAACGTGCGCACGCCGGGCTGGAAGCTTTCCAGAACGAAAGCGCCGGTGCCGATGCCTTTATCGAACGATTCGTTTTCCGGCGTGATGGCGAAATGCACATCGCTCAGCAGCGCCACGAACTCAACGTTCGGCGCATTGAGTCGGATCGTCACTTCGTGCGTGCCGGTCGCTTCCAGCGCCGTGACCGGCTCCAGATAGCCTTTCACCGACGAGCTAGAGACTGCGCTGCGGTGATGATTCAGCGAATAGATGACGTCTTTGGCGGTCAGCGTGCGTCCATCATGGAACTGTACGCCCTGCCGGATTTTCAGCACCCAGACGCGGCCGCCCTCTTGGCTATCCCAGGACTCCGCCAGCGACGGGCTGAGTTCACCGCGCTCATCCAGCTCGACCAGATTATTAAACAACTGGGAGCCGACAAAATACATGTAGGTTTCGAACCAAAATGCCGGATCGAGGCGATCGGTGCTGGAAGCGTTATCTACGCCGACGACCAAATGGCCGCCTTTCTTCGGCGTTTCGGTCGCGTCCGCGCCCCACGCCTGGCCGAGCGGCCAGCCCGCGGTGGCGGTAGCCACCGAAAGCGCGCAGGCGTTCTTGATAAAGTGACGACGATTCATGATGTATTCCCCTGTAGTCCCCTGCGCGTGGCGAGAGGTTATTATCGTTATAGACGCCGATCGGGGTTTAGTCCCGGTGCGGCAATGCCTGCGCCAGGCGGGCAATATGTTCGGGACCAATGCCGCAGCAACCGCCGACCAGCGTCGCGCCCTGCGCCACCCATTCGGCGGCCCACTGCTGATACCCTTCAGGATGCGTATCGGCGCGCAGTCGGCTGAGGCCGTCATTCGCTTCGCGGCGATTATCTTCCGGCTCAAATGCGTTGGCGTACACGCCGATGCCGATGGTCGCGCCCTGCGCGCTAAACTGAGCACGAGCCTCCGCAACGGCGGGGGCCATGACTTCCGGACGACTACAGTTGAACAGCAGATTGGCGGCGCCTAGCGCAATGGCGCCTTCGGCCGCCTCGGCGATCGTCTCACCGGAACGCAATCGTGCGCGGCCCTGCTCATCCAATTCGTCCTGTAGCGTGAAAGAAAGCCATAGTTCGCGCGGGTCGTCCGCCAGCAATTGACGCACCAGCGTCACCTCCGCCAGTGAACCCTGGGTTTCAGCCAGCCAGACGTCAACATAGGGATCAAGGGCGTCTATCAACACCCGTAAAATAGGCGCAGCGGCGTCGGCGGAAAACAGATCGGGACGATAGGAGCCCAGCGCCGGAGGCAGCGAACCGGCGACTCGCACGGAGTGTGGCGCGGCGTCCGCCGCTTCACGCGCCAGCTTTCCCGCCAGCGCCGCCAGTTCATGGCCGCGCTGATGAAATCGATCATCGCCAAGATGGAACGGCACGATGGCGTAGCTGTTCGCGGTGATGACCTGCGATCCGGCGGCGATATAGCTATCGTGCACTTGTCGTACATGTTGCGGAGACTCCAGCAGCGCTAAAGCCGACCACTCGGGTTGGCGGAAAGGCGCGCCAATGCGCGCCAGTTCACGGCCCATGCCGCCGTCCAGAATCAGCACGTTCTTTGACATCGTCCTTCCTTACTCAGCGAAACTGAAAAAATGGGGGTCCACCTTACAAAAAAAGTCGTATAGATGTCTAGAAGCCTTGATAGCTAAAAATCGGGAGAGCTTCTACGCCTTACATCTGTTCCGCCTTGCCGCCGTGCGCGCCCTCCCAACGGCAATACGGTAAGCCCTCCGCGACCTACAAGCATACGGGAAGAAGCGCCTTTTCCTCCGGCACACAGACCGGGGGAAAAATTCAGTCCATAGCGCAACAACGTCACCCATGTAGAACACGAGCGGCCCGGAAATGTGTTCCGCGACACATGCAAAAAGCGTGCGCTCAAGGGCCAGGCTACGTGACGAATCCACATGGGAAAACAGTCGTTAAAAAAACGGCTGACAAAGGACCAAAAACCCTATTTTTTTAATGCCTTTTTGGGCGTTTAAACAGGGTTTCCAACGCCATGTCGAACGTTTACAAAAAAGGCATCACGCTATTCGTCTCTAATTTAAGCTGTTTTGAAATTTCTTTGTTCTGCATCAACCGCAGCATGAAATTGGAGATAAACCTCCCAATCAAAATCACTATAATCCCGCTTGGCAAAATTCAATATATAGTGTCTATACTCTTAATTAGACCTACATATAGCGTTTATCCACAAAATCATCCACAACCTCGTGCAGCCCTTACGCGACGTGGTTGTGCCTGTGGATAACTACTGCACAGACATTAATGAGGACGCGAACGTGAAACCAGTGGTGATTAAACGGAACGGCTGTCAGGTACCTTTTGATGAAATTCGTATCCGTGAGGCGGTGGAACGAGCCGCCAGCGCTACGGGCGTTGACGATCTCGATTTTTGCGCCACCGTGGCGGCCGCCGTCACCGCGCAGATGCAGGATCGCTCTCGCGTCGAAATCCGCGAAATACAGGACGCGGTCGAAAACCTGCTGATGTCGAGCAACTACAAACCCGTCGCCCGCGCCTATATCGAATATCGCCACGATCGCGACGTCTCGCGCGAGCGTCAGGGACGCCTGACGCAGGAAATCCGAGGTCTGGTCGAACAGAGCAACGTTTCCCTGCTGAATGAGAACGCCAATAAAGACAGCAAGGTGATCCCGACTCAGCGCGACCTGCTGGCCGGTATCGTCGCCAAACACTATGCCAAGTTGCATATCCTGCCGCGTGACGTGGTACTGGCGCATGAGCGTGGCGAAATTCACTACCACGACCTGGATTATTCGCCGTTCTTCCCTATGTTCAACTGCATGCTGATCGACCTGAACGGAATGCTGACTCAGGGGTTCAAGATGGGCAACGCCGAGATCGAGCCGCCTCGCTCTATCTCCACCGCGACAGCGGTCACCGCCCAGATCATCGCGCAGGTCGCCAGCCATATTTACGGCGGCACCACCATCAACCGCATTGACGAAATTCTGGCCCCGTTCGTCGCCGCCAGTTACAAGAAGCATCAGGCCGTGGCGGAAGAGTGGAATATCCCCGATGCCGAACGCTATGCGCACAGCCGCACCGAAAAAGAGTGTTATGACGCCTTCCAGTCGCTGGAATACGAAGTCAACACGCTGCACACCGCCAACGGTCAGACCCCGTTCGTCACCTTCGGCTTCGGGCTAGGCACCAGTTGGGAGTCTCGCCTGATTCAGGAATCCATCCTTCGCAATCGCATCGCCGGGCTGGGTAAAAATCGCAAAACCGCCGTATTCCCGAAGTTGGTCTTCGCCGTGCGCGACGGTCTCAACCACAAACCGGGCGACCCAAGCTACGACATCAAACAGCTGGCGCTGGAGTGCGCCAGCAAACGCATGTACCCGGATATTCTGAACTACGATCAGGTGGTAAAAGTCACCGGTTCATTCAAGACGCCGATGGGCTGCCGCAGCTTCCTCAACGTCTATGAAGAGAACGGCGAGCAGATCCACGACGGCCGCAACAATCTCGGCGTGATCAGCCTGAACCTGCCGCGCATCGCCCTGGAAGCCAAAGGGGATGAGTCGCAGTTCTGGACATTGCTCGACCAGCGACTGGAACTGGCGAAGAAAGCGCTGATGACCCGGGTGGCGCGCCTGGAAAACGTGAAAGCGCGCGTCGCGCCCATCCTCTATATGGAAGGCGCCTGCGGCGTACGCCTGAAAGCCGACGACAATGTCGCTGAAATCTTTAAGAACGGCCGCGCGTCCATATCTCTCGGCTATATCGGCGTGCATGAAACCATCAATGCGCTGTTCGGCAACGAGAAACACCTCTTCGACGACGAAACGCTGCGTGAAAAAGCCGTCGCAATCGTGGCGCATCTCAAAGCGGCGACCGACCGCTGGAAAGAAGAAACCGGCTACGGTTTCAGCCTGTACAGCACGCCGAGCGAGAACCTGTGCGACCGCTTTTGCCGTCTGGATACCTCGGAGTTCGGCGTGGTCCCGGGCGTCACCGATAAAGGCTATTACACCAACAGCTTCCATCTCGACGTTGAGAAGAAAGTGAACCCGTACGAAAAAATCAATTTCGAAGCGCCCTACCCGGCGTTGGCGAACGGCGGCTTCATCTGTTACGGCGAATACCCCAACCTGCAGCACAACCTGAAAGCGTTGGAAGACGTCTGGGATTACAGCTATAGCCGCGTCCCTTATTACGGCACCAATACGCCGATCGACGAATGCTACGAGTGCGGCTTCACCGGCGAGTTCGCCTGCACCAGCAAAGGTTTCACCTGCCCGAAATGCGGGAACCACGACTCCTCCCGTGTTTCCGTCACCCGCCGTGTATGCGGCTATCTGGGCAGCCCGGACGCGCGTCCGTTTAACGCGGGCAAGCAGGAAGAAGTGAAACGCAGAATCAAACACCTGGCCAACGGACAGCTGGGTTAACCCCCGCGTTCTCAGCGCCTGACCGATACATTTACGCCGCGGTCAGGCGCTGACTCTCCCTGCGGCGCATCAAGCGCCAATACGCAGTCGTCTTAAGATTCGAACCACTCGCATATCAAGTCAGGCCGTCTCCGGACGACCCCGGATAGGGACACCGTGATGAATTATCTTCAGTACTACCCCGTGGATGTCGTCAATGGACCCGGCACACGCTGCACGCTGTTTGTCGCGGGGTGCGAACATCAATGTCCAGGCTGCTACAACAAAACGACCTGGCGTCTCAGCGCCGGTCAGCCATTTACGCAGCTTGAGGAGGATCGGATCATCGCCGATCTGCAAGACACCGACATCCCGCGTCAGGGCGTAACGCTCTCCGGCGGCGATCCGCTGCATCCGCAGAACGTGCCGGACATTTTGCGTCTGGTGCAACGTATTCGCCGCGAGTGCGAGGGCAAGGATATCTGGATTTGGACAGGATATGTGCTGGCGGATCTGACGCCGGAGCAGCGTCAGGTAGTAGACCTCATCAACGTGCTGGTGGACGGTAAATTTGTACAGGATTTGAAGGATCCCTCGCTAATCTGGCGCGGCAGCAGCAATCAGGTCATCCATCGCCTGCGTTGAAGCGTCATCGTGAATCCGCGTCTACAACCTCCCGCTGCCACAGTAAACAGGCGCCAAATCTGAGCCGGTTATCGGTCATCTTCAGTTCCGTCAACGTCAAGCGCCATAGCGGCGCGCTGGAGCGTCGAGCATGGGCGAAGCGCGCATTGTAACGATCGCGTGCAACGTGAGCCTCCGCGCCTTGCAGCAGGCGGGCCTCGGCCCGGAACTGCACGCCCTGAATCAACATCTCGTTTTTCTGCTGATCGCTGACGGTGCCCGCCACCTGCGGGAAGTCCCGCATCAGTTGGGCATGTCGCGTGTCCGCCGGGGTCATCATATCGAAGGCTGCCACCTCGGCGTCATAAACGTAGAAAGCGTTGGCGCACCACAGGTTGACGGCATCGCCCGCGCACAGCGTCAGGACGTGATTTCGTCGCAGGTAACGCGATATTGACGCCAAATCATGCTCTGCCTTCATAATGATTCACCTCCCTTTGCGTCATCCTAAGCATAGCAGGCCGTGCTGCCTCACGGCGGTATACACAGAAACTGCGGGCCGCACCGCTTCGTAACGCACTTCGCCGTCGCCTTAGTCTGCATCGACAGTCAACGCAACACATCACCGATGGCGATTCCATATATACCCAGGGGCGGTTTCTGTCGCTCGATGAAACGGCCGCTGTTTACTGATCTGCAACAGTGCGTTTAGCAGTTAAGGATTTTAGTTATTCCCCGTTTAATTTATCTTCCAGCTACCCAACAATAGATTGTTATTAACGTCTAATGAAAAATACTCTCGCAATGCCCCTGGTGGTGTTGATCGCGTGCCTATCTGTAGGCGGGTTGATCTCCACAGATATATTTCTTCCCGCGCTCGGTAATATGAGCGAGTTTTATAAAGTCAGCGAAGCACAGATTCAAAACGCCATCGCTATTTTCTTATTTGGCGTTTCTTTCTCTCAGCTTATTTACGGCCCATTAAGCGATAGTCTGGGAAGAAAGAAAGTCCTTATCGCTGGCGGGATTATATGGCTCATATCTACTATCGCCGTAATATATAGCACGAACATTAATGAGCTATTGTTCCTTCGGCTTCTTCAAGGAATAGGCTCTTGCGCCGGCATTACCATTAGTCGGGCGGTCATCAACGATATGATGGATAAAAAAGCCTCGGCGCAATTATATCTGGTTATTTTCCCTTTTGTCGGGATGTCACCTGCCATAGCTCCCATGATCGGCGGCGTATTAACACAGCATTTCGGTTGGCACTCATGCTTTATTTTCCTCACGGCATTTATTATTCTGACTCTAGTATTATGCTTCACCTCATTGAAAGAAACTTTACCTCCGGAAAAACGGCAGCGTCTCAGCCTGACACTGTCGGCCAAAAGCACCTATCACGTTTTACTCAATAAAAGTTTTTTATATTACGCGGCAATTCCCTGCTTCGCCTATTCCGCTTATTTTGCCTATATTGTCGAATCACCCTTTATGCTAAGCAAACTGGGATTATCACCCGTTTATGTGGGATATACCTACGTGCTGTTATCAGCAAGTTATGTCGCCGGTAATTTAACGGCAAAAAGAGTATCACGGACGGAAAGTATTGAATCGACCCTTCGCAAAGGCTATTTGGTTTTTGTCGTCGGCGGCATCATATTTGCGCTACAAATGTTTCTCAGCCCACATGCCTTAGCTTCCACCGTAATCTCTATCTCTATTCTGACCTTCGGAAACGGCTTCTTACTGCCGCTTGGCACAGCTTCGGCTATCGCCGCCCATTCGCAGGCATCCGGTACGGCTTCAGGTGTGATGGGGGCATTGCAGTTGGGAAGCGCGGCGCTATCGTCTTTTCTTATCGGGAAAATAACGGCCCATTCTCCTCGAATGACGGCCCTGATCATTGCTTTAGTTTGCGTGGCTGGATTTGTGATTTACCTCCTTGGACAATTGACCTCTGTGAATTATGTGAAAAATAAAGAAAGTGAAACAAAATGATCAACAATATTGATGTGACTTTACGGGATGGCGGTTATCAGAATGGATTTAGTTTCCCTGCAAATTACGCAGTCAAACATGCCAAGACACTGACCGAAAGCGGAGTAGAATGGATTGAAATAGGATATCGCAACGGGTCGTTCAAACCGATACCCAATATTGGACTAACAGGAATATCGCCGGATAAATATATCGATGCCATTCATCAATCCGCACCGAATGTCAAGATTGTTGTTATCGCCCATCCACACAATATTACCACTGACGATATTACAAAAATGAAAGCGCACGGCGTCAGCATGCTGCGCTTGTGTATCAAAGCGGCCAATCCACAACCCGCACTGGAGCTATGCAAATTTGCAAAAAGGCGGGCATACAGGTCAGTATGAATGTAGTACGAGTCAGCCAGATAAAAAGCAGTCGGTTAATCGAGCTGGCGAATCTTTCTCAGACGGCCGGTGCTGATATTATTTGCCTGGCCGACTCTAACGGAAGTTTACTACCTGAACAGGTTTCCAACCTAGTGCATATGATTAAATGCTCAACGAAACTTAAAATAGGGTTTCACGCGCATGATAACCTTGGCCTTGCGATGGCAAACTCCATTGAGGCTATCAAATCTGGGGCCACTTTTATCGATTGCTCGCTGACGGGAATGGGAAAAGGGTCAGGAAATCTGGCGCTTGAAACCTGGCTCACTTTCCTTAATGCCTATAAAAACGACGTGACTTACGATGTTGAAACCGTATTCAATCAGGTTGAAAGCTTGCAATCTTATGATTTTTTTTCCGCGTCTAAACGTAGCGTCCTTGACATGGTGATGGGGCTAACGAACCTCAGCGCTGATTACAGAAGTTCCGTCGAAAATATTCTCAAACAGAAATCATCTTCCTCATTCAGACATATTAGAGAATTAACCGCGGAGAGCCAGGTATGAAAAAAAAGGATGCCGTTATTCTGGCGCCCGTCATGCCTCTTTGGGACGACGGACAATTTTGCGCGCCGCTGGTTTCACTCCTGGCGAGTCAAGGCTACAACGTGTCGATTATTGATACCTTATCTCTCATTCCCACCGCCAATCCACAACAAGCTGTCGAGGCCGTTCAGCAAGAACTCGCCTCCCGCTCGCGTTCTCCTTTCCTTTTAGTGGGATTCGCAATGGCTGGCACACTGGTTCAACTGCTGTCGCAGCGTTTGGATTGCCTGACTGGCGTGATATCCATCAGCGCGCCGGGTTATGCGGATCCGCTGTTGAAAGAGCGTATTGGTTATCTCGTGTCGATGCTGGATAACGGCCATATAGATTCGGCCATTGAGGCCTTACATCAGTTTGTCGTCCCCGAAGGCCACACCGCACAGATTGGAACGCTACGCATTCCAGATTCCCTGCAACAAACGGCTATCGACAGAATGAAAACCGGATTTTCTATTTTATTGCAATTAGACGCGCGTCCAGCCATGGCGCAGTACCACGGTAAGTATCTCGGCATCGTCGGCGAAAAATCCCAGCTGGCCACTTGGGATAACCAAACGCATAGCCGCCATCGCGCGCATACCTACGCATGTATTCCGGAAGCAGGAATGCGGCCATGGAATGACAATGGGTCCGCCATTAACCAAGTGATCAAAGAATGGATCGAGGGTCTATGAAAAAAGTTCTTGTTTTACCGGGCGATGGCATCGGTCAGGAAGTCTGTGAAGCGGCATTACCCGTTATTAACGCGCTCAATTTACCCATTAAGCTCTGTTGGGGAGATATCGGTTGGGAGTGCTGGAAAAAAGCAGGCGACCCGATTCCGGCTGAAACGTGGGAAAAAATCAGTCAGGCGGACGCCGTGCTGCTGGGCGCGATTACCAGCAAAGGCAAGGCGGAAGCGCAGCAGGCGCTGCCTGAGCATTTGCAGAATAAAAATATTACGTATACATCGCCAGTCATCCAACTGCGCCAGAAACTGGGGCTTTTTGCGAATGTCCGCCCGGTAAAATATGTCGGTGGAAATCGACAACCTTTCCGTTGCTGCGTCATCCGTGAAAATACCGAAGGGCTTTATTCCGGGCTGGATTTTAAAGGCGTCGGCTCAAATGTCTCTGGGTGGCTTAAGCATCCTAACCTGGAAAAATATGGACTGGATGAAGCCGCCTGGACGGTACGTCTGCAAACGCGTTTCGGACTGGAGCGCCTGTTTGACGCGGCGTTCAATCACGCGCGTGCACACCATTTCAACCGCGTGACGTTTGCGGATAAGCCCAATGTCATGCGTGAAAGCGGTCACTTCGCCGCCACTGTTTTTCATGAGGTGGCATCGCGTTTTCCTGATATTTCAGCAGATATACAGAACATCGACGCGATGGCGTTATGGCTGGTGCGTAAACCGCATGAGTTCGGAGTTATTGTCGCTGAAAATATGTTCGGTGATATTTTATCCGATTTGGCTGCAGGGGTTATGGGGGGGCTGGGACTGGCCCCCAGTGCTAATATCGGCAGCGATATCGCCTACTTTGAACCCGTACACGGCAGCGCGCCGGGCATGGCCTGGAAAGGGAAAGCCAACCCTTCTGCGATGTTTTATACCATCGCCATGATGGTGGAATATCTGGGCTTTAGCCAGCAAGCTCAACGCATAAACCAGGCCGTCGACCACGTGATCCGCGAAGGGAAAACGACGACCTACGATCTCGGCGGCATAGCCACGACCCAGCAGATGGCGGGAGCGATCATCAGCGCCATCACCTTGCCGACCGCCGCCAAAACGGCCAGCGTGTTGACCATCGGAGATGAACTGTTGTCCGGTCAATACCTCAATAGTAATCAGCAGCACATTAGCCAACAGTTGGTTGCAGCGAACTATCGCATCCGATCACAAGCCGTCTGTGCCGATAATATTCAGCAAATCAGAGACCTGATTATTGCTAGCGCCGGTCAGGACGCGCTGTTCGTCGTTTGCGGAGGCTTAGGACCGACCTCCGACGATAAAACCCGCGAGGCCGTGGCGAATGCCATCCATCGTCCGCTGGTTCATCATGAAAATGTCTGGATAACGATTCAGGAACAGTTACGCAGGCTGGGGGTCAAGCATGATGATTCCAACCGCCTACAGGCGTTGTTCCCGTCGGGCGCCAGCGTATTGCCGAATCCTTCGGGCACGGCGCCAGGGTTCCATGTCACGGTGGAGAACACTCAGGTCGTTGTGCTGCCCGGCCCCCCTTCCCAGGCGTTGCCCATGCTCGAGCACTATTTGTCATTCACCGATAAAGGTGAAGCGTCGAGCCACAACGATGATTGGATGCTAATCGGCATCAGCGAAAGCGAAGTGGGGGCAAAATTCGAGCAATTACTGCCGTCTGCCAACTGCGATGTGCATTTTTTGTGGAAAAGCCCCTATATCCTGGTACGGGTAGAAACGCCGCTGCATAGCCCATTGCCGCAATCTATTGTTGCTGCCGCCGATGATATCTTCCGCCCGTATCTGGTCAGCAAAAACAACCAGACTGCCAGGGAGCGGTTGCGTGACATTGGCAACGTGCGCTGGCGCACCGCCGATTCTGCCTTGTCGGCCTGTCTGCATGATGAAAACCACACCGTCGACACAGGATTGACGACCGAGGTTGAGGTTGCTGTGGCGCCCCCCCTCTCCGAGTTGCTTGCCAGCGATAATTTGGTGGGAAACACGACGATGTCGATTAGCCGTCAGGACGGCAAACAATACAGCATAACCTTCCCGTATAACAAAACGTTGCTGACGCGAACGCTCCCGGAATACGCCGCCTGGTGCGTATTAAACACCCTGACAATTCACAATGGACCAAAACACGATGAACGCATTGACTAAGCTTCGGGATCGCCTGCTTGCGCTAGACACGGCATCCCTCTCCGATGCGATGGACAGCCTCTACATCGCCGGTGGACTGCAAGGGATTAAACCGCAGGTATCGAATATGAAAATCGCCGGACCTGCTTTCACGGTGCAATATGAAGCCTACGAGCCGGAAAAAAATACCTTTATGAATGCCGGTAATTACATTGACGAGGTGCCGGAAGGGGCGATCGTCGTCGTCGATAATCAGGGGCGGACAGACTGCACCAGCTGGGGCAATATCCTTACGACCCGAGCCCTGCAGCAGAAGATCGCAGGCACGGTGATCCACGGGTCCGTCAGAGATATAGCCGATATCCGCAAAATGAATTACCCCCTGTACGCCTGCAACGTGTACATGGTCTCCGGGAAAAATCGCGCGCGCGTCAGGGCGAAACAGTGTGAACTGACTATTCATGGCGTGAAGATCGCGCCTGATGACTGGATCGTGGGCGACGATAACGGCGTATTAGCTATACCGCGAGAACGGCTGATGGAGGTTATCCTGCGCGCTGAAAATGTCGAAAAAACAGAACAGCGCATCCTCGGGACGATCAAAGAGGGAAAAAAACTGGAGGAGGCAAGAAACACGCTCGGTTATGCGGTGCCGTGGGAGTCGAAAGCATGACATGCTCTTTTGTCGATTATTGGGCGTCGCGATTGCGTTTTCTGGACGTTCATTATCACGCCGGTCCGGATAGTTACCGAAGACGCTGCACGGCCTTCGAAGCTGGTCAGCAGTACGCCGGCGCCAAGGGCGGTGTGGTGCTGAAAAGCCATCTGGGAAGCGTATCCGCGCTGGCTACCGCTATGCAAGTGCTGGGATTACCGGTATTTGGCTCCGTCGTGCTGAATACGCTGGCCGGCGGCCTGAGCCTGAATACGGTAAAGCAGGCGCTTAGCCAATATCAATTCGACGCTGCGCCGCGGCTGCTGGTACACCTGCCGACGATTGTCCGCACCGCGCACCGTAGCGCGCTGTCGCGGACCTTCGCCAACGAGTACGCACGTGAATTTTCCAAACACCCATTATCCATTACCGACGATGATGGGAAAATACGCGCCGAACTCAAGGCGTTAATTTCGTTCGCCCAGCATCACAATATCGTGATCTCATCAGGTCATACGACGAAGGACCAAACTCTGCGCCTGATCGAAGCCGTGGAGAAAGCGGGCGGTTGTCGATTGATGCTCAATCAGCCAGCGAATCCCATCAGCGGATTTTCTTCACGGGAGCTCGCCGAGCTGGGGAGCTACGACTGGCTTTACGTTGAACAGTGCGCGCTTACCGTCTACCTCGGCTACCAAACGGAAGAAGATATGTACGACGTGCTCTCAGGAGTGAACAATGTGGTGTACAGCTCCGATCTCGGCCAAATCGAACAACCGGAGGTCAGTCAGTGGCTGATCGACAGCGAACGTTGGTTTCGCCACGCCGGCCTGAAGCCTGACCAAATCGATGCAGTGACACGATTACATCCTCTCAGGATGCTGGACCCTCGACCGTCGCTAAATTTAACGTCCGGATAAAGTCGATAAACGCCTGCTCATTCGGCGACGGCCGGGGATTGATATACACCACATACATAGGGAGCGGCGGCGGCATAAATTCATCAAGCACGGAGATGATTTCGCCGGAGTTAATGCTTTCTCTTATTGTAAAATCAGGCAGATAAGATATTCCCTGGCCGTTTTTCACCATCTGATAGAGGTCCAGACTATTGCTGACTCTGGACGTACAATGAGGCCGAATATCGGTTTCTTTACCCTCGACGATGAATTTCCATGAGCGCTGATGGTTATCGAAATGGAATAGGCAGGTGTGGCTATGCAAATCTTCCGGGTGACGGGGAATACCGTGCTGTTGCACATATTCGCGCGAAACGCAGGTGTGTTTTCGCCAGTAACCTAATAGGGAGTAGTAAAGGTTGCTGTCAGGCAACGGGCCACAGTGCAACGCTAAATCAAAACCATGGCTGAATAGTTCCATACAGTGATTTCCGGTCACCGTCTCAAGCTTAAGTTTTGGATAGCGCTCGATAAATTTCCTGAGGTTGGGAATAACGTGCAAATGATTAATCGAATGGGGAATACCGACTTTAAGACATCCGCTGACTTCAGCATTAAGGCTTTTCACATCTCTCATGCAGGATTCGTAATCATCAATGATCGACAGACAGCGTTGATATAATTGCTCTCCGGCCGCAGTCAGTAATATTGTTCTTGAATTACGTTTAATCAGCTGCGTTTTTACTTCGAATTCTAGCCGCTCTATTCGTCGGCTCACCATCGCGGGGGATATTTTCATTGCAACCGCCGCGGATCTGAATCCCTGATATTCCACGACCATCCTGAACGCTTTCAAATTTTCCAGCACTCGCATTTCCTTCCATTCAATCCCAATTGAGTCGCGCCATTAACATATCGCATTAATAAAACGAAATATCAATATTAATTAAAGGGTCAATAAAAGGACGCGCTCAGCGTTAAATCTGCATGAGGAATGAGAGAATAAACCTTATAGCCCATCTATTTTCCGTAGGGCATCGTTTGATATTTTAGTCATCAATAACATAGTTTCTTTTCGGTAGTTTTAATGAGTGAACGTTAACCTCGATATATCAACATCTCACGCCTTGAGGCGGCTGACGAAGTCACCCGCGCTATCGGCACCCGTTGACGGTGCGGAGTTCACCCCATGACGCTTAGGCGCGGCCTGGTCCACTCACCGAAATACCACTGCATCGACGCGACTCATGCCGTTATTTTCTATCTTTCTCCCGTTTATTTTTCGCCCGCAATATTCACAATAGGTAATGACTTCTCCACGTTATCAATTTCGGCGAAAATGCCGGTTTTTTCACCGACTCGCGCTTAATTTGAGGATTAATGTGTGCGGTCGGTAACATTCGGCGCAGGAAGGTGTTGATTAGCTAAACCGATTCTTCTATTTTAGCGGCCGGTTTATCAATTCCAGTTAAAGAGCATAGTTATGTCACATAAAGTGTGGGTCATGGGCGATGCCGTAGTTGACCTGATTCCAGAAGGCACGGATCGTTATCTGAAATGTCCGGGCGGCGCACCGGCAAACGTCGCCGTGGGTGTGGCCCGTCTCGGCGGTGAAAGCGCATTTATCGGCCGCGTGGGCGAAGACGCCTTCGGTCGTTTCCTGCGCACGGTACTGATCGAGGAACAGGTGGACACCGGTTTTATGCAGCTGGACCGTAAGCATCGTACCTCTACCGTGCTGGTAGAGCTGGACGATCAGGGCGAGCGCTCTTTTACCTTCATGGTGCGCCCAAGCGCCGACCTGTTTATTCAGTCGCACGACCTGCCTGATTTTCAGCGCGGCGAATGGCTGCACTTGTGCTCTATTGCTCTTTCTCAGGAACCTTCGCGCGGGACAGCGCTGGAAGCGATGAAACGCATCCGGGAAGCGCAGGGCTGGGTCAGCTTCGATCCGAACATCCGTGAAGACCTGTGGGAAAGCGAACAAGAACTGCGTGACTGTCTGGACCAAGCGCTATCTCTGTCCGATGCGGTGAAACTGTCGGAAGATGAATTCCTGTTCCTGAGCGGTACGTCCGAGATCGAACAAGGAACGGAAACGCTGATGTCCCGCTACGGCCTGAAACTGCTGCTGGTCACGCAGGGCGGCAACGGCGTGTGGCTGCGCGACAGCAAGAACCTGAAACATTTCGACGCCCCGTACGTCACTCCTGTCGATACGACCGGCGCTGGCGATGCTTTTGTCGCCGGCCTGCTGCAAGGTCTGGCGCAGCACGACGATTTGAATAACATCGCCCAATGGATGGATATCGTGGATCAGGCGCAGCGCTGCGGCGCTCTCGCGACCACCGCCAAAGGCGCAATGACGGCGCTGCCTTATGCGCATCAGCTAGCAACGCCGCTTTCCTAAAAATTTCCTGTTCCCGCGTAAAAAAAAAGACGCGGGAACAGGTATTTTGTAGCCAGGATCACAGATAGAGAACCGAGTTAGCAAAAACCCTTGCCAACCCCCTCACTCCCCTTTAATTTCGCTGCGCAACCGGTTTAGCAATTTAGCAAAAATAATATAGCTCAACCTAAAAAGAGAATAAAAACCATGAAACTCAACTACCTCTCTGCAACGATAGGGCTCCTTCTGTGTTCTCATTATGCCGCCGGGGCGGAAACTACCACGCTGGAAGATCGGCTCAATGCGCTGGAACAGCGCGTGCAGCAGGCCGAACTGCGCGCTCAACGGGCGGAAGCGCGCGCCGACGCGGCGGAAAAGCAGGCCCAGACGCTCTCTACCCGCACGGCTCAGATCGAACAGCAGGCGCATCAAGTCGAACAGCGCACCACGCAAAACGAGCAGCAGACGCGACAGGTCGCGGAACGCACCACCGCGCTGGCTGACAAAGGCAGCCTCGCCGATGGCTTCGAATTTCACGGCTATGCGCGATCAGGATTGGCGATACATGACTCCGCGACCAGCAGCAAAGCGGATATCGGTCCGGGCATCTCGCCCGCCGGCAGCGTAGGCGGCAACATCGGCCGTCTGGGCAACGAAGACGACACCTATCTGGAACTCAAGCTAGAGCATAAAACCAAGCTTGATAACGGCGCGACCACGCGTTTCAAAGTGATGATGGCCGACGGACAGCGCAGCTATAACGACTGGACTGCGGACAGCAGCGACCTGAATATCCGCGAAGCCTTCGTGGAGTTAGGCTCTTTGCCGACCTTTACCGGCGCGTTCAAGGACACCACGCTGTGGGCCGGTAAACGCTTCGACCGTGACAACTTCGATATCCACTGGCTGGATTCCGACGTCGTCTTCCTGGCCGGCACCGGCGGCGGTATCTACGATGTTCAACCCGTCGACGGCTGGAAAACCAACTTCTCTCTGTATGGCCGCAGCCTGGGCGACAACGAGGCGCTGGATAACGAGATCCAGAACTACATCGTGACCAGCAATAACTTCGTCGGCCCGTTCCAGTTCATGCTGAGTGGACTGCGGGCGAAGAACAACGATCTCACCACCAACACCGGCGCCAACAGCGCCAGCCATATCGTCAACAGCCAAGCTGGCGATTCCGGCGTGCACGCCGCGGTGGCATGGCGCGGCGACAACTTCTACGGCCTGCGGGACGGTAGCTCACTCGTTGCATTGCTGTACGGTCACGGCCTGGGCGCGGAAGTCAAAGGGATCGGCTCCGACGGTAATTTGACGCAAAACGCCGATACCTGGCGTCTGGCGACCTACGGTACCACCGCCATCAATCAGACCTGGAGCTTCGCGCCCTCGCTAATGGCGCAGAGCAGTAAAGATCGTTATGTCTCCGGAGATGACTATCAGTGGGTAACGTTTAACGCCCGCTTCATTCAGGAAATCACTCCCAATTTCGCATTGGCGTATGAAGGTAGCTATCAGTACATGGATCTCGATCCGCAAGGCTATTTAGCGCGCAATCAGGTCAGCGGCGGTTTTTACAAGCTGACCTTTGCGCCCACCTTCAAAGTTGGCGATATCGCCAACTTTTTCAGCCGGCCCGAGCTGCGCGTTTTCGCCAGCTACATGGACTGGGATAAACGTCTGGACAACTACTCTAACGAGGATGCCTTCGGCTCCACCGGCTTTACGGCTGGCGGCGAATGGACCTTCGGCGTTCAGATGGAAACCTGGTTTTAATTGATTCAGCCTTTACCCGCGGCCGTCTTCGCATTGCCGCGGTTTCAGCTGATGTAGTGTTATTTGATTTATGAGGAAACTTATGGACATTAAAGCCACTGCGGCTTCCCTTCTCACCCTGCTGGGCGGGAAGGACAATATCGCCAGCGCGGCACACTGTGCCACACGACTGCGTCTGGTGTTAAAAGATGATAATAAGGCGGACAAAGCCGCTATCGAGAAACTGGAAGGCGTTAAAGGCTGTTTCCAAAACTCGGGGCAAATGCAGGTCATTTTTGGCTCTGGTCTGGTCAACAAGGTCCATGCGGAGTTCATCAAAGCCGCTGGCGTCCATGAGTCCAGCAAAGCGGAAGCCGCGTCGGCCGCCGCCAAAAAACTGAACCCGCTACAGCGCTTGGCGCGTCTGCTGTCCAACATCTTCGTTCCTATCATTCCGGCTATCGTCGCCTCCGGCCTGCTGATGGGCTTGCTGGGAATGATCAAAACGTATAACTGGGTGAATCCGGATAGCGCCATTTTCATTCTGCTGGATATCTTCAGCTCCGCCGCCTTCATCATTCTGCCGATCTTGATTGGTTTCACCTCCGCGCGCGAATTCGGCGGTAACCCTTATCTGGGCGCGACGCTTGGGGGGATCTTGACTCACCCCGCGCTGACCAACGCCTGGGGCGTCACCGAAGGGTTCAAAACCATGCACCTGTTCGGTTATGACGTCGCCATGATCGGTTATCAGGGAACCGTGTTCCCGGTGCTGCTGGCGGTCTGGTTCATGAGCCTGGTGGAAAAACGCCTGCGCAAAATCATCCCTAACGCGCTGGATATTATTCTGACGCCGTTCCTGACCGTCATCATCTCCGGCTTTGTTGCTATGCTGGTGATTGGTCCTGCGGGCCGGATGCTGGGCGACGGCATCTCCATGGTGCTAAGCACTCTGATCGCGCATGCAGGCTGGTTCGCGGGTCTGCTCTTCGGCGGTCTCTATTCCGTAATCGTGATTACCGGGGTGCACCACAGCTTCCACGCCATCGAGGCGGGCCTGTTGGGCAACCCGAATATCGGCGTCAACTTCCTGCTGCCGATCTGGTGTATGGCTAACATCGCTCAGGGCGGCGCCTGCCTGGCGGTTTACTTCAAAACCAAAGATGCCCGCATCAAGGCGATTGCTATCCCTTCCGGTTTCTCGGCACTGCTGGGAATTACCGAAGCGGCGCTGTTCGGCATCAACCTGCGCTTTGTGAAACCGTTCCTGGCCGCTATCGCTGGCGGTGCGCTAGGCGGCGCCTGGGTCGTGGCGAACCACGTCGGCATGACCGCGGTGGGCCTGACCGGTATTCCGGGCATGGCGATCGTAAAACCCGACTCATTCCTCAGTTACGTGATCGGCATGCTGATAGCGTTTGGGACAGCCTTCGTGCTTTCACTGCTCCTGAGATACAAAACGGATAGCAAATAATGAGAGAAACCCACTTATTAAAACGTATGGCTCATGCCTTGATGTCGGCTCAATCGCGCCAGTGCTATGACCCTTACCGTCCGCAGTGGCACCTGTCACCGAACGTCGGTCTGCTCAACGATCCGAATGGATTCATTGAGCACCAAGGGCGTTACCATCTGTTTTATCAGTGGAATCCATTAGCTTGCGCCCACGGAGCGAAATTCTGGGGGCACTGGAGCTCGGCCGATCTGGTCAACTGGCGTCACGAACCTGTGGCGCTGGTACCGGCAGAAAGTTATGAAAGCCACGGTTGTTACTCCGGCTCTGCGGTGGAAGACGACGACGGCATGCTGACGCTGGTTTATACCGGCAACGTGAAGTACGACGACGGCTCACGCACGGCTAACCAGTGCCTGGCGCGGGAAAATGCAGACGGCGGGTTCGACAAGCTCGGCACTGTACTGCCGCTGCCGGAAGGCTATACCGGTCATGTGCGCGATCCCAAGGTTTGGCGTCATGACGGCAAGTGGTACATGGTGCTCGGCGCTCAAGACGCCGAGTTGCAAGGCAAGGTGCTGTTGTTCTCCTCCGACGATCTGCACCAATGGCAGTCTCTGGGCGAAATCGCCGGCTCTCGCCTCGGCGGATTGGGCGATTTCGGCTACATGTGGGAATGTCCGGATCTGTTCCCATTGGGGCAGCACGACGTACTGATTTGCAGCCCTCAGGGGTTGGCGGCCGAGGAAGAACGTTACCTGAACATCTTCCAGGCGGGCTACTTCGTCGGCAAGCTGGATTATGACAAAGGACAGTTCACCCACGGAGACTTCCAAGAGCTGGACTTGGGCTTTGAATTCTATGCGCCACAGACCACGACGAGCCAGGATGGCCGTCGCCTGATGTTCGGCTGGATGGCGGTTCCGGATCAGGACGAGTTCCAGCAGCCCACCATCGAATACGGCTGGCTGCATACCATGACCTGCCCGCGTGAGCTGACTATGCAGGACGGCATGCTTTATCAGCAGCCCGCCCGGGAGTTGCAGAGCCTGCGCACGCAGAAGCATGTCTGGAAAGGCGTCGCGGACTATGCGCCGGTACTGCCAGTGGGCAGCGCCGAACTGATGGTGGATACGCAGGGCGAGTTCCAGATCAACTTCGCCGGCCTTATGGTGTTGTGCTGGGACGGCGAACGGCTGACGCTGAGTCGTCACAACCTGCGTACGGGCGAGCCGGAACACCGTTACTGGCGCGGAGAACTGCGCCACCTGCATATCCTGTGCGATCGCTCCAGCGTGGAGATCTTCATCAACCACGGTACTGCCGTGATGTCGGCCCGCTATTTCCCACTGCGGGATGCCACCGTCAGTTTCAGTGGTTCAGGGAGGTTGACGCTGCAGCACTGGCTGTTAGCGCCATGCGTGATAGAATAGTTTCCCTTTTTTCTACCATTAAGAACGAGTGGTGAAACAAACTAAGCGCGTAACCATCAGTGATATCGCCAAGCTGGCGGGGGTTTCCAAATCCACCGCCAGTTTGGTTTTAAATGGTCGTAGTAAAGAGTTTCGCGTCTCGGACGCCACGCGCGACCGCGTTCTCGCTCTCGCTCAACAGCATCGTTACCTTCCCAGTATTCACGCCCGCTCGCTTCGCTCTACCCGCAGCAACACGCTCGGTCTGGTCGTGCCGGAAATGACCAACTATGGCTTTGCGTTGATTTCTCACGAGCTGGAGATGCTGTGCCGCGAAGCCGGTCTGCAACTGCTTATTGCCTGTACCGACGAGAATCCCAGCCAGGAGATCATGGCGGTGAATAGCCTGATTCAACGCCAGGTCGACGGGCTGATTGTTGCCTCCAGCATGCTGAACGATGCCGAGTATCAGAAGATTAACCAGCAACTGCCTGTCGTACAGTTCGACCGCATGATAGGTGACTCCGAGCTGCCGCTGGTGATCACCGAGTCGATCGAGCCGACAGCCAAATTGGTGGAAACCGTCGCGCGTCAGCATCGGGGCGAGTTCTATTTCATTGGCGGCCAGTCCCGCATTTCGCCCACCCGCGACCGTCTGGCCGGTTTCCAACAAGGGCTGGAGCGCGCCGGAGTCAACTGTCATCCCGACTGGATTATTCACGGCAACTATCGTCCCAGCTCCGGCTACGAGATGTTTGCCGAGCTGTGCGCGACGCTCGGGCGTCCGCCCAAAACCCTGTTTGTCGCCGCCTGCGGCCTGCTGGAAGGGGTGCTGCGTTACCTAAACCAGCACCAGCTAATGAACAGCGAGATCCGACTGTGCAGCTTTGACGACCACTATCTGTTTGACTGTCTGCCGCTGCGAATCGATACCGTCGCGCAAGATTGCGAAGCGCTGGCCAGCCGAAGCTTCGAGATGATCACCGCGCTGATCGATGGTCGCGCCCTGCCCGAGAAACGCATTTACGTCCCCAGTCGCATCCACTGGCGACACCCAGACTCTCGCGGATAAACCGCTCCCGTCACCGGTTTCCCGCAGCGCATTGAACCAGGCCAAGACGCGCCTGGTTCAATGTGGTTGTCCGTCACCCGCCCCGAAAAAACGGGCTTTCGCCCTATCCAAACGCGCCGTATTACCCGTTATGTTTCCCCATACGCCATTCATTGAATGGAGGGATGTGATGTCATTTTATGTCGGGACTGGCGACTTCCCTGCAGACATCAGCAGTGAAAAAACCAACGATATCCTGGCATCGGAAACGCCCCCGGCAATGAGCTTGTGGGAGGAAATCAGGGCTTTTTTTACTCAACACATCGGGCAGAAGCGCAGGAGTGTATCTATCAACTTTGCCATCCCCCCGCCCAAACGACCCCAGAGCAAGTAAAGGCCATTTTTGAACGGCTGAAACAGCTGATGACTTATCCAGGATTTGAGTATCAGTTCAAAGCATTGGTAAATGCCCCGCATCGCAGTGGGGCGAGTGACTACGCATCGAGGATGAAAACGCCCCGAAAAGGTTATTAATCATGCTATTCGACGATGACACCTTCACGACAGGGAAAAGACGTTGCCTGAGCATGGGGCTGACCAGAAGCTACCCCCTCGCTCAGCCGCCAGCTCCCCTCGATAGAAGCAATGACGCGCAAAGCCAAACACAGCCAATGCCGCAGCGTACAACGGAAACAAAAAAGCGCGGCAGAAGCCGCGCTTAACGTAAAACGTGTTACATGGGTGTGATTAACGGGACACTTTCTCCATCCCCATCAACCCCACTTTGAGATACCCGGCGGAACGCAACGCGTCCATCACCTGCATCATGGTCTCGTAGTCCACGCTTTTATCTGCCTGGAAATAGATGGTGTTCTCTTTATTACCGTTGGTTTTCGCATTCAACGTCTGCGCCAGCGTATCTTGCGTGACCGGGTCTTCCCCCAGATAAAGCTGTTTATCGGCTTTAATCGTCAGATAGACCGGCTTTTCACGCGGCTGAGGCGCGGCGGAAGAGGCGGGCAGATTGACGCGAACATCGACCGTCGCCAACGGCGCCGCCACCATAAAGATAATCAGCAGCACCAGCATGACATCAATAAACGGCGTGACGTTGATGTCATGCATTTCGCCGTTTTCGTTCTGTCCGTCGTTCAGATGCATTGCCATGACTCAACCCGCCCGCAGTTTCTGCGTCGAAGAAGACGCCGCGCTGCTTTCACTGGCGGCGATGTCCAAATCGCGACTCTGAAGCAGCAGCACCTGCGCCGCCACGTCGCCTACCATCGCTTTGTAGCTGGTCGTGGAGCGGGCGAACACGTTGTAGATAACCACCGCAGGAATAGCGGCAATCAGACCGATGGCCGTCGCCAGCAGCGCTTCGGCGATACCCGGCGCGACAACGGCCAGATTGGTCGTCTGCGTATGGGCGATACCAATGAAGCTGTTCATGATGCCCCAAACCGTACCAAACAGACCGATGAACGGCGCGATGGCGCCAACGGTCGCCAGGTACCCGGTCCCACGCGACATATGGCGTCCGTTGGCAGCGACACGGCGCTCAAAGCGGAATGCGGTGCGCTCTTTAATGCCTTGATTGTCGTCGGAACGGGCCGACAGTGAGATTTCGTCCTGCGCATCGGCAACAAACTGTTGCGCGACGCTGCCCACTTTGCAAAGACGCGCCATTTCCGCCGCTTCGTCCAGCGAGCGTACGTTGCTCAGCGCATCATGCTCGCGACGCAGACGACGCTTCGCACCGATCATCTCGGCGCTTTTACCGAAGAAGATGGCCCAGGTGATCACCGATGCCAGGATCAAGCCGATCATCACGATCTTGACCACGATGTCCGCATGTTGGTACATCCCCAGCACGGATAAATCCATTTGCATCAGATTGCCCGGCGCAGCAGCGTCGGGGCCTGGCGGCAGCGAGAGCGGAGATGTCGCCGCCGTGTCGCCACCGTTCGTGGAGAGCGGTAAAGATGAAGGCGCGGCAAGCGCAAAACCGCTAAAGCCCGCCACCAGCAATAACGCCAGCAGGCCCCGGTACGCTGCGCCAAAGGCGCCGCCAATCGTCCGCCGGGCTGATGAAACCTGCTGCTTTCCTTTAATGTCAGCCGTATTCACGCTGTTCCTCCGCCAATCGTTCAGTGCTATTCATTAGTCAACCATTTTGGTCAAAATGATACCAAAGCCAAAATTAATTGATAGCTATTCTCATTATTATTGCGCATATATCTCCATGGCAGTCGGCGCTTCTGGCCACCACCCCGCCTTTCCTTACAGCACAATCCCCTTTTACCGCCCTTACTGGCAGCAAGAGTGTGCTTTTTAGCCTTCCGCCCGACACACTCGGTGTCAGCCATGATAACGTAAAGAGAAAGGTGTTAAAGAGATAAAACCGCCGCACTCCTCAATGACAGGAGCCATCAAGGCCGATGAGCAACAGGTGAAGCATGACTAGCAAAAAAACCGCCACAGCACTGGTTTCCGCCGGAAGACAGAAAAAATTTACCCAAGGTTCAGTGAATCCCGTGATCCAGCGAGCCTCCTCACTCGTCTTCGACAGCGTGGAAGAGAAGAAACAAGCGACCATCAATCGCGCTAAAGGCGCGCTGTTCTACGGCCGCCGAGGTACGCTGACGCACTTTTCTCTTCAGGAAGCCATGACCGAGCTGGAAAACGGCGTGGGCTGTGCGCTATACCCTTGCGGCGCTGCGGCCATTGCTAACGCGATCCTGTCATTCATCTCATCGGGCGATCATCTGCTGGTGACCGGCTCCGCCTATGAACCTACGCAGGACTTTTGTAACAAAGTGCTGGGTAGAATGAACGTCAGCACCACCTATTTCGATCCCATGATTGGTAGTGACATCGCCGGGTTGATCCAGCCGGAAACCAAAGTGGTATTTTTGGAATCGCCTGGCTCCATCACGATGGAAGTGCAGGATGTTCCCGCGATTGTTGCCGCCGTACGCCGCGTCAATCCTGAAATCGTCATCATCATGGACAACACTTGGGCGGCGGGCCTTCTGTTTAAGGCGCTGGATGCAGGCGTGGATATCTCCGTGCAGTCCGGCACCAAGTACATCGTTGGACACTCGGACGCCATGCTTGGCACCGCGGTCGCCAATGCCCGCTGCTGGGACAGGCTGCGCGAACAGTCTTATCTGATGGGACAAATGGCGGATGCCGACAGCGCCTATGTCGCCAGCCGTGGTCTGCGTACGCTGGGCGTGCGTCTGAAGCAGCATCAGGAAAGCAGCCTGCGCATTGCGCGCTGGCTGGCGGAACGTCCTGAAGTCGATGTCGTCAATCATCCCGCTCTGCCGGGATGTAAGGGCCACGCGACCTTCGCGCGCGACTTCAGCGGCTGTAACGGGCTTTTTTCTTTTGTTTAAACAAAAACTCTCGCCTGCGCAGCTAGCCAGCTATCTTGATAACTTCAACCACTTCAGCATGGCCTATTCCTGGGGCGGTTTCGAATCGCTGATTCTGGCTAATCAGCCGGAAGAGCTAGCCAAAATTCGACCGGCCGGCGGCGTTGATTTCGACGGTACGTTGATTCGGTTACATATTGGACTGGAAGATTGCGACGATCTGATCGAGGATCTTGCCGACGGGTTCAGAAGAATTCAGGAATCGTAAAGGTTCCTGTCGCGCTACACCCCCTGATTTCGCTGCGATTGAATGGGGAAAACGTGTATTATGGTCGTTACACAGCAGTTATAACGACAAACCCACGTTTTTCACCCTATTACATACCCGAACCGCGGCACGGAGCAGCAATACGTTGTTCACTTCAGAGGGTTCCAGCAAAACCAGACAGGACGCAAAATGAGTGTTGTTCACGAAATAATTCAGGCGCTATGGCAGCAGGATTTCAGCGCACTGGCCGATCCTCACGTTATTTGGGTGGTCTACGGCATTCTCTTCGTCACCTTATTTCTTGAGAATGGCCTGCTGCCGGCGTCCTTCCTGCCAGGGGACAGCTTGCTGCTGCTGGCGGGCGCGATGATCGCGAAAGGCGTGATGAATTTCATCCCGACCATGGTGCTGCTGACCATTGCGGCCAGCCTCGGCTGCTGGCTAAGTTACCTGCAAGGGCGCTGGCTGGGCCACACCCGACTGGTCAAAACCTGGCTGGGACAACTGCCAGTGCATTATCACCAGCGCGCGTATTCGCTATTCCACCGGCATGGACTGGTGGCACTGTTGATCGGCCGTTTTCTGGCCTTTGTTCGTACGCTGCTTCCGACCATCGCCGGGATTTCCGGGCTGAGCAATACCCGTTTTCAGGTTTTCAATTGGCTAAGCGGCCTGCTCTGGGTCTGCGGCATCGTCTCGCTGGGCTACGCCATCAGCCACATTCCGCTGGTGAAACGCTACGAAGACCAGGTGATGACCGGACTGTGCCTGCTGCCCGTCGTGTTGCTGCTCAGCAGTTTGGTCGGTATCGCCATCATGCTATGGCGTAAAAAACGCGTTAGCGTTTGACGCCGCCTTCCGCCGCCGGGCTGAACGCCTGCGCGGCGACGTCTGTTAATTACCTTCCACCAGCACGCTGCCCGACCGCAGCCGAACCATCTCGTCGCCCGGCGTCGTACCGAAATAGCGCTTGAACTCCCGGCTGAACTGCGATGGGCTTTCATACCCGACCCGCAGCGCGGCTGCGCTGGCCTTCAGTCCATCATGCAGCATCATTAATCGCGCCTTGTGCAAACGATAAGATTTCAGATATTGCAGCGGCGAGGTATTCGTCACTGCCTTGAAATTGTGATGGAAGGCCGACACGCTCATGTTCACGTCCGCGGCCAGCAGTTCTACGTTAAGGCTGTTCGCATAGTCGTGTTCGATGCGCCGCAACGCGCGCGCGATCTGGCTGAAGTGGGTATGCCGGTTGACCACCGCTTGCAGCGCCGCCCCGCCTATGCCACAGAGCACATGATAGATGATCTCACGCACGATCCCCGGCCCTAGCACTCTGGCGTCTCTAGGCGTCGCCATCGCCTCCAGCAATCGTTCCGCCGCACACAGCATCTTGTCGCAAAGCGGTACGCTGCACACGCCGGTGGTTTCGGCGCGCGGACGTTCCGGACACTCATCGTCGCCAATATCCATCAGCAGATCCTGCAACATTGCGCTGTCCATTCTTATCGAAAGGCCAATCAGCGGTTGCTCCGGCGTAGCGAACGTTTCGCACTCAAAGGGCAACGGCACCGTCATCAACAAATAATTGTCCGGATCGTAGCGAAAGGTTTTCTCACCCATGAACCCCACTTTGTGGCCCTGAAACACGATGACGATACTGGGGTCATACATCACCGGCCGACGCACACAGTGCTCTTCGGCATAGATAACTCTGACCTGCGGGATCGGTGTGGCGGTAACACAGCCCTGCCCCACGTATTGCCTGGCCATATTCGCCAGTCGCTGGCGATGCGTTTCGCTTTGCATATCTTCATCCTTTGCAGAATATGGCAATAAAATGACATAAATCCGGCCGTCAAGCATCAATTCCTGCACTTCTTTGCAGAAATAGGCAATAACGAAACAGAAATGAGCATTGTACCCGCGCCGACAGATCCCGAGAATGAACCACAGACAATGCCGTCGGCTAACCCGATGGACAGAAGAAAATCAAATCAAGAAGGGGTGGAGAACATGAACGAGACAATCAAGTTATTAAACAGCCATCGCAGCGAACGCAGCTATCTGGACAAAGCGATTCCTGAGGACGTCCTTTCCGCGATCATCGAAACCGCCTACCGCGCCCCCACTTCCGTTAATTCACAGCAGGTTTCCGTTATCGTCACTCGCGATCCGGCACGACGCGCCCGCATCGCCGAACTGGCCGGCGGACAAGCCTGGATTGCGCAGGCTCCGGTCTTCCTGACGCTGGTGCTGGACATGCATAAAAGCGAACGTGCCATCGCCCTGGCAGGCTTCGAGCAGCATGCGCACGAAAGCGTGGAGAGCATTGTCTCCGGCAGTACCGATGTGGGCATTGCCCTGGGCAGCCTGATCGCCGCGGCACACTCCTATGGACTGGGCATCGTCCCCATCGGCGCCGTCCGCCGCGATCCGCAAGCAATGATCAAGCTCCTCGAACTGCCGGAACACACGTTCCCTGTCGCCGGTCTGGTGCTGGGCCACGTCGACCAGCCGGCGCATCAGAAGCCCCGTCTGCCCATCAGCACCTTCCGTCATGAAGAAGTGTATCAGGACGACACGCTGAATGACGCCATCAAACAATACGATGAAACGCTGACGAAACACTGGGAAAAAATCGGCCGCACCGACGGCGCCGCCTGGGGATCCAACACTGCGGACTATTACCAGCACATCTACTTCCCCGAAGTTCTACCCGCCCTGCTTCAGCAAGGCTTCAAACTGGATAAGTAATCTATGAATAATTTTACCCTGCATACCCCGACAAAAATTCTGTTCGGAGAAGGACAGATCGCCGGCATCGCCGCTGAAATCCCTGAAGACGCACATATTTTGATCGTCTACGGCGGCGGCAGCATCAAACGCAACGGTGTGCTCGATCAGGTCCACGCCGCACTGGCGGGCCGCAGCATCACGGAGTTTCCCGGCGTTGAGCCTAACCCGACTTACGAAACGCTGATGAAGGCCGTGGAGGTCGTGCAGCGGGAGCACATCGATTTCCTGCTTGCCGTCGGCGGCGGTTCGGTAGCGGACGGCACCAAGTTCATTGCGGCGGCAGCCAACTATACGGCGTCAGAAGATCCGTGGCATATCCTGCAGACCAATGGGCAGGATATCACTCAGGCACTGCCCATCGGCGTGGTGCTGACGCTGCCGGCAACCGGCTCCGAGTCCAACAGCGGCGCGGTAATCACGCGGAAAGCCAGCGGCGATAAGCAGGCGTTTCACTCAACGTTAGTGCGTCCGCAGTTTGCCGTGCTGGATCCGGTCGTCACCTACACCCTACCTGAGCGTCAGATCGCCAACGGCGTCGTCGATGCCTTTGTCCACACGCTGGAGCAATACCTGACCTACCCGGTCGACGCGAAAGTGCAGGATCGCTTCGCGGAAGGGCTGCTGCTGACGCTTGTCGAGGAAGGTCCGCGCGCGCTGGAAGAACCGGATAATTATGCCGTGCGCGCCAACGTGATGTGGAGCGCCACGCTGGCGTTAAACGGTCTGATCGGCGCCGGTGTTCCGCAAGACTGGTCCACCCATATGCTGGGACATGAGCTCACCGCCATGCACGGTCTGGACCATGCGCAAACATTGGCGGTCGTTCTACCCGCCATGCTGCGTGACCGTAAAGCGCAGAAACGGGAGAAACTGCTACAGTACGCTGAGCGGGTATGGAATCTTCGTGATGGCAGCGAAGAGGACCGCATTGATGGCGCGATTAAAGCTACCCGTAGGTTTTTCGAACGTATGGGCGTCCCCACGCGGATGTCGGACTATCAGTTGGACGGTAGCAGCATCCCGGCGCTGGTGGAAAAACTCAAGGCGCACGGCATGACGTCGCTCGGTGAGCACAAGGATATAACGCTGGCCGACAGCCAACGCGTCTACGAGGCCGCTCGCTAAGACAAATCGCCCCCCTTCATCTTTCAGCTACACTGCTGTTTAGCGCTGCGAATCGGGAAAACATCCCCCAGCGGTAACACGCACTCCGGCGGTTTTCGCATCGCGTAAACCGCCGTTATTCGCTTTACGGCAAGCCGAAAGCGGACCTGCAGTCTGCATCGACCGCGCTCCGTGGTCGGGCCGGAACAAGGAGAATGCTATGACGACACAACCCATCATCAAACTGAGTGACGGCAAAACCATCCCGCAGTTGGGACTGGGCGTATGGCAAGCCAGCCATGAAGACACGATTGTGGCGGTGAGTGAAGCGCTGAAAACGGGGTACAAGGCCATCGATACCGCGGCCATCTATCAAAACGAGGCCGCCGTGGGGGAAGCGTTACAGTCCGCCGGGCTGCCGCGTAATGAGCTGTATATCACCACCAAACTCTGGAACAGCGATCAAGGGCGCCCGGTACAAGCGCTGACGGAGAGCCTTCGTAAGCTGAAACTGGACTATGTCGACCTCTACCTGATCCACTGGCCGTGGCCGCCCAAAGGCAGCCCAGACGATACCTATGTTGAGGCATGGCGAGGCTTGATTCGACTGCAGGAACAAGGGCTGACCAAAAGCATCGGCGTCAGCAACTTTCATCCGCACCATTTGCAGCGTCTCAAGGAAGCTACCGGGGTGATGCCGGTTATTAACCAGATCGAATTGCATCCGCTGCTGCAACAGCGCTCGCTGCATGCCTGGAACACGACGCATCACATTCAGACAGAGTCCTGGAGCCCGCTGGCGCAAGGCGGGAAAGGCGTATTCGACACACCCATCATCCGCGATTTAGCGAAAAAATATGGTAAGACGCCGGCGCAGATCGTGATCCGCTGGCATCTTGATAACGGGTTAGTCGTGATCCCGAAATCCGTCACGCCAACGCGCATCCACGAGAACTTCGATGTGTTTGATTTCAAACTCGAAAAAGAGGAATTGAGCCAAATTACCACGCTAGACAGCGGCAAGCGCCTCGGCCCCGATCCGGATCAGCCCCCCGCAGAAGCGTAAGTAATAGCATGCCGTCGCAGCGCCGGTCTGACCGGTGCTGCATTTACCGCGGGCGTGGTTATTTAGTCAGACACTTCAAATTCGTAGATATCGCTACGGCAATAAATTTCGCAGTATTCCAATAACTCACCCTTAGCGTCGAAGGTGTGCTGACGGCTGAACAGCAGCGGCATACCATTCGGCACCTTCAGCAGTTTCGAAATTTCCCGCGTTGCGCTAACGGCACGTACACGATAACGCCGATTTTCTGGAAATATGTGTCGTTCACGCCAATAGCCGTACAGCGAATGTTCAATCTCTTCCGGTTTCGGTAACCAGCGCTGTGGGATCCATACCGTCTCAAGCGACGCTGGCTCATCGTTCAGCAGTCTTACGCGGCGAAGTTTGGTCAACACCACGCTTTCCGGAAGATTCATCGTCAATGCCTGCGCCGGGGTCATGGCGACGTCGGTGATGCGTTCCAACCAATTGTTACTGGCTACGCCGCCCCGCTGTTGAACCAGCGCGGAAAAACCCGGTTCGTCGCTGGTCAATGCATAGTCGAGCTGGAGGGCGATGCGCGTACCAACGCCCTGCTGGCGGAGAATCAACCCTTTCTGCTCGAGCAGCGCAAGAGAACGAGAAACGGTGACGCGGGACAGACCCAGCAGTTGCACAAGCTGACGCTCCGGCGGTAAAAAATGACCGCTCAGGTCACGCCGTTGATGGATAGTAAGTTCGAGCGCTTTCGCCAGTTGCATATAGCGCGGAGCCGATGACGGTTTGTCCAGCAAGGACCGTAACTGAATAAAAAATTCTTCCATAGCTGCCTTGTGGTTAGGGTCTCTAATGAGGCAATTTTTATCAATTCCCCACCGCCTGGATACTTATAATATGCAGGGTAAAGTACCTAGGATTTACATTGGCATCATAAAGGCTTTAAATTGGACTTGCAATTAACGCACGCTTTTTATACATTAGCCACGGTATTAGGAAACTAAGCCAACACCAGGGGTCTTCATGACCGTAATAAAACATCCCCACGACGCCATCCTCGGTTGTCTTTATGGGCAAGCGGCGGGTGACGCGATGGGGATGCCATCAGAACTTTGGCCGCAGGAACGGGTCCGTCGGCACTTCGGCTGGATTGATCGTTTTCTGCCAGGACCAGACACCAATATCGCCGCCTGCGGTCTCATCGCAGGGGAATTCACCGACGACACCCAGCAGGCCATCGCGCTGATTAACGCGGTGATCGAAGCCAAAGGCGCCGTCGAGCCTGAACGCATAGCCAGACACATTCTGGCGTGGGCGACACGTATCAACGCTTTTGAAAAAAACGTTCTTGGACCCAGTTCCAAGGCCGCCTTGAACGCCATTCGTTCTGGCACCCCCGTGCATGAAATCAACGCCAACGGCGTGACCAACGGCGCCGCCATGCGCGTAGCACCCATGGGCTGCCTGATGTCCACCGCCGATAAGGCCGCATTTATCCACGCGGTACGGCTCTCCTGTAGCCCGACGCATCAGTCCGACATCGCCGTTGCTGGCGCAGTGGTCATTGCCTGGGCCATCAGCCGCGCCATCGACGGCGCGGAATGGAAGACGATCAAAAACGAACTGCCTCGCCTGGCGGAGGAAGTCCAACTGCAGCGCATCACCACCTTCAGTCCAAAACTGAGCCGCCGCATCGAACAGGCGTTCACCCAGGCCGCTACGCTGCGTAATGTGCCTGACGCTCTGGCGCTTTCAGAACTGTACGATACGCTGGGCGCAGGCATGGATACGCTGGAATCCGTGCCGATGGCGCTGGCGCTGGTCGACCTCGCCGTCACTCAACCTCAACGCTGTGCGATATTAGCTGCCAATCTTGGCGGCGATACGGATACAATTGGCGCGATGGCCACCGCGATTTGCGGTGCGCTTCATGGCATCAATGCCTTTCCCGCAGCATGGGTCTCCATCATCAATCAGGCCAATGAGATTGACTTAACTCCTCATGCTGCAAAACTTTATGCATTCAGAATAAAGAGGAGCACATTGGAATGGATGGAACGCAACGAGGTGATACACAACCTGAATCCAAAGGTTGGAAGGTAGAAGAAACAGGGATTGATCTGGTGCCCGAGGCCGAACGAACGGGCACCCCGCTACAGCTTTTCTGGATCTGGTGCGCCGCCAATATCGGCATCCTCGGCATCGTTTACGGCGCCATAATCGTCTCCTTCGGACTCTCCTTCATACAGTCCGTCCTGGCTGCCGTCATCGGCGTTGCCAGCTTCTCTCTCGTTGGCTACACCTCCTTTGCCGGACAAACGGGCCGGACCTCGACCTTGACGCTCTCTCGCGTCATTTTCGGGTTGCGCGGCAATATCGCCCCCACCGCGTTCAGCTGGTTCTGCCTGATCGGCTGGGAAGCCGTTAACGTCATTACCGGCACCATGACGCTGGCCGCGCTATTTACGGCGGCGGGCTTCAGCGCCAGCCATACGCTGACCGCTATCTGTCTGGTGCTGTTCGCCGGCCTGACCATCATCGTCAGCCTGCTCGGTCAAAATGTGCTGTTCGCGATGCAAAACTGGTTCAGCAAGATTTTCGGCACCATGACGTTGATTGTCGTCATCTACATTCTGTTCAATACGCCATGGCAGCAGGTGCTGGCGATGCCGTCCGGCAGTTGGCTGACCGGTTTCCTGCCTGCGCTTTCCGTGATTGCCGCAGGCACCGGGGTCGGCTGGACCATCGCGGGTGCGGACTACAGCCGCTATCTTCACCCTTCCACGCCGCGCCGAAGCATCTTCGCCTCCGTGGTCGGCGGCGCCTGCCTGCCGTTAGTTCTACTGATGCTGGCAGGCATACTGCTCTCTTCTCAGCTAACCGACCTCGCCAGTTCAGCCAATCCCATCGCGCTGATCGGCACCGTGCTTCCGCCGTGGATGTCTGTCCCCTATCTGTTAACCGCCACCGCGGGCGTCGTCACCATTGCGGTACTGAGCCTTTACTCCGCCAGCCTCAACCTGCTGACCATCGGCATTAAAGTCCGCCAGTCGGTAGCGGTGACCATCGACGCCATTCTGATGCTGGGCGTGGCGATTTACGTCCTGTTCGTTTCCGGCGATTTTCTCACGCCATTCATTTCATTCCTGATCTTTTGCGGCGTATTCCTCGGCTCATGGGCGGCGATGTTTATCCTCGACTATCTAAGTCTGCGGCAGCATCGCGGCTACTCCTCCGCGTCGCTCTTCGGCCTGAACGGAGAAAATCGCGGCGTACGCTGGATCCCGCTGGGCTGCTGGCTATTAGGTTCCGTCTGCGGCCTGCTGGTCACCAAAACCGGGTTCATCGACGGTCCGCTGGCGGTCGGGATCTTCGCCAATTCCAGCCTGGGCATTTTCCTCTCTTTTGGCATTAGCCTGGCAACGTACGGTCTGTATTTGCTGTGTAACCCCAAGGAGAAATCATGAAGAAGGACTTTCAGGCCACCACGCCTGTGGTGGTGATCGGCGCCGCCGTCGGCGACAACGTCATGGCCGTGAAGCGACTGCCTAGAAGCGGTGAAGATATTGAAGCGAAAGATCTGGGCTACCAGATCGGCGGCTGCGCTTTCAACGTCGCCCGCGCCCTCCGTCGACTTCAGGTACCGGTCATCAACGGAATGACCGTCGGCACCGGACCGTGGAGTCAACGCGTCGAGGCGGAGATGGCCGCGCTGGGTTTGGACGTGCAGCTTCGTAGCGATGATCAGGATAACGGCTGGTGCCTCGCGCTGGCCGAAGAGAATGGCGAACGCACGTTTATATCGGTGTCAGGCTGTGAGTCGCAGTGGTCGAAGGAGAAGCTGGCGCAGTTGGTCATTCCGGAAGACGCGATGATCTATGCCAGCGGCTACGAACTCAGCGGTGAGCATGGCGCGCTGCTGCGCGACTGGCTGCTGGCCCAGCCTCAGCCTAAGCTCGTGGACCTCGGACCGCGTATTGCGGATGTGCCGACCGCCTTCATCAAGGCGCTGGACAACACCAACGTGTTGCTGACGCTGAACCGGGACGAAACACACTTCCTGTGCGGCGACGGCGATCCTATCGCCCTGTCCGCAGAGTACGCCGCTCGCCATCATCTGACGCTGATTTGCCGCCTGGACAAAGACGGCGCCTGGCTGTGCGCACCGGGCGAGTCCCCTCGCCACGCGCCGATCTATCCCGTGGAGGTGGTCGACACTATCGGCGCCGGTGATGCGCACAGCGGCGGGCTGCTGGCCGCTCTGTCGGCACACTGGCCGCTGGCCGACGCGGTGGATTTGGCGAATCGCGTCGCCGCCTGCGTGGTATCACGGCCCGGCGCAAATGGCGCGCCGGACTGGCAGGAGTTGCAGCGGCGTTTCGCCTCAGTCCCGCATCACTAGCTTCATCGGGCGAACGCGTTTAGGCGTTCGCCTGCACCACCAGTTGTCCGGCCGACCCTTTGTCGGCCATTTCCAGCGTATGGCTGTAATACAGGAACGGGAAGCGGTCGACCGAGGGCTGATTGAAGTACACCAGCAGCTCCACGTCGTTCTCCACCCATACCGTATCTTTCCAGCCATTATCCTCCGGCGGAATTCTGCCGCCGTTAACGCTGCGCACCAGGAAAGAGGCCCCCTGAATATGGAAGGGCTGCGGCGTGTCCGCATGCACGAGCCAGCGCTCACAGCGTCCGACCTGCGTCTGCACATCCGTCCGGTTCATATCCCACATAGCACCGTTGATGCCCGGCAGGGTATCGCCCAGTCGGAATTCCCGGGTGCGGCTGATGGTGCTATCCACAATGTTGTCCGCCATCAACCGCATAGGCAGCGTGTCGGTCACCAGCGGCAGCATGCCGGTCGGCTTCAAGGTCAGAACCTGGCCGGACACCAGTATCGAGGATGGCTCAAACAGGCCGCGGAGGCGGTCCATAATGCCGGCTGACTCCCCGGCGTTCAGCGTCACCTCGTCGCCTTTCGACATATCGATCAGAATTTCACGACGCTCGCCCGGCGCGATCGGCAGCTGATTCAGCGCCAGCGGCGCGGGCAGGAAGCCCTGATCGCTGGCGATCAGGTACATCGGCCGATTATCGCTCATCTGTAACACGTAGCGGCGCGCGTTGGAGGCGTTAAGCAACCGCAGCCTCACCCAGCCGCGCGACACCTCGACAAACGGCGTCTGCATGCCATTGACCAACAGGATATCGCCGACGAAACCGCCGCGGCTCGGTGGGTCGTACTGCGGCGTGCCAAAGCCGTCGAGCCGTTTGTCCTGAATCATCAGCGGGAAGTCGTCAACACCGTAATGGTTGGGGATCGGCAACGACTGGCTGATGCGATCTTCCACCAGCCACAGGCCAGCAAGACCGTTGTAGACGTGCGGCGCCATGCGGTTCGGCGTATTGGCGTGATACCAGCAGGTGGCGGCGGGCTGGCGGATCGGCAGCACCGGCGACCAATCCATACCAGCCGGGATGATGCGGCCGGCGCCCCCCATCAGCGAGCCCGGCACCTGCAGACCGCTGACGGTCATCGACACCGGCTCAGCCAAGCGGTTGCTGTAGATCAGCTTGACGTCATCATCGCTGTAAACCCGGACGGTGGGGCCAAGATAGCGGCCATTGATTCCCCAGACCGGGACTTTGCGATTGCCGGAAAAAGCCCAGTGCGCGCGCTGCAAAGTCAGAAAGACCGGCTGCCCGCGACGAGACTCGATAAGGGGGGGAATAGGTAACATGTTGGTAGAAACATCGGCCTTGGCCGTCAACGGTATGGCGCTGGAACACAGGGCCACACCAGATGCCCGAAGAAACTGACGCCGGCTTAATGACATAATCACTCCGAAAACCTGTAAAACCGCATGCTACCTATCACTTCCCGAAGGAAGTACAGACCTGCTGAAATGCCGCCACCGGACCGTGCGGCTGGACTAACGGCTACCGTTTTTTAGCGGCTTCCCGAGCGGCGACTTCCGCATCGAGCTGCTGAATTTTTTCCGCCATCACATCGTGACAATGCGCCGCCAGTTCCCGGACCTGATCCTTCCCGTAGGCGCTGCAATCGACCGGCGGCAGCATTTCGACGATGACCAGACCGTTATTCCAGCGATTGAGCTTCACTTTGTTATGGGTGTTGGAGATGCAAATCGGCACCACGGGGACGCCCGCGCCAATAGCCGCATGGAAAGCGCCGGTTTTAAACGGCATCAGGCCGCGCCCGCGACTGCGGGTACCTTCCGGAAACATCCACACGGAAATGTGCTGTTCTTTGATGTGCTGCACCACCTGCGCAATAGTGCCATGCGCGCGCGTACGGTTGTCACGGTCAATCAGCAGGTTACCGGTAATCCAGTACAACGGGCCGAAAAACGGGATCCAGGCCAGGCTCTTTTTCCCGACCGTAATAGTGCGAGGCTGTACGACGTTGGCCGCCGTGATCATGTCATAGTTGTTCTGATGATTGGCGATGTAGATACAGTCGCCGTAGCGAGAGACATCGTCAGGAATGCGAATTTCGACCTTAAGGCCAAATAACCACGAAAGCCGCCCGAACATACGACCAAACGTCGATACGTGTTGCGGATTTTTCGGGCTGAATAAACAGTAAATAAAGCCAAACAGACAAATCAGGATCGCGGACATTATCACGACCACCAAGCGAAGAAGAAATACCATAACAACCTCATTAGCCAACTGCCGCCGTAGTATAGCGGCTTCCTTCCAAAACACACGGCGAACCTTGCTTCCGAATGTATCCAATATTCAGCATGAACGTCGTGGTCAGAAGTACAACCTAAAAACGCCTTATTCCCCGGTGTAATACACCGAAAAATAAGGCGTCAATATCTCAGCCGCGGTCGCCGCGGCGCTGACAACGCGCGCGTTACGCGTCGCCGCTCTTATCCTCAGGGGCCGGCGGAGAAACCACTTCCACCCGATCCACCCGTTGCAGACCCCGCGGCAACAGCGTGCCTTTACGGCCGCGTTCCGCACGGAATTTCTGCAAATCTTCCGGCCGCAGGGTCAGCTTGCGTTTACCGACATACAGCGTCACGGAGGACTTCGACGTGATGATAAACAGCCAGCCGATCTTGTCTTCGCCGCTGGACGCCTGAGCGGCAGGGATGGCGACAATTTTGTTGCCCTTTCCTTTCGATAACTGCGGCAGGTCCGCCACAGGGAAAAGCAGCATCCGCCCGGCGGCGGTGATCGTCAACAACAGGTCGTCGTCGCTCTGGACGCTCAGCGGCGGCATGACCTTAGCGTTGTTCGGCAACGTCAGCACCCCTTTCCCGACGCGGTTGCGCGCCACCAGATCGCTGAAGGTGCAAATAAAGCCGTAGCCGGCGTCGGAAGAGAGCAGCAAGCGCTGGTCGTCCGCCGCCATCAGCACCCGCTCCACCGTCGCGCCCGGCGGCGGAGTCAGCTTGCCGGTCAGCGGCTCGCCCTGCCCTCGGGCCGATGGTAACGTCGACGGGTCGAGCGCATAGCTGCGGCCGGTGGAGTCGATGAAGACCACGGGCTGGTTGCTCTTCCCACGCGCAGCCGCCCGGAACGTGTCGCCAGCACGATAGCTCAACCCAGCGGGATCGATATCATGCCCTTTGGCGCTGCGTACCCAGCCCATCTCGGACAGCACGATCGTCACCGGTTCGGACGGTAGCAAGTCGTGCTCATTCATCGCCTTCGCTTCGCCACGTTCATGCAGCGGCGAACGGCGCTCGTCGCCATACGCCTTGGCGTCGGCTTCAATCTCTTTTTTCAGTAGCGTGTTGAGTTTGCGCTCGGAGGCCAATAGCGCCTGCAGCTGATCGCGCTCTTTCGCCAAGTCGTCCTGCTCGCCGCGGATTTTCATCTCTTCCAGCTTGGCGAGGTGACGCAATTTCAGCTCCAGAATCGCCTCCGCCTGCGTTTCGCTCAGGCTGAACTGCTTCATCAATACCGGCTTGGGCTCGTCTTCCGTGCGGATGATGTGGATCACTTCATCAATATTCAGAAACGCTATCAGCAGACCTTCCAGGATATGCAGGCGTTTAAGCACCTTCTCCAGCCGGTAGTTCAGTCGACGGCGGACGGTTGCACGTCGGAAGACCAGCCACTCGGTCAGGATTTCGCGCAACCCTTTCACGCTGGGGCGGGAATCCAGACCGATCATGTTCATGTTGATACGGTAGCTTTTTTCCAGATCCGTGGTGGCGAACAGGTGGTTCATCACCATTTCCAAATCGATACGGTTCGAGCGGGGAACCAGCACCAGACGCGTGGGGTTTTCGTGGTCCGACTCATCCCGCAGGTCTTCCAGCATCGGCAGCTTCTTGGCTCGCATCTGGCTGGCGATCTGCTCCAGCACCTTGGCGCCGGACACCTGATGAGGCAGCGCGGTGATGACGGCCGAGCCCTCTTCTTTCTTCCATACGGCCCGCATGCGGACGGAGCCGCGGCCTGTTCGATACATCTTGCGCAGTTCTTCCCGCGGCGTGATGATTTCCGCTTCCGTCGGGAAGTCCGGTCCCTGAACCCGTTCCAGCAGCTCGTCCAGCGTCGCGTCCGGGTTGTCGATCAACGCGACCGTAGCGGCCGCGACTTCACGTACGTTGTGCGGCGGAATATCCGTCGCCATTCCGACGGCAATACCGGTGGTGCCGTTCAGCAGCACGTTCGGCAGTCGAGCCGGCAGCATTTTCGGCTCCTGCATCGTGCCGTCGAAGTTTGGCGTATAGTCCACCGTACCTTGGCCCAATTCGCCCAGCAGCACTTCGGCGTATTTGGACAGGCGGGATTCGGTGTAACGCATCGCGGCGAAAGACTTCGGATCGTCCGGCGCCCCCCAGTTTCCCTGGCCGTCGACCAGCGGATAGCGATAGGAGAACGGCTGGGCCATCAGCACCATCGCTTCGTAACACGCGCTGTCGCCGTGCGGATGATATTTACCCAGCACGTCGCCGACGGTACGCGCGGATTTCTTGAATTTGGCGCTGGCGTTCAATCCCAACTCCGACATCGCATAAACGATGCGGCGCTGTACCGGCTTCAGGCCGTCGCCAATAAACGGCAGTGCTCTATCCATGATGACGTACATGGAGTAGTTGAGATAGGCGTTCTCTGTAAACGTGTGCAGCGCAAGGCGTTCTGCGCCGTCATGAGTCAATTCACTCATTGATTATCCTTAAACCGTGGCGTTGGCTGTTTCAAACAGATCAACCCCGTCAGTGTGATAGAAGCTGCCCGCGATAGTACCGCAACTTGTGGCTGACTGTCACAGTGCCCGATACGGCCGTCGCCCCCGGCGTTCCCCTACGATTGTTGCTTACCAGTCAAGAGTGTTGTGCGCCAGCACACATTTTTCTCCCCGACGCCGCTGAGTACACTATCTCTTTATTCATTAACGACTCATCGAAGGTGAGATCTCGGCTATGCATAACATTTTGCTAATCAATGCGGGCAAGACTTTTGCCCATTCCAAAGGACAACTGAACGACACGATGTCAGATGTGGCGACCAGTTTCCTGCGCGGAAAAGGCTATGATGTCCGCGTTATTAAGGTAGACGATGGTTACGATATCCAGCAGGAAGTCCAAAATTACCTGTGGGCCGACACCATCATCTATCAAATGCCCGGATGGTGGATGGGCGCGCCATGGACGCTGAAGAAATACATCGATGAAGTCTTTACCGAAGGCCATGGTTCGTTGTATGCCAGTGACGGGCGAACCCGTTCCGACGACAGCAAAAAGTACGGCTCAGGCGGTTTGCTGCAAGGCAAAACCTATATGCTGTCCTTGACCTGGAACGCGCCGTTAGAAGCGTTCACCGACAAAGATCAGTTCTTCCACGGCGTCGGCGTGGACGGCGTTTATCTGCCGTTCCATAAGGCCAATGAGTTCATCGGACTGGCCGCCCTCCCGACGTTCATCTGTAACGACGTGATCAAGCAGCCCGACATCGACGGCGATATCGCCCGCTACCGCGAGCACCTGGGCAGAATCTTCGACTAATCCTCATCGGCGCAGCCTTCGCTCCTGTGTCCAGGTTATAGCGGGTGCTGCGCCATCTCTTCGCTCAAAAAATCAAGAAAACAGGCGATTCTCCCTGCCAACTGGTGCGTTCGGTAATACACCGCATTCACCGGCAGGCGCATATCAACGGTGTGCTCCGGCAGAATCTGCACCAATCGGCCCGCCGCCACATCCTCGCAGGTCATAAAGTCCGACAGCCGGGTTATTCCCTCTCCCCGTAGCGCCAGCTGGCGCAGCATTTCGCCGTTAGAGGCCGAAATGGTCGGCGTGATCGTGAAGAACTCTCCGCCAGCGTGCCGTAGCGGCCACTGATTCAGGCTTTCTGACTGAGTGAAGCCCAGCAGCGTGTGCTCATTTAACGCCTCTACAGATTGCGGCGCGCCATGTCGCCGTAAATAGTCTGGGCTGGCCAGGACTCTGACCTGACTGGCGCCGAGCCGTCGGGCATGGATCGTGGAATCCCGCAGCACGCCGATGCGGATGGCGATGTCGGTATGCTGTTCGAGCAGATCGATAAAGACATCATCCGTATTCAGCTCCAAGACGATGTGTGGATAACGGCGGCGAAATTCGGGAATGAGGGGGACGATGACGTGCTGCATAAAGGTGGCAGCGGCATTAATCCGCAGACGCCCGCAGGGCTGCTCCCGCGACAGCGCCAGCTGCTCTTCCGCATGCTCGACCGCCTGAATGACGCCGCGGGCATGCACTAAAAACAGCTGACCTTCTTCGGACAAGACCAGCCGACGCGTCGTACGGTGCAGCAGCGTGACGCCGAGTTTGTTCTCCAGCCGGCTTAACGCCCGGCTGATGCCGGAGGTGGTTTGCCCCAGTTGGTCAGCGGCGGCGGTGAAGGAACCACTGTCCGCCACCACGACAAACGCCTGCATTTCTTCCAGCGTGACTTTCATCGGCATTCCACTGCGTTAGCCGTCAGACCTCAATTTCCGCTTCATCGCCTTTCTCCTGCAACCAGTTGCGGCGATCTTCCGAGCGCTTCTTCGCCAACAGCATGTCCATCGTCGCCATCGTCTTTTCGACATCGTCTTCGCCGATGGTCAACTGCACCAGACGGCGCGTGTTCGGGTCCAGCGTCGTTTCACGCAGTTGGAGCGGGTTCATTTCGCCCAGACCTTTGAAGCGCTGAACGTTAGGCTTGCCTTTTTTGCGTTTAAGACGCTCAAGAGTGCTGTTTTTTTCCTCTTCATCCAGCGCATAGTGCACCTCTTTTCCGAGGTCGATGCGGTACAGCGGCGGCATCGCCACATACACATGACCGCCTGCGACCAGCGAACGGAAGTGTCGGACAAACAGCGCGCACAGCAGCGTAGCGATATGCAAACCATCCGAGTCGGCATCCGCCAGAATGCAGATCTTGCCATAGCGCAGTTGGCTCAGATCCTCGCTATCCGGATCGATACCGATCGCCACGGAGATATCGTGAACTTCCTGCGACGCCAGCACTTCGTCGGAGGAGACTTCCCAGGTATTCAGGATCTTGCCTTTCAGCGGCATGATCGCCTGATACTCACGGTCACGCGCCTGTTTAGCGGAGCCACCCGCGGAATCCCCTTCCACCAAAAACAGCTCGGTTTTATTCAAATCCTGCGCCGTGCAGTCCGCCAGTTTACCCGGCAGCGCCGGTCCGCTGGTCAGCTTTTTACGCACCACTTTCTTCGCGGCGCGCAGACGGCGCTGAGCGCTGGAGATCGCCATTTCCGCCAGTTGCTCCGCCGCCTGTACGTTTTGGTTAAGCCACAGGCTGAAAGCGTCTTTGACGACGCCGGACACGAAGCCCGCGCACTGACGTGACGACAGACGCTCTTTGGTCTGACCGGCAAACTGCGGGTCCTGCATCTTCACAGACAGGACATAAGCGCAGCGCTCCCAGATATCGTCCGCGCTCAGCTTGACGCCGCGAGGCAAAATATTGCGGAATTCACAAAATTCCCGCATCGCGTCCAGCAGTCCCTGACGCAGGCCGTTGACGTGCGTACCGCCTTGCAGCGTCGGGATCAGGTTAACGTAGCTTTCCGTGAGCAGCTCTCCGCCTTCCGGCAGCCACAGCAACGCCCATTCGACCGCCTCGCTGTCGCCCTTGATCGCGCCGGTAAACGGTTTCTCCGGCAGCGTCGGCAGGCCGTTGACCGCTTCGCTCAGATAGTCGTTCAGACCGTCCTGGTAGCACCAGCGTTGCTCGGTATTGTTGACGCCGTCTTTGAAGATGATCTCTACGCCTGGGCACAGCACCGCTTTGGCTTTCAGCAGATGCGTCAGACGGGAAACGGAGAAGCGCGGGCTGTCGAAGAAGCTGCCGTCGGGCCAGAAATGAACGCGCGTACCGGTGTTGCGACGACCGCAGGTGCCCGTTACCGTCAGATCCTGGACTTTGTCGCCGTTCTCAAACGCCATATCGTAGACTTGACCGCCGCGACGGACGGTGACTTCGACACGCGTAGACAAGGCGTTGACCACCGAAATTCCCACGCCGTGCAGACCACCGGAGAACTGATAGCTTTTGTTGGAGAATTTACCGCCTGCATGCAGACGGCACAGGATCAGCTCGACCGCGGGCACCCCCTCTTCCGGGTGGATATCGACCGGCATTCCTCGGCCGTCGTCAATGACTTCCAGCGATTGGTCGGCATGCAGAATCACCTCGATGCGACGGGCATGACCGGCCAGCGCTTCATCGACGCTGTTATCGATCACTTCTTGTCCCAGGTGATTCGGGCGGGAGGTATCCGTGTACATACCTGGACGACGGCGCACCGGCTCCAGTCCGCTGAGGACTTCAATGGCGTCAGCGTTATAACTTGATTGTGTCATGGTTTGAATGAGTTAAGTCGTTGTTTGAAATGATATGACGTCGTACAACCGGCACTCGGATGACGGGCCCCCTGCGCTGTGGCTCCGGCCCGTTCGCCGCCATGAACGTCATGGCAGTCAGCGCTTGTTCAGCCCCAGAAAATCAACGATAGGCGCAAAAAAGTGCTCAAATCCCATAAACGCGTGATTGCCGCCGGACTCCACCGTCTGACGACAGGCGGTGTAATAGGCAACGGCCTGCCGATAGTCCAGGAGTTCATCACCGGTTTGCAGCAAGCACCAAAGCAGATCCGGGGATTCCAACGGTTCGACCTGCATGGTTTTAAGATCGTAAACGTGCCGAGACTCTAGCACATATTGTTCATCGGTGTAGGGATTGTGCTGAGGCCCCAAATGATCGATCAACAGCTCGAACGGCCTGACGGCGGGGTTCACCACCACCGCAGGTAACAGGAAGCACTGGGACAGCCAGGTGGCGTAATATCCGCCCAACGAAGAGCCCACAATGCCCAGCGGCCGACCCGCGCGCTCCATGACCAGACTCTCCATCAGCTCCGCCGCTTCCGCCGGATAGGCAGGCAATTGGGGAACGATCATATCGATGTCAGGGTGGTGTTCAGCCAGCCAACGGCTCAGCGCCGTTGCCTTCGCCGAGTGAGGCGAACTATTGAACCCATGAAGATAAAGCAAGGTAGGCATCAGTAACCGTCCGAATCCATATCAGGCAGAAAGGCGTTGCCTTCCAGACGGACAACCTGCGTTTCAACGCCGCCCTCCGGCAAGAGTTCCAGATAACGCCAGCCCGGAGCGACGTTGTCTATGGTGAAGTTGGTACAATGTGGCCTGAACTGCACGCAGGTGGAGGGCGTCGCCAGCAGGCGTCGACCGTGCCAGTCCAGATCCAGTTCCTGATGAATATGCCCGCAAAGTACCGTATTGACGTTGGGGTAGCGAGACAGCACGTCATCCAGACTGTGAGCATTGCGCAGGCTGTGCTGGTCAAGCCAGGTGCAGCCCGAAGGCAAAGGATGATGGTGCAACATCAGTAGGGTAAAGCGTTCGGGATGGCTGCTCAGTATCCGCTCCAGCCACTCAAGCTGATAGTCGCTCAACTCGCCATGCGGTACGCCGAACACCTGACTGTCCAGCAAGATCACCTGCCAATGGTCTCCCAACAGCACATGTTTGGACGGCGCAATCCCGGCCAGCGCCAGTGCATCCACCATCGCCGGTTGGAAGTCATGATTGCCGGGCAGCCAGACGCAGGGCACGTCAAAGCGGCGGATCCCCTCAGCGAAGTGTTGATACGCCGCCAGCGATTGGTCTTGCGCCAAATCGCCCGTAGCGGCGATCAGATCGAAGTCGTGTGGCTGCGCGGCGATAGCTTCCAGCACCGCGTGGTAACTGTGATAGGTATCTACACCAAGCAGGGTTTCCTGCTTGCCAGCAAACAGGTGGGTATCTGTGATCTGTAAAATCCTGATTCTGGCCCCACGCGCCACAGGAAGTGTCAACTGGCTTTCCAAATGGTGTCCTTGGTCTGTGAAATCTGCCTAATAAACCGGAACCGACATCGAACCATACGCTAAACAGTATTTTAGCCAATCAGCAAGGAACTGATTGATTTGATGCTTTTCGTCACGTTGGTGTAACTTTTTATTAGGATAATCATAACGTGCCTTAAAGCGGAAGATCTGCTGGCTGGAACACACTTCCGCGACCATCGCATCATGGTAGAGCCGCACAACCAGCGTCGGCAGGCTCCAGTAACTGACCGCTGGCGCAATCTGTTGGATCTCCACCAGCGAGGTATAGCGGGTAGACTCAAGAATCGTTAAACGATAGCGAGCCTGCTGCACGTGATACTCCACTTTTTCACCCACCTCATCCTGACGCGGCAGCAGACGGCGCAACTGCGCGAAGTTCATTTCGCATAGCCGCATCATTTCGGGAAAGTCGGGAGTATAACGTTTCATTAATTCAATCCACCCACTCGGTTTTCAGTTTTTCATGGTGCAACGCCAGCCATTGCAAGGCAATGACAGAGGCTGCGTTATCAATCACTCCCTCTTCGACCCAGCGGTAGCTCTGTTCACGGCTGACCACCTGAACGCGAATATCTTCGTTTTCCTCGGCCAGCCCGTGTACGCCCTGTGCGCTACGGGTATCCACTTCTCCCACCATAATGGTCAGGCGCTCGCTCGTTCCGCCCGGACTCGCCAGATAGCTGAGCACCTCACGGCAACGGCCCACCGTCAGCCCGGCTTCTTCTTGCGCTTCACGCCGAGCAACGTCTTCATGGCTTTCGCCGGGATCAATAATGCCAGCGACCAGCTCAAACAGCCACGGCGAATCACTGGTATCGTAGGCGGCAATACGAATCTGTTCAATCAACACGACCTCGTCCCGCACCGGATCGTAGGGCAACAAAACAACCGCATGGCCGCGTTCGAGAATCTCACGGCTGACTTCGCCGCTCATGCCCCCCTTGAATAGACGGTGGCGATAGCGATAGCGGTCCAGCGAAAAAAAACCTTTGTATAGCGTTTCACGTGCAATAATTTCAACATCGTCTTTGGTAAAGGTGAAGGGACGAGTTTTTGAAGACGCCATCTTTGTACTCCTGTGATAAGTCTCGTAATCTCAGTGTATATTGCTACTTGGGATGTTGGCCGGAGTCCCCGGCGATTGAAACGATACTGACCCGAACCTGACGTCCGACGTTACCGTCAAGACAGAACGAAACCGTCAGAAACGGTAAATTTATGCTCACGGCTTTTTGACGGAACCGGGCGCATCAACGGGAAATTGTTCCCACTTTGCGGCGGTCGATATTATGCGTCAGGTCGCTGATGTCGCCGTAGGATGGCACATTCAGCCACCTCATCGTATTGTAAGATTCTGCTAGAATCGGCAACTTATCGTCTCCAGATGGCGCTACCATAGCAACTTTGCTGCACAACAAGGAATGCAAATGAAGAAATTGCTCCCTCTTCTTATAGGCTTGGGTCTGAGCGGCTTCAGCTTCATGAGCCAGGCGGAAGATCTGCTACAGATTTATCAGCAGGCTAAAACGACAAACCCCGATTTACGCAGTTCCGCAGCGACTCGTGATGCCGCCTTCGAGAAAATCAATGAAGCGCGTTCTCCTTTGTTGCCGCAGCTGGGTCTGGGTGCGGATTATACCTATACCCGCGGTTTCCGTGACAGCAAAGACGTGAATAACAACGTCAAGAGCGCTTCGCTACAGTTGACCCAAACCCTGTTTGATATGTCCAAATGGCGCGCGCTGACGCTGCAGGAAAAACAAGCCGGTGTCGAAGACGTTACCTATCAGACCGCGCAGCAAACGCTGTTGTTGAACTCCGCCACCGCCTATTTCAACGTCCTGCGAGCGATTGATTCGCTGTCGTATGTCACCGCCCAGAAAGCCTCTATTTATCGCGAACTGGATCAGACCACTCAGCGCTATAACGTCGGTCTGGTCGCCATCACCGATGTGCAGAATGCCCGTGCGCAGTACGACAGCGTGCTGGCAAGCGAAGTCACCGCCCGCAATGCGCTGGACAACTATCTGGAAGTACTGCGTCAGGTGACCGGCAATGTCTACCCTGAACTGGCCAGCGTGAATACCGACAACTTCGCGCCTAAAAAACCCGAGCCGATTAATACGCTGATGAAAACGGCGGAAAGCCGCAACCTGAGCCTGTTGTCCTCCCGTTTGAGCCAAGATCTGGCCCGCGAGCAGATTCGCTCGGCGCAGACCGGTTACATGCCGACGTTGGATTTATCCGCTTCTACCGGCGTAAGCAACTCCCGTTATTCCGGGTCTCGCGCAACAGAAGGCAGCTACAACGACAGCGATATCGGCCAGAATCAGGTCGGTCTGAGTTTCTCCCTGCCGTTGTACAGCGGTGGCGCGACCAACTCTCAGGTCAAACAGGCTCAGCATAGCTATGTGGCCGCCAGCGAAAATCTGGAGAGCGCGCATCGCAGCATGATTCAAACATTGCGTTCGTCTCACAACAACATCGCCGCATCCATCAGCAGCATCGCCGCCTACAAGCAGGCCGTCGTTTCCGCGCAAAGTTCTTTGGACGCCATGGAAGCCGGCTATCAGGTAGGGACCCGCACCATCGTTGATGTTCTGGATGCGACGACCACGCTGTATAACGCGAAGCAGCAGCTATCCGGCGCACGTTACGACTATCTGATCAACGAGCTGAACTTGAAATACGCGCTGGGAACGCTGAACGAAAACGATCTGCGCACGCTGAACGCCACGTTAGGCAAACCGGTTTCCACGACTCCGGTGCCTACCGCTGACGACAGCACCCGCACCGTTTTCGCCGCCGGTAATTAATCGCTTTTTACAAAGCCGGAGCATGATGCGGCGGGAGCCTGTCCTCGCCGCATCGTTGCACAACAACGCCCTTCACAGAGAACGTCCTCCAAAACGAAAATTTTCTTTCAGAGCGGATTGTATAGCAGCGTAAAAATGCTCGCGCCCACCCGAGCCTGGCTTTTAAAAGCCAGGCTGTTCACCTATTCTACAAACCTTTATTGCTATGTTGGGCAAGATGCCCTTTCCTCGGGAAGACACCACACAATGAAAAGAACACGCAACATCAACTATGACCGCTTCCGTAAAAGTTGGCGTCGCTTTCCTCTGGCACCGCTGACGCTGGCCATGGGTTCCGTATTCATGTTGGCCGGCTGCGAAAAGACGGATGAAACCGTTTCGCTTTATCAAAACGCGGACGACTGTACTCGCGCTAACCCGTCCATGAAAGACCAGTGCACCACAACCTATAACAACGCACTGAAAGAAGCCGAGAAGACCGCACCGAAGTATCGGAGTCAGGAAGATTGCGTCGCTGAATTCGGCGAAGCACAGTGTACGCAGACACCCGCATCGAACCAAAACTCACCGGCCCAGGCCGGTATGACGGCGCAGCCGCATGAAAGCGGCAGTTTCTGGATGCCGTTAATGGCGGGCTATATGATGGGTCGCATGATGAGCGGCGGCGGATATGCTCAGCAGCCGCTGTTCAGTTCGCGTTCGGCGGCCAGCCCGGCTAAGGGTCAGTTCGTCGACGCAAGCGGCAAAAGCTATGGCAGCGCAACAAGCGGCCGCACAATCACCGTACCTAAAACCGCGATGACGCCGAAACCAGCGACCACCACCACAACGATGCGCGGCGGCTTCGGCGAGTCCATTAATAGACAACAACAGCAACTGAGAAAAGAGCGAGACAAAGCCTCTTCCCGCTCGGGTTCAAGTTACCGCAGCCACAGTTCAATGGGTGGGTAAGGCGCTGACACCATGAAAAGAATAGCGATAGCGGAACGCCCTGACTGGCGTGAAAAAGCCGCCGAGTTCGGCTTCAATTTCCACACGATGTATGACGAACCTTACTGGTGCGAAGAAGCTTACTATCAGTTCACGCTGGCGCAGATCGAAGAGCTGGAGTCAACGACGGAAGAGCTGAATCAAATGTGCCTGCAGGTGGTGGACAAAGTCGTCGACAGCGAAGCGCTGCTGACCCAGTTTCGCATCCCTAAACACACCTGGGATTTCGTACGTGAATCGTGGAAAAGCCAGCAGCCCGCGCTGTATTCCCGATTGGATCTGGCCTACGACGGTATTCATCCGGCGAAACTGCTGGAAAACAACGCCGACACCCCCACCTCGCTCTACGAGGCGGCGTTCTTCCAGTGGGGATGGCTGGAAGATCAGATCAACGCCGGAAAATTGCCGCAGAATGCCGATCAGTTCAACAGCATTCAGGAGCAGCTGATTGAACGCTTCGCCGCACTGCATCAGCAGTATGGCTTCGGCCTGCTGCACTTCACCTGCTGTCAGGACACCGAAGAGGATCGCGGCACCGTCCAATATCTGCAGGATTGCGCTGAGGAAGCGGGCATCGCGACGGATTTTCTGTATATCGACGAAATCGGTCTGGGCGAACGCGGCCAGTTCACCGATCCTCAGGATCAGGTGATTAGCAATCTGTTCAAGCTCTATCCGTGGGAATTCATGCTGCGCGAAACGTTTTCCACCAAGCTGGCCGACGCGGGCGTACGCTGGCTGGAGCCCGGCTGGAAGAGCATTATCTCCAACAAGGCGCTGCTGCCGTTGCTTTGGCATATGTTCCCCAATCATCCGAACCTGCTTCCCGCCTACTTCGTGGAAGATGCACATCCACCGATGGAAAATTACGTCGTCAAACCGCTGTTTTCACGTGAAGGCGCGAACATCGAGATCGTCCAGAGCGGTCAGCGAATCGCCTCTGCCGACGGTCCTTACGGCGAAGAGGGAAAAATTGTGCAGCAGTACCATCCGCTGCCGAAATTCGGGGACAGCTACACGCTGATCGGCAGTTGGCTGGTCGGCGACAAAGCCGGCGGCATCGGCTTACGTGAAGACACCTCTCTGATTACACAGGATTTATCGCGTTTTTATCCGCACATCATTTTGGATTGACGCTCCCGAAGGCGGCAGCCCCCCCGTCTTCGGCACCTCCGTTTTTCTTACTTGTTGGCCCTGTTCTCAGCAAGAAAATCATTTTCTCCCTTTTATTCGCGCTTTGAAAACGCCTCCGTTTGGTTAAATATTTCATCCAGCCGCAGTAGAAATCAGTGATGACCATAATCATCTCGATGAAGGCTGTTTTGATTTTTTGATGCACTTAAACACAAGGGACGAACATGAAAAAAACGCTAGTGATGGCACTCCTGGCCGGTCTTCATACGGCAGCTTTCGCGCAAAACGAACCCGCCGCGCAAGACACGACGCCCCGCTCTTTGGCACAGGAAATCACCCAGGAAGAACAACGGCTCAACACGTTGAGGGACAAGGCGGAGAGCGGTAGCGAAGAAGACCGACATCAGCTCACCGATCAGCTGCTTCGCAGTAACTGGCCGCCATATCGGACGGAGGGTATTAAATGGTTGAAGCAGGAAGCGGACGCCAATGATGCGCGGGCGCAATTCCGACTGGCCAAGATTTACCTTGGCAGAATGCCAAATGAAAACGATCCGGAAAGTGGACTGATCTACCTGAAAAAGTCGGCCGAAGCCAATTTTGCTCCCGCCCAACTGCTGATGTCTGTCATTTTGAGCAAACACCCGCAGTTGCCGAGGGATTTTGAACAGGCCAGGCAGTGGGCGGAAAAAGCCTTAAATAACCCGGACGCCACACCGCAGTTGAAAGAGGGCGCAGACAACATGATCGCCTTTATTGATGAGAACAGGGCCCCTTAAAGGCGGCCTAACGCGGCGAAAGCGCATACAGGAGCCCGCCGTCAACGCGGCTCTCCGGCGTGAGTCCCGCTCAACCGACCTGCACCGACAGCATGCTGAGAGAGCCCATTTCGATACCATCGATCAGTATCGACACCGGTTCTTTATCCTGTCGACAGCCTAAGACATATAACAGCGGCAGGAAGTGATCCGGGGACGGGTTAGCGAGCGCCGCATCCGGGTGCTGCATGAAATCCACCAGCGGGTGGTTGTCGCCGCGATAGGTCAGATTATCTCGGACAAACTGGTTAAAGGCGCTAGCCCAGGGATGCGGCGCCGCTTCGCCATCCCACTTCATCTGACGCAGGTTGTGGACGACATTGCCGCTGGCGACCATCATCACCCCCTGATCGCGCAGCGCGGAGAGACGCTGCCCCAGTTGATAGTGATACGCCGCCGGTTGCGTACCATCGACGCTCAACTGGACCACCGGAATATCCGCCTGCGGGAACACCTTGATTAAGACCCCCCAACTGCCGTGATCCAGCCCCCAATCGCGTTCGTCGAGACGCACCGGCACGGGCGCCAACAGTTGCTGAATTTGCCGAGCGAGCGCCGGAGATCCCGGTGCGGGGTATTGGGTATCAAACAGCGCCTGTGGAAAACCCCCGAAATCATGAATCGTACGCGGCGCGTCCATCGCCGTCACTGCGGTGCCGCGGGTAAACCAATGGGCGGATACCGCCACTATCGCCTTCGGACGGGGAAACGTTTCACCCAGTTTCCGCCAGCTCTCCGTGTAGAGATTGTCTTCCAGCACGTTCATCGGGCTACCATGACCGAGGAAAAATGCGGGCATCCGGGAAACGTTCATAACAGTACCTTTTGGTCAGCGTCGAAATCAGGTGAGTGTATGGCCGTTACTCTACGCGTCAGATCGTTGGAAAACAGTCGGATAACGATGACCAAAAGCGTCAAAAAATTTGAATCGACAGGCCGAGTCCCTGTTTTAGAAAGGACTGTCAGCGATGGCCAAGTTCAACTGAACCAGCACACGCCCTCATCAAGTCCTGGAGCGGCTGGATGAATGTTATGCAGAGCGTAAAATAAGTTCCCAACACGCTATCAGGGCGGGTACAGAACGCCAAGTCAGCTCCACCCAGTTGCAAGATCAGCATGGGTAACCGTCTACAAAAACAGGTCATGGTTATCTATGCAACGTATTCATCTCATCACCCGCAGCAGTCACCCGGTCTCCACCCCGCCCTCCGCACAGTCGACCTGAGCCAGCGTAAATTACACTTCGCTCAGAAGCGATCGAGCGGGTTGAGTCATTTCGTTATGGCATCCCAAACGTTCGGATAATGAAGTGCTGACGTAAGCTTTAGATACCGGATTTGCCAGCCTAGTGAGAGTGACCACCGTATCCGGGCGTTTAGCGGCCTCGGCGGTATCTGCAACGAAGAAGATAACGAATGAAACAATGCATTGGATAGAATTCGTACCCCTATCTATTATCTTAATAACCCCTCGGGCAAATCAGTCATAAATATTGATGACACAAGGAGACATTTTATGTCGGATCCTTTCAAGTCTACTAAAGCGGAGCAGCTCACACAGTTCCTTGGCAAGCACTTCATCTATAACTACGATAATGGTTGGCAATACGAGATATATCTGAAGAACGCCCGTACCATCGACTATCGCATGCACAGCGGCATGGGCGGCGGGCGCTGGGTACGTGACCAAGAAGCCCACATCGTCCGTCTGGCTGACGACATCTGCAAATGCTCTTGGGATGAACCCACCGGCACAGCGGTCAGTTTAGCCATTAATTTCAGCGAGATGCAGCTGCATGGGGTTATTTTCCTCCCACAGTGGGTCGCCAAAGATCCCTTTAAGGCGATCTGCTTCCAAAATGAACATCTCGACCTGATGCGCCGCTATCGCGATGCCGGGCCAACCTACCCAAAGGTAGTGATAGACGAGTTTGCAAAGGTTATATTCGTTGAAGACTGTGGTCTGAACAATCAGGAAGTTATTGACTGCGCGCCCTCCGAACTCCCAGACGGCTATGCGGCGAAGCGAAACTAACTAAAGCAAACTGTTTTTCATCCGGAGTAAACATACAGTATCGCTCAGGACTGCAGCATAACGGCCTTGCGACCAGGCAGAGATATCAACTAGGGGAGATCACGACTGCGCCCGTCACGCACAATGTGTTCATCGCTTCGGCTATAGCGTCGGTGAAACTGGTTTTGGCTATGATGACAGACGCAAAATATGATTTATCAGTTTATCAATCCTCAGACGGCCCACGTTCGAAAAACATCGCGCTAGAATGGATGCATACGCCTTGATGGACCGCGTTACAGTAACAAACCTATTTTGCGTATCCGCAATATGTGCCGAGGGAGCCATGCTGAAATAAAAAAACCGGCGCATTGCATCAGCAACACGCCGGTCGAAAGTGAGGGAGTCGACCGTTAAGCCGGGTTCTGTCGTGGACAGTCATTCATCTAGGCCAGCAATCGCTCACTGGCTCAAGCAGCCTACCCGGGTTCAGTACGGGCCGTACCATGTGAACCCCTATTTGGCCTTGCTCCGGGTGGAGTTTACCGTGCCACGAACTGTTGCCAGCCGCGCGGTGCGCTCTTACCGCACCCTTTCACCCTTACCTGATCCCGCTTGCGCGGGCCATCGGCGGTTTGCTCTCTGTTGCACTTGTCGTGGGCTTGCGCCCCCCAGGCGTTACCTGGCACCCTGCCCTATGGAGCCCGGACTTTCCTCCCCTCCATCTGTCTCCCCCGAAAGGGACGGCAATGAAGCGGCGACTGTCTGGTCAACTCCGGCGCGGATGATAGGGCAAATCGCCGTCCTTGTCATCCCCGTTAACTCACTTTTCCCCGTCTTGCTCCAGCGCATGACGGTACAGCGCGTTTTTTTTCACGCCGTGGATCTCTGCGGCCAGCGCCGCCGCC
>NZ_LUTP01000015.1 GCF_002111585.1 Lonsdalea iberica
ATGTGCGGGAGTTACGCGATCGCAGCTACACAGTGGATGAGCTGAACCGCACGATCGACCGTCTCTGTCGGGAAAATGACATTAATATCGCTTTTAATCAGTTGGACGTGTATTTGCATAACGAGCAGGGGAAGGAAGTGAAAGAAGTGTCGCGTCAGCTGCCGGACAATCCATCGTTTTTGTAAGTTTCGACGGCGGGAATGACCGGAACAGACGTTTAAAACGTCTGTTCCGGCTGCACAACCGCTAATCGGTTGAGAGATCGCCCTGTCCCTGGGTCTTGTGCAGATAGTCCTTACGTACAATGTCGAGTGCGGCGAGTACCACCTCAGGTTCAATCTGGTTGGTCTCAAGCAACATGATGAGATCCACCGCCAGTTTGACTTCGGGCGCTGCATTTTCCAGTGACATAGTGGGTTCACCTTCCCGTTCGCTCGGAATCAACGTGTAGATATAGCAGATATCGCCGCGAGCAACGAGTTTTTAGGAACCTTGTTCCCGTCTTTCAATCTGACGATCCAAACGCGTGAGCGCCTGGCGACAGCGCGCCAACCGGCCTTCCAGCGCCGCCAACTCTTTCTGCAACCGCTGTTTTTCGTCAAACGCCGTCTGCTGGGTAAGTAAACTTTCCCGATCCTGAATCATTGCAATCAAACGGCGTTCATAGCCCTGATGTTCGGCCAGCTTGTGGTAGAGGTCGGGCGGTGTGGGGGCGGCGGGGCTCTGCTGCCGCATTTTCCAGGTCCCCAGCTCACGCTGTAGCGCCGTAATCTGAGCCAGCAGTTTCTCTGCCATAAAGGCTACCCGATCGGTGCGATTCTCGGCGACGTATTGTTGCAGGTGATGATGATTTTGTTTCACTTCGGCCAGATAGTCGCCGAAGCGTGTGCCATAACAGCCAAACAGCTGGCGGTCGAAACGGGAGCGGGCTGTCGTCATCCCGATAACCGGCGCTATTTGCTCGGCCAGGCTGGCGATCTGATGGTCTAGCGCTTGCAACAGCGTAGAGGTGCTCATTCGGTTGCCTCAGTGATTAAGCGGTGAAACAAAGAGTCGGGCTGCCATCAAACACGGGGCTTGCCGCTATGAAATTTAAAATCGTTATCAGGCGAGACGATCAAATTGGCCTCTAAATCAGCAAAGAATGCGATCCTGGGGGAAATGTCCTGGTCGGCAATTTCACGGGCCAGCGTCAGATAGTCCTGATAGTGACGGGCCTCAGATCTCAGTAGGGAGAGATAAAACTTCTGTAATTGCGCGCCCAGGCACGGGGCCAGTTTAGCAAAGCGCTCGCAGGAGCGGGCCTCAATAAATGCGCCGATAATCAGTTTATCGACCAGCATGTTCGGCTCGTGCGTTATGACGTGTTGCAGCATACCTTTGGCATATCGGCTGGCTGGCAGGCGCTGATACACGATCCCCAGCGAACCCATAATTTCCAGCACCTGATGAAAATGGTGCAGCTCTTCTTTTATCAACAACACCATCTTGTCGATCATCTCCTGCCCATAGCGGCAGCCTGCTCGGATACCTATCTGCTTGGACACCGGGCTTTTTGTTTCCAGTTCAGCGAATTCGCCGCGGTGGTGATAAGCGAAGTTTTCATAGGGCGTGAGCCAGTCCATCAGCTGTTGCTGCCCGGGCTCATCGACGGCGTAGCGCCGCAGAAGATGCGCCGCGTTTTGCGCCGCTTTCAGCTCGCACAGCGCATGGTCGCGTAAAATGGTCGGTAGATTATCGACCTTTTGTGCTTCGACAACCCACTCATTAGGCGTTTCAGCCGTCAAAAATTGAGAGATTGGGGTAAGGATAGCGCGATCGAACATGAATTAAGCAAGGAACGACGGTAGGTTGAACGTGACGCCATGATACCTGCTTTGCCGGCATTTGCGATCCTGTTCCGCGATGGTCAAATCAGCGTGATACCCGTTACTATGTACGGGCAAGGGTTCGGCGACATCTATCAGCGGGGGAGTGGTGTATGTATCGTGTGGTCTTGATCGTGTTGGGATGGATTGCCGTCGTGCTGGCAACGCTGGGCGTCGTGCTTCCGCTTTTGCCCACCACGCCGTTTCTGCTGCTGGCCGCCTGGTGCTTCGCCCGATCGTCGCCGCGTTTTCACTATTGGTTGCTGCATCGGTCATGGTTCGGCGGCTATTTGCGGCATTGGCAGCAGCACCGGGCTTTACCGCCGGGCGTCAAAGTCAAAGCGCTCGTGGTGATCGTCGCCACCTTCGCCTTATCAATATGGATGGTCAATATTCCGTGGGTGAGGGGATTATTACTCGTGGTGATGGCCTGCCTGCTGATCTTCATGTGGCGGCTGCCGGTGGTTGATCGGGAGCAATAAAAGTAGGCGACCAGATGCAGGGCTGTTGCATTTGTCAGTCAGTTTGACTAGATTTGAGCGTTTTCGTGCGCGTCCCGCCTCTATTCCTTTCCCGGCGAAGGGCGCGTGATGGCCGCCAGAGCTACAGCGGGCGTCCGTTATTCACTGAACAGATTGTTTTATCAGGCACAGGATTATGACCGTAACACAGCCAGAATTAATTAAAAACAGTATCAAGAGCGTTCCCGACTACCCAAAGCCGGGCATACTGTTCCGTGACGTCACTAGCCTGTTGGAAAATCCGCAGGCCTACGCGGCCAGCATTTCCCTCCTGGCAGAGCGTTATCGTCATGCTGGCATCACCAAAGTCGTTGGAACCGAAGCGCGTGGCTTTCTGTTCGGTGCGCCGGTGGCGCTGGCAATGAACGTAGGCTTCGTACCGGTGCGTAAGCCCGGAAAATTGCCGCGCAAGACGCTGAGCGAAAGCTATGAGCTGGAATACGGCACCGACACGCTGGAAATTCACGAAGACTCCATTACTGCCGGCGACAAAGTGCTGGTTATCGACGATCTGCTGGCGACCGGCGGCACCGTCGAAGCAACAGTAAAACTGATTCGTCGTTTAGGCGGTGAAGTCACTGACGCTGCCTTTGTCATCAACCTGTTTGATCTCGGTGGTCAGCAGCGTCTGGAAGCCATGGGCATCCAGTGTTTCAGCCTGGTCGACTTCCCCGGTCATTAAGCACAACAGTCTCGCCGATGGCGGCGAGACTGTGTTAGCATCACCACCTCAATAACTCAACTGTTGCGGTATTGATGAGCTATCAGGTTCTTGCCCGTAAGTGGCGCCCTCAAACCTTTGCCAATGTCGTCGGTCAGGAGCATGTCCTGGCCGCGCTGGCTAATGGTCTTTCGCTAGGCCGAATTCACCATGCCTACCTGTTTTCCGGCACCCGCGGGGTGGGGAAGACCACTATCGCGCGCCTGCTGGCGAAAGGACTTAACTGTGAGGCTGGCATCACGGCAACGCCCTGCGGTAAATGCGAGAACTGCCTTGAGATCGAGCAAGGCCGCTTCGTCGATCTGATCGAGATCGATGCCGCTTCCCGCACTAAAGTCGAAGACACCCGCGACTTGCTGGATAACGTGCAATATGCGCCGGCGCGGGGCCGCTTCAAAGTGTATCTCATCGATGAAGTGCACATGCTTTCCCGCCACAGCTTCAACGCGCTGCTCAAAACGCTGGAAGAGCCGCCGTCACACGTTAAATTCCTGCTGGCGACCACCGATCCCCAAAAGCTCCCGGTCACGATTCTGTCGCGCTGCCTACAGTTCCATCTCAAAGCGTTGGACGCGGAGCAGATCCGCGCTCATTTGCAGCACGTCTTGCAGGAAGAGCAACTGTCCGCCGAGGCGCGCGCGTTGCAACTGCTGGCGCGTGCGGCGGAAGGCAGCTTGCGCGATGCGCTCTCGCTGGCCGACCAGGCTATAGCCATTGGGCAGGGGCAGGTCACAACCGAAACGGTCAGCCAGATGTTGGGAACGCTGGACGATGAGCAGCCGCTGGCGTTGATAGAGGCGTTGGTGAAAGCCGACAGCGCGCAGGTGATGACCTTGCTGCAACAAGCCGCGTCGCGCGGCGTGGATTGGGAATCACTGTTGGTGGAAACGCTCACCTTGCTGCATCGTATCGCCATGGTGCAAATGCTGCCTTCGGCGCTGGGCGATGAATACAGCAGCGTAGCGCCTCGCCTGCGGGATCTGGCGCGTGCCGTTCCCCCTGCTGAAGTACAGCTCTATTACCAGACCCTATTGATTGGCCGCAAAGAGCTGGCTTATGCGCCCGACCCGCGAATGGGTGTGGAAATGACGTTGCTGCGCGCGCTGGCGTTTCATCCCCGCCAGATCATCGAAGCGCCCACGCCCGTTACCGTCGCTGCACCGATAGCCGCTCCACCAGCGCCGTCAGCACCGACGAGCACGGCGGTGCCTCCGGTACGTCAGTCCACGGCTGTGCCGTCCGATGAGGCGCCTCAAGCGCCTCCACAGCAGGCTGAGCCTCCACGGCCACCGGAGTCCGCTCCGCCGTCGGCGAACCATTTACCGGACACGACCGCACAGCTGTTGCAGGCCCGTAGCCAACTGTTGCAGAAACAGGGATCGTCTCCACCAAAAAAGTCTGAACCGGCAGCGTCAGGAAAAACGCGGCCGGGTACGTCAGCGCTGGAGCGACTGGCCTCAGTGAGCGAGCGCGGTCAGCAGCGGCTGGCGTCTAAGGCGGAAGAGAAGCGTGAACCGAAGAAGCCGGAAGCCTACCGCTGGAAGGCGCAGAATACGGTTCCACAGGAACAAAAAGCGGAAGTCGCGACGCCCAAGGCGCTGCGTTCCGCACTAGAACATGAGAAGACGCCGGAGCTGGTCGCCCGGTTGGCGGAAGAAGCCAAAACGCGCGATGAGTGGGCGGCTGAAATAGACCATCTGCCGCTACCGAAATTAGTGCAGCAGTTGGCGTTGAATGCGTTCAGAGAAAGACCGACGGAGAGCGAGATTCATCTCCATCTGCGTTCTTCTCAACGTCATCTCAACACCAGCGCGGCGCAGCAGGCGCTGGCATCGGCGTTATCAGCTTATCATGGGCGTGATATCGCGCTGACGGTCGCTGAAGATGATAATCCGGCGGTTCGGACGCCGCTGGAGTGGCGACAGGCCATCTATGAAGAAAAACTGGCGCAGGCGCGTCAGTCGATCATGACGGATAATAACATTCAGACGCTGCGCCGATTCTTCGACGCGGAGCTGGATGAAGACAGTATCCGACCCGTTTAACTGCTGCTGTAGCAGCCCGAGTGATAGAGAGAACGATATGTTTGGTAAAGGCGGAATAGGCAATCTGATGAAGCAGGCTCAGCAGATGCAGGAAAAAATGCAGCAGGCTCAGGAAGAAATTGCCAATGTGGAAGTCACTGGGGAATCCGGTGCCGGTCTGGTTAAAGTCACCATCAACGGCGCCCACAACTGCCGTCGCGTCGAGCTGGATCCTAGTCTGCTCGAAGATGACAAAGACATGCTGGAAGATTTGATCGCGGCTGCGTTCAACGATGCGGCGCGTCGCATTGCGGAAACCCAGAAAGAGAAAATGGCGGCGGTTTCCGGCGGGATGCAGCTGCCGCCGGGCTTCAAGATGCCGTTCTGATGCAAACCAGTCCGCTTCTTGAATCATTGATGGAATCCCTGCGCTGTTTACCCGGCGTAGGGCCCAAGTCAGCCCAGCGAATGGCCTTTCATCTGCTGCAACGCGATCGCAGCGGCGGGATGAAACTGGCACAGGCGCTGACCCGAGCCATGTCTGAAATTGGCCATTGCGAAGACTGCCGTACCTTTACCGAACAGGACGTCTGCAACATCTGCGCAAATGCCCGTCGTCAGGAAAACGGTCTGATCTGCGTTGTGGAAAGTCCGGCTGATATTCATGCCATCGAGCAAACCGGTCAGTTCGCCGGGCGCTACTTTGTCTTGATGGGACACCTCTCGCCGCTGGACGGCATTGGTCCGGATGATATCGGTCTGGGGCGGCTGGAAGAGCGTCTAGAAACGGAAAACATCCAGGAAGTGATTTTGGCGACCAACCCGACGGTCGAAGGCGACGCCACCGCGAACTACATCGCCGAGCTGTGCGCCGAGCATGGCGTGATGGCGAGTCGTATCGCCCACGGCGTGCCTGTCGGCGGCGAGTTGGAAATGGTGGACGGCACGACGCTGTCGCATTCACTGGCTGGGCGCCACCCCTTCAAGTTCTGACTCTCTGACTGCCGAAAAATCGGCAGTCGCACCTCATTCCTCTTTTTTTCGCCTATGAGCGCCACCGACTCCCCTTGAAATCTCGGCGTCTGACCCCACATCTTGCTTATCTGAGAATAAAACAGCCTGAATAAAACACGTTTTGAGGTAAGTCATAATGAGTATGAAAGGCCAAGAGACCCGCGGCTTCCAGTCTGAAGTGAAGCAATTACTGCACTTGATGATCCATTCGCTGTATTCCAACAAGGAAGTGTTCCTGCGTGAATTGATCTCCAATGCGTCAGATGCGGCGGACAAACTGCGTTTTCGCGCGTTGTCCACGCCCGATCTGTATGAAGGCGACGGCGACCTGCGTGTACGCGTCTCTACAGATAAAGAAAAACGTACGCTGACCATCTCCGATAACGGTATCGGGATGTCGCGCGAAGACGTTATCGAGAATCTTGGTACTATCGCCAAATCTGGCACCAAAGCGTTTCTGGAATCGCTGGGTTCCGATCAGGTAAAGGACAGCCAGCTAATCGGCCAGTTTGGCGTGGGCTTTTACTCCGCATTTATCGTCGCTGACAAAGTCACCGTGCGTACCCGTGCTGCGGGCGCCAGCGCCGACCAGGGCGTTTTCTGGGAATCCGCGGGGGAAGGCGACTACACCATCGCCGATATCGACAAGCCGGAACGTGGCACTGAGATCACGCTGCACCTGCGCGAAGGCGAAGACGAGTTCCTTGATACCTGGCGCGTACGCTCCATCATCAGCAAATATTCTGACCACATCGCGCTACCGGTAGAAATTGAAACCGAAACGGAAAGCGAAGAAGAGGGCGGGGAAAAAACCGTCGCCTGGGAAAAAATCAATAAGGCGCAGGCGCTGTGGACGCGTAATAAATCCGATATCAGCGACGAAGAGTATGTGGAGTTCTATAAACACATTTCTCACGACTTCGCCGATCCGCTGACCTGGAGCCACAACCGTGTAGAAGGGAAGCAGGAGTACACCAGCCTGCTTTATATCCCTTCTCAGGCCCCGTGGGACATGTGGAACCGCGACCATAAGCACGGTCTGAAACTGTACGTTCAGCGGGTGTTCATCATGGATGACGCAGAGCAGTTTATGCCGAACTACCTGCGTTTCGTGCGCGGTCTTATCGACTCCAACGATCTGCCGCTGAACGTATCGCGTGAAATCCTGCAGGACAACCGCGTCACTCACAGCCTGCGTACCGCGCTGACCAAACGCGTGTTGCAAATGCTGGAACATTTGGCGAAAAGCGACAGCGAAAAATATCAGACGGTGTGGCAGCAGTTCGGTCAGGTTCTGAAGGAAGGTCCTGCGGAAGACGGCGGCAATCGAGAAACAATCGCTAAACTGTTGCGCTTTGCTTCAACCCATACTGACAGCGCGGCGCAGACCGTCTCGCTGGAAGACTATGTCAGCCGTATGGTGGAAGGTCAGGATAAGATCTATTACATCACGGCCGATAGCTATGCCGCTGCGAAGAGCAGCCCGCATCTGGAGCTGTTCCGTAAGAAAGGTATTGAGGTGCTGCTGCTCTCCGATCGTATCGACGAGTGGATGATGAGCTACCTGACCGAGTTCGACGGCAAATCCTTCCAGTCCGTCAGCAAGGCTGACGAAGCACTGGATAAGCTGGCGGATGAAGCCGACGAAAGCCAGAAAGAAGCGGAGAAAGCGCTGGAGCCGTTCGTCGATCGCGTGAAAACGCTGCTGGGCGATCGCGTGAAAGAGGTGCGTCTGACACATCGTCTGACCGATACCCCGGCAATCGTCACCACCGGTGCTGACGAAATGGGAACGCAGATGGCGAAGCTGTTTGCCGCCGCCGGCCAACAGGCCCCGGAAGTGAAATACATCTTCGAACTGAACCCGGACCATGCGCTGGTCAAACGCGCTTCCGACACCACCGATGACGCTCAGTTCGGCGAGTGGGTTGAGCTGCTGCTGGATCAGGCGCTGTTCGCTGAACGCGGCACGCTGGAAGATCCTAACCAGTTCATCCGTCGTATGAACCAGCTACTGACGGCATAATCTCTTATCTTTCCCGCCCCGGTTCTCCGGGGCTTTTTTTTGCAGGCGCGACCGCCATTTATTTCCGTCAGGATGATGGCTGAACCGAGCCCGTTCCTTGAGGATGGCGATACGGAATGGTATGGTTTAGCGTTTTTTCAATTTTGTTCAAATTTTCGAGGGGATCTACGCGATGCGTATTATTCTGCTGGGCGCTCCGGGCGCAGGCAAAGGCACTCAGGCTCAGTTCATCATGGAAAAGTATGGCATTCCGCAGATTTCCACGGGTGACATGCTGCGCGCTGCGGTGAAAGCCGGCAGCGAACTGGGTAAACAGGCCAAAGAGATCATGGATGCGGGTAAACTGGTGACCGATGAATTGGTCATTGCCCTGGTCAAAGAACGCATCGCACAGGACGATTGCCGCAACGGCTTCCTGCTCGACGGATTCCCGCGCACCATCCCTCAGGCCGATGCCATGAAAGACGCCGGCATCAACGTGGACTACGTGCTGGAATTCGCCGTACCGGACGAGCTGATCGTCGAACGCATCGTCGGCCGTCGCGTCCACGCGGCGTCGGGGCGCGTTTACCACGTTAAATTCAACCCGCCGCAGGTGGAAGGCAAAGATGACGTCACCGGTGAAGATCTGACTATCCGCAAAGACGATCAGGAAGATACCGTACGTAAACGTCTGGTCGAGTACCATCAGCAGACGGCTCCGCTGGTGAGCTACTACCAGAAAGAAGCCGATGCTGGACACACTCAGTACCACAAATTGAATGGCACCCGCAGCGTGAGCGAAATCAGCGCGGAGCTGGCTCGCATTCTGGGTTAAGTCGCAGCCTCTGCCAAGGCGAGCGCAAAAAGCACTATGCCAGACTTTGTCTGGCATTTTTTATGCCCGGCGTTCAGCGCGATCTCGCACGTTGCATCGGCTATTTCGTCGGCATCGCTCCCGGCGATTGCTGATATCGGCACGAACCTCGCTACCAGTCCCAATTCAGACTAATTTTTTAGCTACAATAAGCGCCTGATCCAGAATGAATGGCGGAACTTTAGCCCGCCGTCGGAATGAGGAATGCATCAATGAAAGAAGAAAAACACGGTGTGCTGTTGGTCAACCTGGGCACGCCTGATGCGCCCACCCCCCAGGCGGTGAAGCGTTATCTGGCCGAGTTCCTCAGCGACAGGCGCGTTGTGGACGTGAACCCTTTGCTGTGGGCGTTGATCCTGCGAGGCGCTATCCTGCCATTCCGCTCGCCGCGCGTGGCCAAGCTGTATCAGTCCGTATGGATGGAGGGCGGTTCCCCGCTGTTGGTCTTCAGCCGCCGTCAGGAAAAAGCGTTGGCTGAACGTCTGCCTAGCACGCCGGTGGCGTTGGGGATGAGTTACGGTTCCCCCAGTCTACGTTCGGCGTTGGATAGCCTGATGGCGCAAGGGGTGACCTCTCTGACCGTCCTGCCGCTGTACCCGCAATACTCCTGTTCCACGACGGCCGCGGTGTGGGATGGCCTCGCTAACCTGATGAAATCCACTCGCCGGATGCCGGGCATCCGCTTTATCCGTGACTATGCCGAACATCCCGCTTATATCGCGGCGCTGAAACATAGCGTAGAAGCCTCGTTTGCCAAGCACGGCGTGCCTGAGCGGTTGGTCATGTCATACCACGGTATTCCTCAGCGTTATGCTAATGAGGGCGATGATTATCCGCTTCGCTGTGCGGCCACGACGGCGGCGCTGACGGCGGCGTTGGGATTACCTCAGGACAAGGTGATGATGACCTTCCAGTCGCGTTTCGGACGTGAGCCTTGGCTGACGCCGTATACGGATGAAACCATGCAGGCATTGGGCGCTCAGGGCGTGAAGGATATTCAAATCATGTGCCCCGGATTCGCCTCCGACTGTCTGGAAACGTTGGAGGAAATTCAGGGAGAAAACCAGGAGATCTTCCTGCATGCGGGGGGGGAGCGGTTTAACTATATTCCTGCGCTCAACGACGACTCGTTGCATATCGACCTGCTAGCTCAGCTGGTCAGCGCTCCGGAGGATGTTGAATAGGACTTCGTGGGGCGGACATAAAAAATGCCAGACAGAGTCTGGCATTTTTTTTTGCTCTCGTCGGTGTCGTGCGTGGGCTAGCGCCGACATCATATCCGTCAAATCGGGCATTCTCTCGCGGGCATATCCGGGGTGATGTTCAGCATGGTAATCATGGAGTCTGCGATTTCCCTTTCTCCCATCACCACATGATCGGCGCCGTGTTCGGCAATGTAGCTGACTTCATCGTCGTAGTGCGCGCGCGCGATGATTTCAAGATCCGGACGCCGGGCGCGGGCGGTGGCGACGATTTCACCGGCCTCGTAGCCGTTGGGAATGGTTAGCAGCAGCCAACGTGCGCAGTCGAGACGAGCGATGTCCATAATCTCCGGCTTGGTGGCGTTGCCCAATACCGCTTTGATGCCCTGTTCTCGCAGGGCGTCGACGCGTGCGCGGGAGGTTTCAATCACCACCATCGGTATACCGGCCTCATGCAGTTGTGCGCCGATCAGGCTGCCGACGCGGCCGTAGCCCACGAGGCAGGCGTGGTCGCACAGGTCCACCGGGATCTGTTTTTCCTCCTCGATAGCCTCTTCCACAATCTGTTCTTCGATGGTTTCGTTCTTGGCCAGATAGCGCTCCAGCAGCGAGAACAAGAGCGGGTTGAGCATGATGGACAGAATCGCCCCGGCCAGCACCAAATGGCGGCCGTCTTCAGTGAGCAGCCCGAGGTAGATCCCCAATCCCGCGAGAATAAAGGCGAACTCGCCGATTTGAGCCAGGCTGACGGAAATGGTTAGCGCCGTGCGTTTCGAATGACCGAACAGTCTAACGATGGCGAAGGCCGCCAGCGATTTGCCGAAGACGACGATCAGGAGCGTACACAGGACGGCCAGCGGTTCGTTTATCAGGATCATCGGGTCGAACAGCATCCCAACGGAGACGAAGAACAGCACGGCAAAGGCGTCCCGCAGGGGCAGGGTATCATGGGCGGCGCGCTGACTCAGTTCGGATTCGTTCAGCACGACGCCGGCGAAGAAGGCACCGAGAGCAAAGGAGACATCGAACAGTTTGACTGCGCCGAAAGCGATACCCAGCGCCATAGCCAGCACGGCTAGCGTAAACAGCTCGCGGGAACCGGTACTGGCGCTTTTCGCCAGCACCCAAGGGACCAGGCGACGACCGACGACCACCATCAAGGTAATGAAGGCAACGACTTTACCCAGAGTGAAAGCCAGATCCTTGAGTAGCTTGTTGGTATTGGCCGTTTCCGAACCCAGCATATCGCTGAAGGCGGGCAATAGTACCAGCGTCAGCACCATCGCCAGGTCTTCTACTATCAGCCAACCGATGGCAATCTGACCGCGCTGACTGTCGATAAGCTGGCGCTCTTCCAGCGCGCGCAGCAGCACCACGGTGCTGGCGGTGGACAGGCACAGCCCGAACACGAGCCCGCTTTGCAGGCTCCATCCCAGCAGCGAGGAGAGTCCTAGCCCGAGCAGCGTCGCGACGACGATCTGGACGATAGCGCCGGGGATGGCGATCGATTTGACGGCCATCAGATCGCGCAGGGAGAAGTGCAGGCCAACACCGAACATCAATAGAATTACGCCCAGCTCTGCGATTTCCGGCGCCAGCTTGGTGTCCGCAACGAAACCGGGTGTGAAAGGGCCCAACAGAACGCCCGCCAGCAGGTAGCCGACCAAGGGGGAAATACGCAGGCGATGAGCCAAAATACCCAAAAGAAAGGCTAGGACCAGTCCTGCGGCCATTGTGGAGATTAACGGGGTGGTATCATGCATTCCGACTCCTTTGCTAGGGTAAAGTGAGTGAGCGGATGTTCCTGAGCCTTGCTTGGTCAGGGCGGGAGCCTGCGACTCTTGAACTCTGGCGGCCCTTATTATCGTGGGCTCTACCTCTATACTTATGCGCTTGTGTGACAAGCAGATAACTCAATTTATATAAATAAAGCCAGCGTGAGGCAATGAGTATGTCTGTGAAAATATCGGGCCCCGTCCTCTTATGAAGCGGAATGTGCCTTTTTTTATGATAGTTATGTTTTATATTTGATATAAAAGAATAAAAATCACGATAAAAAGCATAAATGTCGGGTTTGAGGCTAATGGGTGCGGCGATCAGCCTGTTTATATTTGCCTGATGTATCTACTATGCCACAAAATAGTCACTTATGGGGGGCGACGGAGAAAATTTCATCTAAAACGTCTTTTTTGCAAAATACAAAACTGACGGGTGCTACTCCCACAACGTCTCACCACCGACATCAACGACTGTTATAACGAGTATTTCCTTAGCAAATGACGAAGGTCAAAAGCTAAAACTTAACTTATGTTAATGTATTTATCGGCTGTTAGCAGTAAATAACGTCAAAATGACGATAAGTACACTTTTGTTATAAGTATTTTTAATGTTTAAATTGTGGAGATTTGCCATGGATTTTTCTAAAAAGGCATTGGGCTGTGCGATCGCACTGACGCTGGCGCTAACGTCGCCTTTTGCTCAGGCATGGGAAAAAGATAAAACCTATAACATCACTATTCTGCATACCAACGATCATCATGGTCGCTTCTGGCAAAATGATGCCGGGGAATACGGGTTGGCCGCGCAAAAAACGGCGGTGGACGCTATCCGCCGCGAAGTACAGCGCAAAGGCGGCAGCCTGCTGTTATTGTCCGGCGGCGATATCAACACCGGCGTGCCGGAGTCCGATCTGCAAGACGCCGAGCCCGATTTTCGCGGTATGAACCTGGTCGGCTACGATGCGATGGCCATCGGCAACCATGAATTCGATAATCCGCTTTCCGTCCTGCGTCAGCAGGAAAAATGGGCGAATTTCCCGCTCCTATCCGCCAACATTTACCAGAAAAGCACCCAGCAGCGTTTGTTTACGCCTTATCGTCTATTCGACAAACAAGGTGTGAAAATCGCGGTTATCGGCCTGACGACTGACGATACCGCCAAAATCGGCAACCCGGCGTTCTTTACCGATATGGAATTCCACAAACCGGCCGCAGAAGCCAAGCAGTTGGTGGAAGAACTACGCAGCCAAGAGAAACCGGATGTCATTATCGCCACAACGCATATGGGCCACTACGACAATGGCGAACACGGCAACAACGCGCCTGGCGATGTTGAAATGGCGCGCAGCCTGCCAGCCGGTTACCTGGATATGATCGTCGGAGGACACTCACAAAACCCCGTGTGCATGGCGAGCAGAAACAAGAAAAACTGGGATTATGTGCCAGGCACATCTTGCACGCCGGATCGTCAGAATGGCGTATGGATCGTGCAGGCGCATGAGTGGGGGAAATATGTGGGTCGCGCCGATTTCACGTTCCGCAACGGCAAACTGACGCTGAAACACTATCAACTGGTCCCGATCAACCTGAAAAAGACCGTGACGCAAGAAGACGGTTCGACCCAAAGTGAGTACTACACCCAGGAAATCAAGCAAAGTCCTGAAATGCTGCAGCTGTTGACGCCGTTCCAGGAAAAAGGTCATGCCCAGCTGGAAGTGAAAGTCGGCAGTACGCTGGGACGTCTGGAAGGGGATCGCAGCAAAGTCCGTTTTGAACAGACCGATTTGGCCCACGTGGTGCTTTCCGGCATCGTGGACCGTACAAACGCTGATTTCGCCGTGATGAGCGGCGGCGGCATCCGGGATTCCATCGAAGCGGGGGATATCACCTATAAATCGATTCTGCAGGTACAGCCCTTCGGCAACACGGTCGTGTATGTCGAGATGAAAGGCAGCGACGTCGAGCAGTATCTGGCGACGGTGGCGAACTTCAAGGTGGATGCCGGCGCTTACGCCCAGTTCCTTAACGTGAGCCTGGAAGCCGACGGCACCAGCGTTAAAAACGTCAAGATCAAAGGCGAACCGTTGCAGGCGGAAAAGGTCTATCGTATCGCGATGCTGAGCTTTAATGCGGACGGTGGGGATGGCTACCCGGTAGTGAGTAAGCGCTCGGATTACGTGAATACCGGCTTTGTCGACGCTGAGGTGCTTAAAGAGTACATCACGCAACATTCACCGTTGAATCCGGCGGACTATGCGCCGAAAGGCGAGATCGTTTATCACTAAGACCGTGATGCGTTAGAAGACGGGCGACGTGGGTGAAACCGGCGTCGCCCGTTTTGTTATGACTTTTTGCGGATGTCAGTCTCGTTTGGCGATATCGGCGAAGTCGGCGTTGAGCAGCGAAGCCAAATCCGAGGCCGCCAGTTCAATGTCCAGTCCACGTTTGCCGCCGGAGATAAAAATGGTGTCGAAAGGCTCTGCGGCGATGTCGATGGTCGTCGGCAGGCGCTTTTTCTGTCCGAGCGGGCTGATGCCGCCGACCAGATAGCCGGTCACACGTTGGGCAAGCTGAGGATCGGCCATCTCCGCTTTTTTGGCGCCGAACGCCTTAGCGATTTTTTTCAGATCCAATTGTCCCGCCACCGGGGTCACGGCAACGGCCAGATTTTTAGCGTCGCCGTTTAGCGCCACGAGCAGCGTTTTGTAGATTTGCTGCTTATCGACTCCAAGTTTACGCGCCGCTTCCTCGCCGAAATTGGTTTCATCGGCATCGTGATGATAGCTGTGCAAAGTGAAGGTGATCTTGTGCTTTTCAAGCAGCTTGACTGCGGGTGTCATGATTTCTGTCCTTACGTACTGTCAAAATGCGTGCGCCCGCAATAAGGCGGGCAAATTATCATCCCCAAACAGGTGCAGCGCGCCTACCGAGATGACGTAGTTTCCCTCCGGTAATGACGTTAGCTGTTGCCGCCAGCGTCGATTGCGCTGCTGCATCAATATTTCCGACATGACGTTGCCGAAGCTGTCGGGCAAATGGTCGATGCACAGGGTTTTATAATCCAGCCATCCGTTAATCATGGTTTGCAGCAGGCGTGCGTTGCTGTGCCAGTGGGTCAGGGTATCTTCAAGCAGCGGCAGTCCGCCGCGGGGCAGTTGCTGGAGGAGCTCCACCTGTGCCTGCTGACCCTCGAGTTCAATGATGGGCAAGCCTCGCTGCCGTGCGATGTTAATCAGCTGATAATCGATACCGTACTGAGGGCGCAGGCCCAGCGACGTCGCCTGTTTGGCCTGCAACACCAACGCGATCTGCCAGGCAGGGAGGCGGTCGAGGCTGTCATAGCTGAGCGCCAGTGAACGGCAACACTGTTGCAGTTGAGTGAGCGCGTTGGCGTCCAGTCGTTCAGACAGCGGCGGCGCCTCTTCCAGCGGAGGGAAGGGCGAGCGGCTGTCTGAAATATCCGCCTCCACGACCAGCGCCGTCGCCGTGTCCATCTGCTTGAGCAGCGCGTCCGGCAGCGGCGACATGTCCACCGTCCCCATGTGAATACTGCCGACCAGATGATAGCGATGACCTGCGAGTTCGATATCGACCGCGGGATAGCAGTAGCTGCGCGGAGAGATCAAGCCGAGGAACGTAGCGATGCGGCGTAATATAGGCTTCATAGCGTCATCTCCGGGGATCAATACGTTATGCTAAACGCTTCGCGGGCAAAGTTGTATCGGTAATTGCGGTGAGCGATGGCATGCGACGTGAAGCCGAAGGTGGATGTAGCGCGGGGGCGTAAGTTTCCTCAGAATTGGAATGAAAGGCAGTTCACAACCTGCGGAACCTGTGGGGAACCGCGGGGGATTACGCGCAGGCTGCGTGGGATAAGGGGGGAGGATCAATATCATCGCCGATAGACGAGGGCGGCGGTTTTCAAGAGCGTCTGACGTCCTCTTGTCGCGCGGCTAGCCTATAAGCGACCGCACGATAAGAGGAGCGTAACGTCAATGATTCTGCGGACGAACGCGAAGCGTAATCCCTTCTATTGCGATGATCTCGACCGGCGTTCCTGCGGGCAGGTCGCCGTCAGCTGTGACTCGCCAACTGCTATCGCCAAGGGTGATGCGACCGAGGCCATTGACGACCGGCTCGCTCAGGTAAGCCTTGCGCCCCACCAGCTGTAGCCCGCGCTGATTGAGCGTCGAAACCGGGCTGCGCAGCGTACGCTGACGCAGCCAATACCACCACAAACACGCCGTCAGCACGGTGAGGAGTGCGAAAGCCACACCTTGCGCCGGTAGCCCCAATGGCAGCAGCCAGACCAGCACGCCAACCAACAGCGCAGACACGCCGCTCCACAACAGATAACCGCCTGCGCCCAGCATTTCCGCCGCGAGCAGCAGTCCGCCGAGCGTCAGCCAGAACCAGCGTGCATAGGTCATCAGTAGATCGGTCATCATTATGCTTTCCGGCCGGACTGGCTTTCTTTAATCAGTTCGCTAATTCCGCCAATGGCGCCCATCAGGTTGCTGGCATCCAGCGGCATCATGATGACTTTACTGTTACTGGCTGAACCGATGTTTTGCAATGCGTCGGTATATTTCTGCGCGACGAAGTAGTTGATAGCCTGGATATTCCCGGCGGCGATAGCTTCAGACACCATCTGGGTCGCGCGGGCTTCGGCTTCGGCGGAACGTTCGCGGGCTTCCGCTTCCAAAAAGGCAGACTGACGCTGTCCTTCAGACTTCAGGATCTGCGACTGCTTTTCCCCTTCCGCTTTCAAAATGGCGGCCTGACGCACGCCTTCGGCTTCCAGAATATCGGCGCGTTTGTTCCGTTCGGCTTTCATCTGCGCATTCATGGCTTCAATTAGCTCTGCAGGCGGACGAACGTCGCGGATCTCGATACGGGTGACCTTGATTCCCCAAGGGTTGGTGGCTTCATCCACGATGTGCAGCAGACGCGTGTTAATGCTGTCGCGCTGAGACAACATTTCGTCCAGCTCCATCGACCCCAATACGGTACGAATATTAGTCATCGTCAGGTTGATGATGGCCAGTTCCAGGTTGCTGACTTCATAGGCGGCCTGCGCGGCGTCGATGACCTGAATGAAGCATACGGCGTCGATGGTCACGTTGGCGTTGTCTTTAGAAATGATCTCCTGCGACGGGATTTCCAGCACCTGTTCCATCATGTTGATCTTACGACCCACTCGGTCCATGAACGGCACCATCAGGTTGAGGCCGGGCATCAATGTGCGGGTATAACGACCAAAGCGTTCTACCGTCCATTGGTAGCCCTGAGGAACGATTTTGATGCCTGACCAAACGATGATCAGCGCAACGAGAATAATGACAGAAATAAAAGTTAGCATTGAGTTCACTCTCCCTGATGTTTTATCCGAACAGTGTAACCCATGTTATCTGGCGATATAGGGGATGAGGCGTGATTCACGTCGCTTTATCATGGACCCGACGGAGCTGGTCATGAGGTTGAAGCCGATCGTCGTGAGCGGGGCGATAAGACGAGGTTATCGAGTGACTATGCACATTTTCGAGGTGATGTAATGAGATGGGTAGGCTGGCCGCTATAGCTGTGCGGAGCTGGTTTTATGATATCGCGGCGTCACGCTGAAGCCAGAGTAAATGGCCGCGAAGGCCGAACGACTGACGGAGTGGGGTGAAGCGTCACGCATCCATCCCTGGAAAGTGTGCGTCGGTCTGGCGCTAACCATCAGGAACAAAAACATCAGGAACAGAAGGGGACGAACGCGATAACAAGGCTGGGAGGGCTGGTGGGGGGGAAAGAGCCAGCGGCTCGAGCCGGCTGGCTAGATGTCTAACTCTACATCGCTGAGCGGTTTGCAGCAGCAGGGCAGAATTTCGCCCGGCAGAAAGAATGCCAAGGGCGTCTGCGCATAGCTGACCTCGCCTTTGAGAAGGCGCATGCGACAGGCGCCGCAGTACCCGGAACGGCAGTGGAACTCCACGTTGACCCGCTGGGTTTCTAACGCCTCGAGCAAGGTGGCGTCTCCCTCTTCGCTGTACTCAAACTGCGCACCGGACGTGCGCAGGGTAATGGTGGGCGTACTCATGATTACAGCTGGAAGTCGCTCAGGTCGTCAGCATTGATTTCCGAGTCGATTTGTCCGACCAGATAGGAGCTGACTTCCACTTCCTGCGGGGCGACCTGCACGTTGTCCGAAACGAGCCAGGCGTTAATCCACGGAATCGGGTTGGTGCGGGTTTCAAACGGCAGCGGCAGTCCGACAGCCTGCATGCGGATATTGGTGATGTACTCAATGTACTGGCACAGAATATCTTTGTTGAGTCCGATCATGGAGCCGTCGCGGAACAGGTATTCCGCCCACTCTTTTTCTTGCTGCGCGGCCAGTACGAACAGGTCGTAGCTCTGTTGCTGGCACTCTTCCGCCACCTTCGCCATTTCCGGGTCATCGTGGCCCGAGCGCAGCAGATTCAGCATGTGCTGCGTTCCGGTCAGGTGCAGCGCCTCATCGCGGGCGATCAGCTTGATGATTTTGGCGTTGCCTTCCATCAGCTCGCGCTCCGCGAAAGCGAAAGAGCATGCGAAGCTGACGTAGAAGCGGATCGCTTCCAGCGCGTTGACGCTCATCAGGCACAGATACAGCTGTTTCTTCAACTGGTACAGGCTGATCTCGATGGTTTTACCGTTCACCTGATGCGTGCCTTCACCCAGCAGATGGTAGTAATTGGTCATTTCGATCAGATCGTCATAGAACCCGGAGATGTCTTTGGCGCGCTTAAGGATCTCGTCGTTGGTAACGATATCGTCAAATACCAGAGAGGGATCGTTGACAATATTTCGGATGATATGGGTGTAAGAGCGGGAGTGAATTGTTTCGGAAAATGCCCAGGTTTCCACCCAGGTCTCCAGCTCGGGAATTGAAATCAGCGGCAGCAGCGCCACGTTCGGGCTGCGGCCCTGAATGGAGTCCAGCAACGTCTGATACTTCAGGTTGCTGATGAAAATATGCTTCTCGTGATCCGGCAGCGCCTGATAATCGATACGATCGCGAGAGACGTCGACTTCCTCCGGACGCCAGAAAAAGGAGAGCTGTTTTTCGATCAGTTTTTCGAAAATCTCGTATTTCTGCTGGTCGTAACGCGCCACGTTAACCGGCTGGCCGAAGAACATCGGCTCCAGCAGCTGATTATTTTTGTTCTGTGAAAAAGTGGTATAGGCCATGGTATCTCCAAAAAAATGCCGAAGCATTTTTCAACGCCGTTTGCGGCGACCTCGGACGGAGTGCGTATCCGTCATAGAAAAATCAGAAAACTGCCGTCCCGAAGACGGCAGTTTCTATTGAGTTTACTGATAACTCGGCGATGACGAAACGGTCATTCGACAGAATGAAAATCCTTTCGCGCGCGGTTTAGATTTTGCAGGCGCCGCCCTCACAGCCATCATCCTGCGCGGCGACGTCCAGCAGGTCGTCCTGAGAGTCCTCGGCGCCGTCACGGGTATTTTGATAATAGAGCGTTTTAACGCCGAGCTTATAGGCTGTCAGCAAATCTTTCAGCAGCTGTTTCATCGGCACTTTGCCTGATGGGAAACGCGACGGATCGTAGTTGGTGTTGGACGAAATCGCCTGATCGACGAATTTCTGCATCAGTCCCACCAATTGCAGATAGCCATCATTGTTCGGCATTTCCCACAGCAGTTCGTACTGACCTTTCAGGCGCTCATATTCCGGCACGACCTGACGGAGAATCCCATCCTTCGACGCTTTCACGCTGATATGACCACGCGGCGGCTCGATGCCGTTGGTGGCGTTGGAAATCTGCGACGACGTTTCGGACGGCATCAGCGCGGACAGCGTGGAGTTACGCAGACCGTGGGTTTTGATGTCCTGGCGCAGCGTTTCCCAGTCGAAATGCAGCGGTTCGTTACTGATGTTGTCCAGATCGCGTTTGTAGGTATCGATCGGCAGCATGCCCTGTGAGTATGTGGTTTCATTGAACCACGGGCAGGCGCCCTGTTCGCGCGCCAGCACGTTGGAGGCCTTCAACAGATAGTACTGAATGGCTTCAAAGGTGCGGTGCGTCAGATTATTGGCGCTGCCGTCGGAGTAACGGACGCCGTTTTTCGCCAGATAGTAGGCGAAGTTGATCACGCCAATGCCGAGAGTTCGACGTCCCATCGCGCCACGTTCCGCCGCGGGGATAGGGTAGTCCTGATAGTCCAGCAGCGCATCCAGTGCGCGTACGGCCAGTGTCGCCAGCTCTTCCAGATCGTCGAGGCTATCAATCGCGCCAAGGTTAAAGGCGGACAGCGTACACAGCGCGATTTCGCCGTTCTCGTCATTCACGTCGTTCAGCGGTTTGGTCGGCAGCGCGATTTCGAGACACAGGTTTGACTGGCGTACCGGCGCGATCTGCGGATCGAACGGGCTGTGGGTGTTGCAGTGATCGACATTCTGAATGTAAATACGGCCGGTGGACGCGCGCTCTTGCATCATTAGCGAGAACAGTTCGACCGCTTTGATACGCTGCTTGCGAATGTTGTCGTCCTGCTCGTACTTAACGTACAGACGTTCGAACTCTTCCTGATTGACGAAGAAGGCGTCGTACAGGCCGGGAACGTCGGACGGGCTAAACAGAGTGATGTCTTCACCCTTGAGCAGGCGCTGATACATCAGCTTGTTGAGCTGCACGCCGTAGTCGAGATGGCGAACACGGTTGCCTTCAACGCCACGGTTGTTTTTGAGTACCAGCAGGCTTTCGACTTCCAAATGCCATAGCGGGTAGAACAGCGTCGCCGCGCCGCCGCGAACGCCACCCTGAGAGCAGGACTTCACCGCGGTCTGGAAGTGTTTGTAGAACGGAACGCAGCCGGTATGGAACGCTTCGCCGCCGCGAATCGGGCTGCCCAACGCACGGATGCGCCCGGCATTGATGCCGATGCCCGCACGCTGAGACACGTATTTCACGATAGCGCTGGAGGTGGCATTGATGGAATCCAGACTGTCGCCGCATTCGATCAGTACGCAGGAGCTGAACTGGCGGGTAGGAGTGCGGACGCCGGACATGATTGGGGTCGGCAGAGAAATCTTGAAAGATGATACCGCATCATAGAAGCGTCTGACGTAATCCAGTCGCGTCTCACGGGGGTAGCCGGAAAACAGGCAGGCTGCCACCAGCATGTACAGGAACTGGGCGCTTTCATAGATCTCGCCGGTCACACGGTTCTGTACCAGATATTTGCCTTCCAGCTGTTTCACGGCGGCATACGAGAAGTTCATATCGCGCCAGTGATCGATGAAGTCGTTCATCTGGGCAAACTCTTCCGGCGTGTAGTCGTCAAGCAGATGGCGGTCATATTTGCCCATGTCGACCATTTTCACGACGTGGTCGTACAGCTTGGGCGGCTCGAACTGGCCATACGCTTTTTTGCGCAGATGGAAGATAGCCAGGCGGGCGGCCAGATATTGATAATCCGGGCTTTCTTTAGAGATCAGGTCTGCTGCGGCCTTGATGATGGTCTCATGAATGTCGGCGGTTTTGATGCCGTCGTAAAACTGGATATGGGAGCGCAGCTCAACCTGTGAAACCGACACATTGTGCAACCCTTCGGCGGCCCAAGTGATAACCCGGTGAATCTTATCCAGATTGATACGTTCTTTACTGCCATCGCGTTTGGTAACGAGCAGACTCTGGTTCATGTGGAGGAGTACCTATTTGAGTTCTTGGCAGCCCATCGCCTGCATTTTCGCATGCGGAAAATAGTGTCTGACACATAAGGTAAACACTATATGTAGGGGGCTGGGTTGGTTTTGATAACAAGATAGTGAGAAATACATGTTAATGCAAGTAAGCGCATCGTGCAGAATTTGACCCGGACATTGAGATGGAATGGAGTGAAACCAGCCGCAATGCGGCTTTGTTTTATGTCAACCGCTTCCACAAAAAATAAAAAAAATTGATCGACCGCTGGATTCTTATTCGAACGGAAAAAACAACTTTTTGATCTGGTCCTGTGTTTGGTTGTTTGGCCGCCAGGAGACGCGCTTTTGTAAAGTGCTTCTTTTCCCTTCCGCTCCGCTCTTTGCTGTTTACCTGTTTCTGGCTTGCAGGAAAGTCTGTTTCCATGGCGATCGCTGGTCGTAAACGGGGGGCTGACGCTGTGGGGCATGGGGGACTTAACATGGGGCGCGTGAGCAAGATCCGCCGTGCAGGAAAATCAATGGCGCGCGTAGGGTGGCATTGTCTGGTTATTGTGCGGGAATGGTATTTGGTGAACCTGTCTTTATTAATGGAATGTATAATAAATGTTTACATCTCGATGAGTGATTAAGAGATGGACTTTATTTTAAACGTTGATTTCTTGGTTTTGGTTGGGAGTAATAAATAAATAACCAAATACACGCTAGGTTATTTTTTATTCCAACAAAAAATAGAACTAAGTAATAATGGGTTGTTGTAATTATCTCGGTAAGAATAAGTTTGGGTCGTTTGTTTTACTCATATCGCGTTACATTTATTACGCTATGTTTATTTTTTATTATTTCCTATTGGGTTAATGTTTAAATGGTTTTATTAAATCCATGAATAAGGAAAATTCAATATGCAATATAGAAAAGTCTCTATTTTACTGAGTTCCATTACTGGTTTGGTAATGTCTATGGCGTCTTTAAGTGCCTATTCCGGCACTGATGTTATTGATTACGCGCCTGTGAATAACGATAGCCACGTCAGAGCGGCCGGCCATCAGCCTCATTGGGTGCTGGCGTCTAGTTCGGCAAGCAGCCGCAGCGCGAGTCCTTCGCAGGGCAGTACGAGCGGCAAATCAACCGGACGTAGTAGCAAAGGAAGTAATGACAATAGAAATGGTCGATTCTAAAAGAAGCAGGCTAATTTTCCTGAAGGGATAATTACCTTTCCGGAACCGCTCGCCGTATTCAATAATCCTCTGCGTTAAAAACCATTGGTCATAGCTACGCTATTATGGGAATGGTTTTTGTGCATATGGATTAATTTTAGTGGTTACCTAAGGGGTACCCATTTGTTATGGCGGTAGCGATGTACAGGGGCGAATTTTTCGCCCCTATATTTTAAGGGGAACGGGTGCGGTATTAAATAAAAAACTTTTTAGGAATAATCTGGAAGAAATAATGAGGATATCGAAAATACTTCTACTGCATTTAGGTATTAAAAATAGTGAATATTGAAGGCGGCATCATATTCATCTGCCGTGGACAGACATCAAGTTAGCGATCAAGTTATCGATAGTTTTGCCTTGTCCTCGACTGAATGATGGCGCCACCATCAGTCAACGAGGAGGAAGGGCAGTGGTAGCGGCAAGTTGGAAAGCAGTACTCAGGCAAGAACAGGAGGGACGGCGTGGTTTTCCCCCCAATCATGCCGTCCTCCCGAATCGATGATGAGAGCGTATGCGATGCGGAAGGAACAAGGAGAGCTCAAACGCCTGGCCTGGCTCGTCAGTCTATTCGGCGTTTTCACGCTGTGTATGCAGCATATAGTTAACGTCTACACTCCCGCCCAGTCTGAATGTGTCGAACAGCGGATTATAGTGCAGCCCAGTGATGTGCTTTTCCCGCAATGGCGTCGAATCAAGCCATCCCAGCAGTTCGGCAGGGCGTATAAACTTCTTGATGTCGTGCGTTCCTCGCGGCACCATCTTCGCGACATATTCGGCACCCACGATCATCATCAGCCACGCTTTAGCGTTACGGTTAATCGTGGAGAAAAATACCTGGCCTCCAGGCCTAACCAAACGGGCGCAGGCTTCGACTATGGAGCGCGGGTCGGGCACGTGTTCGAGCATTTCCATGCAGGTCACCACGTCGTATTCTCCAGCGTGAGCCTCGGCATGGGCTTCTACGGTTTCCTGAACGTAGTGCACGTCGACCCCGCTTTCCAGAGCATGAAGGCGCGCAACCTGCAAAGGTTCGCCCCCCATATCCAGACCCGTGACCATGGCCCCTTCGCGCGCCATGCTTTCGGACAAGATACCGCCCCCGCAGCCGACATCCAGGATTTTCTTGCCGTACAGACCTTCGGCGTGGCGGGAGATATATCCCAAACGCAGCGGATTAATGCGGTGTAGGGGTTTGAATTCGCCTTCCAGGTCCCACCAGCGTGAGGCGACGGCTTCGAATTTGGCGATCTCGTCGTGGTCGACGTTTTGGGTATGGGAATCAGCCTTCATGTGCATGTCTAACCTTATCGTCAATTTTCGCTGTTAGTGAGTATATCCGCCCTGCCGCGGTTGTTGTAGTAAAGCCGACCATTGGGGACCACCGTGTGTCGGCGCAGGCAATAAAAATCAGTATCCTGACTGGGCGGTAAAAACCCGGCGCGGGGCGCGGAGTTTTCCCCGAAACGCCGCTTTGTGATATACTTTTTCACCTTTTGAACTCGGGTAGATGCATTAATAGAGGGATAGCGGCTCCATGAGCGACCTTGCCAGAGAAATTACACCGGTTAACATCGAAGAGGAGCTGAAAAGCTCGTATCTGGACTATGCCATGTCTGTTATTGTCGGACGTGCGTTGCCAGATGTTCGCGATGGCCTGAAGCCGGTACACCGTCGCGTACTGTTCGCGATGAACGTACTCGGGAATGACTGGAACAAACCTTATAAAAAATCGGCCCGTGTGGTCGGGGACGTCATCGGTAAATACCACCCTCACGGTGACAGTGCGGTTTACGACACCATCGTGCGTATGGCGCAGCCATTCTCGCTGCGTTACATGCTGGTGGATGGACAGGGTAACTTTGGCTCGATCGACGGAGATTCCGCTGCCGCCATGCGTTACACCGAAGTTCGCATGTCGAAAATCGCCCATGAATTGCTGTCCGACCTGGACAAAGAAACGGTCGATTTCGTGCCGAACTACGACGGCACGGAACAGATTCCAGACGTCATGCCGACGCGCATCCCCAACCTGCTGGTCAACGGATCTTCCGGTATCGCGGTGGGGATGGCGACCAACATTCCACCTCACAACCTGTCTGAAGTGATTGACGGCTGTCTAGCCTACATCAACGATGAAAACATCAGCCTTGAAGGCTTGATGGAGCATATCAAGGGACCTGATTTCCCTACCGCCGCCATCATCAATGGCAAGCGCGGCATCGAAGAAGCGTATCGCACAGGCCGCGGCAAGGTGTATATCCGCGCTCGCGCCGAGGTCGAGGCGGATGCGAAAACCGGCCGTGAAACCATCATCGTCCATGAAATTCCTTATCAGGTGAACAAAGCCCGCCTGATAGAAAAAATGGCCGAGTTGGTGAAAGACAAGCGTATCGAAGGCATCAGCGCGCTGCGCGATGAGTCCGATAAGGACGGGATGCGCATCGTTATTGAAATTAAACGCGATGCGGTCGGGGAAGTGGTCCTGAACCACCTCTACTCCCAGACGCAGATGCAGGTATCGTTCGGCATCAACATGGTGGCGCTGCATCAGGGCCAGCCTCGTTTAATGACGCTGAAAGAGATCCTGTCCGCATTTGTTCGTCACCGCCGTGAAGTGGTGACGCGCCGCACGATTTATGAGCTGCGCAAAGCGCGCGAACGCGCCCACATTTTGGAAGGTCTCGCCATTGCGCTGGCGAACATCGACCCGATCATCGAGATGATTCGTCAGGCGCCGACGCCTGCGGAAGCGAAAGCCGCGCTGGTGTCGCATGCCTGGGAGCTGGGTTCCGTCGCCGCCATGCTGGAACGCGCCGGTGACGATGCCGCGCGTCCGGAGTGGCTGGAGCCGGAATTCGGTATTCGGGATGGTCACTACTACCTGACCGAGCAGCAGGCTCAGGCCATTCTGGATCTGCGTCTGCAGAAACTGACCGGTCTGGAACATGAAAAACTGCTGGACGAATACAAGTCGTTGCTGGAACAAATCGCTGAACTGCTGTTCATTCTTAATAGCCCGGATCGCCTGATGGAAGTCATTCGCGAAGAGCTTGAAGCGATTAAGGAACAGTACAACGATCCGCGTCGCACCGAAATCACCGCGAATAGCGCCGACATCAACATCGAAGACCTGATCAACCAGGAAGATGTGGTTGTGACGCTGTCTCATCAGGGTTACGTGAAGTACCAGCCGTTGACCGACTATGAGGCGCAACGTCGCGGCGGACGCGGCAAGTCTGCCGCCCGCATCAAGGAAGAGGACTTCATCGATCGTCTGCTGGTGGCGAACACCCACGATACGATCCTGTGCTTCTCCAGCCGTGGTCGTCTGTACTGGATGAAGGTCTACCAGCTGCCGGAAGCCAGCCGAGGCGCCCGTGGACGTCCAATCGTCAACCTGCTCCCGCTGGAGCCGAATGAACGTATCACCGCCATTCTGCCGGTACGTGAATACGAAGAAGGGCTGAACATCTTTATGGCGACGGCGAGCGGTACGGTGAAGAAAACCGCGTTGACCGAGTTTAGCCGCCCGCGCAGCGCCGGCATCATCGCCGTCAACCTGAACGACGGCGACGAACTGATTGGCGTCGACCTGACGGATGGCAGCAACGAAGTCATGTTGTTCTCCGCTTCAGGAAAAGTCGTACGCTTCTCCGAGCAGGCGGTACGTGCGATGGGTCGTACCGCGACCGGTGTACGCGGTATCAACCTACAGGACGACGACCGTGTGGTTTCGCTGATTGTGCCTCGCGGCGACGGCGATATCCTAACCGTCACGCAGAACGGCTTCGGTAAGCGTACTGCGGTGGGTGAATATCCGGTGAAATCTCGCGCCACCAAAGGGGTGATCTCCATCAAGGTGAGCGAGCGTAACGGACAGGTCGTCGGCGCGGTGCAGGTCGATACAGCCGATCAGATCATGATGATTACTGATGCCGGAACGCTGGTGCGTACCCGTGTATCCGAGGTGAGCATCGTGGGTCGTAACACCCAGGGCGTCACGCTGATCCGTACTGCTGAAGACGAAAATGTCGTCGGTTTGCAGCGCGTCGCCGAACCGGTGGAAGATGAAGAACTGGACGGCGTCGTTGATGTCGACGGTGAGATCATTGAAGAGGAAGGCGATGAGCACGAATCTGACAATGACGATGATGAAGCTGTAGACGACGAGTAATCCGAGGAAATTTCTCCGGATGCGATAACTAAGCCAGCGTGTGATGCGCTGGCTTTTTTTATGCGGGATCGGTACTGTGGTAGCCGCTGGTTCAGCGGCAGTTTGTTATCCCATAACCTGACGGTATTCCCTTGAAATTTGTAGCTTCATTTCAGACTACACTGAAATTTTCCCGGTATTTGTTCCGGGCGCTGGCTCTGGCGCTGTGGCTCCTGGGAGCGCTGATCTCATTGTTTTATATCAGCAAGGCGCTCAACGAACGCGAGTCTCAGCTGAGACATCTGTTTACCCTGAACGCCGACCAGTCTTTGGGATATATTCGCCGCGCGACCGATGTGGCCCGCGAGCTTAAATATATGGCGACCAACCGGCTGAGCGTGACCAATCCTGGCCGGGAGCATCTTACGGAAGTGCAGGAGAAGGCCTACTCGATTTACGGTATGTCGTCGTCGGTCAACTGTGCCGCAGAGTATGAAAAAAATGTCTCCCAGCTGACGCCTCTCATCCACTTCTTTGAGCAGTGGCACCACGATTTCTCTTCCGTCTACGATCTGAACCGTATCTTCTTTGTCGACCGACGCCAGCAATGTCTGGTGGATTTCGGCATCCGTAACCAGTCGCTGGACAGTGAGAGTCTGGTGAGAAACGTGCAGGAACGCCTGCAGGGACAGCGCAACAGCAAACTGTCGACCCGCCGCGACGACAGCCTGTTCTGGGTCAGCTCCGGCCTGACCTCTGAGACCGGCTACTTCTATGCATTGATGCCGATCTATGTGGAGAACCAGCTGGTGGCGGTGATGGGAATCGAACAGCCTATCCGGTTGGATGATTTCATGCTGAGCAGCGATCTGCCGTTCAGTGTCAAACTGCTCGACCAAAACAATCGCACGTTGATGCAGTTCAGCGATGCGGCGCGCAATAATATCAACGGGCCTTACCCAGACACCAGCGCCTACTTCGGTTACATCAATAACTACAAAGCCTTAATTCTGAAGAAGACGTTGCAGCCGACCACGCTGAGCGTCGTGTACGCGCTGCCGCTGGAGGTCATTCTGGCGGCGCTCAACTCCTTGATCATGAACATGGCGCTGCTGAATTTGCTGTCGGCCATCGCGTTGTTTGTCATTACCCGCGTGCTGGAGCAGCGCATGTTTTTGCCCGCGGAACGAAACGCGTTTCAGCTGGAGGAGAACGAACAGTTCAACCGCAAGATCGTGGCCTCTGCGCCGGTGGGAATCTGTATCCTGCGGATTAGCGACGGCGCCAATATTCTGAGTAACGAGCTGGCCCATAACTACCTTAGCCTGCTGACCTACGAAGACCGTATCCGTGTAACCAAGATTATCTGCGAACAGCAGTCCAAGTCCGTGGATGTATTGACTAGCCGTAACCACCATCTGCAAATCAGCTTCGTACATTCACGTTATCGCAACGAAAACGTCGCGATCTGCGTCCTGTTAGACGTCAGCGCCCGCGTCAGAATGGAAGAGTCGTTGCAGGAAATGGCCAATGCGGCCGAGCAGGCCAGCCAGTCCAAATCGATGTTCCTGGCGACGGTCAGTCATGAATTACGCACGCCGCTATACGGCATCATTGGCAACCTGGATTTGCTACAGACCAAGACACTGCCGAAAGATGCGAACCGGCTGGTGACGGCAATGCACAATTCGTCTGAACTGCTGCTGAAAATCATTAGCGACATTCTCGACTTCTCCAAAATCGAGTCCGAGCAGTTGAAGATCGAAAACTGCCAGTTTATCCCGCGCGAAGTGATCAGCCATGTGGTGAGCAACTATCTGCCGTTGGTGGTTAAAAAGCGCCTGACGCTCTACTGTTTTATCGAACCCAAAGTGCCGTTGAGCCTGTCGGGCGATCCGGTGCGTTTGCAGCAGGTGCTGTCCAACCTGCTGAGCAACGCCATCAAGTTCACTGATACCGGCTGTATTGTGTTTCAGGTGCGCTGTCGCGACGGGTATATCGAGTTTCTGGTGCGGGATACCGGCGTCGGGATCAATACGCGCGAAGTGATGAAACTGTTCGATCCCTTCTTCCAGGCGGGAACCGGCGTGCAGCGGCATTTTCAGGGCACCGGTCTGGGGCTGGCGATTTGTGAGAAGCTGGTCAACCTGATGGATGGCGACATCACCATCGAGTCGGCTCCGGGGCTGGGCAGCCAGTTCGGCATTCGTATCCCGCTGTATCAGGCCCAGTATCCGCTCACGGTGATTAATCCACTATTGCAGGGGAAAAACGCCTGGCTACGTATTCGCAACGCGTATATGGGAAATTACCTGCGTGCGTTCCTGCAGGAGCACGGCCTGAATGTGCAGGACTATAGCGGGCAGGCGGTGGCGGCCGATGAGATCGTCATCAGCGACTATCCGTTGAGTCAGAACCTCGGCGCGCGAGCGCACATTCTGATCAGCGGTTCGCATACGGGGTCGGCGCAGGAAGTGTCGCCCGGATGCTGGGAGCACAGCACTTCTGCCCCGCAGGATCTCCCGCAACTGCTGCAACGCATTTATCGCGGCAAAGACGCGTTGCCGGCCCCAACGTCCGCCGCTCCGGCTTCGGTGAGCTATAGCCGCGACAACGACGATATCCACATTCTGGTCGTGGACGATCACCCGATTAACCGCCGTTTGCTGGCGGATCAGCTGGGGTCGTTGGGTTATGAAGTCGTTACGGCTAACGACGGGTTGGACGCGCTCGACGTGTTAAGCAAACTATCCGTAGATATCGTGCTGACGGACGTCAATATGCCGAATCTGGATGGGTACGGATTTACTCGCCGGATGCGCGAGATGGCAATGACGCTGCCGGTAATTGGGGTGACCGCAAACGCGTTGGCGGAAGAACGGCAGCGCTGTTTAGAAGCCGGTATGGATAACTGCCTGTCGAAACCGGTCACGCTGGATACGCTGCAACAGTCTTTGGCGTATTACGCCAATCTGGTACGGCAAAACAACGCTGCGCAGCCCAAGGATCGCTGACCCTCGTCCTTGCCTCGATATCGGTGGGTTGCAAGTCAGACTTGCGATGAGTCGGGGGAGTGGAAACGAAAAAAAAGGCTCTGAAAAGAGCCTGAGTGCGGAATGCCCGCCGAGATCATCGGCGGGGGACGGCATTACTCTTTTTCTGTCGACGCCACGCCGACGGAGGAGAGGTAGTTCAACAGCGCAATATCGTTATCAACCCCGAGTTTGGTCATGGCTGATTTCTTTTGGCTGCTAATGGTCTTGATGCTGCGGTTAAGCTTTCTGGCAATCTCTGTTACCAGGAAACCTTCCGCGAACAGGCGCAGCACTTCGCTTTCCTTCGGCGACAGGCGTTTGTCGCCATAGCCGCTGGCGCTGATTTTTTCCAACACCTTGCTCACGCTTTCCGGCGTGAATTTCTTGCCTTTCTGCAACGCGGCCAATGCCTTAGGCAGATCCGTCGGCGCGCCTTGTTTAAGTACGATCCCTTCGATGTCCAGCTCCAGTACGGCGCTAAGAATCGCTGGGTTGTTGTTCATGGTCAGAACAATAATTGACAGCTGCGGAAAGTGACGCTTGATATATTTGATCAGCGTAATTCCGTCGCCGTATTTATCCCCTGGCATGGATAAATCAGTAATAAGAACGTTGGCGTTGAGCTTTGGTAAATTATTGATTAACGCTGTTGAGTCTTCAAATTCCCCAACGACGTTCACCCACTCGATTTGTTCCAGCGATTTTCTGATGCCGAAAAGAACGATTGGATGGTCGTCTGCAATAATTACATTAATGTTGTTCATTGTTGTTTACTCATATTGTTGGCCACCTTGCTGTAGTAATGCACTGACAAAACGTTCAATCTGTTGAAGGTTATCCTTTATCTGCACACTATCCTGCGAGGTTATTAGTTGTTCCAGGACTTCACACAATTGTTTGCCCGGATGCAGATTCAGCATGGCAAACACGCCTTTGAGCCGGTGGGCTGTCTGAGCCAGTGACACAAAATCGCCACCTTGGATTTCAGTATACAGCCTGTTCATATCCTCCGGTACTGTCTCTACGAACAGTGAAAAGTAATCGCTGCTGCGCAGTTGGCGAGCGTAAAAACCGATGTCGTCATCCGTTGCCGGATGGCTGTCGTCGGTTGACGTTTCCAACTGCTGTTCGATCAGTTTTAGCAGAGCATCCAGCATCAGCGGGCTGATGTTGTAGCTGGTGCGCAGCCGCCGCTTGCCCAGAGAAACGCATTGGGTATCTTCTCCGGTCACTAACAGCGTGTCGTCTGCGACTTTTCCTGCGTTGTCCGTAATCGTAAGGTCCGCTTCCTGATTAATCAGTCGTTCGTCATAAATGACGAAGTCCGCACCCCACTGGCTGACCATGCGGCTAACTATCTGCCGTACTTCATCCGAGGTGATATCCAGTAACACCGTAATACCATCCAGCAGCTTTTCCTCTTCCTCCTTCGGAAGCTCGACGGGGTCCATTTTCAGCGTCAGCGTATATTGCGTACCTAAATCCGGCAGTCGGTTGATTTGCAATTGACCGCCCAGTTTGTGGCAAAGCTGCTGACATAAAAATAAGGTTAATCCGGAATTTTGGCTGAATCGATCAGAAAGCGCCGGCGCGGCGAACGGATGCTGTACATTATCGAGTTCTTCGACGGAAACATCTGTACCCGTATCGTTAATTTGTATGACCAATTGTCCTGAAGACTTTCCAGGGTGTTTTAGCGTCAGCGTAATTTTGCCGTAGTCCGTATTGGTAACGGTATAATCCATTAATAAAGAAAGCGTTTTCTTTAATAACTCACCGTCGCCAAGATAGGTCTGTCGAATATCCAGCTGGTAATGATTAAACAGGCTGATTCCTTTCTGCTGGATGCGAGGCAATATTGTCAGCAGTAAATCGTCGACGAGCGCGAGCGGCGAAAAAGGCGCGTACGCCATTTCCCACTCGTCGGTTTCCAACTGAGCCTGCAGAGCGATATTTTCCATCAGGCTCAGGGCGCAGGCGGCCTCGCTGATCAGCAGTTGCAGCGACTGCTGCCGTTCGTCCTGCGTCTGCTCGTTGCGCAACGACAGCGCCAGCTGATGCACGGCGCTGAGCGGTTGTTTGAACTCTTCGCTCAGGTTATGGAACAACTGCTTACGCACGGCGATGTTCTTGTCAAACTCCTGCTGCGCCAGCTGTAGTTTCTTGTTGATGACGATTTCCTGCTCTTGTTCGCGTAGTAAAAACAGGCAGTAGTCCGGCACGAACAGGCTGTAGAACAGCCTCACTTCATACATCTCGTTATCGACGGTCGCCTGAATCACGCCCTGATGCTCTTCCGCCAGCGTCGCAATTTTCTTCAGACTCAGGTGAGGATACAGGCGTTCCGCCAGCGCGTTCGCCACCACCACTTTATTGACGCTGAAGTCATAGACCAACACGCCCACCGGCAGGTGACCGATGATTTCGGTGTACATGTTCTGCTGCTTCTTCAGCCGGTACGACAGGTCTTCCCGGGGACGGGAAAAGTGGCGTCGAAAAGCGTAAAAACCCATCAGTGCGATTAGCAGCAGCGCCAGATTGAGCAATATCATCCAGACATTGGTGCGCAGCATGTCTGCTACGAGACGGTCCAGCGGGATGCTATAGACCATTTTCAGCGGCGCGTTAGTCAGCTGGGCGGACACTTCCACCATCGTGCCTTCCAGGCGGACATCGGTCGGCGTTTCATTATCGGTGCCGGTTTCCATGCTCATCGGCAGCGTTTGCTGACGCAGCATGAGATTTTCCCGCTCCATGTTGCGCGGGATTAAATCATTGATCGACAGGTCGAAGGCAATCACGGTCGCGAGATGCCCCGGTTGGTTGAAGGTAGTGCGCAGGGTGAAATAGTAGTTGTTATAAAAGCGCAGCTTGCGCAACGGCGAGAAGCTTTCGCGTTCATCCAGCGCATTCGCCTGCTGTAGCATTTCCGCCTTGCGGGCTTCAATCAGCGCGGCGATATAGCTGCCGCGAAACTGGGAAGAGACGTCCTTCAGCGGTTGGGTGGAGATCATCGTCAGGCTGTTATCGGTGCCGTTGAGATAGTACATCGAAAATACGTCGGTCTTCGCGCCCCACAGTATGTCCAGGTACTGCGAAATTTTGTGCATCGAGTAGAGGGTGCTCTTCTCGTGCTGGCCGAAGATCAACGTATCGGTTTTCTGACCGCGCTGCTCGACGTAAAACACGTTCGGCACCAGCGTAATGACGTTTAACGCGCCTTCGGTCGGGGGCGGGGCGTCCACGAGCAGATTTTTATAAATCTGGTCGGTAAAAAAGCGATAAGTGTCGATCCGCTTCTGCATGCTTTCAGCGATATCGGTCAGAGCATACTTCTTCTCCGTCATCCAGCCGTTGATGTAGTTGTAGCTGAACGCCCCGAACACCAGCAGCAGCAGTAAAACAAACAGAGAGAAATAACGCATGATGATGGCGGGCATGTCAATCAATCTCCAGACGAACGGATGATGGCGCGAGAGCTGGCGCAGACGGCCAGCAACAACATAACGATCACGCCCAGCGCCAGCGACAGGCTGCTGACCTGGGCGACAAATCCTAACAGCGTCGGACCAAGCAGAGAACCGGCATAGCCCATCGTGGTAATGGATGCGAGAGCCAGATGCGGCGGCATCATCGTCTGATTACCGGCGGTAGTAAACAGGATGGGCACGACGTTGGCCGCGCCAAGACCGACTAACGCAAAGCCGCCGATGGCGGTGAAGGGATTATCGATGGTAATCGTCATCAGCAGTCCCGCCGCGGCGCATAGGCTTCCGCCGGCGATGACGGCAAAGCGGCCAAGACGGTTGACCACCCGATCGCCATAGAGCCGCCCCAGCGTCATCGTAATGGAAAAGGCGGCGAAGCCGATACCCGCCTGACGCGCATCGATGCCGCGAAATGCAGTCAGATACAGCGCGCCCCAGTCCAGAACGGCGCCCTCAGTCAGAAACATGATGAAGCACAGAATGCCGATGAACAGCACCCATCCTCGAGGTATCGCCAGTAAAGGCCCCCCGCCGGCCCGCGACGTGGCGCGCACCATATGGCGCTGGGACCAGAACAGCGGGAGCCAGATCAGTAACGCCATCGCCACTGTCGCCAGCAAGGGCGACAGTCCTAGCCACAGCAGCAGGCTGATGCAGCCAGCGCCGACGATCCCGCCAACGCTATAAAAGCCGTGAAAGCTGGACATCAGGGCCCGTTGACAGGCGCGCTCCACCTCAACGGCCTGGACGTTGATGGCGACATCCATCAATCCCAGCATCGCGCCCAGCAAAGCCAGCATCAGCGCCATCACCGGAAACGTTTCAGGCAAAGTTAATATCGGCAGCAGCACGCACAGCGCCGTGCCGGAGGCGAAAATGACCCGTCGGCAGCTAAACCGGGCCGTCAGAAACCCGGCCATCGGCATGGAGATGAGCGAGCCGATGCCGATGCACAATAGCAGCACGCCGAGCGTGGCGTCGTTGATATCCAGCCGATGCTTGGTATAAGGCACTAGCGGCGCCCAACAGGATATGGCCGTGCCGGAGATCAAAAAACCAATTCGTGTGGCGACCTGAACGGCTTTATCCGCCAGGGGAGAATCGAGGGAACAGGGCTTGGTGCCGACGGTTGAATGCATGAGAGACAGAGACCGCGTCTGGAATCAGAAATATGGGTTACTTTTACCATAACTCGGGCCTTTTATCGAAAGGGGATCTGCTTTTCCTCTCTGATATGTCGTCTTTTTCAGGTGGCGATTACGCGCCTAAATAGGTTCAACGGCAGCCTGCCTCAGGGGGACGTTAGGGCGATAAAAACGGGCGAGCAGCAGACAATCTTCGTCCAAAAGGCTCCCGGCGTTTTTTTTCCAGAACTGCCCCCGTATAATCCCACACTTTCAGTTAGGATACCGGGGGCGACGTGAAGCAACTTTCAGGCCTGTTGCAGCGTATGGAACGGGCGCTCGGAGCGCCGTTGCCAGATAAGGCGGGCTTTCGCACTTTCACGCTGTCGGCGGAAAGAAGGGAAGATGCAGAACTGACGGCCTGGCTGGCCGCTCAGACGTTGTATCCGCAGTTTTACTGGCAGCACCGGCGAGATCCGGAAGAGGCCGCTGCATGCGGCGCTGTCTGTACCTTTGCTTCCGCCTCTGAAGCTGAAGCCTTTCTGCAACGCGAGGATCTCGATGATGACGTGCGGCTGTGGGGGTTGAACGCTTTCGGTTACCCCACCTTGGCTCAGGCGGAGCCTCTCGACGGCTATCTGTTTTTACCGCGGATTACGCTGTTGCGTCAGAGCGAACGCATCGTGCTGCGTGTCAATCTTTTCAGCGCCGTCTCGTTGCGTCAGGATGCTGACAACGCGTTGAAGGCGCTGCGTCAGTTGTCAATGGCGCATCCGTTGCCGCCGTTAGCGGCGACCGTCAAACTCACGGCGCACCATCCCGAAAAACAGCCATGGACCGATCTTATCGCGCAGGCGTTGGCGGAGATTGAGGCCGGAGCTTTGCAAAAGGTGGTCTTGGCGAGGACGACCCGGTTGACGCTGGATCGTCCGCTGGCGGCAGCTGCCCTGATGGCGGCCAGCCGCGCGATCAATCATGACTGCTACCACTTCATGCTGGTTTTCACGCCGCAACGCGCCTTCCTGGGCTCCAGCCCCGAGCGACTCTACCGCCGTGAGGGAAATCGTCTGGAGACCGAAGCGTTGGCCGGCACCGTCGCCAACGATCTCGACGATCGGCGTGCCGACGAGCTGGCGCAGTGGCTCATGCAGGACGCCAAAAATCAGAACGAGAACCAGCTGGTGGTAGACGATATCCGCCAGCGTTTATCTCAGGCCGCGACGGCGTTGGAAGTCATGCCGCTGGAAACCATCCGTTTGCGTAAGGTGCAACATCTGCGCCGATCGATCCGCGCGGAACTGCACGAAGCTAAAGATCGTGCTTGTTTGCAGCTGTTACAGCCGACGGCGGCGGTGGCGGGGCTGCCTCGCGCCGCCGCCCGAGACTATCTCGCGTGCTACGAACCGTTCGATCGCGGCTGGTACGCCGGATCGGCCGGTTACCTGTCACGTCAGATATCGGAGTTCTGCGTTTCCCTGCGTTCGGCGGATGTCGAAGGGGATCGCCTGACGTTATATGCCGGCGCGGGAATTGTCGCCGGTTCGGATCCACAGCAAGAGTGGCAGGAGCTGGATACCAAGGCGGCGGGCCTCAAATCGCTGCTGGACAGCGACATGTCATAGTTTTGTTTTATGTTTGTTGTGCCTGCTAAGGGTTTACATCAAAGTTGTCGACATAAAACAAAATATAATTATTGCTACAACCCGCAACCAGAGTTGTTGAGTCGACCATGTCCACGAATGTATTTAATCGCCGCTGGGCGACAGTTCTGCTGGAAACGCTAACCCGGCATGGCGTATGCCATGTCTGCATCGCGCCCGGCTCCCGCTCGACGCCGCTCACGCTCGCCGCGGCGGAGCACCCGGCGCTCACCTGCCATACCCACTTCGATGAACGCGGACTCGGGCATCTGGCGTTGGGGCTGGCAAAGTCCTCCAGACAGGCGGTTGCGGTGATCGTGACGTCGGGAACGGCGGCGGCGAACCTGTATCCGGCGATCATTGAAGCCGGTCTGACCGGCGAAAAACTGGTGGTGCTGACGGCCGATCGTCCGCCGGAGCTCATCGACTGCGGCGCAAATCAGGCTATTCGCCAACCCGGTATGTTCGCCTCTCACCCTACACTTACGCTGGCGCTTCCCCGGCCGACCCCGGATATCTCAGCTCGCTGGCTGGTCTCCGCCGTTGACGATGTGGTCGGACGCTTGACACATGGCGCGCTGCATATCAATTGTCCGTTCGCCGAGCCGTTGTACGGCGCGGATGATCCTGAGGCGTATCAATCCTGGTTGCAGACGTTGGGCTCATGGTGGCGTGAATCATCGCCGTGGCTGCTGACGGATCAATCTGCATCGCGCAGCGAGGCGCAGCCCGACTGGTCGGCATGGCGTCAAAAACGCGGCGTGGTCATCGCCGGTCGCGTACCGGCCGAGAGCGGGGAGGCCATCGCTCGATGGGCTGAACAACTGGGCTGGCCATTGCTTGGCGACGTGCTCTCCCAAACCGGTCAGCCATTGCCCCACGCGGATCTGTGGCTGGCGCATCCCGAGGCTGGTGGCCTGCTGCAGGCCGAGATTGTCATCCAGTTCGGCGCCGGTTTGACTGGTAAGCGGCTCTTGCAGTGGCAGGCGGCCATTCAGCCGCAGGCGTATTGGCTGGTAGACCCGCTGCCCGGCCGTCTGGACCCGGCCCAACATCGCGGGCGTCGGTTGGTTGCGTCTATCGCCGACTGGCTCATCGCGCATCCTCCAGAGCCTGAAGCTACCCAACCGTGGGCTGCTGAATTGTCCGCGTGCGTTGACCGCATTGGCGCGCAGGTGGATGCCCGACTGGCGGTCGGATTTGGCGAAGCGCAGCTGGCTCACCGGCTGCCCGTGCTGTTGCCTAAAGAAGGGCAGCTTTTTCTGGGCAACAGTCTGACGATCCGCCTGGTGGATGCGTTGGCCCGGTTGCCTGCGGGCTATCCGGTGTACGCCAATCGCGGCGCCAGCGGCATCGACGGTCTGGTGTCCACGCTGGCCGGCGTGCAGCGCGCTAACGCGCGTCCCATGCTGGCGGTGATTGGCGATCTGTCCGCGCTCTATGACGTCAATGCGCTCGCGCTTCTGCGTCAACCTCCCGCGCCGTTGGTACTGATCGTGGTGAATAATAACGGCGGCCAGATTTTCTCTTTGTTGCCGACGCCCGAGCAGGCGCGCGAAACATTCTATTGTATGCCGCAGCAGGTGGAGTTTAGCCACGCCGCCGCGCTGTTCGGCCTGCGTTTCGTCCGTGCGACGAACTGGCGCAAAGTGGTTGATGCCGCATCCGATGGGTTTAAGCAGCCGGGGACGACGCTGTTGGAAGTGGCGGTGTCGCCGAAAGCCGGGGCGGAGTGCCTGCAACGGCTGTTGTCCGAGGTCGCCACATGGTGATGCGCGCGCGCTGCCTTCCACAAGGCGAGCCGGGGCTGCCGTGGCTGGTGTTACTCCACGGTCTGCTCGGCAGCGGCGAAGACTGGCTCCCCATCCTTCCTTTCCTCAACGATCGCCCTGTGTTGCTGGTCGATCTGCCGGGCCACGGTGACGCCCGTCATCAGTCCGCCGAGGGATTCGACGATGTCAGCCATCAGCTCACTGCACTGCTGGCGGAGAAGGGCATCCGCGACTACTGGCTGCTGGGCTATTCGCTCGGTGGTCGTATCGCCATGTTCCATGCCTGTCACGGCGAGACCTCGGGGCTACGTGGTTTGCTGGTGGAAGGCGGGCATCCTGGCCTGGCTGCGGCGGGTGAGCGTGAGGCGCGGGCGCTGCATGATGCCCGCTGGGCGCGCCGTTTTAGGGAGGAGCCGCTGGCACAGGCGTTGGCGGACTGGTATCAACAGCCCGTCTTCGCGGACCTGACCACCGCGCAGCGGCAGGCGTTGATACAGCGGCGCAGCAATAACGACGGCGAGGCGGTAGCCAGAATGCTGATCGCGACTTCGTTGGCGCGTCAGCCGAACCTTACCGCGCCGCTGCAACAACTGTCGGTGCCGTTTGGCTATTTGTGCGGCGAGCGCGACATCAAGTTTCAGACGCTAGCGCGGCAGGCTGCTTTGCCGCTGCTGAGCGTGGCCGACTGCGGCCATAATGCCCATCAGGCGAATCCGGCCGGCTATGCGGCGCGGATCCGTTCATTGATTTCCCATCCCGTAAAGGAATAAACCCTATGCTGTATCCGAATGAAGACCTGCTGTACGCCCCCACCGAATGGCACGATTGCAGCGGTGATTTTGTCGATATTCTTTACCACAAGTCGGCTGACGGCATTGCCAAAATCACCATCAACCGTCCCCAGGTACGTAACGCCTTTCGCCCGCTGACGGTCAAGGAGATGCTTCAGGCGCTGGATAACGCGCGCCATGATGACGGCATCGGCGTGATCATCCTGACGGGCGCAGGCGACAAGGCGTTCTGCTCCGGCGGCGACCAAAAAGTCCGCGGCGACTACGGCGGCTATCAGGACGACAGCGGCGTACACCACCTGAACGTGCTCGACTTCCAGCGTCAGATCCGTACCTGTCCGAAACCGGTGATCGCGATGGTGGCGGGTTACTCCATCGGCGGCGGCCATGTGCTGCATATGATGTGCGACCTGACCGTGGCGGCGGAAAATGCCATCTTCGGTCAGACCGGTCCGCGTGTCGGCTCCTTCGACGGCGGCTGGGGCGCTTCTTACATGGCGCGCATCGTCGGTCAGAAAAAAGCGCGGGAAATTTGGTTCCTGTGCCGCCAGTACGACGCGCAGCAGGCGCTGGATATGGGGTTGGTTAACACCGTCGTCCCGCTGGCAGATCTGGAAAAAGAGACGGTGCGCTGGTGCCGCGAAATGTTGCAAAACAGCCCAATGGCGCTGCGTTGCCTGAAAGCGGCGCTCAACGCCGACTGCGACGGCCAGGCGGGATTGCAGGAACTGGCGGGCAACGCCACCATGCTGTTCTACATGACCGACGAAGGGCAGGAAGGGCGCAACGCCTTCAATGAAAAACGCCAGCCTGACTTCAGCAAGTTCCGGCGGAATCCGTAATGCGCCGGGCGAGGCTCTACCGTTACAGCGTTCCTATGGACGCCGGGGTGGTGCTGCGCAATCAGCGGCTCAAAACCCGCGATGGTCTGATCGTACAGCTGTGCGACGGCGAACGCGTGGGGTGGGGCGAGATCGCCCCCCTGCCGCAGTTCAGCGTTGAAACGCTGGGCGACGCGGAGACGGTCGTCCGTGAGTCATTGCGGCGCTGGGTGAACGGTGATGCGCTTGAGGAAACCGGCGTGCCGTCGGTCGACTTCGGCCTCAGCTTCGCCGACGCGGAGCTCTCCGGTTTGCTGCCACAGGACGCCGACTACCGTAAAGCGCCGCTGTGCAGCGGCGATCCGGATGAGCTGTTCGCGATGTTGCAGGGGCTGCCGAATCCGGTGGCGAAAGTGAAGGTCGGGCTGTACGAAGCCGTGCGGGACGGCATGATCGTCAACCTGTTGCTGGATGCTCTGCCGCAGCTCTCCCTGCGTCTGGACGCCAACCGCAGCTGGACGCGGGCCAAAGCCGATGGTTTTGCGCGCTACGTCGATCCGGCGGTGCGATCCCGCATCGCTTTTCTGGAAGAACCGTGCAAAACCCGCGAGGAATCGCGGGCCTTCGCGCGTGATACCGGTATCGCTATCGCCTGGGACGAGAGTGTGCGTGAGCCGGACTTCCGCGTGGAATCCGAGCCGGGGGTGAGCGCCATCATCATCAAACCGACGCTGGTCGGCAGCCTGAGTCGCTGTCGACAACTGGTCGCAGAGACGCATCGGGCAGGTCTGACGGCCGTAATCAGCTCCAGCATTGAATCGAGTCTTGGCCTGACGCAGCTGGCGCGACTGGCGCATTGGCTAACGCCAGAGGCAATCCCCGGCTTGGATACGCTGGATTTGATGCAGGCGCAGGTATTAAGGGCATGGCCGGACAGCCCGTTGCCGCAGCTCCACGCTGAACAGTTGGACGAACTATGGCGGTCATAGCCGACTGGCCGTGGCGGCACTGGGCGCGGCGGCAGCCGCACGCGACGGCGTTCATCCGCGACGATGAAGGCTGGAGCTGGTGCAAGTTGGCCAATGAAGTCGACGCGCGCGCTAACGTGTTTATTCGTCAGGGCGTCACGGAGGGGAGCGGTGTGGCGCTGCGCGGGCGTAATAGCGGCGAGATGCTGCTGAGCTATCTTGCGTTGCTACAGTGCGGCGTGCGTTTGCTGCCGCTCAATCCGCAACTGCCCGTCACGCAGACGGATGTGCTGTTGCCCTCGCTGGATATCCGCTTCGGTCTGTGTTTCAGCGAGACGCCTTGGCCTGATACGATCGTCCCCCTCTCTACCGGGAGCGACGAAGCCGTGGGGTCTCAACCGCATACCGCATGGGAACAGGGGCGGCTGGCGACGATGACGCTGACTTCCGGCTCCAGCGGCCTGCCAAAAGCGGCGGTGCATACTTTCGCCGCGCATCTGGCGAGCGCGGAGGGCGTCTGCGGACTCATGCCTTACACGCAGGGTGACAGCTGGCTGCTTTCATTACCGCTGTTTCACGTTTCCGGGCAGGGCATCGTTTGGCGCTGGCTGGCGGCGGGCGCGACGCTGGTGGTGCGGCCGGGTCGTCCTTTGGATGTGGCGTTGCGGGGTTGTACGCATGCCTCGCTGGTGCCCACGCAGCTGTGGCGGCTGCTATCGCAGGGAGACGTGCCGACCTCGCTGACCTCAGTACTGCTGGGTGGGGCGATGATCCCGCTGACGTTGACGCAACAGGCCGAAACGGTCGGCATTCGCTGCTGGTGCGGATACGGACTGACGGAGTTGGCTTCCACCGTGTGCGCCAAGCGCGCGGACGGACGCCCCGGCGTCGGTATGCCGCTCGCCGGACGGCATATCAAAGCTGTGGATGAGGAAATTTGGCTGCGCGGCAATAGCCTGGCGGCCGGATACTGGCGCGACGGCGCGCTGAACCCGTTAACCGACGATCAGGGCTGGTTTCATACGCGCGATCGCGGCTGCTGGGACGGCAGTGAGTGGCGCATTATGGGGCGGTTGGATAATCAATTTTTCAGCGGGGGGGAAGGCGTTCAGCCGGAAGATGTGGAAGCGGTTTTACTGCAACATCCGGCGGTCGAGTTTGCCTGTGTCGTGCCGGTGGATGACGTGGAGTTTGGGCAGCGCCCGGTTGTGGTGGTGGAAACGGCGGGGGAGTGCGATCTGACGAAGCTTCGCGACTGGCTCGCTCCGCAGCTGGCGGGATATCAGCGTCCCGTGGCGTTCTATCATTTGCCCGGGACACTGAAAAACGGCGGGATAAAAATTTCCCGTCAGCAGGTCGCAGCCTGGGTACGGCAGCAGCGCGGCTGACTCACCTGCGAGCGGAGTGTCCGTGAAAGACAATACCGTCCGCAGGCGGGAAATTAGCGTCCCAACGCTTTGGCGACGCCCTCGCCGTAGGCCGGATCAACCAGGTTGAACAGCGCGATCTGACGGTCCTGGATAAATTCAGGCACCTGAGACAGCTCGCCGGCGATTCGCTGGAACATCCGCTGATGCTCTTCTTCGCTCAGCAGCTGGAACAGTGCGCGCGGCTGGCTGAAGTAATCATCGTCTTCGCGGTGGTTCCAGTGGTCGGCGGCGCCTTCCAGCGACAGTGGCGGCTCGCTGAAATCAGGCTGTTCCTGGAATACATTGAAGCTGTTCGGCTCATACGTTGCGCCGTTTCCGCTATTGCCGTCCACGCGCATCGCGCCGTCGCGGTGATAGCTATGGAATGGGCAGCGCGGTTTGTTGACCGGGATCTGGTGGTGGTTAACACCCAGACGGTAACGCTCGGCATCGCCGTATGAGAACAGACGGCCTTGCAGCATTCTGTCCGGAGAGAAGCTGACGCCAGGGACGACGTTCGCCGGGCTGAAGGCGGACTGTTCTACTTCGGCAAAGTAGTTTTCCGGGTTGCGATTCAGTTCGAAATAACCGACATCGATCAGCGGATAGTCGCCGTGCGGCCAGACTTTAGTCAGGTCGAACGGGTTGTACGGCACCTGGGAGGCCTCCGCTTCCGGCATGATCTGCACTTGCAGGTTCCAGCGCGGGAAGTCGCCGCGGTCGATGGCGTCGAACAGATCGCGCTGAGAGCTTTCACGATCTTTACCGATCAGCTGTTCCGCTTCGTCGTCCATCAGGTTTTCGATGCCCTGCTGGCAACGGAAGTGGAATTTCACCCAGAAACGTTCGTTATCGGCGTTGATAAAGCTGTAGGTGTGACTACCAAAACCGTGGATGTGGCGGTAGGATTTCGGCAGGCCGCGGTCACTGAAGTCGATAGTCAACTGGTGCAGCGCTTCCGGCAACTGAGAGAAGAAGTCCCACTTGTAGACCGGGTTACGCAGGTTAGTGCGCGGGTCGCGTTTTACCACGTGGTTCAGGTCCGGGAATTTCAGCGGGTCGCGCAGGTAGAAGACCGGCGTGTTGTTACCGACCAGATCCCAGTTCCCTTCTTCGGTGTAGAATTTCATGGCGAAACCACGAATATCGCGCTCAGCGTCGGCGCCGCCACGTTCGCCCGCGACGGTGGAGAAACGCAGGAACATGTCCGTCTGTTTACCGACTTCGGAGAAGATTTTAGCGCGAGTGTAGCGGGTGATGTCGTGGGTGACGGTGAAAGTACCGTAAGCGCCGGAGCCTTTAGCGTGCATACGTCGCTCAGGGATCACTTCACGGTCAAAATGAGCCAGCTTTTCCAGGAACCAGACGTCCTGCAGCAGCATAGGGCCTCGGGGACCCGCGGTCATTACGTTGTTATTGCTGACGACCGGCGCGCCGGAGGCGGTGGTCAGCTTTTGTTTTTCATTGCTCATGTTTACTTCCTTACGGTTTGACTCGACTGATGAGAACTATCAGCCAGAGCAGTTAAATAGGCAAATCGGTGGCGCTTATCATTGGTATCGCCAGCACTGAAAAATGCGAATTTGTCGCATTTCCCCAGATGAAACCCGTATTTTTAGCCCTATTCTGGCTCCCACCGCCGCGAACATGACGTAGAATCATTCCGTTTTTACAACGTCTATAAGGACTGCGTGCCAGACGTTAGGCACGGGTCGATATAACTACACTCCGATTTAAGGACGATAACGATGAAAAAATTGATGACTGCGTGCCTGGGCAGCCTTTTGCTGGCCTCGGCGGGCGCTCAAGCTGTCGGCATTTCGGCGGAAGCGGGAAATGACTATGTCGGCGGCGGCGCCAGCATTGGCTTACCCTTCCCGGGGTTGTCCGCCAACGCGGGTTGGGGTCACGATAATGACAACAACAACGATGCCTACACTCTTGGGGTGGACTACGGCTTCGGCCTGGGCCGCGCGTCCGTCAAAGCGGGCGTCAAAGGTGTTTATCTGCAACCCGATCATGGCGACGACGGCTATGGCTTGGCCGTAGGCGGTGGCGTACAGTTCCCGCTGACTTCGTCTTTCTCGCTGTTCGGGGAAGGCTACTACTCACCGGATGCGTTCACTAGTCATCTGGATCGGTACGTTGAAGCGAAAGGCGGCGTGCGCTGGCAACCGCTGCGTCCGCTCTCCGTGGACGTAGGCTACCGCTACATTACGATGGGCTCGTCCAACGACGATCGCAGAATTGCCGACGGTTTCTATCTGGGCGCGGGGCTAAGCTTCTAACGCCTGCCACAGGGCGCGGTTTTCCGCGCCTTCGTCTCTGGATCTTCAATCCCTCGTTTACCCGCAGCGTCATTCCTTTATTATCTAAGTATCATAAATTGTGATGACTTCGTGCCGACAGGCGCTCGATCGCTCGTCGCCCACGGGTGGAAGCCGCTTGTCGACCGAGCGGCTGATAAGCCTCGCTAAGAGCAATCAGACGGCGGCCCGACGATTCACGAATGGAGAAAGTAAACATGCTTAGGGTTGAGATGCTTTGCACCGGTGATGAGGTGTTGCACGGCCAGATTGTTGACACCAATGCCGCCTGGCTGGCGGATTATCTGTTTCAGCAAGGCGCGCCGATGGCCAGCCGCATGACGGTGGGCGACGAACTCGATGCGCTGGTAACGGCACTGACTGAACGCAGTCACGTCGCGGACGTACTGATCGTTAACGGCGGACTGGGGCCGACCAGCGACGATTTAAGTTCACTCGCCGCGGCGACGGCGGCGGGCGTACCGCTGGTGGAGCATGCGGAGTGGCTGGCGAAGATGACGGCCTACTTCGCCGACCGCGGGCGTCCCATGTCGGCGCTGAACCGGAAGCAGGCGCTGATCCCGGACGGCGCGGAGATCCTCGACAATCCGGTCGGCACCGCCTGCGGTTTTGCGCTGAAGTTGAACCGTTGCATGCTGTTTTTCACGCCCGGCGTGCCGTCTGAGTTCAAGGTGATGGTTGAGCAGCAAATTATGCCGCGTTTACGTCAGCGTTTTACGCTTGGCGAAGCGCCGCTCTGTCTGCGTCTGACGACCTTCGGTCGTGGAGAAAGCGATCTGGCGAGCGCGCTGGCGCCGCTCACCCTGCCGAAGGACGTGGTGCTGGGATACCGCTGCGCCGTGCCTATCGTCGAGATTAAGCTGACCGGTCCCGCATCGCAGCAGGACGCCATGCATGCGTTGTGGCGACAGGTGAAGGAGATCGTCGCCGACAGTACGGTGTTTGAAGGGACCGCGGGTCTGCCTGCGCAGCTGGCGCAGGCGCTATCTGAACGCCAACTGCGGTTGGCGATCGCCGAAGCCTTCACCGCCGGTTTGGTTCACTGGCAGTTGCGTGGCGCCAATGCACCGTTAGCCGGGGGCGACCTGTTGACGACGTCTTCCAGTGCCTTAACGACGGTGACGCAACAGGCGCGCGAACTGGCGCAGCGATGTTCGGCGCAGGTGGCTCTGGTGGTAAGCGGATTGAGCGAGGGCAGGCTGTCTCTGGCGTTGCATACGCCTTCGCAAACGCTGGCTCAGACTCTTCAGTTCAATACGGCGCGCTACGCGTTGTCGACGCAACAGGAAATCGTCGCTATGGCGGCGTTGAATATGCTGCGGCGTTGGTTGAGCGGGGTCTCGCCTTACGGCGGAAACGGCTGGATTGAAACGGTCGAAACCTGCTAGCGGGATAGCACGACGACGGGCCGTGGCGGCCCGTCGAAAAGCGCGGTAATCAGTAAAGCAGAGCGTAAAGCTGGCGACGATAGCGCGCGGCCAGCGCGTCACCGGTGCCCAACGCGGACATGATGTCCATCATCGTCTTGCGCGCGCTGCCGTTGGCGGCCGCCAGATCTTTCTTCAGCATGCCCATCAGCAGTTCCAGCGCCTCTTCGTTACGGCCCACCTGATGCAGTTGCAGACTCAGCTTAACCGCCAGCTCCGCATTGTCCGGATCCGCGTCCAGCTCCTGTTGCAACTGCTTGATTTCCGGTGTGTCGGCGGCCTGCTTCAGCAATTCAATCTGCGCCACCAGACCGTGGTAGCGGCTGTCCTGATCCTGGATCGGAAGGGTGCTCAGCACGGCTTCGGCGTCGTCCGCGCGATTCAGCTCAATCTGCACTTCCGCCAGCAACAGAGCGATATCGCTGCGTTTGCTATCCAACTGCCAGGCGTCTTTCAACAGCGGCAGGGCCTCCTGCAGTTGGCCATCCTGAATCAAACGCTCGGCTTCCGCTGTTTTGAGATCTTCCGCTTTGGGCAGAACGCGCTGCAACAGTTCGCGGATCGCTTCTTCCGGCTGAGGCCCCTGGAAGCCGTCCAACGGCTGGCCGTCTTTGAACAGATAGACGGTGGGGATCGCGCGCAGGCCAAATTGCGCGGCGACGCGTTGCTCGGCGTCGCAGTCTACTTTCGCCAGCAAGAATTGTCCTGCGTATTCGGCGGCCAGCCGGTCTAGCACTGGGCCTAATTCCTGACAGTGTTGGCTGCGCTCCGACCAGAAGTAGATCAGCACTGGGGCAGTCATCGACTGCTCCAGCACCTGCTGCAAATTCGTTTCGTTAATGTCAATCACATTGGCGTGTTGTTCTAGCATGGAATTCTCTCTTATCCGTTTCAGCGAGTTATGGGGGCAAATTCCCTCTGCTTCAACCCCTGTCAGGAGCGAGTGCGTAATAAGCCGTCGAGCGCGCGTCCGGGAAGCAGACGGCGAAGTATCGACAGCGCATGGGTCATCAGCGTGACCGGATAGCGTAATTTGGGGCGCGGACTCTCCAGAGCATGGCGCAGTTTGGGCAATATCGCCTCTGGCGTCAGGGTGAATCGCTTGGCGATGCCGGGATTCGTGACGGGACGATCGCGCTGCGTTTGGTTCACGTTAGCGGAAAACTGCGTGCTAATCGGCCCAGGTTCTATCAACGAAACGTGTATCCCGCTGCCGTGCAGCTCCATACGCAGCGCGTCTGACCAGGCTTCAAGGGCATACTTGCTGGCGGCATAGGCGCCGCGTCCCGGCGTGACGACCAGCCCCATGACGGAGCTGGTCTGGATGATACGCCCTTCGCCGTGCGCAAGCATGGCGGGCAGCAGTCGCTGCGTCAGTTGATGCGTGCCGAACAGATTACTGGAGAACTGTTGTTCCAACTGCTGGCGAGAGATCGTATTCAGCGGGCCGTACACGCCGTAGCCGGCGTTGTTGAATAGCCCGTACAGACGGTTGCCGGTGAGCGAAATCACATGGTCGGCGGCGCGATCCACACTGTCGCTGTCGTCCAGATCCAGCTCGACGCCTTCCAGCCCCAGCGTGTTCATTCTTTCCACATCTTCCACACGACGGCAGGCCGCCAAAACCCGGTAGCCGCGTTGCTTGAGATCTTGTGCGGCGATCAGGCCGATACCGCTGGAACAGCCGGTGATTAAAATCGCTTTTTGCATAACTTTACCTAACTATAAAGCCCTGAATATCAAGAGTCGTGGTTAACTAGAGGGCCGAGTTTTTGCGCCATCCAGTCGGCGATAAACGGCTGGGCGTCGCGGTTCGGATGGATGCCGTCATCCTGCATCCACTCGGGTTTGAGATAGACCTCTTCCATAAAAAACGGCAGCAGCGGAATGGCGAACTGCGTGGCGAGTTTCGGATACACGGCCGCAAAGGTCTCAGTATAGCGCCGGCCGTAGTTGGTCGGCAGTCGGATCTGCATCAGCAGCGGCTGTGCGCCGGCCTTTTTGACCTGCGTGATGATTTTTGTCAGATCCTGTTCCAGACTGGACGGAGGGAAACCGCGCAGGCCATCGTTGCCGCCCAGTTCGATCAGCACCCAGCGCGGCTGATGCTGTTGCAGTAAAGCAGGTACACGGGCCAGCCCCTGGGCGGCGGTGTCGCCGCTGATGCTGGCGTTGACGACGTTAACGCCGCCGGGGGCTGACTGCCAGCGACTATTCAGCAAGGCAGGCCAGGCCTGCGTCGCCGACATGCGATAGCCCGCGCTCAGACTGTCGCCCAGCACCAGCAGCGTATCCGCTGCGATAGCACGTAAACTTACTATTCCCAGCAGTAAAAGGACCAGAAAATGCCAGCGGAAAACATTCTTGAAGTTCATCATCTTAGTAAACACGTTGGTCAAGGGGAACATGAGCTGTCCATCCTTACCGGAGTTGAGCTGGTTGTCAAACCTGCCCAGACCCTGGCATTAATCGGCGAGTCGGGGTCGGGTAAGTCGACGTTGCTGGGGATCTTGGCCGGACTGGACGACGGGAGCAGCGGCGAAGTCGCGCTGTTAGGAGAGCCGCTCAACCGATTGGATGAAGAAGGGCGTGCGGCGCTGCGGGCGCGCGACGTCGGCTTTGTATTTCAATCCTTTATGCTGGTGCCGACGCTAAACGCGTTGGAAAACGTACAGTTACCTGCGCTGCTGCGGGGGGAGAGCGACCGTGACAGCCGCCAACAGGCGGAACAACTGCTACAGCAGCTCGGTCTGGGGGCGCGTCTCCAGCATCTGCCTGCTCAACTGTCCGGCGGCGAACAGCAGCGCGTGGCGCTGGCGCGCGCGTTCAGCGGTCGTCCCAAAGTGTTGTTTGCCGATGAGCCGACCGGCAATCTCGATCGCCAGACCGGCGAACGTATCGTGGACCTGCTGTTCGCGATGAACCGCGACCATGCCACCACCCTGATTCTGGTTACCCATGACGAACAGTTGGCCGTGCGCTGCGAGCGGCGTTTGCGTCTGCGTGACGGCAAACTGTGGGAGGAGTCATGATCTGGCGTTGGTTTTGGCGTGAATGGCGTTCCCCTTCGCTGCTGATTGTCTGGCTGGCGCTGACGTTGGCCGTGGCCTGCGTGCTGGCGCTCGGCACCATCAGCGATCGTATGGAGCAGGGACTCAGCCAGCAGAGTCGCGACTTTCTGGCGGGCGATCGGGTTCTGCGGGCCTCGCGGCCGGTAGATGAAACGGTGCTGCAACGGGCGGCGCAAGACGGCCTCACCGTCAGCCGACAGGTGTCGTTTATGACGATGACCTACGCCGGAGAACATGCGCAGCTGGCGCAGGTGAAAGCCACCGACGATCGCTATCCGCTATATGGGAATTTACAGACCCGGCCCGCGCAACTGCGCGCCGCACCCGGCACGATTCTGGTCGCCCCGCGGCTGCTGGCGCTATTGGGGGCGCGAGTCGGAGAGCAACTCGATATCGGCGATACCACGCTGCGCATCGCGGGCGAGCTGATTCAGGAGCCGGATAACGGCTTCAATCCCTTTGAAACCGCGCCGCGTGTGTTGATGAACATGGCCGATGTCGCCAGTACCGGCGCGATCCAGCCCGGAGGCCGAATCACCTGGCGCTACATGTTTGCGGGAGAGCCTCAAGCCATCGCGCAGTACGGCGACTGGATTAAACCTCAATTGAAAGCGGATCAGCGCTGGTACGGCATGGAAGATTCGTCGGGCGCGTTAAGCAAATCTCTCCAACGCTCACAGCAGTTCCTGTTGTTGTCCGCGCTATTGACGCTGCTGTTGGCCATCGCCGCGGTAACCGTGGCAATGAGCCATTACTGCCGCACGCGTTACGATTTAGTCGCCGTGCTGAAAACGTTAGGCGCCGGTCGCGGCGCGCTGCGTCGCTTGATTGTCGGCCAATGGCTGTCGGTGCTGGCGCTGGCGGCCGTCAGCGGAAGCGTGCTGGGGCTGGGCTTCGAGGCAGTATTGATGCGAGCTTTGGCCCCCGTCCTGCCCGCTACGCTGCCGCCTGCCGGACTCTGGCCTTGGATATGGGCGCTCGGGTCGCTGGTGTTGATTTCGCTGTTGGTCGGCCTGCGGCCCTATCGCCTTCTGCTGGCGACCCAGCCGTTGCGCGTGCTGCGGCAGGACGTGACGGCCAACGTCTGGCCACTGCGCTACTACCTGCCTGCCGTCGGGGGAGTTGTGATTGGGTTGCTGTTCGTGCTGTCTGGCGGCGGTTCGTTGCTGTGGTCGCTGCTAGGGGGGATGGTGGTGTTGGCGCTGCTGTTGGGGACGATTGGCTGGGGCAGCCTGCTGGTACTGCGGCGCCTCACGCTGAAACGGTTATCCCTGCGTCTGGCGATCAACCGACTCCTGCGTCAGCCGTGGTCAACCATCGGCCAGCTGGCGGCGTTTGCGCTGTCGTTTATGCTGCTGGCGCTGCTACTGCTCTTACGCGGGGACCTGCTGGATCGCTGGCAGCAGCAGCTGCCGCCGGATAGTCCGAACTACTTCGTACTGAATATCGCCGGCGATCAGATCCCTGCGGTGAAAGAGTTTATGCTCCAACATCAGGTGCAGCCGGATCTGTTTTATCCGATCGTCCGGGCGCGACTGACGGAGATTAACGGGCGTGTCGCCACCGAGCTGATCCCCGAGGATGCGCCCGGCGGCGGTACGGTAAACCGGGAGCTGAATCTGACCTGGCTGCCGGATCTGCCGTCGCATAACGTGTTGGTGTCCGGACCATGGCCGCCGAAGCCGGGCGAGGTCTCGATAGAGCAGGGGGTGGCGGAGCGTCTTGGGGTTTCGCTGGGCGACATGCTGACCTTTACCGGCGACACGCAGCCGTTCAGCGCCAAAATCACCAGTCTCCGTAAGGTGGATTGGGAGAGCCTGCGGCCGAACTTCTTCTTTATCTTTCCGCTGGGTGCGCTGGAGCATCAGCCGCAGTCGTGGCTGACCAGCTTCCGACACATCGGGCAGGACAATGTGATCACCCAGCTTAACCGCCAGTTCCCCACGCTGAGCGTGCTGGATATCGGCACGATCCTCAAGCAAGTGGGGCAGGTATTGCAACAGGTCAGTCGTGCGCTGGAGGTGATGGTGGTGTTGGTCATCTTCTGTGGCGTATTGCTGTTGCTGGCGCAGATTCAGGTCGGGATGGGGCAGCGTCGTCAGGAGTTGATGGTCTACCGGACGTTGGGAGCCAGCAAGAAGTTGTTGCGAACCACGCTCTGGTGCGAGTTCGCCGTGATGGGGCTTGCCGCCGGGCTGGCGGCGGCACTGGGCGCGGAGGCAGCGCTGTGGATGCTGCAGCGTAAGGTGTTCGACTTCCCGTGGGAGCCTAACTGGCTGTTATGGATTGGCCTGCCGCCGCTGAGCGCTCTGTTGCTGTCCCTCTGCGGTGGCTGGTTAGGGTTGCGGTTGCTGCGTGGCAGGGCGCTGTTCCGGCGCTACGACGCATGACGACATGGGAAATTTGAAGCGCTGAAATAAGATAGCGTAAAATTCGCGCGTACCCGCAGTGGAAAAGGGTGCGCGCGAATCTTACGCCTCTCTTGACTTGGGCGCGCGATATGCGGCGGCGGGGGTGAAAATGGATAAGATTTCCGGTTAGCCCGCTTCCTGCCGCAGATCCACTTGATGGTGTCGAGAGGCGAAATTAATTTTTTCAGCGTATGTTGACTATTCTAAATACCGATGTCTGTCCTTCAAAAATAGCTGTCTGAATAATAAGCCGGTGAGGTCGAAATTTCGTGGATAAAGAGTGTGCAGTTTAGAATATTGACCACGCAGCCCTTATATTATCTCGCCAATTTCGTTTAGTGTGGGATTAATTTGGTGTTTAAGTCATATTTGATTTTGATAAGCCAATATAACCTTTGATTGATGCATCAGGAATAAACACTATCACCAGGAAATATCGATGCTACATCAAGCCTTTTATTTCAGACGTGACTTCAGGGGAGGAGGTATAAATAGCACATCGCATTATCTTTGAAGTGTCGTGAGCTTTTCGGCAATGAAATTGTGCGAGGGTCTTATTTTTGGGTGACTCTAATTTTTGTGCGAAGAGGGGGGAATGAAAGCCCAATTATCGTCGGGTGGCAGGTTTAATCACGATGTGGATAAGGGGGGCGGATACACCTTGTTCAGCATTCATCAGTGAACCCTCGCGAACGGGAATGGGAGCGCCTTGAAGACAGGCGGCGCGGGTTCGGAAAAACACGCATTGCCTGAGCGGCAACGCGTATCGCTTAGCGGGTGATATCCGCTTCGGGAGAAGGGGCGCCGCTGGGTTTTTTGTGCCGAGATAGATAATCATGCTGGAAAATGCACATCCGAATGGCGTTGCGGTACTCCCCATTGATAAAAAATTCGTGGATCAACTCACCTTCCACATCGAACCCTAGCTTGCTGTAAATGTGGATGGCCTTCTGGTTCTCCTTGTCCACTATCAAATACAGTTTGTTGAGGTTGAGAATGGCGAAGCCGTAGTCCATCGCCAGCTGTGCGGCGGCGCTGGCGTAGCCATACCCTTGATGCGCCGGGTCGATGATGATTTGAAACTCAGCGCGGCGGTGGATGTGGTTGATATCGACGAGTTCCACCAGTCCGACTTTGACCCGCTCGTGTTCAATGATAAAGCGGCGTTCGCTTTGGTCATGAATGTGTTTGTCATACAGATCGCTCAATTCCACGAAGGCTTCATAAGGTTCTTCGAACCAGTAGCGCATCACGCTGGCGTTGTTATCCAATTGATGAACGAAGGGTAAATCATCTCGCTCCAGTGGTCTCAGGCGAACAATGTGATTCAAATCAGACATGGTAAATCCTCTATTATCAGTATCTTATCGGGAATTTTGCTTTCTTGTCTTTCTTTATAGTGCCCGATATTCGCTATTTGGCTAACGATTTTTCGCGTCTCACTGAAGTTTAATCAGTGTAATGCCCTATTTAAAATAATATTTTCCACTGGAAATAAGTCATTTTTATTTTAATAAAAGATTAGAACCTGTCTAATATGATTCGGTCTCATAAAGAGCATTTATTCTCTTTGGTTTCATTGCTATTGTGGCGGTTTGTTTTTCGTTCAAATAACCTTTATCTATGTGAGTAATAGGCAGTAAATATATCCTTTTTTCTTTTCATTGATCTTATTTTTATTTGATATTGAATTATCGACTGTGTTGTTGATTATTTAATCATTAATAACAGGGTAATATTTACAGGAAATAAGGGTTAGCTCAGATAGGACGGTGCCTGCGCCTCTGTGCTAAATGTCATTATGGCTGAAATGAGAAAGTACCTGCAGTTTGTGGATGCTTTATTAATGCGTTAGAGCTGTGTTCTAGTAATTAAAACTAAAAGTAAATAATATTCCCTGACTTCGAACTGCGAAGTTTTTTTCATTTTAAGTAAAGGGATTACACACCATGAATAAAAAATTTAAATTAGCCGCAGCGGCGTTTGCGGTATCTCTGCTGGCGGGCTGTTCCTCTTATAATACTAGTCAGCCGACTGCGGGTCTGGAAGCTCGCGTTGAATCTTCCGTTAAAGCGGACATCACTGTGGGCGAGAAAATCAGCGGCGAAGCGTCTGCAAACGTCCTGTTCGGTGTGATCAAATGGGGTGAAGGCGACAAATATATCGACGGCGTAAACTACGGTACCGGCGGCGCGCTGTCTTTTATCGACCTCGCGGGTTCTGTTAAATCTGCTGCAGCCTACAACGCGGTTAAAGCCTCCGGCGCCGATCTGATCGTTGCTCCGCGTTACGAAGTCACCACCAAAGACTACGGCGTGTTCAAACAGCTGCACGTGGTTGTTACCGGTTATAAAGGCACCATCGCCAGCGTTAAATAATAACGTTACCCGTTTGCCTGGCGCTCAGCGCCGGGCAGTTTTCCTCTCAGAATATCTCCCCACCTTTTCGCTCTAAAAATACCTCAACATCCCAGTATCGCGCTATCCGCCGGATGGCAGACAGTGACGCTGAAACTTCGCGATGAATAAAGTGAAGAGAAAAAGCACTGCCCCGTTTCCGGAGCAGTGACGGCCGAGCAGAAATTAGAAGTCTACGCTGGCGCGCAGTACCACTTCCCGAGGTTCACCCACGGATACGCGCAGGTTGCTGCCGCTGGAGGGATAGTATGTTTTGTCGAACAGGTTTTTCACGTTCAGCTGCCATTTCACCGCATAGCCGTTGATGGGCAGGCTGTAGGAGACAAAGGCATCGGCGACGGTGTATTCGTCCAGCGTGAAGCTATTGGCGGCATCACCCGCACGGCGGCCGACGTAGCGCGCGCCAGCGCCGACGCGCAGGTTGTCTCCCGCATGCAGCCCAAGGTTGCCAAAGTCCTGCGTCAGGAACAGCGATGCGGTGTGACGTGCCGCGTTCGGCATCCGGTTACCGTTGTTGTCCGGGTCGGAGGTGACACGTGCATCCGTATAGGCGTAGGAGCCAATCAGGCTGAGCGAATCGGTCAGCTTGCCGGCCATATCCAGCTCAACCCCTTGCGAACGGACCTTGCCAGCGGTGCGCGTGACGGTTTCGCCGCCCACGTCTTCGCTGACCATCACGTTGCTTTTGTGAATATCAAACAGCGCGATGTTGGCGGTGATACGATTCGGCAAATCCAGTTTGGCGCCGATTTCATACGATTTGCCCAGTTCTGGCGGCAGCGCGCCAATCTGGGTGGCAATCGACGTGTTGGGCTTGAAGGACTCGCTATAGCTGGCGTACAGCGACGAGTAGGACGTCAGGTTGTAAACGACGCCAGCGCGCGGAACGAGCCGTCCATATGAGCCATCGGTGTTGGTGACGAAGGGACGCCCTTTGCCGGACATCACGTCGAAGTGGTCGTAGCGCAGCCCGCCGAGCAGCATCCAGTTGGCGTTAAGGCGGATGGCATCCTGCATAAACACGCCGGTGCTGTCGACGTTTTCACGCTGGTCGCTGTCTGCGGCGCTGACGGACGTCGACGCGGGCAGCAGGCCGTAGACCGGGTTGTAGACGTTGAAATTAGTGACGGCGGTGCCGCGGATCATATCGCCGCGGTAGGTTCGGTCAGCTTCATGATCAACGCCGAACAGCAGCTGATGGTTGGTCTGTCCCCAGTCAATATCGCCATTCAGCGTTAGCTGTACGGCCTGCGACTGACTGTGCGCGTAGCCGGTCGAGTCGGCCTGACGGGTCAGATCGCCGGTCGTCGCGTTGTATTTGGTGGCGCGCGCTGGTTATCGTTGTAGCGGTTGCGGCTATAAGCATAAGTCAGGCTGGTTTTCCAGCGGTCGGACAGGTTGTGATCCGCCTGGAAAGTCAGGGTGTCCTGATCGCCTCGGGTGGCGTTGTAAGTTTCATCAAAGCGGCGGTCGCGCGGCACATCAACCGGTTTGCCGGTACGGCTGTCAATCACCGTGCCCCGATCAAACGGCGTCAGGTACTCCTGGTGCTCGTAGGCGACGCGCAGAGTTGTGTCATCGCCGTACCACATCAGCGATGGCGCGATGGTCGTTTGGCGGTTGCGACCGAAGTTGCGCCAGTAGTCGGTTTCATCGTGATCGACGATCATGCGATAGGCGAGTCCGGAGTCGCTGATCGGGCCGGTGACGTCCAGCTGTCCGCCGCCGCCGTTGAAGCTGCTGTTCCAGCCTTCTATATGAGTTTTCTGCACCAACTCGGGCTTTTTGGTGATGACGTTAATCACGCCGCCGGGTTCGCCCATGCCGAACAGCATGGAGGCAGGCCCTTTCAGGACTTCGACACGTTCGCTGGTCGGCGTAAAGTTACGCGCCTGAATGGAACGCACGCCGTCATGGAAAATCGACCCGTCACGGTTATCCCCGAAGCCGCGCTTAATCAATGCATCCTGCGTTCCGCCCAGCGTGTTGGCCTGGGTAATGCCGCTGACATTGTAGAGCGCTTCGTCGATGTTGGTCGCCGACCAATCCTGAAGCACTTGCTGCGGGACGACGTTAACGGCCTGAGGGACGTCCAGCAGGCGGCTTTCGGTACGCGTACCCGTTACCGTCTTGTGAGGCTGATAGCCGCTCTCCTTGGCGCTGGAGGGCGTCGTGTCGCGAGTCACGACCAGCGTCTCTTCTTGCTGTGCTTGTTGTGTCGCCGCGTGCGTGGTGAAAGGCATGACGGCCAACAACGGCCAGCCTTTGCGCCATAAGTGATTATTCATGTGATAACTGACTCCAATAGGTCCCTGAAAAATCGATCGGTAAAAACTGCTGATAGAGTTGTTGTAAGGTGTGTTGTGGGTCGATATCGCTAAACAGCGATGGGTAGAGCGCCCTGGCGAACATTTCCACCATCACGACGTGATAAGGGCTGAGGTAAAAGTTGTGCCACATGCTCCACGCTCTGCCGGATTGCACCGCGGTCAGATGAGACAGCAACGGCTGTTGCCGCAGCAGCGTGTTAAAGCTGTCGTTCGCCTCTTGCGGCGTGACGTCCGGGCCGAGCATCAGGTTGGAGACGCGTTTTCCTTCCGGTCCGGCCATCCCGGTGGCGATGTAGACTTCAGGTCTGGCGGCCAGCGCCTGTTCCGGGTTGAGTTCGCCATACACGCTGTGGATGGTGCCTTTGGCGATGTTGTCCCCGCCGGCGAAGTCCAGCAACTCGCCTAAATTACCGTTGACCGCGGTGGTGCAACAGGTGTCGCGCCGCCCCAGATGCAGGTGCAGCATGACGGTGGTTCTTTTGCCCTGATAGCGGCTGAGACGGTCGCGGATGACGTCCATATGCTGCTGATAAAACGTGCTGAAGGCGGCCGCGCGTTCGGGACGATTTAGGGCCTCTCCCAGTAACTTGAGGCTGGGCAGGGTGTTTTTAATCAGTTCGATGCGTAGATCGACATAGATGTAGGGAATACCCGCTTCCGTCAGGATGTGCTGCAAGCGCTGCTCGTTATCCGATCCTTTCGCCAGACGCGGCAGGATCACCAGATCGGGTTTCAGCGGCAGCAGCATTTCGGCATTGATCGTGTTGAGGTTGCCGTTGCCCAGAATCGGGATTTGGGCGATGGCCGGGAATTTCTGGGTGTACTGATGCCAGCTCTGGGCGTCGTAGCGAGCGAGATCGTTGGGCCAGCCCACGACGCGCTGCGCGGGATTGCCGGGTTCCAGCAGCGCGAGCGTGTACAGCATGCGGCTTTCGCCCAGTATGATGCGCTGGGGGTTATCCGGGATGCTAACCTGGCGTCCCAGGATGTCGGTGACGGTTTTTGCAGGAGAAAGCGAACTGAACAAGCTGCAAATCAGCAAAGCGATGTAAGGAAATACTGGGCGCATGTAAAGTATCCGTGTCAATCAAGCAGCGAAAGATAATAATTATTATTGGGATTTTCAATACAGATAATGCAGGGGTATCGGGGGAGAAATAAAAAACCTGCTATCTCAAAGACATTTAGCGTGTTTCGTAAATAAATAAAATGCGCTCAGGCGCGGGAGCCAGGCATTGAAGGGGAGGTTAGGCGATAGCGTCCGTTTCGCCTTGAGCGAATCGACACGCTATCGGATAAGTGCGGCGGCTCGCCGAGGGCCGAGGGCTGAGCGCCCGGCAATCGGCGAGCGTACTCAGGAGGCGTCTTTGCGATCGTGGCGTTCGTAGCCGCGAGCGAAATGGCGCTCAAGGCGGGTCTGCAACAGCTCTAGAACCATCGACATCAGCCAATAGATCGCGGCGGCGGAGGTCAGCATTTCCATGTAGTGATAGGTGCTTCGGCCGTAAGACTGCGCCAAAAAGTTCAACTCCCATAGGCCCATCAGAGAGACCAGCGACGAATCTTTGATCATGGAAATAAACTGCGAACCCGCGGGCGGGATAATGATGCGCAACGCCTGCGGTGTGATGACGTGCGTGATGATTGTCCAGCGAGATAGCCCCAGCGCCATCGCGGCTTCTTTCTGACCGCGCGGCACCGACAACACGCCGCTGCGAATGGTTTCAGCCAAATAGGCGCCATAGTTGAGCGACAGCGCGATAATGCCTGAGGTAAAGGCACCCATCACGATACCGACCTGCGGCAAGGCGAGGTAAATGATGAGTACCTGCACCAGCAGCGGCGTTCCGCGAAATAACGACACGTAGAACGTGGCGCAGCCGAAAGCCAGTGCGCTTGAGGAGAGGCGACCGATAGCGGTGATCACGGCGAGCAGGATGCAAAACAGCATGGAGATGACGGTGATGACAATGCTAAGCACCGCGCCCTGAATGAAGCCGTCTGGCGACAAGTGCAGCCCTAACATGGACGGCAGTTTCTGACGTATCAGGTCAGTATCCAGCTGCATGCTGGCGAACAGCCAGAAGAGCAGTCCGATCAGCAGTAGCCAGGTCAGTCCGGCCCGAACGCGGAATCCCATACGATTGTCCCGGCTCCGCGCCGGAGCCCCCATCTTATTGTGAGGCGAGGAAGACGGTGTGTGCTGAGTCATTATTGGGCAATCTCGGTGATGTCTTCGCCAAACCACTGCTGGGAGATGCGCGACATCGTCCCGTCGGCGCGCAGGGCGTTAAGGGTTTCCGCCAGCTTTGCGGTCCACTCGGGGTCGCCTTTATCGGTGGCGATCCAGTTGGGTTCGGCGTAGAGCGTTGAGACGACGCGCAGCTGCGTCATGCGTGCCAGACGCGGCTTGGCGGTGATGCGATCGGAGATCACGGCATCCAGGCGTTTGCCGGGACCGAGCGCCAGATTCTGGAACGCGATGGCCTCATCGGTCGGGATCGCCTGTACGCTCTGGAACGGGAAGCTGATCGGCTTGCCACCCGGGATCACGAGGCTTTTGTTGAGATAGCTTTCATAGCTCGATCCAAGGCCCAGTCCTATGCGTTTATGACTGAGGTCCGCCGCCGATTGGATCTGTTTTTCGTCCTTATGCACGATCAGCACGGCGTAGGTGCTGTAATACGGCGTGACGAAATCGAGGACTTTTTCACGTTCGGGGTTCGGCGTCATGGAACAAACGCACAGGTCCCAGCGCCCCTGCCAGCGTCCGCCGACGATGGCTTCCCAACCTGGCGTCGCTAATTGCAGTTTGACGCCGAGCTTCTGTGCGATGGCCTTAGCGACATCCACGTCAAAACCGATCAGCTGATTATTGTCATCGATGTAGCTGAACGGCGGATAGTCGTTGAACAGGACATTGCGCAGAACACCGGTCTGGTTGACCCGGTCGAGTGTAGTTCCGGCCTGAGAGGGGATGCTGGCGGCGCACATCGCCAAGCCGAGCATCATCAATGTGAAAAGTTTTTTCATTTGTTTTCCCTATTAATCAGGATGCTAACTCTAAAATCCCTTTTACAGAATGGCGGCTCTCAGCGGTAAAAGCACGCTCGAAAGAAGTATCTTATAAATAGCAGGCGTGTCCTGTCAGCTATTACTCGCGCCGAATGACGACTCGCCGAACCTTGCGGCCCCGGCTTCAGGATCGTAAACGGGTAAAAAGCGGGGGAGAATACTCATGATAGGCCCCGTCGGCAAGTGCGTTCGGGGCAAAAGATGATTTAGTCGGCGGCGTAGCCATGCGGCGGGATACGAATACCGTCCAGCCAGGCTTCGTTGTCTTTCATTTTCAAACGACCCCCCAGCAACCAATTGATCGCCAGCGGATAAATGGTGTGCTCCTGCGTTTGCACTCTCGCCTTCACATCTTGCTCTTCGTCATCGTCGAAGATGGGAACGCGCGCCTGTAGCACAATCGGTCCGCCATCCAGCGCTTCTGTGACAAAATGCACCGAGGCGCCGTGCAGCCGGTCACGATTTTTCATCGCCTGACGGTGCGTATGCAGACCAGGGTATTTCGGCAGCAGGGAAGGGTGAATATTGAGTATTTTCCCCTCGAAGCGGGAGACGAACTCGGCGCTTAGTATGCGCATATAGCCCGCGAGCACGATGACGTGGGGCTGATACTTTTCTATTTCGTCCGCCAGCGCCGCGTCATAAGCGGCGCGGTCGACTTCATCGCTCGGGGATAACACGTGCGTCGGAATGTTAGCGTCCTGTGCACGGGCCAATCCCCCCGCTTCGGGATTGTTGCTGAACACGGCGACGATCTTGCCCATGACGCGATTGCGTTCACAGGCAGAGATCAGCGTTTGCAGGTTAGTTCCTTCACCCGAAATCAGCACAACGATATTTTTCATGCGTTAATAACCACGGTTTCTCCGGTATCGGTGCCGTTAATGTTACCGATTTTCCAGGCTTTTTCACCGTTGGCGTTCAATAGAGCTATCGCCTCTTCAACCTGCTCGGCCGGCAGGGCGACGATCATCCCCACGCCACAGTTGAAGGTGCGGTACATTTCATGGCGGCTGACATTGCCGGCTTTTTGCAGCCAGTTGAAGACAGACGGCCACTGCCAGCTGGACTCGTCGAGAGTCGCCTGCATGCCTTCCGGCAGAACGCGTGGAATGTTTTCCCAGAAGCCGCCGCCGGTCAGGTGGCAGATGGCGTGAGCATCCATTTTCTCAATCAGCGTCAGGATGGATTTCACATAGATTCTGGTGGGTGCGAGCAGGTGATCGGCCAACGGCTTGCCGTCAAGCTGTTCGGTGGCCGGATCGGTGTTGCTGAATTCCAGAATTTTGCGTACCAGCGAATAGCCGTTGGAGTGCGGGCCGCTGGAGGCTAGTGCGATCAGGGCGTCGCCTTCTTTGACTTTGCTGCCGTCGATGATTTCTGATTTTTCGACCACGCCGACGCAGAAACCGGCGACGTCATAATCTTCGCCGTGATACATCCCCGGCATTTCGGCCGTTTCGCCGCCGACCAGGGCGCAGCCGGACTGTTTACAGCCTTCGGCGATGCCGGTAATGACGCTGGCGGCGGTGTCCACGTCCAGCTTGCCGGTGGCGTAGTAGTCGAGGAAAAACAGCGGTTCGGCGCCGGCGACGACCAAATCATTAACGCACATGGCGACCAGGTCGATGCCGATAGTGTCATGACGTTTCAGGTCCATCGCCAGACGCAGTTTGGTGCCCACGCCGTCGGTGCCGGAGACCAGCACGGGCTCACGATATTTTTGCGGCAGGGCGCACAGGGCGCCGAACCCTCCCAGACCTCCCATGACTTCCGGGCGTCGAGTTTGTTTCACTACGCCTTTGATACGTCCGACCAATGCATTGCCTGCATCAATATCCACGCCTGCGTCTTTATAGCTGAGAGAGGTTTTATCGGTCACTGCGGAGTCCCCACGAAGGTTACGTTTGGTGATTGGAAAATGAAGCGGGGCAATTCTAACAGCGTAAGCAAACGTTTGCGAGCGGCGCGTGCCGGCGGGGGCTTTCGGGAAAACAGGCCTATAATTCCCCGAGCGGGTTGATCTGGATCAGCCATGGCCGTAGGTTCTCGCTTGCAAAAGCGGTATAATCCGGCGATTTTTTTGCCGTCCGTAGCCGAAGGGGAGAAGAAAAATGAAGATCGTAGAGGTAAAACACCCACTAGTCAGACACAAGCTGGGCCTGTTGCGCGAGCAGGATATCAGCACCAAGCGTTTTCGTGAGCTGGCGTCGGAGATCGGGAGCCTGTTGACGTATGTCGCCACGGCAGATTTGGTCATGGAGAAAGTCACCATCGAAGGGTGGTGCGGGCCGGTTGAAATCGACCAGATCAAGGGCAAAAAAATTACGGTTGTGCCGATTTTGCGCGCCGGTCTGGGGATGATGGAAGGGGTACTGGAAAATCTGCCCAGCGCGCGCATCAGCGTGGTGGGGATGTACCGTGATGAAGAAACGCTGGAGCCGGTGCCGTATTTCCAGAAACTGGCGTCCAATATCGACGAGCGTATGGCGTTGGTGGTTGATCCGATGCTGGCGACCGGCGGTTCCATGATCGCCACCATCGACCTGTTGAAGAAAGCCGGCTGCAAGCGTATCAAGCTGCTGGTGCTGGTCGCGGCCCCGGAAGGGATCGCCGCGCTGGAGAAAGCCCATCCGGATGTTGAGCTGTATACCGCATCTATCGATAAAGGGCTGAACGAACACGGTTACATTATGCCGGGCCTGGGCGATGCCGGGGACAAGCTGTTCGGTACCAAATAAGCAGATACGATGAGCCGGCTGAAGAGCCGGTTTTTTTTGGCTTATTTTGCGGGTAAGGCCGTCTGCGCCGATGAAGTCACGGCGGGTTGCCCAAAGATGTCGTATTGAAGCGGATGCGACCGCTTTACTGATTGTTTTTTTCAACACCTGAGAGAGAAAGGAATAACAAGATGACTCGTCGCGCCATCGGCGTTAGTGAACGGCCACCGTTGTTACAAACCCTCCCGTTAAGCCTACAGCACCTGTTTGCCATGTTCGGCGCGACGGTGCTGGTTCCGATCCTGTTTAAAATCAATCCCGCCACCGTATTGCTGTTCAACGGTGTCGGGACGCTGAGCTATTTGCTGATCTGCAAAGGAAAAATACCTGCCTATCTGGGATCCAGTTTTGCGTTCATCTCTCCGGTGCTGTTGCTGCTACCGCTGGGCTACGAGCTGGCATTAGGCGGATTCATCATCTGCGGCGTCCTGTTTTGTCTGGTGGCGTTGATTGTCAAAAAAGCCGGGACCGCCTGGCTTTCGGTCATGTTCCCTCCCGCGGCGATGGGCGCTATCGTGGCGGTAATAGGACTGGAGCTGGCCAGCGTAGCGGCCGGGATGGCGGGACTGTTACCCGCCGACGGCGCGAGCGTCGATACCAAAGCCATGATCGTTTCGCTGGCGACGCTGGCTGTGACGATTCTGGGATCGGTGATGTTTCGCGGTTTTCTGGCCATCATCCCTATTCTGGTCGGCGTATTAGCGGGGTACGCGCTATCCTTCTTTATGGGCATGGTGGATCTGACGCCGGTCGCACAGGCTCACTGGTTTGCTCTGCCGACATTCTATACGCCGCGTTTTGAGTGGTTCGCCGTGTTGTCCATTCTTCCGGCCGCGTTGGTGGTGATTGCCGAACACATCGGGCATTTGGTGGTCACGGCCAACATCGTCAAGAAAGATCTGATGCGCGATCCCGGGCTGCATCGTTCACTGTTCGCTAATGGGATCTCCACCGTTTTTTCCGGCTGTTTCGGTTCCACGCCGAACACGACCTATGGCGAGAACATTGGTGTATTAGCGTTGACCAAGGTCTACAGCACCTGGGTGATCGGCGGCGCTGCGGTGTTGGCTATCCTGCTGTCCTGCGTCGGTAAGCTGGCGGCGGCGATCCAGGCGGTCCCCGTGCCGGTGATGGGCGGCGTATCGCTGCTGCTGTATGGGGTGATTGCTGCGTCAGGTGTCCGGGTGTTGATCGAATCGAAGGTGAATTACGATAAAGCGCAAAACCTGATCCTGACGGCGGTCATTTTGATCATTGGAGTCAGCGGCGCGAAGGTACACCTCGGTGCCGTCGAACTCAAAGGGATGGCGCTGGCGACGGTGGTGGGGATTTTCCTGAGCCTGCTGTTCCGCGTGATTTCTCTACTACGCAAGGAAGAAGTTGTACTTGATCCGGTAGATGAGGAAGAGCATTCCCATTAATGTCGTGACAAATGTCGCCGCTGTCGCTAGCCGACGGCGGCGACTGACCCCGGCGGCAGGTGTGCTGTCGGTTCAACAGGGGAAAGTTTCTGTGATAGACTTGCCCCGTTTTCCTGCCCGTTAGGTTTGAGGTGCTTCTGAACACGCCGGCACAGCTTTCATTACCGCTCTATTTACCGGATGACGAAACGTTCGACAGTTTCTATCCCGGAGAAAACGCCTCGCTGCTGGCGGCGCTTCATTCGGCATTGACTCAGCGGCACGGCGGCTACATCTATTTCTGGTCTCGCCACGGCGGGGGCCGGAGTCATCTGCTGCATGCGGCCTGCGCCGAACTCTCTCGTAAAGACGAAGCCGTCGGCTATGTGCCGCTGGATAAGCGCGCCTATTTTGTGCCTGAGGTGCTGGACGGAATGGAGCAGTTGGCGCTGGTCTGCATCGACAATATCGAGGCCATTGCGGGCGACGAAGAGTGGGAAATGGCGATGTTCAATCTCTATAACCGCATTCAGGAAGGCGGGCGCACGCGGTTGTTGATCACCGGCGATCGTCCGCCTCGCCAGCTTAATTTGCAGTTGCCTGACCTTGCGTCCCGGCTGGACTGGGGACAAATCTATCGCTTACAGCCGCTGTCAGACGATGAAAAAGGCGAAGCCTTGCAACTGCGAGCCAGACTGCGCGGATTTGAGCTGCCGGAGGATGTCAGCCGCTTCCTGCTGAAACGGCTGGACCGCGAAATGCGGACGCTGTTTGTGACGTTAGACCAGCTCGACCACGCCTCGATCGCGGCGCAGCGCAAGCTGACCATCCCTTTCGTCAAAGAGACCCTCGACCTGTAGCCTCCTTTATTTTCGCGGCAGGATCGCCAGCACGTTCTCCGACGGCCGGCCGAGCCGCGCCTGACCCTCGACCACGACAATAGGGCGTTCTATTAATTTCGGATGGCTTGCCATCGCCTCAATCAGCTGAGCGTCGCTTAGCGTTTCGTCCGCCAGATGTAATTCCTGATAGAGCGCTTCGTTGCGGCGCATCAGTTCGCGCGCGTGGGTAAAGCCGAGCATTTGAAGAAGCGTGCCTAGCGTCTCGGCATCGAGCGGGGTATCCAGATAGCGGATGATCTGTGGTTCGATGCCCTGCTGTCGCAGTAGCGCCAGCGTTTCCCGGCTCTTGGAGCAGCGTGGGTTGTGATATATCACCACTTGATCGTTCATTGCATTATTCCCTTGAGTCATCAGGATTTATCGTATTGCTGGAAGCGTTTTTGCAGCGTGCGCAGCTGATCGATGCGGGCATCGTAGCGCGCTTGATCCAGACTGCCGAGTTGGCTCTGGGCGCTGGCGTTGCTCAGCAGGCGGATGGCCTGATCCAGTTTGTCGTTCAGCGCCAGACTTTCTGCTCTCGCCGCCAGTTCTTCGCTGCGATTGCCCTGGTCTGCCGCCGCATGGGCGAGAAGATCCCAGCCATTGGGATCGCTGGGATGGGCGTAGGTGTACTTATGCAGGAGCCGGCTGGCGGCCGCGGCCTGATGGCCTTCCACATAGGCGTTCGCCAAATTGAGCTGCAACACCGGGTTGACCTGGGCGTCCGGAGTTTTCTGCAGGCGGGCGATGGCCTGCGACGCGCGCTGCTGCCCAATATCGATATCGGTCATCAGGTCCAGAAACCACGGGTCGGCGGGCGATTTGTCGAGCAAGGGCTGGAGCGCCGCGCGCGCGTTGTCATACTTCTTGGTCTGGTATGCCTGAATCGCCCGGCCATATTGCGCCGCCTCTCGCTCCCGTACATTGCCTTTTTCCCAGTTGCTTAGCAGCGTGGCGGCGATCGGGTTGTCATCCGACGCATACATCGTCAATACGCGAATACGTGCCAACAGGAAATCCTGCGACGAATGGACCGGCGTCGAGCGCATCTGGTTGGCGCGGTTTCGTGAGTCGGACAGCCGGCTTTCCGGCAAGGGGTGAGTGAGCAGCATTTCCGGCGGCGTGGTGGCATAGCGCGTTTGATCGGCCAGACGCTGAAGGAAATTAGGCATCGCCTGCGGATCGAATCCCGCGCGTTGCAGCACCTGAATGCCGATGCGATCGGCTTCCTGCTCGTTCGCCTGCGTGAAGCTAATCACGCCTTGCTGCGCGCCCGCCAGCGTTCCGCTGAGCGCAGCCATTCCCATCTGAGGGTTCGCCATCGCCAGTAGGATCGACCCTAGCGCGCCCGCCCAGGTCAGCGGCGCGCTGCTTCTCTGTGACTCGATAGCGCGCGCCAGATGGCGTTGGGTAACGTGGGAGATTTCATGCGCCAGTACCGAGGCCAGTTCGCTTTCGTTCTCTACGTAGCGAAACAGACCGGAATGGATCACTACGTTGCCGCCGAAAAAGGCGAAAGCGTTGATCTCGTCGTTGTTGACCAGGAAGAAGTGAAACGGCGTCCGCACAGAGTCTGCGGATTTGACCAGCCGGTTACCCAACTGGTTGATGTACTGTAAAAGCAGGGGATCGTTGACCAGCGGCGCGCCTGCACGCAGTTTGCGCAGATAGAAATCCCCCATCTCCAGTTCCTGATTGATGCTAAGCGTAGCGCCTGCCGTCGTGCCGATATCCGGCAGACGATCCTGAACGTCGGCGCTGCCGGCGACCGGGCTGCCGGCAAGCAGCGTTGTCGCCAGCATCGCCATAACCGTCTGGTGAAGTCGGTTTGCCATTGTGCGTACCACCTTGTGAACGGGGCGAAATCGTTATCATGGTTTTCATCTTAGCCAGAGGTCGCCTGCAAAGGAAACCCCAGGCATCAAAAGGCAGAATGAATGCAAGCGCGGAAGGTGTCGAAAGGGAAGATGGCCGGTACGAAGCGCGCGTACCGGCAGACCTGGTGAGCTCAGAAGACGATTATTCGCCTTTCAGATAGCTGAGCACGATGTCATGGTGATTGCTGGTTTTGAAATTATCGAAGACGTTTTCTACTTTGCCTTCCGCGTCGATCAGGAAGCTGATGCGGTGGATACCGTCATAGGTTTTCCCCATGAAGGATTTCTCGCCCCAGACGCCGAATTGAGCGGCGACCTGATGGTCTTCATCCGCCAGCAGCGTAAAGTTCAGCAACTCTTTTTCCACGAAGCGGGACAGCTTTTCGGGTTTGTCCGTGCTAATGCCGAGGACTTCAACGCCGTAGTGCTTCAGGTCATCCATATTGTCGCGCAGACCGCAGGCTTGCACGGTGCAACCGGGCGTCATGGCTTTGGGATAGAAGTAAATTAAAACCCTCTGTCCCAGGAAGTCGGTTAAGTTAACAGGTTCGCCATCCTGATCGGGCAGGCTGAATTTGGGTGCGATATCGCCGGCTTTCAGTGTGGTCATCACTACTCTCCATCTCTCTTTGCGTGCTGTGGATAGTTCACCACGCTAATACTGCCTTGTGCTTGCAGTTCTGTACATAGCTGATGAAAGGCTGGCTCGATCATTGAGCCGTCCAGCGCGGCCGGACTGTGCGCGGTGATCTGAATGTACAGCTTCGGCAAAGCGTCTCCGATGGCTGGCTGAGTCTTTGAAACCAGTTCGGCGATGTTCATCCGGTGGGAGTCAAGCAGGTCGGTAAAACGCTCGATAATGTGTGGGGAATCAACCACCTCCACCTTGATCCAAACCGTAGCGGGCATCGGCGGACGTGCGTGCGACTCTGTACGTTTCATGACGATCAACAGTTCCAGCTCGGCGCCGATGATGGGCAGCGTGGACTCAATCCGAGCGATGGCATTCCAACTGCCGGAAAGTAGCATGATAAAGGTGAACTCTTTGCCCAGCATGGCAAGACGGCTATCTTCAATGTTGCAGCCGCTGCTACTGACATGACGCGTAATCGTATTGACGATGCCGTTGCGATCGGCCCCCAGCGCGGTGATGACCAGATAGTGTTCTTGAGGGCTAGGCAAAATGGCGCTTCCTGTTCAATGTGTTGAGATCTACATGGTACACATAAAAAAAACCGGCTGCCAAGCGCAGACAACGGCGCTTGCGCGCTTGCTTTTGCATGGATGTCAAAAGTACCATGAGGCACTTGTTTTGGGAGGGGATGGCTAATGTTTACGGGAAGTAGTGTTGCTCTGATTACACCGATGGACGCCAAAGGCGCGGTCGATCGCGCGGCTTTAAAAAAATTAATCGATTTTCATGTTGCTAGCGGAACATCGACGATTGTTTCGGTAGGGACCACCGGAGAGTCCGCCACGCTCAGCCACGACGAGCATGGGGAGGTAGTGATGTTGACGCTCGACCTGTGCGACGGACGCATCCCTGTTATCGCCGGTACTGGCGCCAACTCCACGGCGGAAGCCATCTCCCTGACCCAACGCTTTAACGACAGCGGGATCGCGGGTTGTCTGACGGTGACGCCCTATTACAACCGCCCGACTCAGGAAGGGCTGTTCCAACACTTTAAAGCGATCGCCGAACATACCGACCTGCCTCAGATCCTCTATAATGTGCCCTCCCGTACCGGCTGCGACCTGATGCCGGAAACCGTCGCTCGCCTTGCCGCCATCAAAAATATTGTCGGAATTAAAGAGGCGACGGGGAACTTAAGCCGGGTAACTCAGATCCAAGCACTGGTTGATGACAGCTTCGTGTTGCTGAGCGGCAACGACGACGTCGGTCTGGACTTCATGCAGCTAGGCGGTCACGGGGTGATTTCCGTTACGGCGAACGTCGCCCCTCGTGAAATGGCGGAAATGTGCTCGCTGGCCGCGCGAGGCAACTTTGTTGAAGCCCGTCGTCTTAACCAACGGTTGATGCCGCTTCATCAGAACCTGTTTGTAGAACCCAATCCGATTCCGGTGAAGTGGGCCTGTAAGGCATTGGGATTGATAGCGACCGACACGCTGCGTCTGCCGATGACGCCTCTGACCGAAAAGGGTCGTGAGGCGGTAGGGCAGGCGTTGAAGCAGTCTGGTTTGCTGTAATCGTTAGGGAGATTGAATGAGTTCTTCATTGCAAAAGTCAATGGTGGCAACCGTGGTCAGCCTTTCGCTGATCACGCTGCTGACAGCCTGTACCAACGATCAACGCTACAAGCGTCAGGTCAATGGTGATGAGTCCTACCTGCAGACGCCGGAGCACCGTGCGCTGAATGTCCCGTCCGGCATGATTCTGCCGTTGCAGAACGGTGACTACGATGTCCCGCCGATTAATCAAAACGGTCTGGTGGGTAAAAATCTGGATATTCGCCCACCGATGCAATCGCTGGCGCTGCTGAACGGGTCACGCGGTCAGGTGAGTGGAAATACGGCGACTCTGCTGCTGGAAAACAGCGCTCAGAACAGCCAGCTGTGGTCCCAGCTCATTCAGGTGATGCAGTCCAAAGGCTACACCATCGACAGCCGTCAGGATGCCAGCCAGACGCTGACCTCCGGCTGGATTAGTTGGAGTTCCGAAGAAGAAAAAGAACCGCCTTATCAGGCGCGTTATGAAGTGTCATTGAAGCCTCAGGGCTATCAGCTGGCGTTGGGCGTAAAACTCCTTGCCCTGCAGCAGAACAACGCAACGCTGGATGATGCCTTCCTGACGCAACGCTATACGAGCCAGATGATGAACTCGTTGTCCGATGGTCTGGAGAAAGCGGTGTCAGCCCGTGAAAATGCGCAGTCTCATCGCGGAACCCAGTCTCTGGATGTTCAGAGCGCCGCCGACGATGCCGGCCTGCCGTTGATCGTGGTGCGCGGAAGCTATGTTCAGGTCTGGGAGCGTCTGCCTAAGGCGCTGGAAAATAGCGGAATGACGGTGAACGATCGCAGCCGTCCTCAGGGTACGGTCTCTGTGACCTACCGCTCGCCGAGCCGCGACCATTGGGATTCGCTGGGTGCGAAAGATCCGCAGCTGACCAACGGAGATTATAAGTTGCAGGTCGGCGATCTCGGCAACCGCAGCAGCCTGCAGTTCATCGACTCGAAAGGTCATACGCTCACCCAGTCGCAAAACGACGCGTTGGTGGCGGTGTTCCAGGCAGCGTTTAATCGATAAGTGTTCAGGGCCGGTTAATCCGGCCCTTTTTTATTCTATTGTCAACGCGTTAACTATCACGGGCCATGCGCGGATGGCCCTCACTGTGTGGAGTAATAAAGATGCAAAAGCTAGCTGAGTTGTATCGCGGAAAAGCGAAAACGGTTTACACCACAGAAGATCCCGATCTGCTGGTGCTGCAGTTTCGCAATGATACGTCAGCGTTAGATGGTCAGCGCATTGAGCAGTTTGATCGTAAAGGAATGGTGAACAACAAGTTCAACCACTTCATTATGAGCAAGCTGGAAGAAGCGGGTATTCCGACTCAGATGGAGCGTCTGCTGTCCGATACCGAAGTGCTGGTAAAAAAACTGGATATGGTGCCGGTCGAATGCGTGATCCGTAACCGTGCCGCTGGCTCGCTGGTGAAACGTCTGGGCATCGAAGAAGGCGAAATGCTGAATCCGCCGCTATTCGACCTGTTCCTGAAGAACGACGCCATGCATGACCCTATGGTCAACGAATCGTACTGCGAAACCTTTGGTTGGGTGAGCGAAAAGCATTTGGCGCGCATGAAGGCCCTGAGCTATCAGGCGAATGACGTTCTCAGCAAGCTGTTTGACGACGCCGGACTGATCCTGGTGGACTTCAAACTGGAGTTTGGTCTGTTCAAAGGCGAAGTGGTGCTGGGCGACGAGTTCTCGCCGGATGGCAGCCGTCTGTGGGACAAAAACACGCTGGATAAGATGGATAAAGACCGTTTCCGTCAGAGCCTGGGCGGCGTGATTGAAGCCTATGAAGAAGTGGCTCGCCGTATCGGCGTTTCTTTAGACTAAAAAAGCAATCGTTTCCGTTGCGCCGTCAGGAACGCAAAACCTGACGGCCCTCTCATCGTTCAACGCTACCCTCACTCCGCCTGAGATTGAACGCCGGTCCCATCACGATCGGTGGTATTATTGCCCGCCGTATTTTCTGTTTTCCCCGCAAGGAATTTTCATGGCCTATTTAGACCCAACGCTATTAATTCTTCTGGCGCTGGCCGCGCTCGGCATCATCAGTCACAACATGACGGTGACGCTGGCCATTCTGGCGCTGCTGGCGGTGCGCATCACGCCGTTAAACCACTATTTCCCCTGGGTGGAGAAATACGGTCTGACCATTGGCGTACTAGTGTTGACGATAGGGGTGATGGCGCCCATCGCCAGCGGAAAAATCAGCGCGGGAGAGGTCATGCATTCGTTCCTGCACTGGAAATCGTTGTTGGCGGTGTTGATCGGCGTGATGGTTTCCTGGCTTGGGGGGCGCGGTGTTGCGCTGATGACGAGCCAACCTTCTGTCGTGGCCGGATTGTTGGTGGGCACGGTGATGGGCGTCGCGTTATTCCGTGGCGTCCCGGTCGGTCCGCTGATTGCCGCCGGGTTGCTGTCGTTGCTGGTCGGTAAAGGCGGCTGACGTTTTGTCAGGGTCTGCTATCGACGCGCTTGTCGCCGCGCAAGCGGCACTGAAACAGGCCGGTATTCGTCGTGTACTGACAATCAGCGGCGATCGCGATTGGTGTGTGAAACAGGCGGATGCACTGCGTCAGGCGCTGCCCGGCGACTGGCCGTGGGTAGGCAAGACGGCGCCGGGAGCGGTGCTGGCGCCGACTCAACTGAAAGGGAAGTTGGGGCAGGAGTTCCTGCACGGCGTATTTGACGCCCACGATGGATTGGATGCGGAGGCGTTGGCGATCCTGGCGGGTACCCTCAAGGCTGGAAGCTGGCTGCTGCTATTGGTTCCGGAGTGGGAGGCTTGGCCAAACTGCCCGGATGCGGACAGTTTGCGCTGGAGCGAGAGTGCGGAAGCGATCGCGACGCCCGCGTTCATCCGCCGTTTGCGTTCGGCCCTGCTGTCTGACGGCGAAGCTGCGCTTTGGCGTCAGTCGATGCCGTTAAACCTGCCGCCGATTCGCACTCGGCCTGCGTGGCATGCGCCCGACGGCAGACCCACGCAAGGTCAGCAGGAAATTCTGCGGCAGCTTCAGGCTGCTCGACATGCGACTTATGTGATTACCGCGCCGAGAGGACGCGGAAAATCCACGTTGGCGGGGCTGTTCGCTCAGCAATGTCGCGAACGCTGTTGGGTGGTGGCGCCTTCCCGTGCGGCCAGCGATGTCTTACTACGTCAGTCGGGCGATGCGGTTTCATTCTGGTCACCAGATAACCTGCTGTCGCACTGCCGCCAGCACGGCGGTAGTGCCGAGTGGCTGTTGATTGACGAGGCGGCGGCGATCCCATCTTCGGTCCTCACTGAAATGTTGTCCTATTTTCCCCATGTGCTCATGACGACCACCGTGTTGGGCTATGAAGGCACCGGACGCGGTTTCTGGCTTAAATTTTGTGCCGGATTGTCTGATTGCCAAATGTTGGAGCTGAGTGAGCCGCTGCGCTGGGCCACCGACGATCCGCTGGAGCGTTTGCTGGATCACATTATGCTGTTTCAGGCTGAAAATCGGCTGGCGGGACAGCGTTTAACTGCGCCTGTCACGCTGGTTCACGACGAAACCACCGATTGGAGCCGCTTTCCGGCCCGCCTGGAACAGTGCTACGGCCTGCTGTGCAGCGCGCACTACCGAACGTCGCCCTTGGATTTACGTCGTTTGCTGGATGCCCCCGGTATGCACCTTGCCACGGCCCGTAGCGGCGACAGCCTGTGCGGCATCATCTGGTCGGTGGACGAAGGCGGGCTAGATGTTGGGCTGGCCCGCGATGTGTGGGCTGGACGTCGACGTCCGCGCGGCAATCTGGTCGCACAGTCGCTGGCGGCCCACGGCAATCTGTGGACAGCGCCACAACTGCGCTCCCGACGTATCAGCCGCATTGCCGTCCTGCCTTCAGCGCGACGAAAAGGCATCGGACAGGCCTTAGTGCGGGAACAACAGCGGCAGGGTGAGCAAGAGGGCATGGATTTTCTGTCGGTCAGCTTCGGCTACGAGCCAGAGCTGTGGCGTTTCTGGCAGCGTTGCGGCTTTAGTCTGGCGCGGATCGGCAGCCATATCGAAGCCAGCAGCGGCTGCTACAGCGCGATGGCATTATTACCGCTGAGCGATGCTGGCAAGGCGTTGGCGCACGAGGCCGCCCGGCAACTGGCTCGCGACTGGCGGTGGTTACGACGGGACATTCCGCTGACGCTGCCTATCGATCTGGACGACGATAATGCGCTGGATGAGGCCGACTGGCTCAATCTCTACGGATTCGCTTTCGCCCATCGCTCTTCTCAGGCGAGTCTGGGCTCGCTGTGCCGACTGCTGGCGCATACGTCACTGGCGTTGCCTGCGTTAAGGCTATGGCTGGACGAGGAGGCGCAAGAGCGCCAATGCGTCGAGCGGTTGGGGCTCAGCGGCAAAAAAGCCTTGCTGCGCCGCTGGCGTGAAGAGACGGCGCAGGCCCTGTCACAATGCGATAACGACGCCCTCCAACATGCGCGGCAGTGGCTGGCGTAGTTTCTCTCAACGTTTGGCGTTTCTGCTAGTCACCACGACGCCGTGCAGGATTACGCAACAAGTCGTTCAATAAACCTCAATATTGGGCGATTGGCACCGGGCATATAGTGACTCTCTAGACGTTTTTGACAGCCGAAGGAGAGAAACTCATGAAACACGAATACGTTGTGGTACAACAGCCTTCCTCTCCTCGGCAGTTATTCCTTATGTTTCATGGTATTGGGGGCAACCCTGCGTCGATGGCCGAAATCGGCCGCTATTTCGCCGACGCATTCAGCGAGGCGCTGGTTGTCAGCGTGGGTAGCCCGAAAGGCGAGAATGGCAGCCGCCGATGGTTCTCTGTGCAGGATATTACCGAGGAGAATCGTCCCGAACGCATTCAGCGCGTCCTGCCGAGCTTCATTGAGACCATTCGCTATTGGCAGAACCAGAGCGGTATCAATGCGGGTCACACCGCGTTGGTAGGATTTTCGCAGGGGGGGATTATGATCCTGGAAGCCCTGCAGGCCGAGCGTCAGTTGGCGGGACGATCGGTAGTCTTTAGCGGTCGCTACGCCACGTTGCCAGAACAACCGTTGTCTAATGATAGCGTGGTGCATTTACTGCATGGCGAGAACGACCCGGTAATCTCATCCGAACACGCGTCTTCGGCGGCCCAAAGGCTGCAAATGTTGGGGGCGGACTTTACCTTGGATAGGGTGCCGGAATTAGGGCATGCCATTGATACTCGCATGATGGACTTCGCGTTAAATCGCCTGCGGTACTACATTCCTCAGCGATACTGGGACGAGGCTGTGCAGGGCAAATGCGGGGAGCTTATCGCCTTTCGCTAAGCGCTTCGCATTTGTCGCATAAGGAGAGCGAGTCGTTGGCGGAGAGTGGGCGCGTCAGCGGAGTGGGGAAGCGAGGCGCATTGCGGTCGGCTCCGCGCCTGCGGTTTTCGCAGCTAAGGCGAACGTAAGGCCAAACAGGATGGAAAACTATTTTTTGTCCTGTTTTTTATCTTGTTTCTTATCTTTCGGCCAATCATCCTCTTCATCCCACTGCGCATTATTGTCGCGGTGAGGTGGTAGCTCGGGCTTGTCTTTCAGGAACCTTTTGTAATCTACTCGACGTAAGTCCTTGATCCCATTAATTAACATTCCCACTAGTATCAGCAGAATGATCCACCAGTAATCAGCCAGCCATGCCATATTATGCCTCATCGACAGCGTGTATAAATCGGGTGAACAGGGCGGGAAGGCAGGATTTCAGCCAGTCATAACCTGCGACGTCTTCACCTTCCCAGGCCTCAAGAATGATGTCCGGCGACAGCAACGCCATCGCCTCGCGGGCCAGCGGTAGATAGCTGATGTGCCAGGGTTCGATGGCGACGCCGCCTGTGTCATGGGCGTAGGGGCGATAAAAATCGTACGCCCCCATGTGCTCCGTCAGCCAGCGGTTTAGTTCGGAAAAGTAACCGCCGGATTCATATTCCCACGGTTCGAGCTGCAAGGATTGCCCCGACGGCAGCCGGTCGGGATCGTACACATCCAGATCGGTACCCCAATGGTGGCGGCTTCCCCCGGGCAGGGCTGACCACCTTAAGATCGTCTCACAGCGTTCCGGGACGTCCATTGACAGGGCGTCAACCGGTTGGTTGTCATGTGATAACAGCGGGCGCTGTCCGGTAAATTTGCCATTCCATATCAGTCGTTGACGTTCGAAGTCGCGAAAGGTGCTGGCGGGCTGGAGATTGAATCCCGCCTGTCGCGCTTCGCGCTGTAACGCCTGAAAGGCATTTACCGCTTCGGGCTGCAGGCGATGCTGACCCGTCAGCATCGTCAGATGCTGGTCATTCTTACCGGTCAGCATGGCATGGGTGATCATGCGATCAGTTGCTCCATTATCCGTTGATACATGCGACTCAGCAGCTGTAAATCGGCTGCATTGACGCACTCGTCCACTTTATGAATGGTGGCGTTCACAGGCCCCAACTCCACAACCTGCGCACCCATTCGGGAGATAAAGCGGCCATCTGAGGTGCCGCCGGTGGTTAGCAACTGCGGGGTGAGTTCGCTGTAGTGTTCGACCGCGTTGACGACGGCATCGACTAACGCACCGCGTGCGGTGAGGAACGGCTGACCTGATAACCACCAGTCCAAAGTATAGTTCAGCTGGTGTCGGTCCAGTAGCTCGGCGACGCGCTGTTTAATGGTTTCGTCCGTCAGCTCTGTGCTAAAACGGAAGTTGAACTGCACCTGCAGTTCGCCGGGGATCACGTTATTGCTGCCGGTACCGGCTTTTATATTGGCAATCTGCATGCTGGTGGGCGGGAAGAACTCGTTGCCTTCATCCCACACGGTGGACACAAGTTCGTTTAACGCCGGCAGCGCGCGGTGGACGGGGTTGTCGGCCAGGTGAGGATAGGCGACATGTCCCTGAATACCGTGGATACGCAGGTTGGCGGTAATCGAGCCGCGACGGCCATTCTTGACGACGTCGCCCACCCGGCTGGTGCTGGAGGGTTCGCCGACCAGACAGTAGTCCAGACGTTCCTGACGCGCCATGAGTGCTTCGACCACCTTGACGGTGCCGTGCGTCGCATCGGCCTCTTCGTCGGAAGTAATCAAAAAGGCGAGTCGGCCTTTATGTTGGGGATTCGCGGCGACGAAGCGCTCAGCAGCAACGACCATCGCGGCCAGCGATCCTTTCATATCTGCCGCGCCACGGCCATACAGCATGCCGTCGCTGATGGTGGGTTCGAAGGGAGGATGTTGCCACAGGCTGGCGTCTCCGCTCGGAACAACGTCGGTGTGTCCAGCAAAGGCCAGCGTTTCGCCCGTTCCGCGCCAGGCCCAGAAGTTCTGCGTTTCACCGAAGTTCATCTTTTCGACGGTAAAGCCGATGGCCTCAAGGCGTTCAATCATGAGCGTTTGGCAGCCGGCGTCGTCCGGGCTGAGGGAAGGGCGTTTAATCAACTGCTGAGCGAGTTCGATGACGGGACAGGACACGTTATTTCTCCTCCGCGAAAAATTGCTGGTAGCTGTCGTCGCTGAAGCCGAGCAGCGTTTTCCCATCCTCGTTCACCAATAAAGGACGTTTGATGAGTGCCGGCTGCTCCAGCATAACAGCTTTTGCCGCAGCGGAATTGTCGATCGTCTCTCGTCGGGTTTCGTCCAGTTTTCGCCAGGTTGTGCCGCGCTTGTTCAGCAGCGGTTCCCAGCCCAGGCTATCGATAAACGATTGCAGCAAAGTATCGTCCAGTCCATCCGCCCGGTAATCATGAAAACGATAGTCAATCTGGTGGGCCTCCAGCCAACGGCGGGCCTTTTTGATGGTGTCACAGTTCTTGATACCGTACATGGTCGTCATGGCTAATAAACCCTTTGTTTTTTATTAGGAATTAGGATGCAGATCATACCGTTTAATTTAGGTCTGATGCCATACCAATCTATTGGCGTTTTTCATGTAAAGCCAGAGGCTGTGACGGGAAGTGGGCAGAGGCGGGTGATTATTTATCTGGTGCCGGTTTAGCGGTCGACGAATAAATGAGGAAACCTGAGTAAATAAAAGAGGCTATTATTTGAGGCCTATTTATTAGGCCTGCCATTTCGGACGGAGAGGGTTTGTCGGGGAGGAGGTGTATGAATTTCGCGCTTCTTCTTTAGCTAAAAATGCTTTATTGCGTGGACGGTCTTTTACAGCCTTTTTTTTCTTATCCCAAAAATTGAATAAAAAATGGCGTTAGTTAGTTGTAAAAAGCATATTGCGCGCGAATGAAGGTCATAAAAGGCGCTGGTCGAATTTTTTAACGCTTTTTATTGCATTTCGTCGATGTTCAGCTGGACAAATGCTTCATCTATTGCTGTACTGTGCATGACACAGAGTTTGTGTCTTTCATTCATGTTAAAGGTAAGTTTGATGTCTAAGATTACAGGTAGCGTTAAGTGGTTTAATGAGTCCAAAGGATTCGGTTTCATTACTCCTGAAGATGGTAGCAAAGACGTGTTCGTACACTTCTCTGCCATCCAGAGCAATGGCTTCAAAACTCTGGCTGAAGGTCAGCGTGTAGAGTTTGAAATCACTAGCGGTGCAAAAGGTCCTTCTGCTGCTAACGTTATCGCTATTTAATTATACCGATTTCTAAAAAAACCCGCCCATTGGCGGGTTTTTATTTTTCAGTGAGCCGCCAGCCAGCTGACGAGAGAAAAAGCGAGTGCAGCCAGCGCTAGCGAACCGACAAAGCTCAACACCATATAGATCCCCGCCGTTAACCACTGTCCTTCTTGAATCATCCCAAGCATTTCCACTGAGAACGTGGAGAACGTTGTCAAGCCGCCGCAAAAACCGGTCGTCACCACCAGCTTCCAGTGCGAAGGCAAATCCGGTAAACGAACGAAATAGCTTGCCGCAGCCCCAATGATTGCCGCGCCAATCAGGTTGGCCATCAGTGTTCCGGTAGGTATTCCGGACGAGCCGCTGTTAAAACGCAGACTCAGCAGCCAGCGAGCGACGCAGCCAATACCACCACCGAAAAAAACAGCGAATAAATTAGCGTACATGGACATCTTTTATTTCCCCAGCAAGTTGGGCTAATCTCGGATGATGGGCATACGCGGTGTCTGGGTTCGAGAAGGCGTAGACATCATCAGCCAAAAGGCGGTTATGGAGAAATGTCATCTCCGTTGCCAACATCCAAAGTGTACCCCTTAGCACCGTTTTTTTATAGGGAAGGGCATCGGGCGCCGATTCATCGTGGTTTGTGATTCATCGAGTGAGGGAGTGCTATGAAAATTGCGCTGGGTCAGTTTGCCGTACAGCGGCAGTGGCAGGATAACGCGAATACGTGCATCAGGCTGATGCACGAGGCAACGGCCGCGGGAGCCCGCCTGCTGGTGCTGCCGGAGGCGGTGCTGGCGCGAGATAACGCTGATGCTGAGTGGGGCATCAATCACGCGCAGCCTTTGAACGGGCCTTTCGTGAGCCAGCTCCTCTCGGCCAGTGAGTCATCATCCCTCACCATCGTCTTCACGCTTCATACCCCAGCTGAAGAGGGACGCGTGTATAACACGCTGTTGGTTTTGCGTCGGGGGGAAGTGTTGGCGCATTATCACAAGCTCCACCTCTACGATGCCTTCTCCTGGCAGGAGTCTAAACGCGTCACTCCGGGGGAGATGCTTCCCCCGGTGATCGACATCGACGGGATAAAGGTCGGCATGATGGTCTGTTACGACCTGCGTTTTCCGGAGATGGCGCGACTGCTAGCGCATAAAGGTGCCGATGCACTGGCGCTTCCCGCCGCCTGGGTGAAAGGCACGCATAAAGAGATGCAGTGGGCGCTATTGAATCGAGCCCGTGCGCTGGAAAATACCTGTTATCTGATCGCCGTGGGTGAGTGCGGCGTGAAGAATATTGGCAATAGTATGGTGGTCGACCCGATGGGGATTGTCGTCGCACAGGCGGCGGAAGAACCTGCGTTGCTCTATGCCGATCTGAGTGTGGAGCGAATTCAACGTGTGCGCCGTCAATTACCTGTTCTGAATCATAGCCGCTTCGAACCGCCTGTATTACGCTGTAAAGGTGACTTCGGCTAATGGATTGCATCCGAGGTACGGGAGTGCCGGTCTTATTTTGTTACAGATGACCGTTGTATTATGATGAAGGCCGTCTTAAAACGGGGCGAGGCACAAGTGCTGGCTGTCCCAGCGTATAAAATCAGGTAGGTATTTATGGAAGGTATCAGCATTGCCAAACTGTTGGTGATTGGCGCATTGATCGTTCTGCTCTTCGGCACCAACAAACTGCGTAGCCTGGGTGGCGACCTGGGAGCGGCGATCAAGGGCTTCAAAAAAGCCATGAACGACGATCAGGCGACGGCTAAAACACAGACTCCGGAAGAACCTGCTGCGCTCAACGACGTGCGCAACAAGGAATAATCATTTTTCAATGATGCCGGGCGTGCAGCGGACGGGATCCCGTCCGCTCAGTCTTGGTTCCCCACCGGCAAACTGTAATCATTTATTGCCGGATAGACGGATTATTTGACCTCTTCACCCTTCGCCTGCAGGTCGGCGTGGTAAGACGATCGCACGAAAGGCCCGCAAGCAGCATGTGTGAATCCCATCGCCAGCGCTTCCTGTTTCATCTCATCGAACTCTTCCGGCGGCACATAGCGTTTCACCGCAAGATGGTGGCGGCTGGGTTGCAGGTATTGGCCTAACGTCAGCATCGTCACGCCGTGACGGCGGAGGTCGCGCATGACTTCCACAATCTCTTCATTGGTTTCACCCAGCCCTACCATCAGTCCCGATTTCGTCGGGATATCCGGATGCGCGGCCTTAAAGTTTTCCAATAGTTTGAGCGACCACTCGTAGTTGGCGCCGGGACGGACCTGTCGATAAAGCCGTGGTACGTTTTCCAGGTTATGGTTGAAGACGTCCGGCGGGCTGGCATTGAGAATCTCCAACGCGCGATCCATGCGGCCGCGGAAGTCCGGCACCAGCGTTTCAATCTTAATCTGCGGACTTTTACGGCGGATTGCGCTAATGCAGTCGGCGAAGTGCTGAGCGCCGCCGTCACGCAAATCATCACGGTCTACCGATGTGATAACGACATAACGCAGATCCATATCGTGGATCGTCTGCGCCAGCTTTTCCGGTTCATTGGCGTCGGGCGCGATCGGTCGGCCATGTGCAACATCGCAGAAGGGGCAGCGGCGGGTGCAGATTGCGCCAAGGATCATAAAGGTGGCCGTACCGTGGTTGAAACATTCAGCCAGGTTAGGGCAGGAGGCTTCTTCACAAACCGAATGCAGTCCATTGCGGCGCATGGCATCTTTGATTCCCTTGATCCGGCTTGAGTCGGCAGGGAGTTTGATTTTCATCCATTCGGGTTTGCGCAGCATATCCTGGCGTTCAACGGCAACGGTCCGTACAGGAATCAAGGCCAGTTTATCGGCGTCGCGGTATTTTACGCCACGTTCGATCTGAATCGGTTTACTCATGTTTGCGTAAGTTCCAGTTCTGAATCGCTGTCATGAATTAACGACTAATTCATGAATCGCGTGAGTCGTTAAACTTTTTTTTAAAAAACTCACAAAATTATATCATCTTTGCCCGGTGACAATCAGCCCTTGAACAAGCAAAAAGCATCATTGGTGTAAATGAAATGTAATGATTATGCCGGGCGGTCGGGCGAAAAATACGCCGTCGGTTGCGGTTCTCCCTGCTGTTCCCACGCCCAGTCTATCCATTTGCTCTCTGTGTAGCCGAGTCGCTGCATAAAAGCGGCGGTTAGGACGGGGGCCGTATCTTCAACGGTCGCTCCGGGTATGAGATCGTGAATCTGCGTCATCTGCATACCCGCATAACCACACGGGTTGATGCGCTGAAAAGGCGACAAATCCATCGCAATATTAAGCGCCAGACCATGGAAAGAGCAGCCATGCCGAATGCGCAAGCCCAGCGAGCAGATTTTTTTATCGCCGACATACACACCGGGTGCGTCCGGGCGAGCATGGGCATTAATCTCGAAATGCGCCAGCGTATCGACGACGGTCTGTTCAATCGCGCTAACCAACTGACGGACGCCGACTTTGCGGCGTTTAATGTCAATCATGGCATACATCACCTGCTGGCCCGGGCCATGATAGGTGACCTGTCCCCCGCGGTCGCTTTGGATGACCGGGATATCTCCCGGCATCAGCACGTGTTCCGCCTTGCCCGCCTGTCCCTGCGTGAACACCGGGGAGTGCTGAACCAGCCATAGCTCGTCAGCGCTGTCGCCATCGCGTTGTTCGGTGAAGTGGTGCATCGCCAAGGAGACTTGCTCGTAAGGGAGTATGCCTAGCTGACGTATGATGATCTTGTTATGTTCCACTGGCGTCATCTTCGAAGTCGGGAATGAATGGCGGTCAGTATACCGGATACCGCCGTGAGGACGAATAACGCTTGCTGTTTGCGCCGGCCTTCCGGTGGGAAGCAGCCGACGAAATTAAAGCACCATACGTACGATGTCGATTTTTCCGAGCTCTTCGTACAATGTCTCGACCTGCTCGACATGCGTCGCGTTAATCGTAATGGAAACCGAGTGGTAGTTGCCCTTTGCGCTGGGTTTGATTTGCGGCGTGTAATCACCCGGCGCATGGCGCTGTACCACTTCAACCACCTGATCGACAAGCTCCGGCTGCGCCAGCCCCATCACCTTGTAGGTGAAGGAGCAGGGGAATTCAAGCAGTTCGTTGAGTTTAGTTTTCATTGTGAGACTCCAGAGTGGTGTTCTAACGGTAAGACGATAAAAAGTATAACTCCCGCCGAGGCGGGAGTGTGGTTATCCGTGTGATATGGGGGCTTAGTGCCCGAAAACAAGAGGGGATCAGCTGAACCAGCGGTGGAACATCAGTTTTACATAGTCCATCAGTCGGCCGAAAATGCCGCCTTCCTTCACTTCGTTCATCACCACCAGCGGGCGCTGTTCAATGGTCTTGCCATCCAACTGGAAGTTGATGGTGCCGACGACCTGATTTTTGTTCAGCGGCGCGTGCAGTTCAGTATTGTTCAACACGTAGCTGGCTTTCAGATCTTTCATCCGACCGCGCGGAATAGTGATGTAGACATCCTTTTCAACGCTCAGCGCAACGCGATCGCTATCGCCGAACCAGACCGGTTCTGAAGCGAACTCTTTGCCGGATTTAAGCGGCGCCACGGTTTCAAAGAAACGGAAGCCCCAGGTCAGCAGTTTTTTGCTTTCCGTTTCACGGCCTTTGAATGTCCGCCCACCAAGCACGGCGGAAATCAGGCGTGTCTGACCTTCGGTCGCCGAGGCGACCAGATTGTAGCCAGCGGAGGAGGTATGGCCGGTTTTGATTCCGTCTACGGTCAGGCTGGAATCCCACAGCAGTCCATTACGGTTGGTCTGACGAATGTTGTTGAACGTGAACTCTTTCTCTTTATAGGTCGCGTACTCGTCCGGTACGTCGCGGATCAGCGCTTGGCCAATCAGCGCCATATCCCTAGCTGAACTGTACTGCCCTTCGGCATCCAGCCCATGTACAGTTTTAAACTGCGTATTTTGCAGGCCTAACGCCTTAACGTAGTTGTTCATCAGATTGACGAACGAGTCCTGACTGCCGGCGACATAGTCCGCCATGGCGACGCAGGCGTCGTTGCCCGACTGCAGAATAATCCCTTTGTTAAGCAGAGAGACGCTGACGCGATCTCCCGGCTTCAAAAACATCAGAGAAGACCCCTGAAACTCGGGGTTGCCGGTCGCCCAGGCATCTTTACCGATGGTCACAACGTCGTTAGGGGTGATTTTCCCCGCCTTGATGGCTTGACCGATGACATAACTGGTCATCATTTTAGTCAGACTGGCCGGATTACGACGGGTATCGGCGTTCATTTCCGCCAGGACTTTACCCGAATTGTAATCAATCAGAATATAAGCTTCGGCGTCGATCTGCGGTACGCCGGGGATCATGGTTTTAAGGTTGACGTCGTCGGCGTGGGCGAAGGTCGATGCGCAGAGTGCCAGTAGTGAGCCCAGTACGAGGCGTGGCATAAAACGAGTTGTGGTTTCTGTATTCATGATGGAACAACAACATCCATGGGTATGAGTTAAAAACGAGTCACACTATAGCAGATGAGGATCCTGGGCGGCATCAGATAATACGTTACGCAATTTTGCCGAAGGGTCCGGCCGGGCGACGTCTTGACGAGGAAAGACAATGTCGCTTCGGCTTCCACGAAGGATATCGGCTTACAGCGTCGTGATAAATGACTGCTGCTGCGCTTCGCTTGCCAGCCGCTGCTGTAGCTCTAGCGCCTGCTGTCGGCTGGTGAACGGACCTAACTGAACGCGATACAGGCCATTGTTCTGCGTGACGTTGCCTTTGACGTTGAAGCGGCTTTTTAGGCTGCTCAGCCAGGCGTCGGCGCGTTGTGAGTCCTTGAGCGCTCCGACCTGAACCACCACGTTGCCGCTAGCAGCGGGCGTAGTCGCTACCGCGGGAACGGCCGTTGAGGCCGCCGTCGGTTGCGATGTTTCCACAACGCCGTTGCGCAGCGGCTGAGGCGCGCCAAGGAATCCGCCGCTTGGCGTTGAATTGGCGGTTGGAGAGACGGTTGAGGCGGCGGTGTCCGTGGCCGTATCGGAGACGGGCGATGTCGTGATGGCGGCGGCTGCCGGGGACATCACCGGCGCGCTCATTCCGCCGGCACTAAGGTTAGGACGTTCGGGCAGGGCGAAGCTCTGCTTGGCCACCCGCGTGCCGACGGTGCCCGGCCCCGATAGCGTACCGTCGGGCGCCACGCTGATGAAGTCGACCTTGACGCGAGTATTGTTGGATATATTCAGTCGTTCACCGGCGGCGCGCGTCAGATCAATGATTCTACCCGACGTGAACGGTCCTCGATCGTTGACGCGGACCACCAGTTGACGACCATTGCTGAGGTTGGTCACGCGCACATAGCTGGGGATGGGCAGCGTCGGGTGCGCGGCGGCCAGCGCATTGGGATCGAACTCTTCGCCAATGGATGTGCGATTGCCCGAGAGTTCTTCGCCGTACCAGGTCG
>NZ_LUTP01000016.1 GCF_002111585.1 Lonsdalea iberica
CAATGTTGTTGCTATTGCGCAGGCGACAAAAATGGTCCAAGTGCTCTGGGTGATGTTGACGAAAGGCACTGAGTATAAAATCCGCTTCGCTACCTAATACAATCTCAGGCAGCGAAGTGGACTGCTGTTCAGACCCGATAACACGTTGTGGCAATGTGAGTATAGATAGCAGGATGTCAAAACAGGTAAGACCACAGGTGAGTGAAACCGATACTCAGGCGGGGCAATAATAGCCCGTACTTATTTTTTGTACTCACTGGCAGCGCTCATCATGGTTCGGGGCAATGAAAGCCCCATCAGAAACCGGATATATGGCTGCAGTTACTCGTTTTGATCATTGCAGAAAACACGTTGCACAGGCTGAACGTCCATATATGCTGGGTAGGATCAAAGATCACCTCTATGCCAGTCTGAAAACTTCGTTCAAAAGCAGATTTACAGTGCCAATGATAAAAAATTTGTTTTTTTCTGTTTTGCAGTCATCTAGCTTTAACTTGATATTGTCTGATATGAGTGGTTCTTAACGTAAAACTCATCAGAAAAAATATATGTATTTTGAGAATTTTAAAGTTAGCATTTTAATGTCTTCGTGTTTTTTTGGGGTGTTGTGATTTTTAAAGTAAATTCATTATAAATAAATAGCGAGGTTTTTCCCAATCAAGGGTTACTTATTTCTATTATTTTTTTGTGTGAGCCATGCTAGTCATTTTTAGTGAAAAATAACTATGCGTATATCGTATCAATTACTCTTACGAAAAAATATCGAATTGTTTTAAATGTTTGTGAAAAAATGTATTATGATAGTGCATATGCGAAAAGTCATTGAGAAACTGATGGAATTGATTATAGGGAAGTATAATGTCTAATCTTATTTATCTTAGCGTTGCCGGGGAAAAGCAAAGTTTGATTTCGTCGGGGTGTTCATCACTAGGTTCTATCGGAAATAAATATCAATCCGCACATGAGAATGAAATTTTTGTCTATGAATTGGTTAATAACATCAACAGAACATAAAATGTGTCTCTTCTTCCTGTGGAAATCAGGGAACCTATTGATAAAGCGACTCCTTTATTCGCTCAAGCAATCAATGATAATGAAAAAATGGAGTGTATTTTTTCATTTTATCGAACGGCTCAGTCGGGTGGGAATGAATTGTATTTTAAGATGAGACTTAAAGATGCGATTATTAATAATATTCGTTTTTTCTACCCTAACTCATTGATTCATAACGAGATTCAGCCCCAGGAAAATGTATCATTCAAGTTCGCTTCTATTGAATGGGAGCATGTTATTGCAAGAACAAGCGCATATATGGTTTGGCAGAATATAAATTATTAGTTTTACCGAGGGCCGGATCTAACGCCGGTCCTTTTTTTTAGAAAAAACCTTATGTCAATGTAAATCACAATGGCAATGGAAATAATTATCAATTTAACACTGTGTTCGGGAATAAAATACAGATACAAAAACCACAATCCAGCAATCAAAGACAATAGTATTGTGGTGAAAAAGAAATCCTTAATAACATTTTTTACAAAATTCATGATTTTATCATCCCATTGATGAAATTTATTATTTCTGACTCGTCACTTTTGTTAATGGTAATGTGGGCAGGTAATATCGGCTCTACTAAAAAATATAACATTTCTATTTGCATAGAATAAAGAACCCAATATAGTTGAGGATTGATATCTCCTAAGTGTCTTGCTGACATGGCTGCTCCTTGAACCTTACCATAAAATGCCGCCATTGTTATTCCAAAGGCAGAATATTTGTTTATTCGTTGTATAACAATAGAACTGAAACTAAATGATGATGAAATCGATTTGGCAATCAAATAGGCTAGAGACTCTTTGATTGCTCGATTTGTTGAAATTTCAGAGGCTGTTCCCAGTACTAACTTAGCTATTTCTTCTTTTTTTTGTTCATCGATATTTTCTATTAATATCTTTGTATAAGCATGCACTATATCAAGAATGACATCTTCTCTTCGGTATACCTGCACAATAGAAAAAAACATGCGGCGGTCTTCGAGTTTTAGTTCTTGGCATACATCATTATATTTCTCAAACATGCATGATGTATACCAACTGGCTCTTTCAATTCCGTTATATATGTCACTGGTAAGGCTGATTGTATTTTCTTTTATTTGAAACCCTATCTGGCTGAGTTGCAAGAACTTTATCAGCTTCCATCTTTGATTTTAAATAGTCTGATACAAGCATGAAAATCCTTTCCTCATCGGGTTTTATTTGCATCCAAAGTATACCCCCTAGGTAATGTATATGTAAGCGCAATTATCTATAACGTCTAATATCTGAAAACGTCGACTACACTCCATCGCATAGTTCATAAAATCAATGGACTATCTGGTTAAGCCCCTTGATCTTCCCCCTGAAAACAGTGCCAGTCTAAACTGAGGTATCCGGTCTTTCTTCTATCACCCAGAGAGGCTCATTGCCATGAAAAAGACCCGTTATACCGAAGAACAGATTGCGTTTGCGCTGAAACAAACCGAAACCAGCTCCCGCGTCGGGGAAGTCTGCAGAAAGATGGGGGGGTTGAGGCCACTTTTTACAATTGGAAGAAGAAATTCGGCGGCTGAAGAAGCTGGTGGCAGATCTGAGCCTGGACAAGGAGATGCTTCAGGAGGTATTGAAGCGAAAGTTCTGAGGCCGGCTCAGACGCGCCAGGCGGTGCATTTCCTGCTTGAAGCTTATCATATCGGTGTCCGCCGGGGATGTGGCCTGCTGATGCAGAGCAGAACTTTCTACCACAGGCAGAGCCAGCGTGATGATCGACCGGTCACCCAGCGCATCCGAGAGATAGCGGAAATTCGGATACGGTATGGCCGGTAATACCATCAGAAGCATGCAATGTCATGAAATGAAACCTATTCTAGGCTTAATTAATTGATTTTAAATAGTTTATCGGGGGTTTTGTGAGGTTATGAAACGAGGTGAAATGAAAGAAAATTGTCCCCAGCAGGAATCGAACCTACAACTAGCCCTTAGGAGGGGCTCGTTATATCCATTTAACTATGGGGACACGGCTGGCGAGCATTATACTCGATTTTGCCGCGTCCATAAGCACTTAGCGGTGCGTTTGCTTAATCCTCCACCACTTCAGCGTGATGAGTCATCCTTTTCGTCATCGAGTTTGACGGCTTTTTTGTCTTTGCCCGGCAGGTCGCTACGAATTTGAGCATGGCTGATAAGCGCGAAAACAAAGGTGCCGCCAATAATGTTGCCTGCCAACGTCGGCAGGGCGAAGGGCCAGATGAACGCCTGCCACGACAGCTGCTGATTGAAGACCAAATAAAAAATTTCCGTTGCGCCAGCCACAATATGCGTCAGGCTGCTGGCCGAAATAAGCCAGGTCATGATGATAATCAGCAGGATTTTCGCGCTACCGGCATTCGGCAGCATCCATACCATCGTAGCGATGATCCAGCCGGAAACCATGGCGTTGGCGAACATCTCCTGCGGGGGATTTTCCATCACATGGAGAGCGATGTCGGAGAACGCATGGCGCACCTCCGCGCTGAAGACGGGCAGTGCCGTATACCCCAACGCCGCCAGTGCGGTGCCGATGAGGTTGCCGAACAACACGATCCCCCACAGTCGCAATAACAGACGAAAGTTATGCATGCTGGGTTGATGCATTATTGGCAATACAGCCGTGACGGTGTTTTCCGTAAACAGCTGCTGACGCGCCATGATGACGATGATGAAGCCGAGCGTATAACCGAAACTCTCCAGCAGGTGCGCTCCCGTCACGCCTTTTAGCTCGGCGTGAAGCAGACCCATGGCGATGAGCGATGTCCCCATCGAAAGTCCGGCGGCGATGGCGGACCATAAAAGCGCTCGGCCATCCCGCACCAGCTCTTTTTGACCTTCCTGCCGGATACGCTCATGGATAGCGGCGGCCGGGGAGGGCAGGGAATGTTCATCCACGACGATGTCTTGTCCCTGGCGGTTTTCGTGACTCTCTAGGTTGCGATTGTTCGTTGAACGAGGATCATTCATAACTGATTATTCCGTTGGCATCGTGTTGGCGGAAACTGACTTATAAGCATAGTCACTCTTCATCGCCGCGCGGCGCTCGAGTATGAACCGGTGCCTGCGGCGACGCCGTGCCGCATCGATCATCCTTACGTCTTAAAAATCGGGCTTGCAGCCGTTCGTGTTAATGACCCAGGAGGGCAGAATGTGCTATTAGCTTTTGCGTCTTGGGTGGTTCTATCGTGAGGGTGCGGTGACAGAGTGCCTTCCGCCGTTATTGTGACGGCGTTGTGGGTGGATTCAGGCCGCATGGCCGTATTGATGCATGCTTGAATGGGAACAGTCAGAGCCTGCCGCAGCCTCACTAAAGGGGACGCACGCCGGAACGATGTTGAGGGCTAACGCCGTTGGCGTGAATTTTTCGTATGGTGATACACTCAATGCGGCATGACGTTTCCGCCTCCATCGGTAAACGGTGCCTTTTTACAAGGGCATACAAAAATTAAGCAGGGAGAATGGTTATGAATTTCCGCCTCGGGGGAGTGGTTTTAGCAAGTTTGTTGCTCGTTGCGTGCGCCAGTTCCAGAGACACCACGCAGCAGGGGCGTTCAGATCCTCTGGAAGGCTTCAACCGAAGCATGTTCAGCTTTAACTACTATCTGTTAGATCCCTATCTGGTGCGACCCGCCGCCGTGGTGTGGCGTGATTACGTCCCGCATCCCGCTCGTAACGGGTTGACGAACTTCTTCGATAACCTGTCGGAGCCGGCGGCGATGGTGAATTACTTCGCCGAAGGCAAACCGTATGAAGCGATGATCCACTTCAACCGTTTCTTCCTTAATACTATCGTCGGAATGGGGGGGCTAATTGACGTCGCCACCATGGCTAACCCCAAGCTGGCGAAAAAAGAGGAGCCCCGTCGCTTTGGGAGCACGCTGGGACATTACGATGTCGCCTACGGTCCCTACGTCGTGTTGCCGGGTTATGGCAGCGCGACGCTGCGTGAAGACGGCGGAAATGTCGTCGATACCCTCTATCCCCCCTTGAGCTACCTGACATTCTGGATGTCCGCGGGTAAATGGATGATTGAAGGGTTGGAGACGCGCGCTCAGTTGCTGGATTCCGACGGTCTGCTGAAGAACTCGTCCGACCCTTATCTGATGATGCGTGAAGCCTACTTCCAGCGTCATGATTTCCTGGCGACCGGGGGAGCCGGTCCGGCGCCGGTGAATCCAAATGCCAAAGAAATTGAGGGCAGCCTTCAGGAAATCGACGCGCAATAAATACCCGCGTCTCAGTGATGTATAGTGGCGCCTTCGGGCGCCTTTATTCGTTGTTTTTTTATGAGTTGCTTTTTAGATCTTCACATACAAGATTGTTTGTGAGAAGTTACCAGCCTGTTGAATGTTTATTTAATTACATAAATTTATTTTCATCAGCCATGTAACAATAATGCTACCCTGTTTGTGAGAGTGACGTTTCAGCAGCTCCGAACTGGCAGCCAGACTCGTTTTGATCTAACGAAATTTTGACCAAAAGCAGTCTTACTGCTCTTTCACCACTTCTGTACCGTTATCTTGCTCGTCGGGATGGGATGACTTTGTTTCACCTGCAGGGATAATAATTCACATTAAGAGATGTAAAGCATGAAAAAACTACTCATTTCGGTCCTCTGTTTAGGGATCATGGGAGTAACGCAATCTGCTGTGGCAGAAGAGGATAAAACCGTGGATGTAGTACTGATCGGCGGCGGCGTTATGAGTGCAACATTGGGCACCTATTTGCAAGAACTGGAGCCCAACTGGACCATCAATATGGTCGAGCGTATGGATAACGTTGCCCAGGAAAGTTCAAACGGCTGGAATAATGCGGGTACCGGACACTCCGCCTTTATGGAGTTGAACTATACCCCGGAAAAACCCGACGGCTCGGTCGAAATCGTCAAAGCCGTTGAAATCAGCGAAGCATTCGAAATTTCCCGCGAATTCTGGTCCTATCAGGTTAAAAACAACGTGATGAAGGATCCCACCTCCTTTATCAACAGTGTTCCCCACATCAGCTTCGTCTGGGGCGACGACAACGTCGACTTCTTGCACAAACGCTACAACGCGCTGCAGCACAGTACGCTGTTCCGCGGTATGGAATTCACCAACGACGCTAACACCATCAAAGACTGGGCTCCGTTGGTGATGGAAGGACGCGACCCGAATCAGAAAGTCGCGGCGACCCGTATGCCGATTGGTACCGACGTCAACTATGGCGAAGTGACCCGTCAGCTGGTTGATTCCATGAAGCAGAACCCGAACTTCTCTTTACAGCTGAATCACGAAGTCCGCGACCTGAAGCGTAACAGTGATAACACCTGGAACGTCGTGGTTGCCGACCTGAAAAATGATGGCAAAGAAAGCGTAATCAAAGCGAAATTCGTCTTCATCGGCGCAGGCGGCGCGGCGCTGCAGCTGCTGCAGAAATCTGGCATTCCTGAAGCCGAGAACTACGGCGGCTTCCCGGTCGGCGGCGAGTTCCTGGTGACAGACAATCCTGATGTCGTGAAACGTCACATGGCGAAGGTCTACGGTAAAGCTTCCGTAGGTGCGCCGCCGATGTCCGTTCCGCATCTGGATACCCGTGTCTTCAACGGTAAACAAGTCGTGCTGTTCGGGCCGTTCGCAACCTTCTCCAGCAAATTCCTGAAAAATGGTTCGCTGTGGGATCTGTTCGCGTCCGTCAGCACCTCCAACTTCATGCCGATGGTGCATGTCGGTCTGGATAACTTCGATCTGGTGAAATACCTGATCAGCCAGGTGATGATGAGCGACGACGACCGTTTCGCGGCGTTGCAGGAATACTTCCCGAACGCTAAGAAAGAAGATTGGAAGCTGAGCGTTGCCGGTCAGCGCGTGCAGGTCATCAAGAAAGATGCTGACAAAGGCGGCGTGCTGAAACTGGGCACCGAAATTGTCAGCTCTCAGGATGGCACCATCGCTGCGCTGCTGGGCGCCTCTCCGGGCGCTTCTACCGCTGCGCCGATCATGCTGGACGTGCTGAACAAGGTCTTCAAGACCCAAATCGCGACGCCGGAATGGCAGGCCAAGCTGAAGGAAATCATCCCTTCCTACGGTGAAAAACTGGACGGCGACATTGAGCTGACCAACAAGATCCGTAGCTACACCAGCAGCACGCTGAAACTGAACTATATGGAAGTGAAACCGGAGTGATTCCGATTCTGCTTCAATAGCTCATAAAAAAGCCGCGTAAGCGGCCTTTTTTGATCGTTGTATAAAATGGAAATTCATAAAGCATCCCGCGCGTGGATGAGCCTTCACACGGGATGGCGGCTTATCAGAAGCGGTAATTCAGGTTGATGCCATACAGCCAGGCAGTGCCTTTTGAGGTGAAGCTGTAGGTAGCCGGCGAGTTGTCGGCCACTTTTTCGTTAATGGTGACGCTCTTACCGTGCATGTAGGAGATGCCTAAGTCGACAGAGGCGTCTTTATTGAATGCATAGGTGGTCCCGGCGCTAATCCAGAGTCGGTCTTGATCCGGAATAGAGATGGAGCGGTTCTCTGCCGGTACGGGGCTATCGTCGTACGCGATACCGGTGCGGAAAGTCCATTTATTGTCGTAATAATAGGTGGTGCCGAGCGCCATGCGATAGGCGTCGCGGAAATGCTCTTTCTTCTCGAACAGTTGCTGATTGTTGCTGCCGGTGGCTCTTAGCTCTTCGAACTGGCTCCAACTGGTGTAAGTGAAGCTGTAATGAACCGCCCATTGAGGCGCGACACGGTGATAGGTGGAGAACTCCCACATTTCCGGCAGCGATAGCGTCAGCGCGCCGGGAATGTACTGGCCGCCCGTGCCCGTCGTTGTGCTGGTCGCGATGACGCGGGGCAGGTCGTTTTTATAATCGCCCTTGAAGTCGATGTCGACTTTGGAGCGATAAGTCAGTCCGACGCGGTTATTCTCGTCGACTTCGTACAAAATACCGGCGTTCCAGCCGTAACCCCACTCTTCGCCTTCCAGATGTGCTATCTCGGATGAAGGGCCATTGACCACGCCTGCCAGACCGCCTCTAGAGGCTGGAATGTAGGCCAGTTCGCCCGCGGTGCGCACAATTTTCGCTTTAGCATAGACCGCGTCAACGCCCAGCCCGAGACTAAAGTGCTGGTTCATGCGATATGCGGCGCTGAGGTTGAGGTTCGATGTCAGCAGTTTGGTCGTGCCGCCGATGGAGCCCGCAGCGTAGTCGGAGGGAAACTCCGTCGACAGACCATAGTTAGTCACGGCGGAGGCGCCCACGGACCAGCGGTCGTTCAGCGGCATGATGAAGTGCACGTTCGGCACCCATTGCGCGGGCGCGATATTATGCGCGCTGGTATCGCCGCTTCCCGTCAGGGAGTTTTGGCCCTGCAAATTCACGTCCGGGTCGATATAAATAGCGCCGATAGAGAACGCGGGGCGGTCAAATAAGGCCATGGTGGCGGGATTGCGGCTGCCTGACGTCGCGTTGTCGGCGACGGCGCCTTCGCCGGAGAAAGCGCGTCCCAGACCGGACGTGGAGTATTCATTGAGCTGGAAACCCGCGGCGGATGCATGGCTGGATAACAGCGCTAGTGCTACAGCAAGCGATGTTTTTTTCAGCCGGCCTTTCTGGTGCATGACCAAACCTCATTGTATTTTGTGGTTGAGCGCTGTTACTTCGTAAAACGGTAACAAAAGGACGCGCATTGTAGGTTGGCTACTCTTTGTGACAAATCAGACCAGTTACAAAAAGATTCGATTATTAATAATTTGATCTTTAATCGTTTTGCTTTTGTTAAATTAATGTCTGGTGATTGAGTCATTTTCGCCGGTAAGGGAGAGGGCGAAGGCAGGGGCGAACAAGGAATGCGAGGCGGATATGGCGTTAATATCCATAGTGTCAGTAAGTCCTAGTGCTTCGGCGTCTCGGCGGGTAAAATAAGATAACCTTTTATGACCTGGAACGAGCCTGGCCTCCAGGTATTTCCGCAGAGGAGTCTTGTAATGACAAATCCAATTAACAAATGCAGCGCTGAAGAAACGGCCGCCTGTTGCTGTGTCGATGTCGGCACCATCATGGACAATACTGATTGCACCGCCTCGTATAGCCGTGTGTTTGCCGACCGGGCTGAAGCGGAAGCCATGCAAAAGACGTTGATCGACAAAGCTCGCTCCGTGGAATCGGATCCTTGCGTAATCGACAGCACGTTCGCTGACGTTGAAGGTGGTGTGAAGATGGAGATCGACTTCACTTTCTCCTGCCAGGCGGAAACCCTGATTTTCCAGCTGGGCCTGCGTTAAGCGCTGCGTATCGGAGGGGACGCCCTCCGAATGACGACGGTCGGTCGTCCCGGCAACTCCCCCTCGCGTCAAGATACCGCTGATTTCCGAAGGAAATTCTCCTGACATCCTATCCCCCGCAATGCACGTGCGAACTAAGCTGAAAGGAATCGGTCTGATTATTCAGACCACCGCCCAATGATGGGTAATAAGGCGGCTATCCCTCCACACAAAAAACAACATGGTGTCCTGTTTTTTGTGTGGAGGATGGGAATGTGATTTTGCAACTAACTGAAAATAAATGAATTCCATCATGCGCTTGTGCGTTAAAAATACATGCGTTGCCTGCCGACGTCGGTCGTTAGGTTGCTATCGGCAGCCAATTGGAGTAAAAAATTGCGCTCCGGTCTGGTTAAAACGCCAGCAATGAGTTCCTAAACCGTGTGTTCACGTCGGTCAGGCGTAGCCGGATGCACGAGCGTCGGCACTGCCTCTCCCTTGGCGACACGCACAGCTTTTTCATCAATATAGCGGTGTAATATGCAAGTTTTGATCATGCGTCACGGCGATGCCATACCTGACGCAGCCAGTGATGCGCTTCGTCCTCTCAGTGCTCGTGGATGTGATGAGTCTCGTCAGATGGCCGAGTGGTTGTCTGGCAAGGGTATCGACATCGATCGCATTCTGGTTAGCCCGTTCCTGCGTGCTCAGCAAACATTGCAGGCCGTCAGGGACGCATGGCCACTGCAGGTTAAGGACGAGTGCCTGCCGGAGCTCACGCCGGGCGGCAGCGCCGAACAGGTGCGAGACTATCTTGAGGTGCTGGCTTCTCAGGGCGTCGGCGCTGTGCTGGTGATCTCGCATTTGCCGCTGGTCGGCTACCTGGTCGCGGCCCTTTGTCCGCAAGAAACGGCGCCGATGTTCGCCACGTCGGCCGTGGCAGATGTGCAGTTCGCCCCCTCTGGTGCTGGCGTATGCCAGTGGCAAGTCAGTCCGGCTCAGCTTCTCGCCAAAGCCGCCCAAGCCAAATAATCCTGCTTTAGCCCTGCGCACCGGTATGCCTGACGGCAAGGGCATATCGACACCCGTCGACGTTCTCCCTGCTTCGATGTCTTGAAGGTCGGCGACGCGAGGTTTTGCTTACGGCTATAGCCGTATGTGTGCTCGAACGCCTGACTGGGCGGTGGTGGGTCAAGGGGGGAGGGCGGCGAATGGCCGCCTGTCTTTTAGGTCAGGGGCGTTATCTGACGTTGCTATCCAGCGCGACCAGCACGAGCAATGCGGCGTCGCCGCCAAATTCGCGCGGGGCCTGATGAAAGGCCAGCACGTCGGGATGCTGGGCAAGCCATAGCGGGGTCTGCTGTTTGAGGATGTGCTTACCGTGACCGTGCATCACACAGGCGCAGTAGACGTGCTCCCGGCGGCAGGCGGCCAGTAATGCGCCTAGCTCTTGCTTGGCTTCCTGCTGGGTCAGACCATGCAGATCCAGAAACAGCTCCGGCGGATAATCCCCTCTGCGCAGCTTTTTTAATTCATAGTGGCTGGTGCCGGAGCGAACGTATCGTACCGGGCCATCGTTCTCCAATAGCGGCTGAAACTCATCCGAGAAATAAAAGCAGGCGTCGCGTTGCTCCTGCATCGCTTTACGCGGCGGTACTTCCGAGAGTTTGCGGCGCGGCGGTTGATAGCGATAGGTGTCCTGAGTCAGGCGTCTGGCGCCGGCGACTGAAGCGCGAAAAAGCGCCAGCTCTTCCTCATCCAGCCTGTATTTGTTTTTCATCAGCGCTTACTCTGTCTTGGTTTTTCCTAAGTGTACCTTTTCTAGCGCGCTCCGCTAAGGTTTGAGGGGCCGCAGGACGGTGATATCTGCTGATTTGTCGCAGGCTTCATGGCAAACTAGGCGGCAATTTGATTTTCAGAGATGTCTGCGGAGGACAACCTTGGACAAAATTTTCGTCGATGAAGCGGTCAACGATCTGCATACCCTTCAGGATATGCTGCGTTGGACGGTCAGCCGGTTTAATGCCGCACAGGTCTATTACGGTCATGGAACCGACAACTCTTGGGACGAGGCGTTGCAGCTGGTGTTGCCAAGCCTGTATCTACCCCTCGATATCCCCGAAGACATATACAGCGCGCGCCTGACGTCAGGCGAACGTCACCGCATTGTGGAACGAGTGATCCGCCGTATCAACGAACGTATTCCCGTCGCCTATCTCACCAACAAAGCGTGGTTCTGCGGGTTGGAATTCTACGTCGATGAACGCGTGTTGGTGCCGCGTTCGCCGATTGGAGAGCTGATCAATAACGGTTTCGAGCCGCTCTTGAGCCGCGAACCTCATCACATTCTGGATCTCTGTACTGGCAGCGGCTGCATCGCCATCGCCTGTGCGCAGGCTTTCCCGGAGGCGGAGGTCGACGCGGTCGATATCTCCAGCGATGTACTGTCGGTGACCGAGCTGAATATCGAACAGCATGGCATGGAACATCACGTCACGCCGATTCGTTCAGATCTGTTCCGCGACCTGCCGACCACGCCTTACGATCTGATCGTCACCAACCCGCCTTACGTCGATGAAGAAGACATGGCGGACCTGCCGGACGAGTTCCGTCATGAGCCCGAGCTGGGGCTGGCCGCGGGCAGCGACGGCCTGAAGCTGGTACGTCGCATTCTTGCCCGCGCCACCGAATACCTCAGCGAAGAGGGGGTGCTGATCTGCGAAGTGGGCAACAGCATGGTGCATCTGATCGACCAATATCCCGATATTCCGTTTACCTGGCTGGAATTCGAACACGGCGGCGACGGCGTATTCATGCTGACCCGTGCGCAGCTGCTGGACTGCCAGTCTCACTTCAGCCTGTATCGCGACTAATATAGTGACAGGATGCGGGCGCGGATAGCCCGCCTGACGATCTCTTATTTTATGATGTAAAGGAGCCGTGATGGCAGGAAACAGTATTGGGCAATTTTTCCGCGTCACCACCTTTGGTGAGTCCCATGGTATTGCCCTGGGGTGTGTGGTGGATGGCGTTCCGCCGGGCATTCCGCTGACAGAAGCGGATCTACAGCACGATCTGGACCGCCGCCGTCCAGGCACCTCTCGCTATACCACCCAGCGTCGCGAACCGGATCAGGTGCGCATTCTGTCCGGGGTATTCGACGGCGTGACGACGGGGACCAGCATCGGCCTGCTGATTGAAAATACCGATCAGCGTTCGCAGGACTACAGCGCGATCAAAGATTTGTTCCGACCCGGACATGCCGACTATACCTACGAGCAGAAATACGGCCAGCGCGACTATCGCGGCGGCGGCCGATCTTCCGCGCGCGAAACGGCCATGCGCGTGGCGGCAGGCGCCATCGCCAAGAAATATCTGCAGCTTCAGCACGGCGTGAATATTCGTGGCTGTCTGACGCAGATGGGCGACATTCACTGCGAATTGAAAACGTGGGATCAGGTTGAGCAGAACCCCTTCTTTTGCCCGGATCCGTCTAAGCTGGAAGCGTTGGATGAACTGATGCGCGCGCTGAAGAAAGAGGGTGACTCTATTGGCGCACGCGTGACGGTGGTGGCCGAGTCCGTACCCGCCGGGCTCGGCGAGCCGGTATTCGACCGACTGGATGCGGATTTGGCGCATGCGCTGATGAGTATCAACGCCGTGAAGGGCGTCGAGATCGGCGACGGTTTTGCAGTCGTGGGCAAACGCGGCAGCGAAAACCGCGATGAGATCGCGCCGGACGGTTTCCAGAGCAATCATGCGGGCGGCATTCTGGGCGGCATTAGCAGTGGTCAGGCGGTCGTGGCGCATCTGGCGCTCAAGCCGACGTCCAGCATCATGGTGCCGGGGCGCACGATCACCCGCACGGGCGAAGCGACGGAAATGGTCACCCGTGGGCGTCACGATCCCTGCGTCGGTATCCGCGCCGTGCCCATTGCCGAGGCGATGATGGCTATCGTGTTAATGGACCATTTATTACGCCAACGTGCGCAATGCGCGGACGTAAACACTTCAGTTCCCCGTTGGTAACCTGCATATGAAAACAGCTTTGATAGGTTTGATGACGCTGCTCTGCTGCGCCACCGCTGGGGCAGCGACGCCCTGGCAGGAGATCACCCACCCGGTGCCTGGACGCCCGCAGGCGATAGGTTCTTTCGCTAACGGCTGTATCATCGGCGCGCGGCCACTGCCGCTGCAAGCGGAGGACTATCAGGTGATGCGGGTCGATCAGCGTCGCTACTTCGGCCATCCGGATCTGCTGGGCTTCATCCATCGCCTCAGCGCCAGCGTGCATCGCCAGAACGGCGGCATCGTGCTGGTCGGAGACATGGGGATGCCGGCGGGAGGGCGTTTCAGCAGCGGACATGCCAGTCATCAGTCGGGGCTGGATGTGGACGTCTGGCTGCAGGTGCCGCGTCAGCGCTGGAGCACGCAGCAACTCCTGAATCCACAACCTATCGATCTGGTCTTACCCGGGGACAAAGCCGTCAATCCGCGCCTGTGGAACCATGATGCCCTGACGCTGATCAAGACGGCGGCGCAGGACAGCGCGGTGACGCGCATCTTCGTCAACCCGGCGATCAAGCAGCGTCTGTGTCAGGAGGCTGGCAGCGACCGCTCCTGGCTTCACAAGGTTCGCCCGTGGTTCGCACACCGTGCGCATATGCACGTTCGTCTGCGTTGCCCGGCGAACAGTCTTGAGTGCCAGGATCAGGATCCGCCGCCGGCGGGCGATGGCTGTGGCGCGGAGCTGCAAAGCTGGTTCCAGCCGCGTAAGCCGGGCGCCGTCGCGCCGCAGAAAACCACGCCACCGCCGCTGCCCGCATCTTGTCAGGCGTTGCTGAACCGACACTTTGCCGCGGAATAAAACATCATGGAAGGTTTGATCTTAGGGCCGGAACTGCTCGGCCTGCTGTTTGCTATCGCCGTGGCGGCGGGATTTATCGATTCAATTGCCGGGGGCGGCGGTTTATTGACGGTCCCCGCATTATTGGCGGCAGGGTTATCGCCCGCGCAGGCATTGGCGACAAATAAACTTCAGGGCGTCGGCGGATCGTTTTCCGCCAGTCTGTACTTTATCCGCCGTGGCGCGGTCGATCTGCGTGAGCAGAAGCTGGCGGTGGTCTGCACCTTTCTTGGCGCGATCAGCGGTGCCTGGCTCATTCAACAGATTCACGCGGATTTCCTGCGCCAGTTGCTGCCGGTACTGGTGATCGGCATCGGCCTGTATTTTCTGTTGATGCCCAAAATCAGCGACGAAGATCGGCAGCGTCGGCTCTCTCCCGTTCCATTCGCTTTGGTTGGTGGCGCTTGCGTGGGATTCTATGACGGCTTTTTTGGTCCGGGAGCCGGGTCGTTTTACGCGCTGTCCTACCTGACGCTACGCGGTTTCAATCTGGCAAAGTCTACCGCGCACGCCAAAGTACTCAACTTCACCTCCAATTTCGGTGGCCTGCTGTTTTTCATTCTGAGCGGCAAAGTCATGTGGCTCATCGGCGGCGTGATGCTCTTAGGGCAAATCATCGGTGCGCGTTTGGGGGCGAAAATGGTACTCACCAAGGGGCAGAAGTTGATTCGTCCCATGCTGGTGGCGGTGTCCGCGCTGATGAGCGTCAAACTGATTTACGACGGCCATGGGCAGGATGTCGCGCATTGGGTGGGGCGGCTATTCTCATGACTGAACCGGTTAACAACATCATGACACACGATTATGAGCACCTGATTCAGGTGTTTAACGGCTGCTTTAGCGACGATTTCAATACACGCTTAGTCAAGGGCGAGGACGAGCCGATTTACCTCCCGGCCGATGAGCAAACGGACTATCACCGTATTCTGTTCGCCCACGGTTTTTACGCCAGTGCGATGCACGAGATTTCCCATTGGTGCATTGCGGGCGCGGAACGACGCAAACTCGTGGATTTTGGGTACTGGTACTGCCCCGACGGACGCGATGCGGCAACGCAGCAACAGTTCGAGTCGGTGGAAATTAAACCGCAGGCGCTGGAGTGGATGTTTTGCGTTGCGGCGGCGTTTCCCTTTAACGTGAGCTGCGATAACCTGAACGGCGATGTGACACCCGACCGCATTGCCTTTCAACGCCGTGTGCACGCGCAGGTGATGCGCTATTTGGAGGAGGGCGTTCCCGAACGCCCGGACCGCTTAATTCAGGCGCTGCACGCATTTTATCATACGGCGCCGCTGACCCCGGCGGCTTTCCCGTACCCCGCCGATCTCTGCTGAGCGGACGATGGGCAACACAGAACAACCGAGGACAATGAATGATCGCAGAATTTGAATCGCGCATCCTGGCGCTGATTGATGACATGGTGGAACACGCCAGCGACGATGAGCTTTTTGCCGGGGGTTATCTGCGCGGTCATTTGACCTTGGCGGTCGCGGAAGCTGAGGAAAACGGCGAGCATACGGCCGAAGCCTTGTGCAGCCGTGTCGAGGATAGCGTACGCAAGGCCATCAAAAACGGCGAACTGTCTCCGCCGGATCAGGTTCTGGTCAATCAGATGTGGGATCGTCTCTACCAGCAGGCGTCTTCCCAACCGTAACGTAATGCCTCTTCTTTAACCGGTGCCGGAATCCTCCGGCACCGTCATCGTCAAACTCCCATCCAGAAACACAGCACATAGAACCACGCGAGGCCGCAGACTACCGCCAGGAGAACGTGACGAATTAGCAGAGCGATCATCACGCAGCCCAGCGCGCCCCACAGGTAGGGGTTGTCGGGGAAAGGACGCAGCGCGTCGTGATGTAAGAGGAGCACCGGTCCGCATATCGCGGTCAGCATACAGGGGGCGGAATAGTGCAGCGCCTGACGGATCCACCGCGGCAGCTTCACCGGCACGCGCGGGTCGAGAAACAGGTAGCGATTGAAAAACACCACGCCCGCCAGCACAAACAGTAAGCACCAACTCATGATGATGCGCCTCCCAGACGTTCGATCACCACAGCACATAGCATGCCGCCGAGACCCCCAATAATGACGGCGCCTTCAACCTGCCAATAAGACAACAGCATCGCGGCAATCAGGGAAAAAGCGACGCCGCACAGTGTTCCGATGTTTTTTACCATGGGAACAATGATGGTGATAAAGGTCGCCACAATCGAGAAATCGAGATGGTAGCGTTCCAGGTCGGGAATCGAAGAAGCCAGTAAAATGCCTGACAGGCTGCACATCACCCAGCACAGATAAAAGGTCAGCCCCGCGCCAATGAGATACCCCGGCGACAGCCGGCTGTGATTATCTTTCCCGGCAGCGAGCGCAAACAGTTCATCCGTTAGCAAAAAACCGATAGGAATGCGAAAACGGCTACTCAAGCGAGAGACGGCGTCTCTAAGGGTCAGCCCGTAGATCAAGTGTTGCAGCGTAATCACAAACACGGTCATGACGATGGTCAGCACGCTGGCTCCGGACATCAGCAGTCCCAGCGTGACCAATTGCGCCGCGCCGGCGAAGATCACCGCCGACATGCCGACGCTCTGCCAGAAAGTCAGCCCGGCCTGCACCGCCATCGACCCCGCGAGGATGCCCCAGGGAACTACCGCCAGGCATAACGGCAAGACGGCCACGCAGCCTGTAAAGGTGCCCTGCCAGGGAGAGCGGGGGGTTGCCGACGCGTTCATAAAAAATGTCCTTGTGGTGTAATAGGTCGCAAAAAGGTAACCCAGGCACCCGGACAAATATTGAAGAAAATTGCGATCGTACAACAGCGCAGGTAGGCGCGATGCGATGCTCCCAATAGGTCATCGTTCGCGGGAGGGAAGGGCGCTCAAAGAGCGTGAATCGGGACGCGATTTTCAGCGTGCTATTGCGCGTACAAATTGCCCCGGCGTTACGCCCAGCGCTTTTTTAAAATGGCGAGTAAAGTGGCTTTGGTCCGAAAAGCCGCAGCGGACGGAAACATCGGTGAGCGTTTCTCCCTGACGCAACAACGTGGTCGCCTTGCGCAGCCGGGACTGCACGAGGTAGGCATGAGGCGGCATTCCGACCAAGCTTTTAAACTGTCGCAGGAAGTGCCACGGGCTAAGCTCGGCCTGGTTCGCCAGCTCCATTAACGACAGGTTTTCCTCCGGACAGTCGTCCAACAGCATTTTGACTTCGCGGATGGCGTGGTCGGCTTTCGTCAGCGGACGGACTTCCGTTTGCGTTTTTCCATGGCGCATCATCAACCAGACCAGCGACGAGCAAAGCAGGGTTTCCTTCAACAACGTATTGCCTTCGACGGCCAGGAGCGAGAAGACCATGCGTAATTGCTCTGACAGGCCCGGATCGTGGGCGACCGCGTGGGGAAACCAGGGCGCGTCTCCCTGATGGTCGCGCATAGATCCCGACAGGCCGCGCAGCACATCCACCGAGGGTAGATGGCCCGATAGGACCAGCCATCGGCGGTGCCTGCGCAGCCCGTATGGATTTCATCCGCGTTGACCAAAATGATATCGCCCTTGGGCGCGACGTGTTCGGCACCAGTACGGTAGAAACGCTGCGTGCCTTCCTCTATTACGCCGATGCAGAAATTCTCATGCGAATGACGGGAAAAACGCTGATTGTGATAGCGAGCCTGCAGCATGTCTAGCCCACCCAACGTGGCATGATGGCTAAAATTAGCGTGTTCCCGCGATGCCTGCTGTCCCATTTCTGCGCTCCCAATGCGGTAAAAAGTAGAACGAAATTGCTGTGATGCCAGCTACGAGGATGCTAGTTATCCTCTGGTCAAACCGGGCGACGCTTCAACAGCTTTCTGACCCAGAAACGATTTGGATTCAGGGCGGCCAGCGTGGCGCTATCTAGCGGCAACGGTTCTCCGTAAATTTGGGACGCCAGCACCTCTGCCGCTAACGGGGCGGAACAAAGACCGCGGGACCCAAGACCGCCGAGAATAAACAGGTTCGGATGAACCGGAGCCTGCACAGGAACGTGAGACGCCGCCAGTTGCTGAGGGAGCGTCTGATACTGGCCCAGCGTCTGCTCATAGTCAGGTACGGCGCCGACCAGCGGCAGGTGATCGCGCAACGCGCTACGTACGCCGCATCGGGCGTCGCCGTCGGAGACGTCTACCGCCGTCGGCCACGACAGCGACGGCAGGCAGTCGATCAACCGCTGGCGGTTCTGCTGTTGATCCGAATCGCGATACTCGACCCCGGTGTCTCCGCGGTGATAGCTGGCGCCGATGCAATGCTGCTGGTGTCGCGGGCTGATTGGCGTCAGATAGCCGTCATAGCAGAGCACCTGCTTAAGAGGGCGCAGTTGGGCGTTGCCGGGTACGTGACTCACCTGTCCCCGCACGGCGTAGGTGGGAAGGTGCTGCGTCTGAGGCCAGTCGCTGAGCTGATGTCCGTTCGCCAGAATGAGTGTGGCATGCTGAGCAGTGTCGCCGCTGTTCAGCGTCAAACGCCAGCCGTCAGAAGACGGCGTAAGCTCGGTGACGGTCGTGTTCAAACGGACCTGCATGCCCTGGCGGGTCGCCAACGCCAGTACGGCGGCGGTCAGCTCGGCCGGACACAACCATCCCCCGGACGGATACGTAATGCCTCGCTGAAGCAGCGGAACGCCGCAGGACTGTGTCAGCATCTGCGCATTGGCCGCATGCACCAGTTCTTCAGGCCATTGCCCGGCGAGGATTTGATCGATTTTACGCGCGCTTTTATCGTCAAACGCCAGCTGGCTGACGCCGCACCACTGATGTTCGTAATTCACGCCCTGCGCCGTCAGCGCATCGTAGGTACGTCGGGCATAGCCGAACGCGCTGGCAAAAAAACGCGACAGCGCGTCGTGCTTATCATTGAGCAGCGGATAGAGCGCGCCTTGTCGGTTGCCGGAAGCGCCTTGTCCCACCTGTTCATCGGCGCAATACAAGGTGACCTTGGTGCCGCGGCGTTGCAGCGCCAACGCCGTTAGCAGGCTGGCGATACCCCCGCCAATGATGGCGACTTCATGAGGCTGTGCGGCGGCGGGCCGATGATACCAGGGCGCGGATTCGGTTACGGGAATCGCATCTGGCAGATCCCCGCACAGCATCTCGCGCTTGCGGCCGAAACCTTTGACTTTACTGACGTTGAACCCGGCTTCCTGCAAGCCTCGACGGACAAAGCCCGCCGCCGTGAAGGTGGCGAGGGTGCCGCCGGGACGGGACAACCTCGCCATCGCGTTGAACAGGTTCGCGGTCCACATATCCGGATTTTTCGACGGCGCGAAACCGTCCAGAAACCAGGCGTCGACCTGATGGTTCACGCTGTCATCGAGTTGGGGCAGCAGGTCATTGATATCGCCGAACCACAGATCGAGCGTGATATGGCCGTCAGCCAGTATCAGACGATGGCAACCGGGGGACATCGTCGGCCACTGTTGCCGCAGTGCGTCGGCGAACTCAGCCAGTTCGGGCCACTGGGCATGCGCGGCCGCCAGATCGCCCACCTGCAAAGGAAACTTTTCGAAACTAAGATAATGCAGGTGTTGCAACGTGGCGTCGGGCTGTTCACGGCGAAAATCGGCGAACGCCTGCCATAAGGTCAGGAAATTCAACCCGGTACCGAATCCACTCTCCGCGACGGTGAAAGTCGCGCGTGAAGCTTGTGCAAAACGTGCGGGTAAGTCATTGCCCTGTAGAAAGACATAGCGGGTTTCCGCGAGCCCATCCTGGTTGGAAAAATAGACGTCGTCAAACTGTAGCGAAACAGGTGTACCCTGAGCGTTCCAGCTTAGCGAAGCGGTTCGGATGGCGGGCGTAATCACGGCAACTCACTCATAATTCAGGCGGTGGCGGAAGTTTAACGGTCAGCCCCTTTGTGTGCAAATTTGTGCAAAGGTAGGCACATCGGACTTGTTCAGCTTACAAGTGTAAGCTAAAGTGCATCGCAGTATCCTAAATGCTTATACAAACGAAATGAGGTATTGAATGAAACGTGCAGTGATTACAGGTCTTGGGATCGTATCTAGCATCGGTAATAACCAAGAGGAAGTCCTTGCATCTCTGCGTGAGGGCCGTTCAGGTATCACCTTTTCTCAAGAGCTGAAAGATGCTGGCATGCGTAGTCACGTCTGGGGCAACGTTAAGCTGGATACGGCTGGCCTGATTGACCGTAAGATTGTGCGTTTCATGAATGATGCCGCCATCTATGCTTTCCTTTCTATGGAGCAGGCGGTGAAAGATGCGGGTTTGACCGAAGAAGTTTACCAGAATAACCCGCGTGTGGGCCTGATTGCCGGTTCCGGCGGCGGTTCTCCGCATTACCAGGTTATGGGTGCCGACGCCATGCGCGGTCCGCGCGGCGTGAAAGCCGTGGGTCCTTATGTGGTGACTAAGGCGATGGGTTCTGGCGTTTCCGCCTGCCTGGCGACCCCGTTCAAGATCCACGGCATCAACTACTCGATCAGCTCCGCGTGCGCGACATCCGCACACTGTATCGGCAACGCCGTTGAGCAGATTCAGATGGGCAAACAGGACATCGTGTTTGCCGGCGGCGGCGAAGAGCTGAGCTGGGAGCTGTCCTGCGAATTTGATGCGATGGGCGCGCTGTCCACCAAATACAACGAGACGCCGGAAAAAGCCTCCCGTACCTATGACGCGAACCGAGATGGCTTCGTCATCGCCGGCGGCGGCGGTATGGTTGTGGTGGAAGAGCTGGAACACGCGCTGGCGCGCGGCGCTCACATCTACGCTGAAGTCGTGGGCTACGGCGCAACCTCCGATGGCGCAGATATGGTCGCCCCGTCAGGCGAAGGCGCAGTACGCTGCATGAAAATCGCGATGCAAGATGTTGACGGTCCGATCGACTACATCAACACTCACGGGACTTCAACGCCGGTCGGCGATGTGAAGGAGCTGGGCGCTATCCGTGAAGTGTTCGGCAACAACACGCCGGCGATCTCCGCAACGAAAGCGATGACGGGTCACTCTTTGGGTGCGGCGGGCGTCCAGGAAGCGATTTATACGCTGCTGATGCTGGAACATAACTTCATCGCGCCGAGCATCAATATCGACACGCTGGATGAGCAGGGCGAAGGGATGAACATCATCACCGAACCGACTGAGCGTGAGCTGAACACCGTGATGTCTAACGGTTTCGGTTTCGGCGGCACCAACGCCGTTCTTGTCATGAGTAAATACAAGCAGTAAGCGTTTTACCTCAGCCGGGGCGCTCAGCCCCGGTTATGTTTTTCTCGCCTGATTGATTGGGTCTTTCCCCTTCGCTTTTCTAACTGCTAACTGCTAACTGCTAACTGCTAACTGCTAACTGCTAACTGCTAACTGCTAACTGCTAACTGCTAACTGCTAACTGCTAACTGCTTCGTGCGGTCTTAGAGCAGTACCCACAGTAAAACGATGACGCACAGCGCACACAGGATCAGTACGCCGCGCGGACGGCTGAAGAGTGGTCGCAGCTCGGGGGGCAGGGCGGAGATAAAAGGGCCGTAGATCGGAACCGGCGTTGACGCGGAACCTGCCATCGCCGTCTCTTTTTCCTGTAGCTGCTGGAGTCGTTTGCTGTAGAGAAATGTGACGACGTCAGCAATCTGCACCGGCGTCAACGGCGTCTGCATCCCGGCATTGAAACGAGACTGCGCGTAATCCTGCACCATCTGCTGTTCCTGACCATCCATCGGCTGCTTGAGCGCTGGCTGCAACGCCGCCAGCGTCGGCGACGTATGGTTCTGCATCATGGCGACCTGCGTTTGCAGCAGTTGGCTTAGCAGCGGGAAGTTTTTAGCGGGAATCGCGTCATTAGGTTTCAGCCCTTGAACATCCATCAGCGCCAGCAAGACCTTGGCGGGGGATTCGCCGGTCAGCGTCGTTAGTCGGGTAATTAGCTGATTCAGGCTGTTCTGCTCCGCGGGCAGCAGGCGACGGTCCAGCGGGGCGCCGGTTTGCGGCAGTGCGCCGGGCTGAGGCTCGGTCGTCGGAGGCTGCGCCGACGGTGAAAGCGTGCCGGGCGGCAGCGATGAGCTCGGCTGCGGCAGCTGGCCATTTTGCAGCAGCGTGACAACCTGCTGAAGCTGACTGCCGCTCAATGAGCTCAGCACGGTGTGGCCGAACTGCTGGCGAATAAAGTCGCTCACCGCTTGGCGGTTATTGCCCTGCGGCAGCAGTTCGGTGAGCTGTTGCAACAGTTGACGGGTGCCTAAGGTATTTTGCACGGAGGTCAGTCGTGTTTGCAGCGCCTGTTCAGCGGCAGGGAATTGACCCGACAAAATTTCGGCGCCGCTTTTCAGACCGATGTCGTGACGCATACCGGCCCAGATTTCAGCCGACTTGAGCGAACTTAATGACATGATCTTCGTGATAAGCCGCTCCAGCGATGTGCGCTGCGCGGGCGTCAATGGGGCGTCATCACGCGCCGTACCGCCGGTTTTCAGCGGCGTGGAATCTATGTTGCGGTCGCCTGGCAAAGACGTGCCTGGGCTGTTCACGGGCTGCATAACACGATCCTTACCGTGCGGTTTCTGTTCGAAGTGAGATAACAGAAAGAATAGTCGAACGTTATGATAACAACCCGGATCCGTAACGGGTAGTCGGGTAGGGCGTTTGACGCAAAATTTCTGTTATGCGGCGCTACCAGCCGGGCGATTCGCCGGTGTTCCCTCTCGACGGTTTGTGGCAGAATAACGACCCTGTTTTCGCCGCCGCTGTGCGTCCGACGCCACACGCCTTTCGGGAAACGTAACGTGAAAATCCTTGTTGATGAAAATATGCCCTATGCCCGCGAGCTGTTTAGCCGCCTGGGCGACGTCACTTCCGTGCCGGGACGACCGTTGCCGCAAGACGCATTGGATGATGCCGATGCGCTGATGGTGCGTTCGGTCACCAAAGTCAATGCAGACTTATTGACGGGAAAATCAGTGAAGTTCGTCGGTTCGGCGACGGCGGGGACCGACCATGTCGACGAAGCCTTTTTGCAGCAGGCCGGTATTGCTTTCTCTGCCGCGCCGGGTTGCAACGCCATCGCCGTGGTTGAGTATGTCTTTTCTGCACTGCTGGGATTGGCTGAGCGGGATGGTTTCCAGTTGCGCGACCGCACCGTCGGCATCATTGGTGTGGGCAACGTGGGTGCGCGCCTCAATGCCAGGCTTAAGGCCTGGGGCGTCCGTACGCTATTGTGCGATCCCCCGCGCGCGGAACGCGGCGATGAGGAAAACTTTCTTTCGCTGGAAGAGGTCGCGGCGCAGGCCGACGTGCTGACGTTTCACACGCCGTTGTACAAAGATGGTCCTCACAAGACCTATCACAATGTGGATGCCGATTTGCTGGATTCGCTGGCGGAAGGCACCATATTGATTAACGCCTGCCGTGGGCCAGTCGTCGACAATGTAGCGCTGCTTGAGGCGTTGCAGCGTGGGAAATCGCTCAGCGTGGTACTGGATGTCTGGGAGCCGGAACCCGAGCTATCGACGGCGTTGCTGGAACGGGTGGATATCGGCACATCGCACATCGCCGGGTACACGCTGGAGGGCAAGGCGCGCGGCACGACGCAGGTCTTTGAAGCCTGGAGCCGTTTTGTTGGCCAGCCGCAGCAGGTGGCGCTGTCTTCGCTGCTGCCCACGCCCGAAGTGACTTCCGTTACTCTGACTCATCCGCTGGATCAATCGCTGCTCAAACGTCTGGTGCATCTGGTTTACGACGTGCGCCGAGATGATGCGATGCTGCGCGGCATCGCCCACATCAGCGGCGGATTTGATCGTCTGCGTAAAACTTATCAGGAGCGCCGAGAATGGTCTTCGCTTCAGGTGTTCTGCACCGATCGCGACACCGTCGAGTTGCTCAACCAACTGGGCTTCAACGCCGTTTTTCAGGGCGATAACTGATCGCTTTGTTCATGAATAAACCTTTTTGTCCGGGCGATGTTGCTGTCGCCTGGCCTGTGTTATGAAAAATTTGGGGAGAAGAACCAAATGACCAATGGCTGGAATATAGCGCTGCTGGGCGCAACTGGCGCCGTCGGCACCGCGTTGCTGGAGCTATTGCAGGAACGTGAATTTCCAGTGGGAGACATCTATCCGCTGGCAAGTGAGCATAGCGCAGGGGAAACTCTCCGTTTTAACGGCCGCTCTTGTCTGGTGACGAACGCGGAAGCGTTCGACTGGTCGCAAGCGCAGTTGGCCTTTTTCGTCGCCGGCGCCGAGGCGAGCGCCCGCTATGCGGACGAGGCGGCCAACGCTGGTTGCCTGGTTATCGACAGTAGCGGGTTGTTCGCGCAGGAGCCTGATGTTCCTCTGGTTGTTCCGGGCGTGAATTCCCAGGTGCTGGCCGATTACCGCAATCGCAACCTCGTTGCCGTGGCGGATAGTCTGACCAGCCAGCTGCTGAAAGCAGTGAAGCCGTTGACGGAACAGGCCGGGCTTTCCCGCCTTCACGTCACGAGTCTGCTGTCGGTTTCGGCACGGGGTAAAGCGGCGGTCGACGATTTGGCGGGCCAAAGCGCCCGTTTGCTGAACGGAATGCCGCCGGAAGCCGGGATGTTCCCGAAACAGCTGGCGTTCAATCTGCTGCCACTGCTAGCGGATAGCGAAGGCAGCGTCATGCAGGAGCGTCGTCTGGTCGATCAGGTGCGTAAGGTCCTGCAAGATGACGGGCTGCCGATTGCGGTCAACTGTGTTCAGTCGCCGGTTTTCTACGGCCATGCGCAGGTGGTGCATATGGAAGGTATGCGTCCGCTCTCCGCCGAGGAAGCCCGCGAGGAACTGCTGCAGTCGGACGATGTCGCCATCAGCGATGACGACGATTACCCGACGCAGGTCGATGACGCGTCCGGCAACATACAGCTGAGTGTGGGCTGCCTGCGCAACGATTACGGTATCCCGGAGCTGCTGCAATTCTGGTCGGTGGCGGACAACGTTCGTTTTGGCGGCGCGTTAATGGCGGTTGAAACGGCCGAACTCCTGATTGAGGAGCATCTGGGGTAATCATGACAGCGTTGCAGGTTGCGGAAGACGTGGCGCCGCTGAAAATCGCCCTGGGAATTGAATATGACGGCAGTCGCTATTACGGCTACCAGCGTCAGGCGGAGGTAGACAGCGTCCAGCAGTGTCTGGAAGCGGCGCTGTCACAGGTCGCCGATGAGCCGATTACCGTGTTCTGCGCGGGACGCACCGATGCAGGGGTCCATGCCACCGGTCAGGTGGTGCATTTCACTACGCACGCCGTGCGTAAAGACGCGGCTTGGACGATGGGCGTCAACACCCATCTGCCACCGGATATTGCCGTTCGCTGGGTTAAGACGGTGAATGATGAATTTCATGCCCGTTTCAGCGCCACCGCTCGTCGCTATCGCTATCTGATTTACAACCATCGCTACCGCCCAGCGATTCTGTCGCACGGCATGACGCATTTTTATCATCCGCTCGACGCCGAGCGCATGGAACGGGCGGGGCAGTGTTTGCTGGGGGAGAATGATTTCACCTCTTTCCGTGCGGTGCAGTGCCAGTCGCGTACGCCGTGGCGAAATGTAAAACATTTAAAGGTTGTGCGGCACGGCGCTTACATTGTGGTAGATATCAAGGCCAACGCTTTTGTCCACCATATGGTGCGCAACATTGTGGGCAGTCTGCTCGAAGTTGGGTGCGGTAATCAGCCTGAAAGCTGGATTGCGGATCTGCTGGCGGCCAAAGATCGTAAGTTGGCCGCCGCGACGGCTAAGGCTGATGGACTGTATCTGGTGGACGTCGATTATCCCGAGTCGTTCGGGCTGCCGTCCGTCCCGATGGGGCCGCTGTTTTTACTCGATGACTAACGACGCTGCCGTTCGCCGAACTGCACGGTCTGATGATAGGTAACATAATGGAATTTATACACTTTATTATTGATTTTATTTTGCATATCGATGTGCACCTGGCCGAGCTGGTCGCGCAATACGGCGTTTGGATTTATGCGATCCTGTTTCTGATTTTGTTCTGTGAAACGGGGCTGGTGGTGACGCCGTTCCTGCCCGGCGACTCGTTGCTGTTTGTCGCTGGCGCGCTGGCGGCGTTGCCGGGCAGCGTACTGGATGTGCATCTGATGGTCGTACTGATGGTCATCGCGGCAATCTTGGGCGATGCGGTCAATTACACCATCGGACGGTTGTTTGGCGAACGATTGTTCCGTAATCCAAACTCACGGATTTTCCGCCGCAGTTATTTGGACAAAACCCACGCGTTTTACGCCCGTCATGGCGGCAAAACAATTATTCTGGCGCGATTCGTGCCGATTGTGAGAACATTCGCGCCGTTTGTGGCGGGGATGGGGCATATGACCTATCGGCATTTTGCCCTCTTCAATGTCGCAGGCGCACTGCTGTGGGTGTTGCTGTTTACCTACGCCGGCTACCTGTTTGGGGATTTGCCGATCGTGCAGGACAATCTTAAACTCCTGATCGTGGGTATTATCTTTGTTTCTATCCTGCCGGGCGTGATTGAATTTTGGCGTCACAAACGGTCGGCGACACGCCAGAATGTGAAATAAGAAAAAATTATTTTAACATTCGGTGTGACCAGTTTTTTATCCACAGTATCGGGTCATTATGGTTTAATGGGCGGCACTTACGGCTATGTTCACGTGAACCGCTATAAATGCCCATGTCGTATCCCGCCCTTGGCGGATGCGGCATCGCTTTGTCGGCTGCGTCAGCAGAACATTATCAACGCTGAGCAGCGTACTGGCCTGTGGCCAGGTTCAAGCAGAAAGGTTATCAATGAGCTGGATTGAACGAATTCTAAATAAAAGTCATATCACACCGACTCGTCGGGCCAACATCCCTGAAGGTGTCTGGACTAAATGTGATAGTTGCGGTCAGGTACTTTACCGCGCTGAGTTGGAACGTAATCTGGAAGTGTGTCCGAAATGTGACCACCATATGCGTTTATCCGCCCGTGCTCGTCTTCACGCTTTTCTGGATACAGAAAACACGGTTGAACTCGGCAGTGAACTGGAACCCAAGGATGTCCTGAAGTTCCGCGACTCCAAAAAGTATAAAGATCGTTTGGCTGCGGCACAGAAGCAGTCCGGCGAGAAAGATGCCATGGTGGTCATGAAAGGTACTCTCCACGGCATGCCTGTCGTAGGCGCGGCTTTCGAATTCTCCTTTATGGGAGGCTCGATGGCGTCGGTGGTCGGCGCGCGCTTTGTACGTGCGGTAGAGCAAGCGCTGGAAGACAACTGTCCGCTGGTCTGCTTCTCCGCGAGCGGCGGCGCCCGAATGCAGGAAGCGCTGATGTCGCTGATGCAGATGGCGAAAACCAGTGCGGCACTGGGCAAAATGCGCGAACGCGGCCTGCCTTATATCTCCGTGATGACGGACCCGACGATGGGCGGCGTGTCTGCCAGTCTGGCGATGCTGGGCGATCTGAATATCGCCGAGCCAAAAGCGCTGATTGGCTTTGCCGGTCCGCGTGTTATCGAACAGACCGTACGTGAGAAACTACCGCCGGGCTTCCAGCGCAGCGAGTTTCTGGTGGAAAAAGGTGCGATCGATATGATCATTCGTCGCCCTGAGATGCGTTACAAGCTGGCTACGATCCTCGCCAAGCTGACGAACCATCCGGAACCTCAGCCTGAAGTGGAAGAGCAGCGGCCGACCGCTTCGTCTGAATCACAGGATGAAGCCTAACCGATGACGTACGGGGAGCACGGTTGCGACGTGCTCCGTCGCTCCCTGTATCAATGAACCGTAAGTAAGCGAGCGGGTCTCATGGATAACCTTCAAACACCTAAAGCCACGTCGCCTTTGGCCACGTGGCTTTATTATCTGGAACACCTGCACACGCAGGCCATCGATCTTGGTCTGGACCGCATCACACAGGTGGCCGACTCTCTTCAATTGCGCCAGCCCGCCAACACGGTCTTTACCGTCGCAGGCACCAACGGTAAAGGCACCACCTGCCATACGCTGGAATCCATTTTGTTGGCCGCGGGGCTTCGGGTGGGTGTCTACAGCTCACCTCATCTATTACGTTACACCGAGCGTGTTCGCATTCAGGGCAAGGAATTGCCGGAAGCGATGCACAGCGAGGCGTTTGCCGTGGTGGAAGCCGGGCGCGATAACGTCTCTTTGACCTATTTCGAATATGGCACGCTGGCGGCGCTACAGCTTTTCAAGCAGGCGCAGCTGGACGTTGTGATCCTTGAAGTCGGTTTGGGCGGTCGTCTGGACGCGACCAACATCGTGGACTCGGACGTCGCCGTCGTGACCAGCATCGCCATCGATCATACCGACTGGCTCGGCCACGATCGCGAAAGCATTGGTCGAGAAAAAGCGGGGATCTTCCGTCACGGCAAACCGGCCGTTGTCGGCGAGCCGGATATGCCCGCGTCAATTGCAGGCGTCGCACAGGAGAGAGGGGCGAGTCTGCTGCGTCGCGATGTCGACTGGCGCTACGGGCTGGAAGAGGACGGCTGGTTTTGGGAAAACGTGCAGGGACGTCTGAGTCGCTTGCCTTTGCCGAATGTGCCGCTGCCGAATGCCGCCACGGCGCTGGCCGCGCTGAATGCCTCGCCGCTCGAGGTGAATGAACGCGCTATTCGTGACGGGCTGCGGGACGCGACCTTGCCGGGGCGTTTCCAGATCGTCGGCGACAAGCCCTTGCTGATTCTGGATGTGGCGCACAACCCGCATGCGGCCGCGTATCTGGCCGAACGCCTGGCGGCATTGCCTCCTCACGGCGTCGTCCGCGCCGTTGTCGGTATGCTGTCCGACAAAGATATCGCCAGTACGCTGGAACAGCTCAAGCCGCAGGTAGATGCCTGGTATTGCGCGCCGCTTGAAGGCCCGCGCGGCGCCAGCGCGAGCCTGCTGACTCAGTATCTGGACGGCAGCCGTCCGTATCCCGATGTAGTCTCCGCCTGGCGGGCGGCGATGCAGGACGCCACTGAGCGGGACGTGGTTGTGGTGTGCGGCTCCTTTCATACGGTAGCGCATGTGATGTCCGCGCTTGAAGAAGGAGCGGCGAATGGCGAGTAAATTTCAAAACCGTTTGGTCGGCACCGTCATTTTGGTCGCGCTGGGCGTCATCGTGCTGCCGGGCCTGTTGGACGGCAAGAAAAAACACTATCAGGACGAGTTCGCCGCCATTCCTCTGGTGCCGAAGCCGGAAGATACGCTGGAAGCGGAGTCGCTACCGCCGATCACTCAATCTCTGACGTCGCAGTCGCCGGACAGCGCGACGATGCCTAATGAGGATGACAGCGGCGAGGAGATTGAGGGCGACGATCATGCAGCGAATAGCGCTCCAGACACTGACGCGCCTCAGAGTGCCACGGCGCCTTCTGCCGCTCGGCCTTCCGCGCCATCGTCGACTCCGGTGATTCCGCCGCCGGTGAAAGCGGAGCCAAAACCCAAGCCGGAAGTGAAAGCGGAAGCCAAACCGAAGCCCGAGGTCAAACCTGCTCCTCGGCCTGTAGAGAATAAACCGGCAGCCGCGCCGCAGGCCCCGGCAGGGCAGGCTTTCATCGTGCAATTGGGCGCATTGAAAAATGCGGACAAAGTGAATGAGATTGTCGCCAAGCTGCGACTCTCTGGATTCCGTGCTTACACGGTGCCGTCTTCGCCCGTCTCCGGCCAGATTACCCGCATTTATGTAGGTCCCGACGCCTCGAAGCAGAAGCTACAGTCCTCGTTGAGCGAACTACAGCAGATCAGCGGGTTAAGCGGTCAGGTGAAAGCGGCGCATTAGCGCCTGATGGCGTCATGAGGAGGCCGGAGTGGCAGATAGCGTTGCGGGGAAAACCCGATGTTATCGCCTTTTTTCGGTATCTTCATGGCCCTTCAGCGGTTTTCTCGTTAGCCGATGGATTGACACATTTAGGGCGGAATTCCGGTACGCAAACGTTTTCTTTTTCTGATAGAATGCGCCGCGAACAGGATGAGCCGCGTATGTCGATGGTTATGGTTCTTTAAGTAGGATAGTTCATGGTTTGGGTGGATTACGTCATTATCGGCATTATTGGATTCTCGGCTCTGGTCAGTTTGATTCGAGGATTTGTCCGTGAAGCGCTCTCGCTGGTGACCTGGGGATGCGCGTTTTTCATTGCCAGTCACTACTATGGCTATTTGGCGGGGTACTTCTCCCGTTTTGAGGATGAACTGGTTCGCAACGGCATCGCTATCGCCATTCTGTTTATTGCGACGTTGATTGTGGGAGCCATCGTCAATTATGCGATCGGCTCCCTGGTTGAGCGAACCGGGCTGTCGGGCACCGATCGCGTGCTGGGCGTTTGCTTTGGCGCCTTGCGCGGGGTCTTGATTGTCTCTGCAATCTTGTTCTTTCTGGATACCTTCACCGGGTTTTCCCAGAGCGTCGACTGGAAGCAGTCCCAGTTGATCCCGCAGTTCAGCTATATCATCAGGTGGTTCTTTGACTACTTGCAAAGCACGTCGAGTTTCTTGCCGCGGCACCTCTAGTCGCGGTAGCGCTGATGAGGAAAAAACAACATGTGCGGTATTGTCGGTATCGCCGGCGTCACGCCGGTCAACCAGTCGATTTATGACGCGTTAACGGTGTTACAACACCGTGGGCAGGATGCCGCAGGCATCGTAACAATAGATGCTCATCACTGTTTTCGCCTGCGTAAGGCAAACGGTCTGGTCAAAGATGTTTTTGAAGCACGGCACATGCAACGCCTGCAGGGGAATATGGGGCTCGGCCATGTGCGTTATCCCACGGCGGGTAGTTCCAGCGCATCGGAAGCGCAGCCTTTCTACGTCAACTCTCCTTTCGGAATTACGCTGGCCCACAACGGCAACCTGACCAATGCACACGAGCTGCGTCAGAAGCTGTTTGAACAGGGTCGCCGCCACGTCAACACGACGTCTGATTCGGAAATTCTGCTCAATATTTTCGCCAAAGAACTGGACCGTTTTCAGCACTACCCGCTGGAGCCTGACAACATCTTCGCCGCCGTTGCCGCCATGCATCAGCAGATCCGCGGTGCCTATGCCTGCGTCAGTATGATTATCGGGCACGGCTTGGTGGCCTTCCGCGACCCCAACGGGATCCGTCCGCTGGTCATCGGTAAACGCACGCTGGAAGATGGGCGCAACGAATATATGGTGGCGTCCGAGAGTGTGGCGCTGGACACGCTGGGCTTTGAATTCCTGCGCGATGTGGCGCCGGGCGAGGCGATCTACATTACGGATAAGGGCCAGCTGTACACCCGTCAGTGCGCGGAAAATCCCAAACATCATCCGTGCCTGTTCGAGTATGTCTATTTCGCGCGCCCCGACTCATTTATCGACAAAATTTCGGTCTACAGCGCCCGCGTACGCATGGGGCAGAAGCTGGGCGAGAAAATCGCGCGCTGCTGGGAAGATCTGGATATCGACGTGGTGATCCCTATTCCGGAAACCTCGTGCGATATCGCGCTCGAAATCGCTCGCATCATTGATAAGCCATACCGCCAGGGCTTTGTGAAAAACCGCTATGTCGGGCGCACGTTTATCATGCCGGGACAGGAGACGCGGGTGAAATCCGTGCGTCGTAAGCTGAACGCCAACCGCGCTGAGTTCCGTGATAAAAACGTGCTGTTGGTGGATGACTCCATCGTGCGAGGCACCACCTCTCAGCAGATTGTCGAGATGGCCAGGGATGCTGGCGCCAAGCGCGTCTATCTCGCCTCCGCTGCGCCGGAAATTCGCTTCCCGAATGTTTATGGCATCGATATGCCGAGCGTAAACGAGCTGATTGCCCACGGAAGAGAAGTGGAGGAGATCTGCGAGCTTATCGGCGCCGACGCCTGATTTTCCAGGATCTCTCAGACCTGGTTGAGGCCGTACGCGACGACAATCCGGATATTACCCAGTTCGAATGCTCCGTCTTTAACGGCATTTATGTCACGCATGATGTGGATCAAGGCTATCTGGACTATCTTGAAGGTCTGCGCAACGACGATGCGCAGGTGCTGCGCAGCAAGAGCGAAGTCGAAGATCTGGAGATGCATAACGAAGGCTGACGGAACGCTTTACGTTTCCTTCAGTAAGGGAGTGCCTATCGGTACTCCCTTTATTTTTGCATCTTGCCAATCATGGACGGATGCGGCACAGTCTGCGCTGACGATGTGAATGCAGGTCTATCCTGTTTAAGGAAGGGTATGAAGCGACTGATTATTGGTATTTCCGGCGCCAGTGGGGTGATTTACGGCGTGCGCCTGTTACAGGTGCTGCAGCCGTTGGACGAAATAGAAACCCACCTGGTGATGAGCCCGGCCGCGCGACAGACGCTGGCTCTGGAAACCGATCTCAGCGTGCGCGATGTTCAGTCGATGGCGGATGTGGTGCACGATTGCCGCGACATCGCCGCCAGCATTTCTTCCGGTTCTTTCAAAACCGCCGGTATGGCGATTTTGCCGTGCTCCATCAAAACGCTGTCCGGCATAGCCCACAGCTATACCGATAGCCTACTGACCCGCGCGGCGGACGTGATGCTGAAGGAGCGACGTCCTATCGTGCTGTGCGTACGAGAAACGCCATTACATTTGGGCCATCTGCGATTGATGACCACGGCCGCTGAAATGGGCGCGGTGATTATGCCGCCGGTGCCTGCGTTTTATCATCGCCCGCAAACTGTGCAACAAATCATCGATCAGACCGTCAATCGCGTGCTTGACCAATTCGATATTTCCCTGCCGGAAGATCTGTTCACGCGTTGGGGTAGTGCTTAAGTGGTTAATCTATAACCAGAAAAAAATAACAATGCGTGAATGACGCAGTAGCCGATGCAGTGACCCGTCATGCCTTCTTATGTTGCATTGCTCTGTTTCGGTGCGACCATCTGCTTTGTTATGGTGCGAATTATTATTTCCCTCGTCTTTCCCTCGTCCAATCTGATGGTACACCACGGGTAATCAATTGATTAGAGAAGTGGAAAACCGCGTGTGACGCCCGTCGCGGGGCTATCAGACTCTCTCGATAAACTGGCATGAAAACTGCAGAGTTGAAGCCTGTACTACACACATGACTGGCACGATAGCGTTGGTGATTAAAAAGCATTCAAATCTGATCGTTCGTGTTGATGTTCCATCACTGGTGATAAGGGTAACTCGATGAAAAGCGGATTGAAATTTTTACCTTTGGCGTTAATTTTAGCGGCAGGCTCCGCCTTCGCGGCCATTCCGAAGGAGATCAAGATCGGTACGGATCCAACTTATGCGCCGTTTGAATCCAAAAACGCCAGCGGCGAACTGATAGGGTTCGATATCGATCTGGCAAAAGAGATGTGCAAGCGCATGGAAGCCAAGTGCACGTTCGTTGAAAGCGACTTCGATTCACTGATCCCGTCGCTGAAGGCGAAGAAGATTGACGCCATCATCTCTTCACTCTCTATTACGCAAAAACGTCTGCAGGAAATCGCGTTTACCGAAAAACTCTATGCCGCCAACGCGCGCCTGATCGCCGCCAAAGGCTCCCCGATTCAGCCTACGTTGGACGCTCTTCGCGGTAAACGCGTCGGCGTCTTGCAGGCTTCCACTCAGGAATCGTACGCTAACGTTCACTGGCAGCCGAAGGGCGTGGATGTCGTGGCTTATCAAAATCAGGATCTGATCTACGCCGATCTCGTGGCGGGCCGTATTGATGCCGCGTTCCAGGATGAAGTCGCCGCGAGCGAAGGCTTCCTAAAACAGGATGCGGGTAAAGACTACGCCTTTGCCGGACCGGCGGTGAAAGACAACGCGCTGTTCGGCATCGGCACCGGCATGGGATTGCGCAAGGATGAAACTGAGCTGAAAGCCGCGTTGGACAAGGCTTTCGAATCTATGCGCAAAGACGGAACCTACGACACCCTGGCGAAGAAATATTTTGATTTCAATGTTTATGGCGACTAATTGCCACGAATACGACGTCTGCCTGTGATGCAGGCAGACGGTCTGCTTTCTCTGGAACGGATATCACTGATGCTGCATGGCTACTCTGAACTCATCATCGAGGGTTCACGCCTGACGTTGCAACTGGCCGTCTGCTCGTTGCTGCTCTCGCTGGCGATCGGGCTGGTCGGCGCCAGCGCCAAGCTTTCCTCCCGCCGGCTGCTCTCCGGCGTGTTCACCGGCTATACCACTTTGATTCGCGGCATCCCCGATCTGGTTTTGATGCTATTGATTTTCTACGGATTACAGATTGTGCTGAACGACCTGACGGAAATCATTGGCATGTCGCAAGTCGATATCGATCCGATGGCTGCCGGTATCATTACGCTGGGCTTTATCTACGGCGCCTATTTTACCGAGACCTTTCGCGGCGCTTTTCTCGCCGTTTCACGCGGAGAGATTGAGGCAGCCGTGGCCTTCGGCTTCACACCGCTGCAAGTCTTTCGACGCATTATGTTCCCGTCGATGATGCGCTTTGCGCTGCCGGGGATCGGCAACAACTGGCAGGTGATTCTAAAAGCCACGGCGCTCGTCTCCCTGCTGGGGCTCAACGATGTCATCAAAGCGACGCAGCTCGCGGGGAAGGGCACGCATGAGCCGTTCTATTTCGCGATGGTCGCTGGAGCGATGTACCTGATTTTTACCACTGTCTCCAATGGCGTGCTGTGGTGGTTGGAACGACGCTATTCGCAGGGAGTGAAAAAAATTAATTATGAGTGAGATCCTGCAACAATACTGGCAATCCTTGCTGTGGAGCGACGGTTATCGTATGACCGGGCTGGCGATGACGCTGTGGCTGCTGATTATCTCGGTCGTTATTGGCGGGGCCATGGCCATTCCGCTGGCGATCGCACGCGTATCGTCACGGCGACGTTTCTGGCTGCCGGTCTGGACCTTCACCTACATTTTCCGCGGCACACCGCTGTATGTTCAGCTGCTGGTGTTCTACACCGGGGTTTATAGCCTGGAAATCGTTCGCGGAACGGACATGCTGAACGCCTTTTTCCGTAGTGGAATGAACTGCGCTGTCCTGGCGTTGGCGCTGAATACCTGCGCTTATACCACCGAGATTTTCGCGGGCGCCATTCGCTCTATTCCCAGCGGCGAAATCGACGCGGCGCGGGCCTACGGCTTTTCCCGCTTCAAGCTGTATCGCTGCATTATTTTGCCCGGCGCACTGCGCATCGCGCTGCCGGCGTACAGCAATGAAGTGATTTTAATGCTGCACTCAACGGCGCTGGCTTTCACCGTGACGGTGCCGGACATTCTGAAAATCGCCCGTGACATCAATGCCGCCACCTATCAGCCGTTTTATGCCTTCGGCATCGCGGCTGTCATGTATCTCGCGATTTCGTTCGTGCTGATTGGCCTGTTCCGCAGAGCGGAACGCCGCTGGTTACGTCATCTACATACCCGCGGCACTCACTAAAATGCAGGAAAAGAACATGCAGGACACCAAACTGGTGGTTACCGAACTCCATAAGCGCTATGGGGAGCACGAAGTACTGAAAGGAATCTCATTACAGGCCAGGGCGGGTGATGTTATCTCAATTATCGGCTCATCAGGGTCGGGTAAAAGCACGCTGCTGCGTTGCATCAATTTCCTCGAGCGGCCTTACGAAGGGTCCATTCATGTCAACGGACAGGAAATCCGGATGGTGCGTGATAAAGACGGTCAGCTGAAAATATTCGATAAAAAACAACTCCAGCTGTTGCGGACGCGCTTAACTATGGTATTTCAGCATTTCAACCTGTGGAGCTTCATGACGGCACGGGAAAACGTCATGGAAGCGCCCATAAAGGTGCTGGGACTGAGCAAGGTCCAAGCCCGGCAACGGGCTGAGTTTTATTTGAATAAAGTGGGGATGAGCGGCGCGTCGCAGGATCGCTATCCGGCCGACCTCTCCGGCGGACAGCAGCAGCGGGTGTCTATCGCCCGCGCGCTGGCGATGGAGCCGGACGTGCTGCTGTTTGATGAGCCAACATCGGCGCTGGATCCTGAACTGGTGGGCGAGGTGTTGCGCATCATGCAGCAACTGGCGGAAGAGGGGAAAACGATGGTGGTGGTGACGCATGAAATGGAGTTTGCCCGCCACGTCTCAAACCATGTCATTTTCCTGCATCAGGGCGTAGTGGAAGAAGAGGGGACGCCGGAGCAGCTGTTTGGCAACCCGCAAAGTCCGCGCCTGAAGCAGTTTTTGTCAGGCGCGTTGAAGTAGCCGCGTTTGGAGTCTGTGGCTTCAGCCGGTATGGTTGATCAGATTATCGATCGCTTCATCCAGCTCGAAGAAGCGAAAGCCGAAGCCGGCGCTTTCCAGCCGCTGGGGAACGGCGCGTTGTCCGTCGAGGATCAGCGTTGCCGCTTCTCCCATCATCAGCTTCAGCGCGAAAGCTGGCGCGCGTAGTATGCCTGGTCGATGCAGCACATGAGCCAGGATCGCGCTGAACTTCTCGTTTCGCGCTGGGTAGGGCGAGCAGAAGTTGAAGGGGCCGCGTAACTCGGGGGACTCCAGCAAATAAAGTATACCGTTCACCATATCGTCGATATGAATCCAGGCCATGTACTGCTTTCCTGATCCCATCGGTCCGCCTAATCCCAATCGGAAAATCGGCAGCATTTTCGCCAGCGCTCCGCCCTCGGTGGACAGGACGATGCCTGTGCGTACTAGGCAGACGCGTGTTTTGTCGCTTTCAGCCGCCTGAGCCAATGCTTCCCAACGAGCGCACAGGCGGTGAGTAAACTCATCGTGCGGGGTTTCATCCTCGGTCACCAGAGCCTGTCCCTGATTGCCGTAAAAACCTACGGCTGAACCTGAAATCAGTACCGAAGGGGGCGCCGTGCTGTTCTTAATCAGCGTCGCCAACTGCTCGGTCAGTTTCCAGCGGCTTTGGCAGAGCCGCTCTTTCTGTTCCGGCGTCCAACGTTTGTCGGCAATCGGCGCACCGGCCAGATTGATGACGGCATCGAACTCATCCAACGACGTTTTGCCTTCCAGACTGGGCCAGTAATTGACCTGATCGCCCAGAGCGTCTCGCGCTTTTTCCGGACTGCGGGTCAGCACGGTAATTGTATGTGAGAGCGTCAGTAGCCGCTGAATCAGATACCGGCCGATAAGCCCGGTTCCGCCTGTGATTAAAAGTCGCATTTTAAAGCCTCGCTGCATGTCGAAATGAGGTCATCGCCGTAACCGACAAAAGATCATCTAATGTTAAGTATAAGGGACCATGCTCTTTTTGCTGCCGTACTCGGCGATATAACAAGGCTCATCGCATGCTTTTAGCGCTATCGAGTTTAAGAGTGAGTGAATCGTCAAATTTTGGCGTTATTAGCCGCTAAGCATCATGGGGCTTTTTGGTAAACTCATCGTCAGAACAGTTTACGATCCTTTGGGAGTACGCTATGAAACTCATGTTTGCCTCCGATCTGCATGGCTCGCTGGCCGCCACGGAAAAAGTGCTGGAAACTTTCGAACAATCTGAAGCACGCTGGCTGATACTGCTGGGCGATTTTCTGAATCATGGCCCACGTAATCCGCTGCCGCAAAACTATCAACCTGCGCAGGTGGCCACACGTCTGAATGCGTATGCGTCCCGCATTATCGCCGTACGCGGTAACTGCGACAGCGAAGTCGATCAGATGCTGCTGCATTTCCCTATCACCGCGCCCTGGCAGCAAGTGCTATTGCCAACGAACCGGCTCTTCCTGACTCACGGACATCTGTATAATCCAGACCAGCAGCCGCCATTAAATAATGGCGATGTGCTGGCTTACGGCCATACGCATATCCCTCAGGCGGAACGTCGTGGAGAGATTTACTGTTTCAATCCCGGTTCCGTCAGCCTGCCGAAAGGCGGTTACCCGGCCAGCTACGGTCTGTTGGACGCAGGGGTGTTGAAGGTTGTGCCTTTGGAGGGGGGTGACCCTATTGCGCAGGTGGCGATTACAAACTAATTTAGCTTTACGCTGCTTAAAGGTCGTGGTGGCGTTAGCACCGTAGGTCTGCGTGCTGTTGAGACCAGACCGTATTTTCATGCCTGGCTGTAAGAAAAATCATGTGTGTATCGAGATCTCACTAAAGGCAGCCGGGGCCGATTATTGAATAACAAGTGCGCGTGATATCGCGTCAAGGCAAGGGTTTCAGAGGATGGCGGAACAAATTCAGACCACGGGTACAGAGTGGGTGGATATCGTTAGCGAAGATAACGAAGTTATCGGGCAGGCTAGCCGTCAACAGATGCGCGCTCAACGTCTGCGCCATCGCGCGACCTATATCGTCGTTCACAACGGGATGGGGCAGGTTCTGGTACAGCGTCGTACAGACACGAAGGATTTTTATCCGGGATGGCTGGATGCCACGGCAGGCGGCGTGGTGCAAAGTGGCGAAAATATGCTGGAATCTGCCCGCCGCGAAGCCGAAGAAGAGCTGGGCATTGCTGGCGTACCGCTGGCTGAGCATGGGCTGTTTTACTACGAAAGTGAGGACTGCCGCGTGTGGGGCGCGTTATTTAGCTGCGTAAGCCACGGGCCATTCGCGCTACAGGAAGAAGAGGTCGCGGAAGTCAGTTGGGCGACGCCGGAACAGATCACGGCGCGTTGCGACGAGTTCACGCCGGATTCGCTGAAGGCGCTGTCGCTCTGGCTCAGTCGGAATACGACCGGCGAACGTATGGCATCCACCCCGCGCACGACCAAACCACAGGCGGTGAAGACAAGCGACGGCGAGTCGGACGCGGCGAACAAGGCTTAACGCTCAGCGCGAATATGGTTCACGAGTGAATAATCAGCGGTAGTTTGCATGTGGCAGACCGCCGCGACTGACGATCTTTCTATGCCAGAGCCCCTGTCTCGCAAGCGAGCCAAAAAAAACGCCAGTCCACTGCTGAACTGGCGTTTTTTGTGCGTGGTTTACGCAAAGTTACTGAGCGATCTGCGTGGCCTGAATGGCGGTCAGCGCGACGGTATAGACGATATCGTCAACCAGTGCGCCGCGAGACAAATCGTTCACCGGCTTACGCATACCCTGCAGCATCGGCCCGATGGAAATCAGGTCCGCGGAACGCTGTACGGCTTTGTAGGTAGTATTACCGGTGTTCAGATCAGGGAAAATGAACACGGTAGCCTGACCTGCGACCGGCGAGTTCGGCGCTTTAGATTTCGCCACATCGGCCATGATGGCGGCGTCGTACTGCAACGGACCGTCGATGATCAGGTCAGGACGTTTTTCCTGAGCGATACGGGTCGCATCACGGACTTTCTCAACGTCGCTGCCTGCGCCAGAATTGCCGGTGGAGTAGGAGATCATCGCAACGCGCGGGTCAACGCCGAAGGCGGCAGCCGAGTCGGCGGACTGAATCGCGATTTCAGCCAGCTGTTCCGCGGTCGGATCCGGGTTGATGGCGCAGTCGCCATAGACCAGAACCTGTTCCGGCAGCAGCATGAAGAAGACGGAAGACACCAGAGAGCTGCCCGGCGCCGTTTTGATCAGCTGCAGTGGCGGACGGATGGTGTTGGCCGTGGTGTGAACCGCACCGGAAACCAGACCGTCAACTTCATTTTGCTCCAGCATCAGCGTACCCAGCACGACGTTGTCTTCCAGCTGTTCGCGGGCGACGACTTCGGTCATGCCTTTGTTTTTACGCAGCTCGACCAGACGCGGGACATAACGTTCGCGTACGGCGACCGGATCAACGATTTCGATGCCTTGGCCCAGTTCTACGCCCTGAATGGCGGCGACACGCTGAATCTCTTCCGGATTGCCCAGCAGGACACAGTGAGCGATACCACGTTCGGCACAAATGGCTGCCGCTTTGATGGTGCGTGGCTCGTCGCCTTCCGGCAGAACGATGCGTTTGCCGGCTTTACGTGCCAGTTCGGTCAACTGGTAACGGAAGGCTGGCGGAGACAGACGGCGTGAACCTTCAGAGGCCGCGGACAGGGACTCAATCCACTCCGTGTTGATGAAGCGAGCGATATACTCCTGCACTTTTTCCACACGCTGGTGGTCGTCGGCAGGCACTTCCAGGCTAAAGCTTTGCAGCGTCAGCGAGGTCTGCCAGGTGTTGGTTTCTACCATGAAGACAGGCAGGCCGGTCTGGAATGCGCGTTCGCACAGGGCGCTGATGCTCGGGTCCATCTCGTAGCCGCCGGTCAGCAGCAGGGCGCCGATTTCCACGCCGTTCATCGCCGCCAGGCTAGCTGCAACCAGAACGTCAGGACGGTCTGCCGAGGTCACCAGCAGAGAACCCGGACGGAAGTGCTCCAGCATATTCGGGATGCTGCGTGCGCAGAAAGTCACGGATTTGATGCGGCGCGTTTCGATATCGCCAGCATTAATCACGCGGGCGTTCAGATGTTTGGCCATGTCCACGGCACGAGTAGCAATCAGGTCGAAGCTCCACGGAATGCAGCCCAGCACCGGCAGCGGGCTGTTGGCGAACAGTTGCTTAGGATCGATGTTGGCGACGTTTGCCTTGGTGGAATCATCAAAAATTTCCGACAGATCCGGGCGAGTACGGCCTTGCTCGTCAACCGGGGCGTTCAGTTTGTTGATGATGACGCCGGTGATGTTCTGGTTTTTGCTGCCGCCGAAGCTGGAGCGAGCCAGTTCGATGCGCTCTTTCAACTGATCGGCGGAATCGTTGCCCAGCGCGGTGACGAAAACGATTTCCGCATTCAGCGTTTTGGCGATTTCGTAGTTCAGCGCGTTGGCGAACTGATGCTTACGGGTTGGAACCAGACCTTCTACCAGTACCACGTCGGCATCCTGGGTGTTTTCGTGATAGCGGGCGATGATCTCTTCCAGCAGAGCGTCTTGCTGGTTGGTGCTCAGCAAAGACTCCACATGGCTCATCTGCAGCGGTTCTGCGGCGTTGATCGCAGAATTGGCGCGGATGATCGCGGTGGTCTGGTCCAGAACCTGCTCTTCAGAACGGGGCTGGGCAATCGGTTTGAACAAGCTCAGGCGGACGCCTTTCTGCTCCATGGAACGAATGACACCCAGGCTGACGCTGGTCAGACCCACACTGGTGCCAGTTGGAATCAACATGATTGTACGGGACACGGCTTAACCTCTTTGCGGTTGCTCGTTGCTCAAAAACAACTCCGTCAGCCTGAGCTGACGGAGTTAGGATACTGATTTTTCGGTTACGCGGTCAGGCGGAGTGCGTCCTGCGCGATAACCAGCTCTTCGTTGGTCGGAATGACCAGAGCCGGGCGGCTGCCATCTTTGCTGATGTTGCCGCTCTTGCCGAAGCGCGCCGCCAGGTTGCGCTCGTGGTCGATTTCGAAGCCCAGCAGGCCCAGCTGTTTCAGGGTCAGTTCGCGGACCATGGCCGCATTTTCACCGATGCCGCCGGTGAAGATGACCGCGTCCAGGCGGCCTTCCATCAGGGCGCTGTAGGCACCGATGTATTTCGCCAGACGGTGGCAGAACACGTTCATGGCGCGTTTAGCGTCAGGTTTCGTTTCGTAGTTGTCTTCAACATAACGACAGTCGCTGGTGACTTCGGTCAGACCCTGCAGGCCGGACTCTTTGGTCAGCATTTTGTTGATGTCGTCGATGCTCATGCCCAGCGCGTCGTGCAGATGGAATACGATTGCCGGATCGATGTCGCCGCTACGGGTCCCCATCACCAAGCCTTCCAACGGAGTCAGGCCCATGGAAGTATCAACACATTTACCGTTACGGATAGCAGATACGGAACCGCCGTTGCCCAGGTGGCAGGTGATCACGTTCAGTTCATCCAGCGGTTTGTTCAACGCCTTAGCGGCTTCCTGAGACACATAGAAGTGGCTGGTGCCGTGCGCGCCGTAACGGCGGATATGGTGTTCGGTGTACAGTTTGTACGGCAGAGCATACAGGTAAGATTCTTCCGGCATGGTCTGGTGGAACGCGGTGTCGAAAACGGCCACGTTTTTGTTAGCCAGGTTCGGGAAGGCTTTCAGGGCTTCGGCGATACCGATCAGGTGAGCCGGGTTGTGCAGCGGCGCAAACGGAACGGCATCTTTAATGCCTTGCAGAACGTTGCTGTCGATCACCGCGGACTGGGTGAATTTCTCGCCGCCGTGCACGATACGGTGGCCGATAGCAACCAGCTGAGCGGAAAGCTCTGGTTTCTGGCTGAGGATGGTGTTGACGATGAAGTTCAGCGCTTCGCTGTGAGCTGCGCCAGCACCCAGATCGGCTTCCTGTTTGCCTCCATCCAATTTCCATTTGATGCGTGCTTCGGGAAGGTGGAAACATTCGGCCAGGCCAGACAGGTATTCGTCCCCGTTGACGGCATCAATGATGGCAAACTTGAGGGATGAGCTACCACAGTTTAGAACCAGGACTAACTTACTCGACATGGAGGTACCTACTTGTTATACATGGTTAAAGAAATATCATGCAGCGCGCAGCATAGCGCGTAACGCGGATGACATTTATGATTAACATCATGGCTTGGTAGAATTTACCAGACATGACAATATAAAGTGTCGACGTCACGCGGCGCTTTTAATACCTAATGCGGAGTGACGGTGACATCGACGCTGTGAAACTTTGCTATTGCCGGGCAAGATAAAGCTGACTTGGGGTGGGATTTGGCCTCACCAGTCAGAGGCGGAGGTCCGCCACCACGCCTTAAAATGCAGTGCGGCAAAAGGCCGGAATTAGGATACCGATAGCGTTCGTTAAACACAAAATATATTTTAAGGTTATTAATTTTAGTTGGTGATTTGTACGGATTTTTTTATTTTTTATACGTGAAGTTGAGGTGTGCGATGACGACAAATCCTACCGGTAAAGCGGGCTGGTTCAAGCTGTTGCGACTAGGCCAGCACTATATGAAGACCTGGCCTGCAGACAAGCGTTTGGCCCCGGTGTTTCCCGAAAACCGCGTTGTACGCGCCACACTTTTCGCTATTCGCTTTATGCCGCCGCTAGCCGTTTTCACGCTCTCCTGGCAGGTGGCTCTGGGTGGTCAACTGGGTCCGGTGGTCGCCACCGCGCTGTTCGCGTTGAGCCTCCCTATGCAGGGATTGTGGTGGTTGGGCCGCCGCGCCATCACGCCATTACCGCCTTCTTTATTACGGTGGTTTCACGATATTCGTCAGCGACTGCTGGACGCTGGACTCGCTCTGGCACCGCTGGAAGAAAAACCGACGTACCAGATGCTGGCTGACGTACTTAAACGCGCTTTCAAACAGCTGGACAAGGCCTTTCTCGACGATCTTTGATGTGGGTCTCGTTTTACCCACACGTCATTTCCCTTCTATACCGTTCCAAATCAAAAACTGCCTTGCCAGGAGTATGCGGTTCTTCTTCTCACGCTGAGCTCGACGAAAGGTGATTGTGGAGAGCGGCATGGACATAACCAATGCCGACAATGATTCCTGCCAAATCAATATCAAGCCATGACTATGCAGGACCGCGAATAACCTGGAGCGGTATTGGCGGTTACAGACTATGATTGAGCGAGGCTTTGTCCTGTAAATACGTGAACTTGACCCTGATTTCGGCGATTTAAGCGCAGCGGTTTGCTGTATCCTGAATAACCATGATGGAAATACGCACATATAGCGGGTTTCGCAAAGCATCTTGTCTCGAACACCCGCCATCCGCAGACATCAAATGAGGTGGGGCGGGTTCGGTCGCAGCGACGAAGACCCGTCATCCGAGTTTGGTTCACTTCTTTGAGCTGACGGGAAGGCGTTACCTGCATGGCGACCTCAACGCGCACGGCTTTAACGCTCGAACACAAAATGTGGGACAAATATTCCGGCATGTTCAACGTGTGGCTCGCCTGTCCGCGCCACTAAGATTGCAGCGCGGTAGCCATTTCATCAATCGTCAATGTCCGATAAGTCAGAGAGGTTAGCGGTGGAAGTTAAAGGTTTCTTGTTCGATCTGGACGGTACATTGGTCAACTCTCTTCCTGTTGTTGAAAACGCCTGGCGCTGGTGGGCGGAGGGTCACGGTCTCGATTCTCAAGCGGTCCTTGATTTCATTCATGGCAAACAGGCCATCACGTCGTTGCGTCATTTTCTGCACGATAAAAGCGAAGCGGAAATTCAGCACGCCTATCAAGTTTTGGAGGAAAGAGAATCCACAGATCTGGAGGGCATTACCGCCATGCCGGGCGCGCAGGCACTGTTGGAACATCTGGAGGCGCTCAATGTACCTTGGGCCATTGTTACCTCAGGCTCCGTGCCGATAGCCCATGCCCGCCACAAAGCCGCTGGATTATTGATGCCGCGTCAGTTCGTGACCGCTGAACGGGTCGCGAATGGAAAACCGCATCCAGACGCCTATCTGCTTGGCGCACAGCTGTTAGGCCTTGACCCGCAGGCATGCGCCGTGGTCGAAGATGCGCCCGCAGGCATACAGTCTGGCCTTGCCGCTAAGGCGAAAGTCATCGCCGTCAACGCGCCGTCGGACGCGCCCGATTTAGACAAAGTCGATATGGTGCTGCACTCGTTAGAGCAACTGGAAGTGACCCCCGGCGGCGCGGCGTTTGTCGTCACCGCGTCACGTTGAAGGCAACGATAACGTTGTGGGAGTAAAATAATAAACCTTGCTTTTGCAGGGTTTTTTTATGTCATGCTGAATGGGCGGTTTTGAGGATTGCCACTAACAGGAGGTGCTAGTGACCCGTGAGTTGCTATGGGTGTTGACGCTGTTGTTCATCGCCATCGTTTTGTTCGCCACCAACAAATTGCGAATGGACGTTGTCGCATTGCTGGTCATCATTGCGTTTGTATTAAGCGGCACGCTGACGTTGCCGGAAGCATTGATGGGGTTTAGCGATCCCAACGTGATATTGATTGCCGCCCTGTTCGTCATCGGCGAAGGTCTGGTTCGGACTGGGGTTGCTTATCAGGTGGGTGACTGGCTGATGCATGTCGCCGGCGACAGTGAAGTCCGTATGCTGGTGCTGCTCATGCTGACCGTCGCCGGGCTGGGTGCGTTTATGAGTTCCACCGGCGTTGTGGCGATTTTCATTCCGGTGGTACTTAATGTTGCCGCGCGTATGAAAAGTTCACCGGCCCGGCTGCTGATGCCCTTGAGCTTTGCTGGCCTGATTAGCGGCATGATGACCCTGGTCGCCACGGCGCCCAACATGGTGGTCAACAGCGAACTGATGCGCAACGATATCGCGGGTTTTGGTTTTTTCGGTATGACACCCATTGGCGTCGTGGTCTTGCTGGTGGGAATTGGCTACATGCTGGTGGCGCGTTTCTGGTTGGATAGTAACGACAGCGACGATAATAAAGAGTCCTGGAAGCGAAAGACATTTCGGGATCTCATTCGCGACTACAAACTCACCGGACGAGCGCGGCGGCTGGCGATTCGAAGCGGCTCGCCCTTTGTCGGCCAGCGGTTGGACGATCTTAATCTGCGCCAGCGCTTCGGCGCCAACGTCGTCGGCATTGAGCGCTGGCGTAAGTTCAGACGGGTGATGATTAGCGTCGCGGTAAATACGGAACTGCGCCTGAACGATGTCTTGTTGATCGATATGTCGGCTTCCGACGTTGACCTGCGCGAGTTTTGCGGCACGCATATGCTGGAGCCCATGGTGCTGCGCGGCGAATATTTTTCTGAGCAGGCGCGCGATGTTGGCATGGCGGAAGTGTCGTTAATCCCAGACTCGGAGCTGGTGGGTAAAACGCTTCAGGACGCCATGTTTCGCAGCCGATATGGCCTGACGGTGGTGGGGATTCGGCGCAATGGCGAAGCGCTGGACGGCGCGTTGTCAAATGAGCCGCTGCAGTTGGGCGATATCCTGCTGGTGATCGGAGACTGGCGTAATATCCGTCAGCTCTATCAGCAGAAGCATAATTTCATCGTATTGAATTTACCGGCCGAAGTGGACGAGGTGGCGCCTGCGAAAAGTCAGGCGCCCCATGCGCTGTTTTGTCTCGCGTTGATGATCGCTATGATGCTGACCGATGAAATCCCCAATGCAATTGCGGCGCTCATTGCCTGCCTGATGATGGGCCAATTTCGCTGCATCGATATGGAGAGCGCCTATCGCGCCGTGCACTGGCCGAGTCTGATGCTCATTATTGGCATGATGCCCTTTGCGCTGGCGCTGGAGAAAACGGGTGGGGTGGCTTTGGTCGTTAAAGGATTGATGGACGTGGCGGGGGACGCCGGGCCGCAGATGATGCTGGCCTGTTTGTTCGTGCTGTGTGCGGTGATCGGTCTGTTCATTTCGAATACCGCGACGGCGGTGCTCATGGCGCCCATCGCCCTTGCCGCGGCCGATCAGATGCAGGTGTCGCCCTATCCGTTCGCCATGACTATCGCGATCGCCGCTTCGGCGGCATTCATGACGCCTGTCTCCTCACCGGTGAATACCTTGGTATTAGCGCCGGGCGGCTATCGGTTCGGCGACTTTCTTAAAATCGGGGTGCCTTTCACGGTACTCGTTATGGGCGTGAGCGTCGTTATGATCCCGTGGCTCTATCCGTTCTCCCCGTTATAGCGGGGAGTCCTGGCTAATTTCATCCAGAGAGAGGCTGAAGCTGGGAATAAAGACAGTCATAAAATAGTCCATTTCCGGGCTGTGTCGTTGTTGCAGCGTTTTTTCTAGACGCGCTTTAGCCAGCACGAATTCGTTATTGCCCGCCGACAGTTCTTCGAGGCATTTCAGATAGGCGCACAGCGCGTCTGCCTGTTTGACCACGGCATGTTCTTCCTCGCTGGTATAGGCGTCATCCAGCAGCATGCGATAGTCTTCCTGAAGTTCGCTCGGCAGCATATCGATGAGCTTCTGCTGGGCGATTTTCTCAATCTTCTTATACTCGTGGGCCATCTGCGCGTTGTAGTACTTGATGGGCGTCGGCATATCGCCGGTCAATACTTCGCTGGCATCGTGGTACATCGCAAGCAGAGCGATACGCTCGGCATTGAGATCTCCGCCGAATTTGCGGTTTCTGATTACCGCGAGCGCATGGGCGACGAAAGCGACCTGCAAACTGTGTTCCGAGACGTTTTCCGTGCGGACATTGCGCATCAGCGGCCAGCGGTTAATCAGCTTTAGACGGGATAAATGGGCGAAGAAATGACTTTGAACCATAGCTCTCTCTCAATACGCGTAGGGGAAAACCATTGTGGTCGCTCGACGTGGAATTAGCAACTCAGCCCCTAAGGTGTGGGGAGAGAATCGGATGAAAAAAACGGGCAACACCCTAAGGCATCGCCCGTCTTGTGGACTTATCGACGCGATTACTGATGGTAGTGTTCGAGGAAACGCCCCAGCTTGTGCACGGCCATGTCCAGTTCGTCGACGCGCGGCAGCGTCACGATGCGCACATGGTCCGGCTCCGGCCAGTTGAACGCGCTGCCTTGAACCAGCAGCACCTTTTCCTGCAGAAGCAGATCCAGCACCAGCTTCTGGTCGTCGTGGAGATTAAAACGTTTCGCATCAATACGAGGGAACATATATAAAGCACCGGACGGCTTCACACAGGAGACGCCGGGAATGTCGTTGATCAGTTCCCAGGCACGATTGCGCTGTTCGTACAGACGGCCGCCGGGGTGGATAAATTCACTGATGCTTTGATAGCCCCCGAGCGCCGTCTGAATGGCGTGCTGCATCGGGACGTTGGCGCACAGACGCATCGAAGCCAGCATCTCCAGCCCTTCTATATACCCTTTGGCATGTTTCTTGGGACCGTTCAACACCATCCATCCCTGACGAAATCCCGCAACGCGATAAGTTTTAGAGAGACCGTTGAAGGTCACCGTCAGCAGGTCCGGCGCCAGCGCCGCAATGGAGTGGTGCTGGGCTTCGTCGTAGAGAATCTTGTCGTAAATCTCATCGGCGAAAATGATCAGATCGTTTTGACGCGCGATCTCGACGATCTCCATCAATAGCGCTTTGCTATACACGGCGCCGGTGGGGTTATTCGGGTTGATAATGACGATACCGCGAGTGTTAGGCGTGATTTTTTTGCGAATATCGTCCAGATCGGGGAACCAGCCGGACTCTTCGTCGCAGCGATAATGCACGGCTTTCCCATTAGACAGCGATACGGCGGCGGTCCATAAAGGATAGTCCGGCGCCGGCACCAGCATTTCATCGCCGTTATTCAGGAGAGCCTGCATGGACTGTACGATGAGTTCGGAGACGCCATTGCCGATATAGACGTCTTCCACGGTGATATCGCGCAGATTGCGCGCCTGATAGTGCTGGACGATAGCTTTGCGAGCGGAATAAAGTCCTTTCGAGTCGCAATAGCCTTGTGCGGTAGGCAGGTTCCTGATCACATCAACCAGAATCTCGTCGGGGGCTTCAAAGCCAAACGGTGCTGGGTTGCCGATGTTGAGTTTAAGAACCTTATTGCCTTCCTCTTCCAACCGTTTGGCTTCTTTTAACACCGGACCACGGATGTCATAACAAACATTTTCCAATTTCTTGGATTTTTCGATAGGGGACATTTAACAAACCTTGTACAGGAAGGTTCCTGAATAGTAGACGTTTAATCGGCCTAATGTACTCTTACTGACGCTGATTTTGAAGAATGATCCTAAATGAATGGGCCATCTCGAAAACGGTGACAGGCACAGATTTCATGGTGTAAAAAACTGTTATTATTTGATTTATTGAGCTTTTAGACTGTGTAAATCTATTTCTTTGTGTTTTCTGATTGGCAATGGCAATCAATAAGGTGATTTATGCGACGTCACCGTGAGGCTCGAGGCGGCAATGGGTACGCAATTTCGAAGTGAGTTTCTCATTAGAACGCAAATGAACCACTATTTATCGCCGACTCCTGTTGGCAATACTCTGGCATCTGAGAGGCCATTGGAGAGTGACAATAACCCTATTTTTTCCAATGACTGGAATAGCGGGTAAAAACCCCATCTTATTTCAGTGTAGCCAATACATGTAACCGATTAAAATAAAGGGTTTTCTTATTTTACTATTGAAATATTTCTTCCCTGATATGAAATTAACATCATTTGTAATAGCCGTGACTATTCCAGAACATGTCGTCACAAAGGAGAGGTTAGCCAATAAATGGTTGTCTATTTTGAATTCGAATATGCAATTAATAGAGACTGATCTTTTCTTTTCGAAGCCTTTACAAAAGTTTTTTTACAATGATCAATCTAGTAATATTAATAGGTAATATAGGAATTTTCAGATTGTTATAGGTAGGCTCTTGTCAGATTAATCACTCAGGTTACATTATAGCTGGCATTGAGTTTATGGATGACAGAAAACTTAATTCTGGTATCTTATATCAGAATAATTTACGGGTGGGTCATCGTATATTGTTCAGCGGTTAAGTCAGTGGTCATGCTGAAACCAGATGAATCGTAACGTATTGAAATAACGAAGTTAAGTTATGTTTTAAACGGAAGCGCCCCCTGTAAATACAGTGTCGGACATAAACGTAACCTTTTATCACGCCTACCCCTTATCTTTAGCGCGCCAGTACGTGCAAAGCTTTTATTTTTTTATCTAAAATAATCGGCTGTGCTTTTTATCGACGACGTGAATCAATAAAATGAATAGGTAAGGGAAGGGTGAAAAAAAAGGCGATGTGGTAACGAAATATTAAGTATTTTTTGCCGTAACCGTTCATCTACGATACTGTCTTTCATTGTATGCCGACATTGTCGGGATACGTATCCAACACCAGGTATGTTAGTTAAATAAATAAAATAGATAAGTGAAGAACCGTATGACAAATGCAAATCGCCCAGTTCTCAATCTTGATCTGGATCTGCTGAGAACGTTTGTCGCTGTCGCCGATTTGAATACTTTCGCGGCTGCGGCCGTAGCAGTATGCAGAACGCAATCTGCTGTTAGTCAGCAGATGCAGCGGCTGGAACAACTCATCGGTAAAGAGTTATTCGCCCGTCACGGGAGAAATAAGCTGCTCACCGAACATGGGATCCAGTTTCTTGGTTATGCCAGAAAAATACTACAGTTCAATGATGAGGCCTGCGCCTCTTTAATGTTCAGCGACATTCAGGGTACGCTGACGATCGGTGCTTCCGACGATACCGCAGATACTATTCTGCCGTTTATCTTGCAGCGCGTGACGTCGGTTTTCCCTAAATTATCGATTGAAGTCAGTATCAAACGCAGCCCTGAAATGATGGAAATGTTGCATCAGGGAAAAATTGATTTAGTTATCACCACGGAAAACAGTACCGAGTTTCCTAATGTATTGCTGCGTTCGTCACCGACGCTGTGGTATTGCTCGGCGGAATACCAGTTCCAACACGGCAGCCCTGTACCGCTTGTGGTATTGGACGAGCCTAGCCCTTTCCGCACGTTGGCGTTGGAAAAGCTGACCGAAGCTGGTATCCCCTGGAAGATTTCGTACGTGGCTTCCACGCTGTCGGCAGTTCGGGCGGCGGTAAAAGCGGGGCTTGGCATCACCGTGCGTTCCGTTGAAATGATGACGCCGGAACTGCGCGTGCTGGGGGAAGAAGAAGGTTTGCCGAAGTTGCCCGACACCCGTTACTACCTGTGTAAGAACCCACAGCAAAATAACGAGCTGAGCACGGCGATCTTCAGTGCTATCGAATCAGGTACGCGTTCTAATCTGCTTTCTGTGAATAGCGTTCCGGAAGGGGATATCCGCATTTCTCCCACGGACGTATCGTCGAAAGATATTCTCTGACTTTTACAGCGCCTAGCGCTGAGCGGTATGCGTCAGTGTGAAATGTTATAAAAAACCGGCCGAATATTGACGATAGAGTGTGCGATTACCGCCACTCTGTCGTTTTTTTGTTTCTACCGCCGGAGTGCGTCTCTCTGCCTGCAATGCACTGTCCTGCTCATCCCTCTTACGCACTTCCCCGTTCCCACGTCTTCTCGTATCCGCACGGTTTGTCGTATTAACAACTGCTTACCGAACGTACTTTTTTTAATAACTAAAACCGAAAAAACGTGTGGGAGATCAAAAAATACTTGCCTTAACCTTATTCATTAACCTGCATTCATGTTGAAATTGATATAGTCACTACAGAAATAGGGGCTTTTTCTTCGCATTGGTCCAAAACAACCAGGAGTAGCATTGATACGATTCAGTCTCTGCTATGTTTGTAAATGGTTAACAATGATGCGTGCATGTTAATTTACGCGCTGTTATTTTTATGAAGGTTAAGAAAAGGTTGCAAAAACAGGATGAGTATCCACATTTACCGCGCCTTAACCCTATAATTTGTGGTATTTTTATGGTTACAAATCCTTCCTTTTAATCGATGTGGCTATTAACTGCCGTAAAAAGAGCAGCTGCCCAAGCCACTTTTGATGAGTAAGCAATGAGTATGTCAACTACTACTGAAGTCCTCGCCCACCACTGGGCATTTGCTTTATTTCTAATCGTTGCCGTGGGTCTCTGCGGTTTTATGCTGTTGGGTGGCTTTCTGCTGGGGGGGCGATCCAAAGGTCGGGCCAAGAATACGCCCTATGAATCCGGTATCGATTCCGTAGGGTCAGCTCGACTGAGGCTGTCTGCAAAATTCTATCTTGTGGCGATGTTTTTCGTCATTTTCGATGTGGAAGCACTGTACCTGTATGCCTGGTCCGTCTCTATTCGGGAAAGCGGCTGGGTAGGTTTTATCGAAGCCACCATTTTCATATTGGTGCTGTTGGCCGGGCTGGTCTATCTGGTGCGTATTGGCGCGCTGGACTGGACGCCAAAGCGCTCCAAGCGGCAAGTCGTGAAGTCCGACATCGTCGTAAACCATTCCACCACCAATACTCATCAGCAGTAATAGCGAGGCAATAAATGGACTATACGCTCACCCGCATAGACCCCGACGGTGAGAACGACCGTTATCCGCTACAGAAGAAAGAGGTCGTCAGCGACCCGCTCGATCAGCACGTCAATAAAAGCGTGTTCATGGGAAATCTGGAGCAGACGCTGCAAAATATGGTCAACTGGGGACGCGGTAACTCCCTATGGCCCTTCAACTTTGGTCTTTCCTGCTGTTACGTGGAGATGGTGACTTCCTTCACCGCCGTACACGACGTGGCGCGCTTCGGTTCTGAGGTGTTGCGCGCTTCTCCCCGCCAGGCTGATTTCATGGTCATCGCCGGAACACCCTTCCTGAAAATGGCCCCCGTCATTCAGCGTTTGTACGATCAGATGCTGGAACCGAAATGGGTTATCTCCATGGGCGCATGCGCCAACTCTGGCGGTATGTATGACATCTACTCCGTGGTTCAAGGCGTCGACAAATTCCTTCCGGTGGATGTTTACATCCCAGGATGTCCGCCGCGACCGGAAGCATATATGCAGGCGCTGCTGCTGCTGAAAGAGTCTATCGGTAAAGAGCGTCGTCCGCTGTCATGGGTCGTTGGCGATCAGGGCGTGTACCGCGCCAACATGCAATCTGAACGTGAGCGTAAACGCGAAGAACGTATTGCGGTAACCCACCTGCGTTCCCCGGATGAAATTTGACCTGTGAATGATAGGCCGTGATGGCTGCGTAAAATCAACATAACAGCGCGCCGCCATCATCAGTCACGGAAATAACACATTTAATGTGGTGACATTACTTATGACAGATTTAACGACACACGACGCCGTTCTGCCCGCATGGCAAACCCGCGATCATCTGGATGATCCGGTCGTTGGCGAGCTATGGAACCGTTTCGGTCAGGACGCGTTTACCGTTCAGGCCACGCGGACGGGGATGCCGGTAGTTTGGGTCAAACGTGAGCAATTACTTGACGTCGTCGACTTCCTGAAAAAACAACCGAAACCTTATGTCATGCTGATGGACCTGCATGGCATGGATGAACGTCTGCGTACGCACCGCGAGGGGCTACCCGCCGCAGACTTCTCCGTCTTTTATCTGCTGACTTCCCTGGAGCGAAACAGCGACATCATGCTGAAAGTGGCGCTGGCGGAGAACGACCTGTTCCTGCCGACGATGACGCCTCTGTTCCCCAACGCTAACTGGTATGAGCGTGAAGTGTGGGATATGTTCGGCATTACCTTCAATGGTCACCCGCACCTGACTCGCATCATGATGCCGCAGACGTGGGAAGGCCACCCGCTGCGCAAAGACTTCCCGGCGCGCGCAACCGAATTCGACCCCTTCGTGCTGACCAAACAGCGTGAAGATCTGGAAATGGAGTCGCTGACCTTCAAGCCTGAAGAGTGGGGCATGAAACGTGGGACGGAAAATGAAGACTTCATGTTCCTGAACATGGGGCCGAACCATCCCTCGTCACACGGTGCGTTCCGTCTGATCTTGCAGTTGGATGGCGAAGAAATCGTCGACTGTATCCCAGATGTCGGCTATCACCATCGCGGCGCGGAAAAGATGGGCGAGCGCCAGTCTTGGCACAGCTACATTCCTTACACTGACCGTATTGAATATCTCGGCGGCTGCGTCAACGAAATGCCTTACGTGCTAGCGGTCGAAAAGCTGGCGGGCATTAAAGTGCCGGAGCGTGTTGAGACTATCCGCGTGATGTTGTCTGAACTGTTCCGCATCAACAGCCATCTGCTCTATATCAGTACCTTTATTCAGGACGTCGGCGCGATGACGCCGGTCTTCTTCGCGTTTACCGATCGCCAGAAAATCTATGATCTGGTCGAAGCGATCACCGGTTTCCGCATGCACCCCGCCTGGTTCCGTATCGGCGGCGTAGCACATGACCTGCCGCGCGGTTGGGATCGACTGCTGCGTGAATTCCTGGACTGGATGCCTGCTCGACTGGACACCTATGTCAAAGCGGCATTGCAAAACACCATTTTGAAAGGCCGTTCTCAGGGGGTCGCCGCCTACAACGCCAAAGAGGCGCTGGAGTGGGGCGTCACCGGCGCGGGCTTGCGCGCGACGGGCATTCCGTTCGACGTGCGTAAATGGCGTCCTTACTCCGGCTATGAAAACTTCGATTTCGAGGTGCCGGTCGGCGATGGCATCAGCGACAGCTACACCCGCGTGATGTTGAAAGTGGAAGAGCTACGCCAGAGTCTGCGCATCCTCGAACAGTGTCTGAACAACATGCCTGAAGGGCCGTTCAAGGCCGACCATCCGCTGACGACGCCGCCGCCGAAAGAGCGCACGCTGCAGCATATCGAAACGATGATCAACCACTTCCTGCAGGTGTCCTGGGGACCGGTTATGCCGGCCAACGAATCGTTCCAGATGATCGAAGGCACCAAGGGGATCAACAGTTACTACCTGACCAGCGATGGCAGCACTATGAGCTACCGCACGCGCATTCGCACGCCGAGCTTTGCTCATTTGCAGCAGATTCCATCGGTCATCCGTGGATGCCTGGTATCCGACCTGATCGTATACCTCGGCAGTATTGATTTCGTCATGTCAGATGTGGACCGCTAATTATGCACGATCATAACAACACTCAACCTTCTCCAGATGCTCAGGGCGCGGATGTGCAAGATGTGTTCGTGCTTAGCGACGCAGAGCGTGACGCTATCGAGCATGAAAAACATCATTACGAAGATGCCCGCGCGGCGTCGATTGAAGCGCTCAAAATTGTACAGAAACAGCGCGGCTGGGTGCCGGACGGCGCCATCTATGCGATTGCTGAGATTCTGGACATTCCGGCCAGCGATGTCGAAGGCGTCGCCACCTTCTATAGCCAGATCTTCCGTCAGCCCGTAGGGCGTCACGTCATTCGCTACTGCGACAGCGTCGTGTGCTACATCAACGGTTTCCAGGGCGTGCGCGCCGCGCTCGAGAAAAAGCTGAACATTCAGCCGGGTCAGACCACGTTCGACGGCCGCTTCACGCTGCTGCCGACCTGCTGTCTGGGTAACTGTGACAAGGGGCCTTCGATGATGATCGACGAAGACACTCACAGCCACGTCAAGCCTGACGATATCGATTCATTACTGGAGCAGTATCAATGACTAAAAACATTGCTCTCACTGCCGAACAGCATCCTCTCACCTGGCGTCTGCGTGACGACAAACAGCCGGTGTGGCTGGATGAGTACCGCAGTAAGAATGGCTACGCCGGCGCGCAAAAAGCCCTCACCGGTATCGCTCAGAGCGACGTGGTGACGCTGGTCAAAGATGCGGGTCTGCGTGGGCGCGGCGGGGCGGGGTTCTCTACCGGGCTCAAGTGGAGCCTGATGCCGAAAGACGAAAGCATGAACATCCGCTATCTGCTATGTAACGCGGATGAGATGGAACCCGGCACCTATAAAGACCGGCTTCTGATGGAGCAGCTGCCCCATCTGCTGGTAGAAGGCATGCTGATTGGCGCTTATGCGCTGAAGTCCTATCGCGGCTATATCTTCCTGCGCGGCGAATATGTACAGGCGGCGGCTAACCTGCGCCGGGCGATTGAAGAAGCCAAAGACGCTGGCCTGCTGGGCAAAAATATTTTGGGCAGCGGTTTCGACTTCGAACTGTTCGTTCATACCGGCGCCGGACGTTATATCTGCGGTGAAGAAACCGCGCTGATTAACTCGCTGGAAGGCCGACGCGCCAATCCGCGCTCCAAGCCGCCTTTCCCGGCGTCCGCGGGTGTGTGGGGCAAGCCGACCTGCGTTAACAATGTCGAAACTTTATGCAACGTGCCGGCCATCATTGAGCACGGCGTGGAGTGGTATCAGGGGCTGTCGGCGGGCAAGAGTAAAGATGCCGGCACCAAGCTGATGGGCTTTTCTGGTCGGGTGAAAAATCCGGGGTTGTGGGAGCTGCCATTTGGTACGACCGCGCGTGAAATCCTGGAGGATTATGCGGGCGGTATGCGCGATGGGCTGACGCTGAAAGCCTGGCAGCCGGGCGGCGCAGGAACCGACTTCCTGACTGGCGATCACCTTGACCTGCCGATGGATTTCGAAAGCATCGCCAAAGCGGGAAGTCGTCTGGGCACCGGGCTGGCGATGGCGGTGGACAACGAGATCAACATGGTCGGTTTGACGCGCAATTTGGAAGAGTTTTTCGCACGCGAGTCCTGCGGTTGGTGTACGCCGTGCCGCGATGGTTTGCCGTGGAGCGTGAAGCTGCTGCGCGCGTTGGAAGCCGGGCAGGGGCAGCCGGGCGATATCGAAACGCTGGAGCAGCTGTGCCGCTTCCTGTCGCCGGGACACACCTTCTGCGCCCATGCGCCGGGGGCCGTCGAGCCGCTACAGAGCGCAATAAAATATTTTCGGCATGAGTTTGAGGCGGGTATCGCCGAGCAGACTATCAGCAATACAAAAGCGATAGGCGGGATTCAACCGAACCTGCTGAAACAGCGCTGGTAAGCAATGGCCGAGTCGCAGATGCGATGTTTCGCACCGACGTAAGCGATTCTTCATCTGATAGACAGAATTTTTGATTAGCGCCTGCTTAAGACGCAGGCCTTTATGGAAGCATGCTGACTATGGCAACGATTCATGTAGACGGCAAAGAATATGATGTGAACGGAGCGGACAACCTTCTTGAGGCATGTCTCACTCTGGGCCTTGATATTCCTTACTTTTGCTGGCATCCAGCGCTGGGTAGCGTTGGATCATGCCGCCTGTGCGCGGTCAAGCAATACCAGAACGCGGAAGATACGCGCGGTCGCCTGGTCATGTCCTGTATGACGCCCGCCGCGGACGGCACCTTCATCGCGATTGACGATGAGGAAGCCAAATTGTTCCGCAAAAGCGTCGTTGAGTGGCTGATGACCAACCATCCCCATGATTGTCCGGTTTGTGAAGAGGGCGGCAACTGCCACCTGCAGGACATGACGGTGATGACCGGGCACAACACCCGCCGCTATCGTTTCACCAAACGTACCCATCATAATCAGGATCTCGGGCCGTTCATCTCTCACGAAATGAACCGCTGCATCGCCTGTTACCGCTGCGTCCGTTATTACAAAGATTACGCGGACGGCAAAGACTTGGGTGTTTACGGCGCGCACGACAACGTCTACTTCGGTCGTCCCGAAGACGGCGTGCTCGAAAGCGAATTCTCCGGCAACCTGGTGGAAGTTTGCCCGACCGGCGTCTTCACCGACAAAACCCATTCCGAACGCTACAACCGTAAGTGGGACATGCAGTTTGCGCCCAGCGTTTGCCAGCAGTGCAGCGTGGGCTGCAACACCAGTCCGGGCGAGCGTTATGGCGAACTGCGCCGTATCGAAAACCGTTTCAACGGCAGCGTGAACCACTATTTCCTGTGCGACCGCGGCCGTTTCGGCTACGGCTACGTTAACCTGAAAGACCGCCCTCGCAGCTCAGCAGCGTCTTGGCAACGAATGGACGACGCAGAACGCTGAACAGGCGGTGCAGAGCGCGGCCCATCTCTTGCGCGAGTCGAAACAGATCATCGGCATCGGCTCTCCGCGCGCCAGTATCGAAAGCAACTTTGCGCTGCGTGAACTGGTCGGCGCAGACAACTTCTACAGCGGCATTGCCCAGAGCGAACAGAGCCGCGTTCAGCTGATGCTGAAAGTGCTGAAAGAGAGCGGGGTTCATACTCCAGCGCTGCGCGAGATCGAAAGTTACGATGCCGTGCTGGTGCTAGGCGAAGATTTAACGCAGACCGGCGCGCGTATCGCGCTCGCAGTGCGCCAGGCGGTCAAGGGGAAAGCGCGCGAAATGGCCGCCGCGCAGAAAGTGGCGGACTGGCAAATCGCCGCCATCATGAATATCGGTCAGCACGCCAAACATCCGCTCTTCGTAACGAACGTCGACAGCACCCGGCTGGACGACGTGGCCGCGTGGAGCTATCACGCTCCGGTCGTTGAGCAGGCGCGTCTGGGCTTCGCCATCGCCCACGCGTTGGATGATGCCGCACCGGCCGTGACCGATTTGGCGGGCGACCTCGAACCCAAACTGGATGTCATCGTTCAGGCTTTGGCGGGCGCGAAAAAGCCGCTGATCGTCACCGGCACGAATGCGGGCAGCGAAGAGATTATCGCCGCGGCGGCCAACGTCGCCAAAGCATTGAAGGGGCGGGGTGCGGATGTCGGTATAACGTTCGTCGCCAGCAGCGCCAACAGCATGGGGCTGGGCATGATCGGCGGCAGCTCGCTGGACGAGGCGCTCTCCCGACTGGAGTCCGGCGAAGCGGATAGCGTCGTGGTGCTCGAAAACGATCTGTATCGACATGCGCCGACAAAGCGCATTGATGCGGTGCTGGATAACGTGGCCAACCTGATTGTGGTGGACCACCAACGCACCAGCGTCATGGATAAGGCCAATCTGATTTTATCGGCGGCCAGCTTTGCGGAGAGCGACGGCACGCTGATCAATCAGGAAGGTCGCGCGCAGCGCTTCTTCCAGGTTTACGATCCCGCCTACTACGACAACGCCACGGTGATGCTGGAAAGCTGGCGCTGGTTGCATGCGGTCAAAGCCCGTATGGCCAGCCGCGATGCTGACTGGACGCAGCTCGACCACGTAGTCGATGCGTGTGCCGCCGCGCTGCCGCAGTTAGCGGCCATCAAGGACGCCGCGCCGGACGCCTCTTTCCGCATTCGCGGTCAGAAGCTGGCGCGAGAACCGCATCGTTACAGCGGCCGCACCGCCATGCGCGCCAACATCGACGTGAGCGAACCGCGCCAGCCGCAGGATCAGGACACGATGTTCACTTTCTCCATGGAAGGGAACAACAGTCCTGAGGCCCAAAGCCGTCAGGTCGCATTTGCCTGGGCGCCGGGCTGGAACTCCCCGCAGGCGTGGAACAAGTTCCAGGATGAAGTCGGCGGCCATCTGCGCCACGGCGATCCGGGCGTCAGGCTAATCGAAGCGGGCGAGGGCGCGCTGGACTACTTCAACCAGATCCCGACGCCGTTTGCGGCACAGACGGGCCAATGGCAGGTAGCGCCTTACTATCATCTGTTCGGCAGCGAAGAAATGTCGCAGCGCGCTGACGTCATCCAGCAACGGATGCCACAGCCTTACGCGATGGTGAACCCGGCAGATGCGGCCCAGTTGGGCGTCAATCCGGGCGTGCTGCTGGAGATTGTCTGTGGTGGACAGACCTTGCGTCTGCCGGTACAGGTCAGCGCAGAGTTACGTCAGGGACAGGTAGGGTTGCCGCTGGGCTTCCCGGGCATCGCCCCGGTTCTGGCGGGCGCGACCGTTGAAACAATGCGGGAGGCGGCACAATGAGTTGGTTTACACCGGAAGTGGTGGATATTTTGATCGCCGTCCTCAAGGCGATCGTGATCCTGCTGGTCGTCGTGACCTGCGGTGCCTTTATGAGTATGGGCGAACGCCGCCTGCTGGGCTTGTTCCAGGGACGTTACGGGCCGAACCGAGTGGGGTGGGGCGGCTCGTTGCAGCTGGTGTCGGACATGCTGAAGATGTTCTTCAAGGAGGACTGGCTGCCGCCGTTCGCCGACCGGGTTATCTTCACGCTGGCGCCGATGATCGCGTTTACATCGCTGCTGCTGTCGTTTTCCATCGTGCCGATCACCCCGACCTGGGGCGTGTCCGACCTGAATATTGGTTTGCTGTTCTTCCTGATGATGGCCGGTCTGGCGGTGTACGCCGTACTGTTCGCCGGATGGTCCAGCAACAACAAATACTCGCTGCTGGGGGCCGTGCGCGCCTCTGCTCAGACGCTCAGCTATGAGGTGTTCCTGGGACTGTCGCTGATGGGCGTGGTAGCGCAAGCCGGTTCATTCAACATGCGCGACATCGTCGAGAGCCAGACGCATATTTGGAACGTCATCCCGCAGTTCTTCGGTTTCGTGACTTTCGCTATCGCCGGCGTGGCGGTGTGTCACCGTCACCCGTTCGACCAACCCGAAGCGGAGCAGGAACTGGCCGACGGCTACCACATCGAATACTCCGGGATGAAATTCGGTCTATTCTTCGTCGGGGAGTACATCGGCATCGTCACCGTCTCGGCGCTGATCGTGACGCTGTTCTTCGGCGGCTGGCACGGACCTTTCCTGCCCCCCATCGTGTGGTTTGCACTTAAAACGGCCTTCTTCATGATGATGTTCATCCTGATCCGTGCTGCATTGCCCCGTCCGCGTTATGACCAGGTGATGGCTTTCGGCTGGAAGATTTGTCTGCCGTTGACGCTGCTTAACCTGTTGGCGACCGCCGCGGTCATTTTGTACAACGCTCAATAAGGGGTGAATAAACCATGACACTGAAAGAACTCTTGGTGGGTTTTGGCACCCAGGTACGCAGCATTTGCATGGTGGGGTCCAACGCGTTCAAAAAACGCGAAACCCGCATGTATCCTGAGGAGCCGGTGAATCCGCCGCCCCGTTACCGCGGCCGTATCGTCCTGACGCGCGACCCCGACGGCGACGAACGCTGCGTGGCCTGCAACCTGTGCGCGGTGGCCTGTCCGGTCGGCTGCATCTCGCTGCAGAAAGCGGAAACGAAAGACGGGCGGTGGTATCCGGAATTCTTCCGCATTAACTTCTCACGCTGCATCTTTTGCGGCATGTGCGAAGAAGCCTGTCCGACGACAGCCATCCAGCTGACGCCCGATTTCGAGATGGGTGAATTCAAACGCCAGGATTTGGTGTACGAAAAAGAAGATCTGCTGATCTCGGGGCCGGGTAAATATCCGGAATATAACTTCTACCGGATGGCCGGCATGGCGATCGATGGGAAAGACAAAGGCGAAGCCGAAAACGAAGCCAAACCCATTGACGTCAAAGGTCTGCTGCCTTAAGGAGCCAAGCATGGAATTCGCTTTTTATGCGGCTGCGTTGATTGCGGTACTGGCAACATTGCGTGTCATTACCCATACCAACCCAGTGCATGCACTACTTTATTTAATCGTGTCTCTTCTGGCCATCGCCTGCGTCTTCTTCTCGCTGGGCGCCTATTTTGCGGGCGCGCTTGAGATTATCGTCTATGCCGGCGCCATTATGGTGTTGTTCGTCTTCGTCGTGATGATGCTGAACCTTGGCAGCGCCGTGGCTGAGCAGGAAAAACAGTGGCTAAGGCCAGGCGTCTGGATCGGCCCCGGCATTTTGTCTCTGCTGCTGCTGGCGGTCATCATCAAAGGCATCTACAGCGTGAGCGGCGAAGGTATTCAGGGCAGCGTAATTGACGCCAAAGCGGTCGGCATCACGCTGTTTGGGCCTTATGTACTGGCGGTAGAGTTAGCCTCTATGCTGCTGCTGGCCGGATTGGTTGTCGCCTTCCACGTCGGCCGTGAAGACAGGCTCGACGGTGTTGCGGACGTCAACGCCGCCGACAAGAAAACAACGGAGGGACGGGCATGATTCCCCTACAACACGGCTTGCTGCTGGCGGCCATTCTTTTTGTGCTGGGCCTGACCGGGCTGATTATTCGGCGCAACCTACTGTTCATGCTGATCAGTCTGGAAATCATGATCAATTCGGCCGCATTGGCGTTTGTGGTGGCCGGTAGCTATTGGGGTCACCCGGACGGTCAGGTGATGTACATTCTGGCGATCACGCTGGCCGCCGCTGAAGCCAGTATCGGCCTTGCTCTGCTGCTGCAGTTGTATCGTCGCCGTCAGACCCTGGATATTGATACTGTCAGTGAGATGCGCGGATGAACTTACTCTATTTAACTCTCTTATTTCCGCTGATCGGATTTTTGTTGCTGGCCTTCTCCCGCGGCCGTTGGTCTGAAAATGTCTCAGCGACCGTTGGCGTCGGTTCAGTCGGCCTGTCTGCGCTGCTCACCTGCTGGATTGGTGTAGACTTTTTCAACCATCAACAGGGCGACGGGGTTGTCTTCTTTAGCCAGCATCTGTGGACGTGGATGTCGGTGGGCAACTTCGACATCACCGTCAATCTGGCGCTGGACGGCCTGTCACTGACTATGCTCTCGGTGGTGACCGGCGTCGGCTTCCTGATCCACCTGTATGCGTCATGGTACATGCGCGGGGAAGAGGGCTACTCCCGCTTCTTCGCCTACACCAACCTGTTTATCGCGAGCATGCTGGTGTTGGTGCTGGCGGATAACCTGCTGCTGATGTATCTCGGCTGGGAAGGGGTAGGGCTGTGCAGCTACTTGCTGATCGGTTTCTATTATACTAATCCAAGCAACGGCGCGGCGGCGATGAAGGCGTTCATCGTGACGCGCGTCGGCGACGTCTTCCTCGCTTTTGCACTGTTCATCCTCTATCGTGAGCTGGGGACGCTAAACTTCCGGGAACTGATGGTTCTGGCGCCGCAACATCTGGCGGAAGGTTCGCCAGCCATCACGATGGCGACATTAATGCTGCTGGGCGGCGCGGTGGGTAAATCGGCGCAGCTACCGTTACAGACTTGGTTGGCGGACGCCATGGCGGGTCCGACGCCGGTCTCCGCGCTGATCCATGCCGCGACCATGGTCACGGCGGGCGTATACCTGATCGCCCGCACGCACGGTTTGTTCCTGATGGCGCCGGAAGTTCTGCATCTGGTCGGCATTATCGGCGCCGTCACGTTGGTGCTTGCCGGGTTCGCCGCGCTGGTCCAAACGGATATCAAGCGCGTACTGGCTTACTCCACCATGAGCCAAATCGGCTACATGTTCCTGGCGCTCGGTGCCGCCGCGTGGGACGCCGCGATTTTCCATTTGATGACGCACGCTTTCTTCAAAGCGCTGCTGTTCCTGTCCTCGGGATCGGTGATCCTGGCCTGTCACCACGAACAGAACATCTTCAAGATGGGCGGATTGCGTAAAACCATTCCGCTGGTTTACGTCTGTTTCCTGGTTGGCGGGGCGGCACTCTCAGCGCTACCGCTGGTGACGTCAGGCTTCTTCAGTAAGGATGACATTCTGGCGGGCGCCTGGGCGAATGGACACATCAACTTCGCCATCGCCGGTTTGGCGGGCGCGTTCATGACCTCGCTCTATACCTTCAGAATGATTTTTATCGTGTTCCACGGTGAAGAAAAAACGAAAGCACATGCGCTCAAGGGGATCACTCATCACCTGCCGCTGTTGATATTGCTGGTACTGTCCACGTTCGTCGGCGCGCTGATTGTGCCGCCGCTGCACGGCGTGCTGCCGCAAACCACGGAACTGGAACATAGCCAAATGCTGACGCTGGAAATTGCGTCAGGCGTCGTTGCTGTCGTCGGTATTCTGCTGGCCGCCGCTCTGTGGCTGGGGCAACGTCGCCTCGTCAACCGCATTGCCAACAGCGCGCCCGGTCGTTTCTTCTCGACCTGGTGGTTCCATGCCTGGGGTTTCGACTGGTTGTACGACAAGATCTTCGTCAAGCCGTATCTGGCGATTGGCACGCTGCTGAAACACGATCCGTTCGACAAGCTGATGACGATCCCGGCGCTGCTGGTGGCCTGGGGCAATCGTGGTCTGGCGGTCGGTCAGAACGGTCAAGTGCGGTGGTATGTCGCCTCTGTGGGTATGGGCGCCGTCGTGGTGCTGGGATTGCTGTTGCTGGCGTAATGGCGATACAGCGATTTTGAGGGTAGCGGACGTCTGAGTCAGGCGTCCCTGCCGGCAGCAAGTTTCTCGTTTTCTTTATATTTAGGGACACAAAACGCCATGCTACTACCTTGGCTACTTCTTATCCCCCTTATCGGCGGTCTGCTAAGCTGGCTGTTCGAGCGATTCGGCGCCAACTTGCCGCGTTGGATCGCACTGATGACTATGGGGTTGACACTGGCGCTATCCGTACAGCTTTGGCTGCAGGGTGGCTATTCTCTGGCGGTGCCGCACGGCGTGCCGCAATGGCAAGAAGTGTTTGACGCACCGTGGATCCCACGCTTCGGCATCGGTTTCCATCTGGCGCTGGATGGCCTGTCGCTGTTGATGGTCGTGCTGACCGCGCTGCTGGGACTGCTGTCCATCCTGTGTTCGTGGAATGAAAAGCATCGCCGTTCGGGCTTGTTTCACCTCAACCTGCTATTGACGCTGGTCGGGGTGATCGGGGTGTTTGTGGCGGTGGATCTGTTCCTGTTCTTCTTCTTCTGGGAAATGATGCTGGTCCCAATGTACTTCCTGATCGCCGTATGGGGTCACGAAGGCGCGGACGAGCGCGCCCGCAGCAAGGCCGCGACCAAGTTCTTCATTTATACGCAGACGAGTGGTCTGGTGATGCTGATCGCCATTCTGGGGCTGGTGCTGGCGCACCACGCGTCTACCGGCGTTTGGACGTTTAACTATGACGCCCTGCTGCGTACCGAAATGTCCCACGGCGTGGAATATCTGCTGATGCTGGGCTTCTTCATCGCCTTCGCGGTGAAAATGCCGCTGGTGCCGGTTCACGGCTGGTCGCCGGATGCGCATGCGCTGGCGCCGACAGCGGGTTCAGTCGATCTGTCGGGGCTGCTGATGAAGACCGCGGCCTACGGCTTGCTGCGCTTTAGTCTGCCGCTGTTTCCCACCACGTCTCATGAATTTGCGCCAATCGCCATGTGGTTGGGTGTCATCAGCATTTTCTACGGCGCCTGGCTGGCGTTCAAACAGACCGATATCAAACGCCTGGTGGCCTACACCTCCGTGTCTCACATGGGCTTCGTCATGGTCGCCATCTACTCCGGCAATCAGCTGGCGTATCAGGGCGCGGTAGTGCAGATGATTGCACACGGTTTGTCAGCTGCCGGGATGTTTATCATCTGCGGTCAGCTGTATGAACGTCTGCAAACGCGGGATATGCGCGAGATGGGGGGACTGTGGGGCCGTATTCGCTATCTGCCCGCCGTGTCGCTGTTCTTCGCGGTAGCGACGTTGGGGATGCCGGGAACCGGTAACTTCGTCGGCGAATTCATGATCCTGTTCGGCAGCTATCAGGTGGTGCCGGTGATTACGGTTATCTCCACCTTTGGTTTGGTGTTCGCCTCGGTGTACTCGTTGATCATGATGCAACGCGCCTACTATGGCGCACCGAAATCCGATGCACCGCTGGCTGGAATGACGACGCGCGAGCTGTCGATCATATTGCTGCTGATTGTGCTGCTGGTGGCGCTGGGTATTTATCCTCAGCCGGTTCTGGATACGTCCAGCGCGGCGATGACCAATATTCAACAGTGGTTTACGTCGTCGGTTCAGAGTTCCATTATTTCAACAACAAGGCTTTAATTCGCCATGACAATAACTCCTCAACAACTGATCGCGCTTTCGCCGCTACTCCTTGTCGGATTAACGGTAGTGGTTGTGATGCTGTCCATTGCGTGGCGACGCAACCACGTTGTGAATGCCTCTCTCTCTGTCATCGGCCTGGGGATGTCGCTGGCCGCCCTCTATTGGGTCGGTCAGGCCGGGCCTGCGGACGTGACGCCGCTGATTCGCGTGGACGGCTATTCGATGCTGTACACCGGCTTGGTGCTGGCGGCTGGATTGGCGACCTGCCTCTACGGCTACGCCTGGCTCAAGGGATATTCGGATAACCGCGACGAGTTCTACCTGCTCGTGCTCATCGCCACGTTAGGCGGCGTGCTGCTGGCCAGCGCCAACCATTTGGCGTCGCTGTTCATCGGTATTGAGCTGATCTCGCTGCCGCTGTTTGGGCTGGTGGGCTACGCTTTCCGTCAGGCGAGATCGCTGGAAGCGGCCGTTAAATACATGCTGCTGTCCGCCGCCGCGTCCTCTTTCCTGTTGTTCGGGATGGCGCTGGTCTACGCCGGCTCCGGCGACTTGAGCTTCGCCAGTCTGGGCAAAAGCCTGAGCGATCAGCAGCTGTATCAGCCGCTACTGTTGGCGGGGCTGGGTATGATGATTGTGGGCATTGGCTTTAAGCTGTCTCTGGCGCCGTTCCACTTGTGGACGCCGGATGTGTATCAGGGCGCGCCCGCGCCGGTCTCAACCTTTCTGGCGACGGCGAGCAAGATTGCCATCTTCGGCGCGGTCATGCGCCTGTTCCTGTACGCCCCGCTGGTCGACGGCGAGTCTGTGCGGTTGGCGTTAGCCGTAGTGGCCCTTGTCTCTATCATTGTGGGTAACGTGATGGCGGTGGCGCAGACCAATATCAAACGTCTGCTGGGTTACTCCTCCATCGCGCACATGGGCTATCTGCTGGTTGCGCTGATTGCCGTGCAGTCCCATCAACTGGCGCTGGAAACGGTCGGTGTCTATCTGGTCGGTTATCTGTTCAGCAGCCTGGGCGCATTCGGCGTCGTCAGCCTGATCTCCAGTCCTTATCGCGGCGCTGATGAAGATTCGCTGGCAGCGTACCGAGGCCTGTTCTGGCGTCGTCCGGTGCTGGCCGCGTCCATGTCTGTCATGATGCTGTCGCTGGCGGGGATCCCGATGACGCTGGGCTTCTTCGGCAAGTTCTACGTACTGGCGGTCAGCGTGAACGCGCAGCTGTGGTGGTTGACGGCGGCTGTGGTCGTCGGCAGCGCTATTGGCCTTTACTACTACCTACGTGCCATGGTGAATTTGTATCTCTCCAAACCACCGGCGCAGGTCTCGAGCCAGAACGACGCGGCGGTGTGTCCGTTCTCTCTGGGCGGCGTGGTGGTGGTGCTTTCCGCCATCGTCGTCGTCGCGCTGGGCCTTTATCCCCAGCCGCTGATTTCGCTGGTACAGATGGCGCAGCCATTGATGTAATTTCCGGTGAGTCAATGATGAAAGCCGCGACGTGTCGCGGCTTTTTTTATGACCATGGCCAGATAATGAGGAATTATCTGTTGTGATTCGGCCACGCATCGGCGTCAGGTTATCTATAGTTATAGGGTTAGCGCATTTTCACCCACAGGAGAAAATAATGGCACCGCATGATAAACATTCACAAGAAGTGAGTATCGAGGACGACGTGAAGCTGCTGTCCACCACGCTGGACGAGCTTTTGAAATATTCCGGCGATTACGCAGACAGCGCCTATGAGGATCTCAAAAAGCAGGCCTTTGACTCGTTGCAAGATGTTCGTTCACGCCTGGGGACTTCCAAAGGCTGCCGCCATCGGGCCAAAAAGTTTGCGAAGAAGGCGGACAGTTATATTCAGGATAACCCATGGCATGGCTTAGGCATCGGCGCGTCAGTCGGGCTGGTGTTAGGGATTTTGCTCGCCCGTAAATAAGGTTTCTTTCGTGACGTCGTATGTTGTCGACGCCGTTGACTGAACAGGCGCCGTATCCTCATCATGGATACGGCGCCTGTTGTTTATGCCTGGTGCGCTGCGGGTGGAAAGGACTCAGACGTTGAGCGTACCGTCAATCAAGGTGCGACTGTAGCCGCCAATCCACGGCTGACTGTCAATGTAGGCGACATTGACGCGCCCGTTACGGTACAGCATGGTGCCCTGGCGGACGCTGTAGCCCAATTTTCCCGTGACTTTATCCAGATCGTTGCCATGCTGCAGTGCGCGGGCAATACAGGCATTCGCGCTCCCGGTCACGGGATCTTCTATCACGCTGTCCAGCAGGAAAAACGCGCGGACTTCGTAATCGGTCGGCGTGGCATTTTCGTGCGGGCCGTAGATGGCGATGCCCTCGGCCCCTGTCGCCGCCAGCAGTTTTTCAAATGCGGGCTGAGCGATTCTGACGCCCAGGCAGGACGCGGCGCTGTCCATCCGCACGACCATCCAACTGATCCCCATACTGACGACGGTAGGCGGCACGTCGCCGTGACGATGATTGCTGCCGAGCGCAGTGTCAATCAGTGCGTAGTGGCTTGCGTCCACCGCATCGATGGCGGCTTCCGGCGATCTGAAGGCCAATTGGCCGTTGTCGGACAAATTGATGGGAATCAGGCCGACGCCGCACTGCTGGATCAGTTGTTCCGGGACATGCGGCGTGAGTCCCGCTTCCAGCAATGCATGCGCCGTGCCCAGCGTTGGATGGCCGGCAAAAGGCAGCTCATGCGACGGGGTGAAAATGCGAACCAGGTAATCCGCCGTTGGGTCCGTCGGCGGCAGCACAAAGGTCGTTTCTGAAAGATTGGTCCATCGGGCGATGGCCTGCATCTGCTCATCACTCAGCCCTTCAGCGTCCAGAATGACGGCCAGCGGATTACCCTGGAAATCATGGTGGGTGAAGACATCGACCTGTTTAAACTGACGCTTTGATGACATTTGCGCTTCCTTCAGGAGGTTTTCGACATAATAGGTTTTATTATCCAAGATTAGCACTTGTTTATAATCAGAATCTCACAGATACGTCTCTGATTAAATAGTGCGCGTAGATGGCCGGGATTCTGAGGGCTGCTTGTGGCATAATGTGCGGCAAATCACATTTAGATCTGAGTAAATACTGTGCTGGTAACGAATAACATAACGATGCAATTCGGCAGTAAGCCGCTTTTTGAGAACATTTCCGTCAAATTCGGCGGGGGTAACCGCTATGGCCTGATCGGCGCCAACGGCTGCGGTAAATCGACCTTTATGAAAATTCTGGGCGGCGACCTGACCCCCAGCGGCGGCAATGTTTCTCTGGATCCGAATGAGCGTCTGGGCAAGTTGCGCCAGGACCAGTTCGCGTTCGAAGCGTATTCGGTACTGGACACGGTCATCATGGGCCATGCCGAACTGTGGGACGTGAAAGAGGAGCGGGACCGTATTTACGCGCTGCCGGAAATGAGCGAAGAAGACGGCTATAAAGTGGCCGATCTGGAAGTGAAATACGGTGAAATGGACGGATATAGCGCCGAAGCGCGCGCGGGTGAGCTGCTGCTGGGCGTGGGGATCCCGCTGGAACAGCATTACGGTCCGATGAGCGAAGTCGCGCCGGGCTGGAAACTGCGCGTGCTGTTGGCGCAGGCGCTGTTTGCCAACCCGGATATTCTGCTGCTCGATGAACCGACCAACAACCTGGACATCGATACCATTCGCTGGTTGGAGCAGGTGCTAAATGAACGTAACAGCACCATGATTATCATTTCCCATGACCGACACTTCCTGAACATGGTGTGTACGCACATGGCGGACCTGGATTACGGCGAACTGCGTCTCTACCCGGGCAACTACGACGAATACATGACGGCAGCCACGCAGGCGCGCGAGCGTCTGGTGGCGGACAACGCCAAGAAAAAGGCGCAGATTGCCGAATTGCAGTCGTTCGTCAGCCGCTTCAGCGCAAACGCATCGAAATCGCGTCAGGCCACGTCGCGCGCGCGCCAAATCGACAAAATCCAGCTTGAAGAGATCAAGGCTTCCAGCCGTCAGAACCCCTTCATCCGTTTCGAGCAGGATAAAAAGCTGTTCCGTAACGCGTTGGAAATCGAGGATTTGGCGAAAGGATTCGACAACAGCCCGCTATTTAGCAAGCTCAAACTGCTGGTCGAAGTCGGTGAGAAAGTTGCAGTGCTCGGGACTAACGGCATTGGTAAAACAACGCTGTTGAAAACGCTGGTCGGCGACCTGGAACCGGATGTCGGCACCGTCAAATGGTCTGAAAATGTGCAGATTGGCTACTATGCGCAGGATCACGAATATGAGTTTGACGATGAGCTAACGGTCTTTGATTGGATGAGCCAGTGGAAGCAGGAGAACGACGACGAGCAGGCGGTGCGTAGCGTACTGGGCCGTCTGTTGTTCTCACAGGACGACATTCGTAAGAAAGTGAAAGTGCTGTCCGGCGGGGAAAAAGGGCGGATGCTGTTCGGCAAATTAATGATGCAGCGGCCCAACGTGCTGATCATGGATGAACCGACCAACCACCTGGATATGGAATCCATCGAATCGTTAAACATGGCGCTCGAAATGTTCCAGGGGACGCTGATCTTCGTCTCGCACGACCGAGAATTCGTCAGCTCACTGGCGACCCGAGTGCTGGAAATCACGCCTGAGAAGGTCATCGACTTTACCGGCAGCTATGAGGACTATCTGCGTAGTCGCGGGATCGAATAACGCCCGGCGTAGTAGTTTCCTTGCCGTAGTATCGAGCCGTCGCTTTTGCGACGGCTTTTTTGTCGGCGAAACTCGACGCGTGATTTAGCGCTTTTTCCCGTCGAACCGGGTCCTTATTGTCGTCCGCTCGGTGCTTAAGACGCCGCGTACTTGGCGACGCATCTCGGCGATGACAAATGACCGAGGCAATGCTACGTTCAGCGGGATTCTTTTCACGCTGGCTGGAAGAAAAACGCATGAATCGTACCGAAAAACCTGTTTTGATTATCCAGATGGGGCAGCCTCCTGCCCCTATCGCAGCCGATGTCGGCCAGCAATCGGACTGGTTCCGCAGCGCGCTGGCGCCGCTGGAACTCGACGAACTGCTGATTGTTCGTCCCGACTTGAACGAGACGTTGCCGTCGCCTTCCTCTTTTACCGCCGCGATCGTGACCGGCTCCTGGGCCATGGTCACCGACCGGTTGGAGTGGAGCGAACGAACGGGCGCATGGTTGCGGCAGGCGATGGACGAACAGCTGCCGCTACTGGGCATCTGTTATGGACACCAACTGCTGGCGGATGCACTGGGTGGAACGGTGACCGATAACCCGCAGGGGAAGGAAGTCGGGCTCGAAACCGTCTCGCTCGAGCCGTTGGCGGCGCAGGATAATTTGCTATCCGAACTGCCGACCCATTTCAGCGCCTATCTGACGCATTTACAGTCGGTGGTGACGCCGCCGCCGGGCGCGCAGGTACTCGCGTCATCAGCGTTGGACCGTTGCCAGATCCTGCGCTATTCGCCTACTGCGCTGTCCTTTCAGTTCCACCCGGAAATGGATGCGAGCGTGATGAACGCCTGTCTGAGAAACAGTCGGCAGCCGACGCTGACGATGCCGGAAGAACCCCGTTGGGCGCGTCGGCTATTGGTGGAGTTCGTGCGCCAGGCACGGCTAGCGGCTAGGGCAGGTTCGGAGTAGTCCGGTTGTCCCTCGAATTCAATGAGTTATGGTCACTCCCTCAGATTAGCGTAGAGGGAGGACAATTGATGTATTTACGCCCTGATGAAGTAGCTCAAGTATTTGAGAAAGAAGGATTTACTCGCGATACCGTGACGGATAAAGCCTATGGGTTCTACAAAGGCGAGCACTACGTCTATGTGAATCGCGAGGCTAGAATGGGGCGTACCGCCGTTGTCATCCACCCTAATCAGGGTGCGAAAAGTCTGAAATACGCGCATCCCGCGGAAACGCTGCGCAGCAGCCCGGCCTATGAGCGTTTTCCACGCGATCCAGAGTCTGAAACACCGTCTTATGTAGGGATTCCGCATGGTTTCACCTCACGGGCCATGCTGTCTCGTTATATCGAGCGGATGTTCGGCTGAATGCGCTTTGCGCGCGAGCGGCGAGCCCCGCGCATCGTTCTCTTTGTTGGCCGCGAGCGACTCGCGGTCTGAAAAGACCGGCCGCCGAGCGGGGCTACACTTGACCGCTTTGTTCCTGAAAGACGGGTGCGGAATGATGACGACACGCGCAGGGTTCGGCAGGGCGGTGAAACGCTTAACACGGGCGCATGCGACGCTGCGAAAACACCTATTCCGCACGACTCCCCTCCACGCAAGAGACCCTCAGACTCGCTAAACCGGTCAAAAAGGTATTTTCGTCCTACACTTAAAGTGACACGGTGCAACGTTGCACCGTTGAGTTCCAGCGGCTGGCGCCGCCGGGAACGAATAACGCATGTGGGGTATACTCCCCTTGGAAGCGCGTCGTTCTGGCTGATTATGGTCAGTCCGTCACTGTCACTACAACCGGAAAAGAACCCTGATGAGTTTTCATATTGTTCCTCAGGAACAGCCTGCAGGCGAGGCGGCGACGACCACGCTGGGAACGGTCCCGTCGTTGCTGTTCGCCAACCTGAAAAGCCTTTACAGCGGCCGCGCCGAACGGCTGCGTCAACTGGCAGATGATCACCCGCTGGGCGACTACCTGACGTTTGCCGCTCAGGTGGTGGAAGCCCAGCAGCACGTCCAGCACGATCATCCGCTAAAGATGGATTTCACCTCCCTCCTGCAAACGGGCGGAAAGCCGCCGTTGGACGCCGGGCATTTCCGGCGCGATGCGCACTGGCTAACGTTGCTGCAGGCGCTGATTGAGGAGTTGAAGCCGCAGATGAACGGCCAGATCCTCAGCGCGCTGGAAAATCTGGAAAAGATGTCCGTGCCGGAGAAGGAGGCGTTGGCCGATGCGTTGTTCAGCCAATCGTTTAGTGCCGAGAGCAATGACAAAGCCCCCTTCGTGTGGGCCGCGCTGTCGCTGTACTGGGCGCAGATGGCGAGCCAACTGCCCGGCCAAGTGCTCCCAGAGGAAGGCGAACATCGCCAGTTCTGTCCGGTGTGCGGCGGCATCCCGGTCTCCGGTGTGGTGCATATGGGGGCGGAAAGCGGTCTGCGTTACCTGCACTGCAACCTGTGTGAAACGGAATGGCACATGGCGCGCGTAATATGCAGCAACTGCGAACAGTCGGAACATCTGAGTTACTGGTCGCTGGAGGACGATCTGACGGCTAACCAGACGGAAAGCTGTGGCGACTGCGGCACCTACATCAAGCTGCTCTATCAGGAGAAAGACTGCCGGGTGGAAGCGGTAGCGGACGATCTGGCGTCGGTGGTTTTGGATATCAGAATGGAAGAGGAAGGCTTCTTTCGCAGTAGCATCAATCCCTTTTTGTTCCCGGAAAGCGCAATCTGAGTCGCGCGGGGAAGACGACAGCGCCCTGAGACCAGGGCGCTATCAGGTTAAAAGCCTTAGGCCGCGCGTGTTTTAACGACGAGCAGCACATAGGACAGCACGGCCAGCGCGTAACATCCTAACATCACCAGCGCCATCGACGTGGCGCTGGTGCCCGCCAGTCCCGTCAGCGGCACGCTCAATGCGCCCAGCGCGAACATGCTGAGACCAATTAGCGCCGAAGCGCTTCCCGCCTGATTCCCCTGACTTTGCATGGCCAGCGCTGAGGCGCACGGGCCAATGACGCCAATCATCGCGACGGCGAAAAACAACGGGACCAAAATCCACACCAGCGATGCCTGCGTCAGACCGGCGGTGAGCAGTATCGCCGAAGACAGCACCGCAATCGTCAACCCCACGCGAAGAACGCGCTCTTCCTGATGATTTCGGCTGAAGCGGGCGGATAGCTGTCCGGCGACAATCAGGCCGATACCGTTCAGGGCGAAGCACAGGCTAAACATCTGCGGGCTCAGGCCGTAGATTTGCTGCAGCACAAACGGGGACGCCCCGATGTAGGCGAACATCCCGGCGCCCGACAGACCCTGTGCCAGACACATTCCCATAAACTGACGTTCTTTTAGCAGGTCGCCGAGCGATGACAGCATTGCACCGAGCCCGCCGCGAATGCGGCGATCTTGCGGCAGCGTCTCGTGCATACGGAATGCCGACATGAGCAGCAAGATCATGGCGACTATCGCCAGTGCGACGAAGATACCGCGCCAGTCGGTCAGGCCCATCAGCGCGCCGCCCAACACCGGCGCAAAGATCGGTGCCAGCCCATTCACCAACATCAATAGGGCGAAAAAGCGGGTCAGTTCATGTCCGGCATACAGATCGCGGGCTACTGCGCGCGATAATACGGCGCCGCCGGCCCCGGCAATGCCCTGTAACAGACGTGCCGCCAGCAGCTGATGGATATCGGTGGCGAGGGCGCACCAGATTGAGGTGGCCAGGAGCAGCGCCAGAGAAAATAGCAGGGGACGCATGCGGCCGAGCGCATCGCTGAGCGGCCCAAAAATCAGCTGGCCGCCGCCGAGCCCCAGCAGTCCGGCGGTCAAGCTAAGCTGAGCGGTCGAATTGGAGGTGTTGAGCTCGTTCGTTAACTGCGGCAGCGCGGGCAAATACAAATCGGTGCACAACGGGCCGAGAGCGGCGAGGGAACCTAGCATGAGCGCATAGCCCAGACGGGTAGGGGCGTGTTTTTTCATAGAGTCTCTTTTTCCAAAAAAAGCAGGATGACAATGTGTTGATACGGCGCATGTCGAGGCGGCCGAGGAGCAAGGGATGACGGCCGTGTGCGCATGGATAAGTCCTGCGCCAGTGCGGCATTTGTTCCCCCCAAGCGGCGATGGAGGCCTGCGGGAGTCGTTGACCACACTTCTCCAGCCTCTGAGCCTCGGCCAAATAGCGGGAACTGTCCGGTCTTCGGGCTTCCTGTCGTGTGGGGAGACGGCAGGCTATGACGACGTCGAGCAGCACGGCCTTGTCGCCGCAGTGGCGGTGTATCCCATCACCGTAGCGATGACTGACCGGGATATCCGGCCTGTGTGCCGCATGATGAAAATATCGTTTCAGCGGCGAGATACGCGGCGTCTTCTCTTTAATGTCAGCGTCCTTGTGCGCGAACCTGTGGGAGTAGGGCACGCTGCCAGGACCCACCGCATCGGCAGGGTCGGCCTTACCGGCGACGTGGAAACCCGTCTGGCAAAAACCCAAGCGCGCTACGGCACGAAAGAGAGCCAGCCGCTTGCGAAAAAGGAAATTGTTGCGGGTATCTGTCGGCATTAGCGGCTCCGGGGGAAACTGCGGGAATTCATTATCTTGTTAACTTTCCCAGATCAAAATGATAGGTGTGATCGCTGGACAAGACAAATCGAGCGCAACGCCGCGCCAGAAAACGGCCGATGGTTTTCCGCTCGCAACTGGGAAGGGAATATCTGTACTGGCGAGACCCTGCTTTACCTCTATGCTTACACCATGGAACCGCAGGCCCACACGACGCTCTCCCAAGCGCGTTTCAAAATAGCATAACAAAGGTTAAGTTATTGTAAGGAAAGGCATTAGATTAGCTAAATATACTGCAAACTATTTGGCTCGGACATTTGACCCGCCCCCCGCCATATCGCATTATGGGCGCGCTTACGGGGGCCGTAGGACGGTTATTCCCCGTCAAGCGGCCTTCGGGACGGTATGTCACGGTGACGTCATCACACAATGTGTTCGCAATGACGCAAGTTGGATGGCCCGCCACGCTCGTCACCATGAGGGTGTTATGCGACCTGACATGCTCCCCGTTGGGGATCCAAAACAATTATAACCATCGCGCCGCATCCCAGATTCCGTTCTGAATGGCTGAAACGCTTGCGTAGCGTTAGGTGCTACTTCTGACCGTGGGAACGGCCGAGATCAAGGGACTACCATGATAAAAGCTACACGCAGCCTGCTGGCACTTGCCGGCTTTTTTTTAAGTATCGGTTATGTACAGGCTTCGGACTGTATTGAAACCCGTGCCGGCTTCGACATCGGCTCCGGCACCACTAAAGCGATGGTCGCAGAGGTGGATGTCTGTCACGGCGTACTCGGCAATGTCTTGTATCAACACGAGCAACCCGTCGGCTACAACGCGGATCTGGCGCGTTCCCTCAACGGCGAGCTGAGCCCGGCTATCGCCAACGAAGGGTTGGCGACGTTGCAGTCGCTGCTCCATGAGGTGAATCAGTGGCACCCGACCCGCATCAGCGGCGTGGCGACGGAAGTTTTTCGTTCCGCCAGCAACGGTGAGCAGGTGATCGCCGACTACGAACGTAACACCGGGCTGTCGATCAAAGTGCTCAGCCAGGAGCAAGAGGCGCTGCTGGGATTTATGTCAGCGAAAGCCACGCTCAATCAACCCGCGCTGAGCAATAGCGACATTCTGGTGTGGGATATCGGCGGCGGCTCCATGCAGATGACCAGCTTCGAACCGATCAACGGGCACCTAAAGCCGGTCGTCTATCTGGGTAAGCTGGCGGCGGTCAGCCTGAAGGACATGGTGATTGATGTTTTCCAGAACAAGGATTTGCGGGCGGTCTCCTCACCTAACCCAATCGGCGATCAGCTGCCGATGATCTTGCGTTTTGTTCGTTTCTACGCGACGACACACGTCCGGCCCGAGATCCGTCTCGCCGCGGCGCGCAAACTGGTCATCGGCATCGGCGGCGTGCACAGCTATTCCATTTCCGGCCAGCTCGGCACGGGGCGCAACAGCTATCGTCTGGAGGAGTTGAAGAACATCATCGGCAAAAAAAGCCATATGGATGATTCGCAGTTACAGGGCAAATACAAAGCCACGGACGTGACAAACCTGTTGCTGGTTGAAGGCTTCATGGAGGCGCTTGATATTGCGGAAGTGCATGTGGTGAAAGCCAGCCTGATTCAAGGCGTTTTACTGCAGTAATTACCCCTCAGCGTTATCTGCGCAGAGGCCGTCTTCAGGAAGGGGGGCGGCCTCTGCGCATCGTGCGTGTCGTTCGTTTTCTTTTAGTACCCTACAGCTGAGCCCGCAGGACGCCGGGAGTCATTGGCGCCATACAGATACCCTTCGCGGACTTTATCGGACACGGCGGAGTCATTGCCTGAATTGGCGGGCTCCACGCCTTGAATACCGGGCAGACCGACCATAATCAGCTCGGCGGCGCCCCAGGGCGTTTGTTCGACCATCTTATACCCGCGTTCCGCCAGCAGCTTCAGCGTATCGGCGGACAAGCCGCGGCGTTCATAATAAACCTCGTCCGGCAGCCACTGATGATGGATGCGCGGCGCATCTACCGCTTCCTGCGGCGTCATCCCGAAGTCGATAATATTCAATGCCGTTTGCAGCGTGATGCTGATAATACGCGAGCCGCCGGGCGATCCTAGCACCAGGAAAATCTTGCCGTCCTTGGTGACCAGCGACGGGCTCATGGATGACAGCGGCCGTTTGCCCGGCGCGATGGCGTTCCGCTCCCCCTGAACCAAACCGTAGAGGTTCTTTTCGCCGACTTTGGCGGTGAAGTCATCCATTTCATCGTTCAGGAAGAAGCCGGTGCCGGGCGCAATGACGACTGCGCCAAAACGCCCGTTGACGGTATAGGTGGTTGATACCGCATTTCCCTGATTGTCGACGATGGAATAATGGGTGGTTTCCGGCTTCTCACGCGGTTCAGCGCCGGGCGTAACCTGCGTCGACGGGGTGGCCCTTTCCGGGTCGATCTGGCTGCGAATCTCCGCGGCGTGGGTTTCGCTCAGCAGATGATCGATAGGGTTGCGTACAAATGCCGGATCGCCCAGGTAGGTGTTGCGATCTTTGTAGGCGTGGCGCAGCGCCTCAGTCAATGTGTGGATCGCCTGTGCGGAGTTGACGCCCATGCTTTTGAGATCATAGCCTTCCAGAACGTTCAGCGTTTCGCACAGCGTCACGCCGCCGGAGCTGGGCGGCGGGGAAGAGATAAATTTATAGCCCCGATAGGTGCAGCTAATCGGCGCGGTCTCCGTGACCGTATAGCGGGCGAAGTCCGCCGCGGTGATGATACCGCCGCCTTGTTTTGCTGCCGCTTCAATTGTGCGCGGTAGCGCTCCCTTATAGAAAGCGTCGGGACCGCGATCGGCGATGCTTTGCAGGGTGCGGGCCAGATCTTTTTGCACCAGCCGATCACCCGGCTGCATCGGAGAACCGTCCGGCCGCAGGAAGAGGCGGGCCGCTTCAGGATCTTGTCGGAAACGTTTCACGGTCGTGTTCATGATATCGGTATCGCCGCGGTTGAGGATAAACCCGTCGCGAGCCAGTTTGATGGCTGGCGCCAGCAGCTGCTGACGGCTCATCGTCCCATATTTTTCACGCGCGGTTTCCAGCCCCATCACGGTGCCGGGCACGCCGACCGCCAGATAGCCATACAGGCTGGCGCCGGGCTTCACTTTGCCTTCCGCGTCCAGATACATATCGGCTTTCGCCGCCGCTGGCGCGGTTTCGCGGAAGTTGATGAAGGTATCTTTGCCGTTCGCCAGATGCAGGGTCATAAAACCGCCGCCGCCGATATTGCCGCAACAGGCGTTCACCACCGCCTGGGCGTAGCCGACGGCGACCGCCGCATCCACTGCATTCCCCCCCTTTTTCAGAATATCAACGCCGACCTGTGAAGCCAGGTGCTGAGAACTCACCACCATGCCTTGCTTTGCCTCCACGGCCGGAATGGAGACCGCTGAGGCCGGCCCTGCGGTGAGGAGCCCTGATAAGCTTAATGCCAACCGCCATTTTCCTGATGTCATCCCTATCTCCTGTCGAACGCATACCTACTCTGTTGGTTTTATGACCGGTCATGGTGTTCGCCGGTGGCTAAACAGCATACGGAGCCGAATCCGATGAGGGAACCTTTCGATACCCTAAATTGAGAGAGGAAGACCAAGACGTGGCAAAAAGCATCGGCCCTCGTTGCGAGGGCCGGTAGTGGAGACGTCAGACCGCCGCATTTTCCGGTGCGGCGACCACTTCGACCAAACAGCTCATGGCATTGGGGCCTTGGGTGAGGGAAGAAGTGCCGATATCCAGCGTCAGCACGTTAGCGTTGCCGGATTTCTCCACCTTGTCCCACTCTTTCTGCTCCCAGCCCGGATCGAACCACGCGCCGGTGGACATAATCACCACGCCCGGCGTGACCCCGTCGGTGATTTTGACCCCGCCGTAAATGCGTCCGCGCGTGTTATAGACCTCGACCTGCATGCCGTCGGCGATATTGCGCGCGGCCGCATCCTGCGGGTGCATATAGAGCGTCTCGCGCCCGGCCGTCATGTTGGCGGCGACCTGAGGCGTGCTGCCGAGCTGGCTATGCAGCCGGTCCGAAGGCTGGATAGAGATAAAGTGAAGCGGCCATTGTTGCGCTATATCGGCGCCCAGCCACTCGACCGGCGGACGCCACTCGGGATGCGGACCGAAGTCATCGTAGCGGTAGCCGGCCAGCGTTTCGCTGAACAGCTCGATTTTACCGCTGGGGGTCTTCAGCGCGTGCTGCTCCGGGTTGTCGCGGAACGCTTCGAAGAAGACGAACGGCTTATCGTCCATTGGAATTTCGACGTAACCCTGACGCCAGAATGCCTCGAAGTCCGGCCATGTCTGCCCGGTGTCGCCCTGACGTTCGCGGCACTGCTGGTACATCATCGCCAGCCAGTCGCGCTCGCTGCGGCCCTGCGTGAAGTCGTCTCCGTAGCCCAGCCGTTCCGCCAGCTCGCTGAAGATATCGACGTCGTTACGCGCGTGATGCTGGGGCGCGATGGCCTGATGCATGGCGAAAATGTAGCGATCCCGCGAGGAGCCGCCGATATCGTTGCGTTCCAGCGTGGTGGTGACCGGCAGCACGATATCGGCCATGCGGGCGGCGGGCGTCCAGACAATATCTTGCACGACCACGGTATCCGGTTTGCGCCAGCCTTCCACCAGCCGGTTGAGCTGTTGGTGGTGATGAAATGGGTTGCCGCCCGCCCAGTGGATCAGATGGATATCCGGGTAGGTGTGCGTCTGGCCCTGGAACGTGTAGGGCTGACCGGGCTGCAACAGCATGTCGGCGATGCGCGCGACGGGGATGATGCTGCCGCGATTCGGTACGGAGGGCGAGGCCGGGGCGGGGGTGGCGATCCGTTCGTTGCCGACGCTGTTCATCGAGCCGTGTCCGAACGAGAAGCCGCCGCCGGGCAAACCGACCTGACCCAACATGGCGGACAGGGCGATCATCATCCAGTAGGGCTGCTCGCCGCGATGCGCGCGCTGTACGGAGTAGGAACAGGTGATAAAGCTGCGCACGCCGATGAGTTGTTGAGCAAGCCGCGCGATCCGCTCGGCCGGTATACCGGTGATGGCGCTGGCCCACTCAGGCGTTTTCGGCGTGCTGTCGGTATGGCCGTCGAGATAGTCGCTCAGCGCCTCGTAGCCCACGCAGTAGCGTTCGAGAAACGCGCGATCATCGGCCCCGAGACGGCGGATCTCAAAGCCCAGCGCCAGCATCAGCGCCACGTCGGTGTTGGGGCGAATCGGTATCCATTCCGCGTCGACGAACGCCGGGCAGTCGTCGCGCATCGGACTGATGTTAATGACCGGAATCCCTCGTGCCTTGAGCGTCTCTAGCGCGACTTTCAGCGTATGCTGACCTGCGCCGCCGGAGGCTACCTGCGCATTTTTCAGCGCCAGGCCGCCAAAGGCAATGAACAGCTGGCAATGATCCGCCACGCTGCGCCATTCGGTGACTTTACCGGTGAGCGGATGGAAAGTGCCGATGACGTAAGGCAGGAAGAACTGCGCCGCGCCCCAGCTATAGTTACCCGCCTGATCGACCGCGCCGCCGCCGCTGAAGTAGAAGCGGCGCACCTGCGAGCGCGCGTGGTGATAGCGTCCGGCGGAGGACCAGCCGTAGGAGCCGGCGAACAGACCCTCTGCGCCGTAGCGGTCGCGCACGCGCCGGTTTTCTTCGGCCACCAGATCCAGCGCGACGTCCCAGTCCACCTCCACAAACGGCTCTTTGCCGCGCAGCGAGGTGTCGCTGTTTTCCCGTTTAGCCAGCCAGGAACGGCGGACGGCGGGTTTACGGATGCGTTGCGGCGAGTAGACCAGCGGCACAATGCTGTCGAGCATCGGCGATGGATCGGGGTCGGCGGCAAACGGCTCGCAGCCAATCAGCCTGCCGTCTTCCACTACGGCCGTAAATGCGCCCCAGTGCGCGAGATGGGGGTAACGCGTGATCGTCATAGTGCCCTCGGAAAATCTGTGGTTTTTCCTCGCCGAAGAGCCGGCATGTATTGTCTGCGGATAATGATCCGGATAAGCAATAAACACGATGTGGACGGGATGGTAAAGAGGGGCGGCGCTTTTTTAGTGCAGACGAATATCGCTTAAGGTGCATGCGGTTGATTTTTAAACACCTTGGCTGAGTGGGATGACACCTCTGGAAGACCTTGATGGACGCGCGTCGATAACGCCTGACCAAATGGCGTAA